>NC_008570.1:2745500-3349000 GCF_000014805.1 Aeromonas hydrophila subsp. hydrophila ATCC 7966 | reverse complement strand
GCCGCCGTGCAGGTCATAGATGCGCTGGGCCAGGTTGACGAACAGGGCCGCGCCCACCGCCACCAGCACGTTGGTGCGCAGGCCCGCGGTGCGCTGGCGATACTGGCGCTCCAGCCCCACCAGGCTGCCCAGCACGAAGGCCAGCAGCAGGCTGGCCAGGGTGTCGAGCAGAGAGATCATGTCGAATTGCTGCCACATTCTCATGGCGTACTCCTTCTGTTGCAGATGGCCTTTCTGAAGGCGGGCGAGGGGACGGTACCCCCGCCAACGGCCCCGTGCGTGCAGGCCATGAATTGACGAGAAACACGCACGAGGCGCCCGGCCCGTCCATCCAGGATGGCGGGCAGGGCGGTGAAACGGATTGAAAGGGGCCAGCATGGCTGGCCCCGGATATCAGTCGTGCACGATCAATTGAGCACGAGTTCGGGGTCGCGGCGGGGATGCAGCTCCCAGCGAACCGGGTGATGGACCCCCACCTGATGCACGAACTGCACCAGATAGCGACGCTGGGGCGGGGTGCAGTGCAGGTTGAGCACCAGCTCCCGCCCGCCGCTGCGACCGGGTCGCAGGGACTGCAGGGGTTGCAGGCCCGCCGGTTGCAGGGTGTGGTTCACCAGATCCAGCACCTGCTCCATGTCGGCCCGATCCTCGCAACGGATCTGCAGCCGGTAGTGGTGCTGGCGCGGTTTACCACGCAGCCAGAGCGGCAGCAAGCCGCGGCCCAGCCTGCTCAGCAGGGGGTGAGTCCGGTTGGATACGGACAGAGTTGAAATAAAACGCATAGCAGCCTCCTTGTGGGAAGCAGAAACTATGCAGGCAAGGTGTCATGGCAAAGCCAGGTCACCTGACGTCAAGTGTAAAAAAGAGAAGAGGGGAGTGGATTTCCGCTTCTCGCAGGGCTGCGAGCATGCGGCAGAGGAAGACCTGCGGCTAGCTCGCGACCCGGGTACCGACGACGAGGGTCGGTCTACAACTGTCACTTGATGAGTTGCCCACTGATGGTCTCCGCTGTTGATTGACGGCCTGATGGTACTCATCCAGAGCGGTGAGGTAAAGCCTCATCACCCTTTCAGCAACATTTAGATACAAGTTTGTCAATAATCGGGGCCGGCTGGCTACCGCCAGGACGATGAAAGGGCGGTGAGCACCCTCACCGCCCTCGTTCCACCTTCTGCTCTCCCCCATCGTCACTCGTCACGCTATTTCATCCCCAGCCGCTTGAGGAGCATCGCGGCCGGACAGAAACCGGTGAAGGCGCTCTGGATCAGGTTGACCCCGACAAAGACGCTCAGCCAGACAAACCCCGGGTGTACCCAGGTGGTGAGCAGCAGCGAGAGCAGCAACATGCAGCCCGCGACGACTCTGACTCCGTTATCTACCGTCATGACCTTCTCCTAGTTAATTTAGGTATTGCTAATTTAGTGTCACTTTATACAATAGAACCAAATATCAGCAATTGCTAATTTACTGCCATGAGCCAATTCGACGAGATGAACAGACACGCGACAGCCGCCGCCTCCCTGCTCAAGGCGCTGGCTCATCCTGAGCGGCTGCTGGTGCTCTGCCAGCTGGTGGAGGGGGAAAAGGGGGTTGGGGAATTGCTGGCTCACAGTCAGCTCGGCCAGTCGGCCTTCTCCCAGCAACTGTCGGTATTGAAGCGCCAGGGCCTTATCCGCTCGCGCAAGGTCTCCCAGCAGATCTACTACTCGCTGGTGAGCGAGGCGGCCGTCGATGTGCTGGCGGCGCTGCAAACCCATTTTTGTCACTCAGAAAATAAGGAATCTCGATGATGGAAAGCCAATGGCTGCTCTCTCTGGGCGGCGGCATGCTGGTGGGGCTCGCGGCCCTCATTCTGATGCTGTTCAACGGCCGGGTGGCCGGGATCAGCGGCATTCTGGCCGGTGCGCTGCAACACAGGGCACCCTGGCGACTGCTCTTCTTGCTGGGACTGGGGGCGGGGGCCTGGCTGGCGCTGAGCCTGGGGTGGGCCAGCATGCCCGCATTCAGCACCCTGCCAGGTTGGCCACTGGTGCTGCTGGCCGGGCTGCTGGTCGGCATCGGCACCCGCCTTGGCAATGGCTGCACCAGCGGCCACGGCATCTGCGGCATGGGGCGGCTCTCCCTGCGCTCCATCGTCGCCACTCTCACCTTTATGGCGGCCGGCTTCATCACCGTCTTTCTCACCCACCACGTTTTATAACAGGTTGATCATCATGGCATTGTTGACAAGTTTGCTTGCGGGTCTGCTGTTTGGTCTGGGTCTTGCCATCTCCGGCATGATAGATCCGGCCCGGGTCATCGGGTTTCTCGACCTGGCGGGTCACTGGGATCCCAGCCTGGCGTTCGTGATGGGCGGGGCACTGCTGGCGTTCATGCCGGGTTACTTCCTGCTGGTCAAACCGCTCAAGCGCAGTTTGCTGGGGGAACCCATGGCCAGCGTGCCGGCCCCCAAACTGGACCGCCGCCTCATCGGGGGCTCTGCCCTGTTCGGCATTGGCTGGGGGTTGGCGGGGATCTGCCCGGGGCCAGGCTTGAGTCTCATTTCCAGCGGCCAGCCCATGGTACTGTTGTTTGTCGCCGCCATGGTGGCCGGGATTTTGCTTGTTGATCGGGTTTGGGTGAAGGTGCGGGAGAAGCGCTGCCACCCCCGCTCGGCCTGAACGGATTGCCCCTGGTGTCGGGGAAGGAGGAATATCATGGAACAGATCCGCGTGCTGGGGGCCACCATGCTGGTCGTGGTCTCCGCTCTTGTCTCTCCGATAACATCGTCTGCCGAGGTGAATGGTGATGCAACCCTGACCCTTGCCCCTCGTCAGGTGACCGACTGGCTCACCCTGGATGGCACAGTCACTGCCATCCATCAGGGGACGGTGGCGGCCCAGACCAGCGGCCGGGTCTCCCGCATGCTGGTGGATGTGAACGATCAGGTGGTGGCCGGGCAACCCCTGCTGGAGATCAGCGGCAAGGAGCAGTTTGCCGCCGTCACGGGTGCCCAGGCGCGATTGGCCCGGGCACAGGCCCAGCAGGTGGAAGCCGAGCGCCAACTCGCCCGCTTTCAGGCACTGATCGCCAAAGGGGTGATCACCCGCGCCCAGCTCGACAGTGCCCAGGCGACTGACCGGGCCGCCCGCGCCGAGGTGAACGCCGCCGATGCGGCCCTCACTCAGGCTCGCGAGGCCTACGGCTATACCCGCATTCTGGCTCCTTACGCCGGAGTGGTGACCAAGCGGCTGGTGGAGCTGGGGGAGACGGTAGCTCCCGGTACGCCGCTGCTCTCCGGCTTCTCTCTTGATGCGCTGCGGGTGGAGGTAGATCTGCCCCAATCTGCGCTTGCCCTTGCCAGTCAGCCAGCGGATGTGCAGGTACTGCTGCCCGATGGCAACACCGTTACCCCCCTCAAACTGACCCGCTTCAACTATGCCGACAGCCAGAGCCACGCCTTCAGGTTGCGCCTCGACTTGCCGCCGCAAACCGCGGGGGTGCTGCCCGGCATGTGGCTCAAGGTGCAGCTCAAACAGGGCGAACGTCAGCTGCTGCAAGTACCGGAGCAGGCCCTGCTCAGGCAGGGGGAGTTCAGCGGTCTCTACCTCAAACAGGGGGATGGCTGGGCGCTGACGCCGGTGCGGGTGGGTCACTGTCAGGGGGCGCAGTGTGACATCCTGGCGGGCGTCCAGAGCGGCGATCAGGTCGCGGCGGATGGCTGGGCACGCCAGCAGGCGGTGGCCCATGAGTAACGAGCTGAACGGCAACAAGGAGAGGCTGGGGCCTGCCGGTCGGCTGGCGGCACTGTTTCAGGGCTCGGCCATCACTCCGCTGCTGGCGCTGGTGGGGCTGTTGCTCGGCCTGTTTGCAGTGCTGGTGACCCCCAAGGAGGAGGAGCCGCAGATCGATGTCACCTTCGCCGATGTCTATATCCCCTTTCCGGGCGCCACCCCGGCAGAGGTGGAGTCTCTCGTCACCACCCCTGCCGAGCAGGTGGTCTCCCAGATCAAGGGGGTCGATACCCTCTACTCGTTCTCTCGCCCCGATGGCGCTCTGCTGGTGGTGGTGTTCAAGGTAGGGGTGAGCCGCGAACAGGCCATCGTCGATCTCAACAACCAGCTCGACTCCAATCGCGACTGGTTGCCGCAGGGACTGGGGGTCGGTCAGCCACTGGTAAAACCCCGGGGGATCGACGATGTCCCCATCGTCAGTCTGACCTTATGGAGCAAAGATTGGAGCAAAGAGGGGAGCAAGCAACTGGGCTCTGCCGAGCTGACCCGGGTTGCCCATGAGCTGGAGACCGAGCTCAAACGACTGCCCGGCACCCGCGATATCTACAGCTTGGGAAGCCAGCGTGCCGTGCTACGGGTGATGCCGGATCCGGCTGCTCTCAGCGCCCATGGCATCAGCTGGAGCGAGCTGAACCAGCGGCTTGCCGCCGCCAATCAGGTAGGAACGACACAGGCCATCGAGCAGGACAACAGTGAGATTAAGGTGCAGGTGGGGCAGTTCCTGCAAAGTGAGCAGGAGGCCCGCGAGCTGGTGGTGGGGTTGCAGGGCGGCAAGCCGGTTTACCTCGGTGATGTGGCTAGCGTGTCGCTCGGGGAGGAGACCCCGGTGCAGCGCAGCTGGATGGGGCAAGGGGATCGCAGCTATCCGGCGGTGACGCTGGCCATCGGCAAGCAGCCGGGCCAGAACGCGGTCGAGGTGGCCAAGCGGGTGGAAGCGCGGGTCGAGAGCCTCAAGAATCGACTCATCCCGGCCGGCGTCGAGGTGACGGTGACCCGTGACTACGGCGTCACCGCCGAGACCAAATCCAATACCCTCATCGGCAAGCTGATTTTTGCCACCACGGCGGTGGTGCTGCTGGTGCTGGTGAGCATGGGCTGGCGCGAGGCGCTGGTGGTGGGTGTGGCCATCGTCATCACCCTGGCGCTGACCCTGTTTGCCAGCTGGGCCTGGGGCTTTACCCTCAACCGGGTGTCGCTGTTTGCGCTGATCTTCTCCATCGGCATTCTGGTGGATGACGCCATCGTGGTGGTGGAGAACATCCACCGCCATCGCGGTTTGGGCAAGGGGGTGCTAAAGGATCTCATTCCGGGGGCGGTGGACGAGGTGGGGGGGCCGACCATACTGGCGACCCTGACCGTGATCGCGGCCCTGCTGCCGATGGCCTTTGTCAGCGGTCTGATGGGCCCCTACATGAGCCCCATCCCCATCAATGCCAGCATGGGGATGCTGATCTCCCTGCTGGTGGCCTTTATCTTCTCACCCTGGCTGGCGAGCCATTTGCTCAAGGATGAGGTGCACGGTACCCACGGTGAGGCCAAGGCCGGCCTCTTCCAGCGGCTGATGACCCCTTTTCTGATTGGCGCTGGCGCTAGGAGGGCCAGGAGCAAGCTCTGGCTGGCCATCCTGCTGCTGGTAGCGGGTGCCGCCGCCATGCCTATGGTGCAGTGGGTAGTGCTCAAAATGCTCCCCTTCGACAACAAGTCGGAATTCCAGCTGGTGCTCGACATGCCGGAGGGGGCGACGCTGGAACAGACCGAGCGCACCCTGCTGGCGGTCGGGCGGGAGCTTGCCAAGGTGCCCGAGGTGAAGGATTACCAGATCTACGCCGGCATCGCCGCCCCCATCAACTTCAACGGGCTGGTGCGCCACTACTTCATTCGCAGCGGTGCCAACGTGGGGGATATTCAGGTCAATCTGGTGGACAAGCATGAACGGGATCGCAGTAGTCACCAGATTGCCCAGTCGGTGCGGGCACCGCTGCAGGCCATTGCCAGTGCGGTGGGTGGCAACCTGAAAGTTGTTGAGGTGCCGCCCGGCCCACCGGTCTGGTCACCCATCGTCGCTGAAATCTATGGCCCGACTCAGGCCACCCGCGAAGCGGCCGCGCGCGCCGTACAGGCCCGCTTTGTGGCCACGGCGGATCTGGTGGATGTCGACATCTATCTGACCGACCCGCAGCCCAAGTGGCGGCTGGTGGTGGATCGCAGCAAGGCGGCCCTGCTCGGGGTCGATCTCGACGATCTGGTGAACACCCTCAATGGCGGGGTGGGTTATCAGGATGCCAGCTGGCTGCAGGGGCATGGCGCCAAGTATCCGGTGCCGATCCGCATCGAACTGGCTCCCGGTGACAAACGGGATCTGGCGGGCGTACTGGCCCTCAAGGTGCGCAGCCAGAGCGGCCAGCTGGTGCGGGTCTCCGAGCTGGTGAGTCGCCGTGATGAGGTGGCCCCCAGCTATATCATGCACAAGAACATGCAACCCATGGTGATGGTGGTGGCCGATATGGGTGGCCATACCGACAGCCCGCTCTACGGCATGTTTGCCGCCGGTGCCGACATCGAGCTGCCCCAGTATTACGTACAGCAGCCCGACAAGCTGGGAGAGGTGGCGCTGTTGTGGGACGGGGAGTGGAAGATTACCTACGAGACCTTCCGCGACATGGGGCTAGCCTACGGGGTGGGGATGATCCTCATCTATCTGCTGGTGGTGGCCCAGTTTCGCTCCTATCTGGTGCCGCTCATCATCATGGCGCCCATTCCGCTCACCCTTATCGGGGTGATGCCGGGCCACGCCCTGCTGGGGGCCCAGTTTACCGCCACCTCGATGATCGGGATGATCGCGCTGGCCGGGATCATAGTGCGCAACAGCATCCTGCTGGTGGACTTTATCGAACAGCAGCGCAGCGCCGGGATGGCGTTCGAGCAGGCGGTGATCGAAGCGGCGCAGGTACGGGCCAAACCCATCCTGCTGACGGCGCTGGCGGCGATGATCGGGGCCCTGTTCATCCTCGATGATCCCATCTTCAACGGGCTGGCCATCAGCCTGATTTTCGGGATCCTGGTCTCCACCCTGCTCACCCTGGTGGTGATCCCGCTGCTCTACTACAGCCTGATGTCGCGCCCTGGGGGCGCGATTGCGGCAGACCAGTCGGGCGCACAATGACAGAAGGGCCACTTCGGTGGCCCTTCTCGCTTCACACGTTCAGGTGGCTGGGGCGCTGGGTCAGCGTCCTTTCATCAGCGGGAAGTAGCGCCGGTCGGCCTGGCTCATGTGGCCGACGACCAGCTCCTGAATGATGAAGTTGAGCAACTCGTCGTTGCCCAGGGTGCCCGCCCTGGCGGCGGTCATCAGCTGGCTGGCTTTTTGCAGCAACAGCTGGTGGTCTTGCTGGTGGCCGGCCAGCTCCGGATAGCCGAGTTCGGCCAGCATCTGCTCTTCAAAGGCGAAGTGGTGGCGGGCCACGTCGAACAGGCTCTCCATGCACTCCAGGAACAGGGCCGGGTGCTCCTGGTGATCCTTCATGTGTTCCAGCAGCCGGTTGGTCAGTACGAACAGCTGACGATGCTCGGCATCGATGCGGGGATGGCCGCATTCGTGGCTGCTCTGCCACACCAGCGAGCCCTGCTCCGGATCCAGCCCGGCGGTGAACAGACAGACTCGGCCCCGCCCTCTGCCCTTGGCCTGGTACATGGCCTGATCGGCGTGGTGCATCAGGGTCTTGGGGTCGGTGCCGTGCTCCGGATAGAGCGCCACCCCTATGCTGCTGGAGATGCGCAGCTCCTGCTCCTCGTCGATGCGAAACGGATGGCGCAGGCTCTGGTGCAGATGGTCGGCCACCGCCAGCGCCTCGTCCCCGGTGTCGGGCAGCAGGATCACGAATTCGTCCCCTCCCAGCCGTGCCACCAGATCCCGCTCCCGCACGCAGTGGCGCATCCGTTCCGCCACCATGTTGAGCAGTACGTCGCCGGTCTCGTGGCCGAAGGTGTCGTTGATCGGCTTGAAGTGATCGAGATCGATGAACAGCAGGGCCAGCTGCGCTTCGCTCTCCATGGCCTCCTTCAACCGTTGCTGCAGCAGTCGGCGGTTGGGCAGGTTGGTGAGGGGATCGTAGAAGGCGAGCCGGCGCATCATCTCCTCGCGGGCGGCCCGCTCCGTGATGTCACGGGTCACCCCCAGAATCGCCTCCGGCTCCCCCTGCTCGTTGCCGTGCAGGGTAGTGATGGTTTCGGTGGCCACCAGATGTCCCTCTTTGTGACGCAGCTGGGTACGAATGACGCAGCGGGTCTGCTCGTGGTCGCCGCGTTGCCAGGCGGCGAGGGAACCGCTCAGCTCGGCGCGCAGCTGCTTTCTGGATGTCTCCGGAATAAGCTGCCTGATGGGGAGGGTCAGCACGTCGATCGCCTCGTAACCGCTGAGGGGCAGGATGGCCGGGCTGACGTAGCGAAAGCGCAGGGTGGCGGTGTCCATGGTCCAGATAACGTCGGCGCTGTTCTCCGCCACGAAGCGGTAGTGCTGCTCGCTCTGGGCCAGCTCGCGGGTGAGTCGCTGGCGGTAGCGCGCCTCCTGGCGCAGGCGCAGGTAGAGGTAGCAGAAGATGCCGAGCAGGGTCAGCAGGGAGAAGGTCACCAGCATGGCCACCGCCACGCTCTTGTCGAGCAGTTGGCGCTGCTGGCGGATCCGCTCCCGATCCGGGTTGTAGAGGAAGTGCTCGAGGTCTGGCAGGGCCGAGAGCAGGCCGGCCTCGAGGTAGCTTCTGGCGATCTGCTGCCAGCGCTCCGGCTGCATGTAGCCGGGCTCGACCAGATCTGGCTGCATCAGCTCCCGGGTGGCACTGGCTTCGAACTCCAGTTGCTCGCGGCCATAACCGCTCGGGTACTGCTCCATGATCCAGTTGATCATCTCGGCCGGGTTTTCCATGGCATAGCGCCACCCCTTGAGGCTCGCCTGCTGGAAGGCGTAGACCCGCTCCGGCCGGTTGTTCAGCTCGCGCTCCGAGGTGAACAGGTTGTCACCGTAGAAATCGAAGTCGATGCTGCGGGGGGAGAACACCCGATAGGGGATCCCCATCCGGGCCAGATAGAAGGGCTCGGTGGTGCTGTAGGCACTGATGGCGTCTACCTGGCCGGCGAGCAGCGCCTTCAGCCCCTGTTCATAAGGCAGCTTGCTCCAGCTGCCCGGCGGGGCATGACGATTGAGGTAGATCTGCAGCTCCTGGGAGCCGGGCTCCAGCATCAGCCGTTTGCCCGCCAGATCCGCCGGTTGACGAATGTCGGGCCGCTCCAGGGTGAGCAGCACCAGCGGGGAATGCTGCAGCATGGAGGCCAGCACCACGACCTGCTGGCCATTGGCACGCGCCAGCAGCAGATCGCTGCCGCTGACCCCGTACTGGGCATTGCCCGACATCACCTCGTTGACCACATTGGTGCCGGTGACGGCGGGTCGCAAGGTGACATCCAGCCCGGCATCTCGATAGAAGCCTCTGGCCTGGGCCGCGTAATAACCGGCAAACTGGAACTGATGTTGCCAGGGCAGTTGCACCACTATCTTGTCCACCGCCTTGGATGGCAGGGAGAAAAGGGTGCAAAACATCGCTGAACCAAGCATGGGCAGATACCGGAGCAGGCGATGAAGGGAGGAATTTACGACACTCATACTCATTCCTCTCGGGAGACGGGGGTCAGTCCTAGAGTCAAACAATTCCTTGTTGCCCGCAAGGGGGCGAAAGGGCGCTGGAATGGGGGATGCGTAACAGAAAAAAAGATTTCTGTGTCACTCATCACATTTGGCTTTCATGCTCGGTATTTTTGGCAATTATGCGAATAATTACGGAGCCATATGACCAATAAAAACGGTCGCATTTTAATCGTATTTGCCAGCCATTTACCTCAATATCAGTGAGTGATTACTTAATTTTCAGCGCAATGCGTCAGCCTGTGTCGCCGTATCAACGGATACATTTATGTTGCTGTCAGATTGTGTCGATCTTTCATTTGTTGCGTTATCAGTCAGTAACGAGCCGAAACAGGCAGAAGGGGGCCGGATCCTGTCGACCCCGGTGTTATGATAGCGACTCTTCCATCCCGATGAGGCCTTCTCATGTCCCGATTGCGTCTGTTGCTGTCCGACTCTCACGACCCCCTGTTCAACCTGGCGGTGGAGGAGTGCATCTTCCGTCAGATGGATCCGAACCAGCGGGTGCTGTTCCTGTGGCGCAACGCCAATACCGTGGTGATCGGCCGGGCCCAGAATCCCTGGAAGGAGTGCAATACCCGCCGCATGGAGGAGGACGGGGTGACGCTGGCCAGGCGCAGCAGCGGCGGCGGCGCCGTGTTTCACGACCTTGGCAACAGCTGCTTCACCTTCATGGCGGGCAAGCCGGAGTATGACAAGAGCGTCTCCACCGCCATCGTGCTGGACGCGCTCACGCGGCTCGGGGTCGAGGCCTTCGCCTCCGGACGCAACGATCTGCTGGTGGCGACCCCGGACGGGGAGCGCAAGGTGTCGGGCTCGGCCTATCGGGAGACCCATGATCGCGGCTTTCACCACGGCACCCTGCTGCTGGACGCCGACCTCGGCCGGCTCGCCAACTACCTCAATCCCGACCCCAAGAAGCTGGCGGCCAAGGGCATCAGCTCGGTGCGCAGCCGGGTGGCCAATCTCTGCGAGCTGCTGCCGGGCATCGATCACCCACAGGTGAGCGAGGCGCTGCAGGAGGCCTTCTTCAGCCACTACGGCGAGCGGGTGCAGCCCGAGCATATCTCCCCTGAGCAGATGCCCGACTTGCCCGGCTTTGCCGAGACCTTCGCCCGCCAGCGCAGCTGGGAGTGGAACTTCGGCCATGCGCCTGCCTTCAGCCATCAGCTGGACGAGCGCTTCGGCTGGGGCGGGGTGGAGCTGCACTTCGACGTGGAGAAGGGGGTGATCGGGCGGGCGCAGATCTTCAGCGACAGCCTGGATCCGGCGCCGCTCGATGCGCTGGCCGCGCGGCTGCCCGGCACGGCCTACCGCGCCGATGCCCTCTACGACCTGCTGCGCCAGTGGCGCAGCGAGTTTGCGGCCCGCGAGGCTGAGCTGGAGGAGCTCTCTCGCTGGTTGCTGGCGGCGCTGCGCTGACGTTTTTCTCGCCGATGGGGCGGGTGGATCACAAAATCAAAAGAGGCGCCCGAAAGGCGCCTTTTTGCCAGCCGCCGTCCGCCCTCATGCATGACAAAAAGTAGGGGAGGCCATTAGATATTGTCGCTGTTTCAAACGGCGACCCGGGGGTATAAGGACTGCACATTTGCTGTACTAATGGTATAAAAATGAGTGACTTGGTCTATTTGAAAGATGAAGGCGTCAACGCCATCCACCCCGAATTCGAACGTCGTTTTGCCACAGTCAAAGCCAACTTCTTCTCGCGCAACCCCGATCTCTGGCCGGTCTTTCGTGAACCCGGTTTTGCCACCCTCAACGAGTTCCGCGCCCGTGGCCTGGCCCCGGCGGCGCGGCTCAATGCCTGGCCCGATGGTCGCGCCCGCCTCGCCGACTTGTGCGAGACCATGCCGGTGCCGGCCACCATGCGCACCCCGGGCGAGCCCATGGCCGAGCTGCTGTTTGCCGGCGCCCTGTCCAAAGACTGGGAGAACCCCTCCAGCGTCGAGAACGTCATCACCATGTCGGCGGATCCCGCCATCTACGGCGCCCAGATGGGGATCCTCGCCAACCCCAACCTGGTCTACTCCGAGTATGCCGGGGTGGCCGAGGAGCTGGAGAAGAAGGTGGTGCGCCAGATAGCGCTGCTGGCGGGTTACGACCCGGCTCGCGCCACCGGCATCTTCACCCAGGGGGGGACGTTTTGTAACCTCTATGGCTACCTGCTCGGCATCCGCAAGAGCCTGCCGGAGGCCAAGCACAAGGGGCTCGGTCACTATCAGGACTACCGCATCATCAACTCCCAGGGCGGCCACTACTCCAACATCACCAACCTCTCCCTGCTCGGGGTCGACATCGAGAACAAGACCATCCGCATCCAGGTCGGCGAGAACAACGACATCGATCTCGACCACCTGGAGCGTACCCTGACCGCCTGTTTCGCTCTGAAACACGTGGTACCCACCATCATGCTCACCATGGGCACCACCGATACCTTCGGGGTGGACCAGGTGAAACCCGTGGTCGAGCTGCGGGATCGGCTCTGCGAGCGGTTCGAGGTGGCAGTCAAGCCGCACATCCACGTGGATGCCGCCATCGGCTGGTCGATGATCTTCTTCCTGGATTACGACTTTGCCGCCAACCCGCTCGCCATCAACAGCGCTACCCTGGCGGGGATCGAGCGCAACGTGAGTCGCTTCGCCGAGCTCAAATACGCCGACTCCTTCACCGTCGACTTCCAGAAGTGGGGCTATGTGCCCTACACCTCCAGCTTGGTGATGATCAAGGAGCAGGATGACCTCAAGGCGATGGAGAACGACCCAGAGAACTTCTCCTACTTTGAGCGGGACATTCAGGGTCAGACCCACCTGCAGTCCACCATCGAGTGCTCTCGCGGGGCGAGCGGCCTGTTCGGTGCCTATGCGGCGCTCAACTACCTGGGGGTGGAGGGTTATCGCACCGTGCTGGCCCACTGCCTGCAAAACGCCAACTACTTTCGCTTCCGGTTAAGCCAGCTCGGCAACGTCAAGCTGGTGGCCCAAGAGAACCAGGGGCCGAGCGTGGGCTTCAAGATCTACAACCCCGAGTGGGTGCAGGACCCCGACGCCGAGTTCGCCTTCGAGCTGGCGCGCAGCCCGGATGCGGCCTACAAGGCGCGCTTGCAGCGCAACACCGACTACCACCGCAGCCTGTTTACCGGGCGCGGCAAGGTGGGGCTCTACACCAACTGGGTGGAGGCCATCGCTCACTCCGACTATGACGCCCGCGGCAAGTACTCCTACATCGCCGGGGAGAAGGCGGTCTTCATGAACCCGGCCTGCGGCCGTGAACAGATCGACGCCTTTATCGACCATATCCGCGGCTGATGGTGCGGCAGTGACAGGGCGCAGGCGGGTTTCCTCCTGCGCCCTGCTCTTTTATACGCCAAGCAATTGAATCAAAAGGGCTTGCTTGCGAATTGCCCGGGAAGTGTGAGGCGCTGCACGTTCCTCCCCTCTGCCTCCCTTTCTGACTTTTATCCCCCTGTTTTTTCCGTACGGTATGGACTCCAACGGGTTGATTTTCAGCCGTGGACATCAACAAAGGAGTCGTAATGGACAAGCACAGACGCAGAGTCACCCTGGGGCTGTTGAGTACCCCCCTGGTCGCCACCCTCGCCGGCTGCAACAGCAGCAATGACAGCCAGGGGAGTGCGGCGGATTTTCGCACCACCCTGACCGACCGGCTGAGCGCCGAGCTGCACGACGAGCAGACGGCCCGCCAGCTGGCCCCCTTCATCGAGGAGGCCTGCTTCAACATGACCCCGTCCCGGGTCGCCATCGACCAGGCCCACTGCGTCATCGCCTTTGCCTTCGGCAATCGTCCCAATGCCTCTGGCAACCCGGATGAACTGGCCGAGCCCGGCCCCATGAACGAGGCGCTGGCCGCCTGCTGCGCGGCCGTCTATCGGCAAAAGCCGGTGCCCATGTACGTGCAGTGGGAGATCGCCCGCTTCCTCGACTCGGCCCGCTATCCCGATATCCCGGCCCGTGATGTCATCTCCATCGAGCCTTACTGGGATGATGAGGGCAAGCTGGTCTACCTCAGCACGGACGGGGTGGTGGAGGCCATCGTCAGGGATTATGCCGGTGGAGAGGCCGCCTCCCTCGGCACGGCGGCCGTCATCGGTCACCGCGACCACGTCAAACGCTGCATCATCACCTGCCGTGCCCGCAAGGTGACGAGCCATGCCCCGGAGGGGATCGAACTGCCCGTCTGGTATGACGAGCAATCCGATCAACCCTGGACCCGTCGCCGCGACCTCTATGTATTGCAGGACATGTCTGTTCAGTTGCTCGGGATAGCTCAGGCGAATATCGCTCAGGCTTATCCGAACGGCTGAGGAGGCCGCTCGGCGGATGGTGCAGCAGTAGCGGATGGTGCAGTAGATAGCGCAGTAAAAGAAAACGGCGGGATGATCCCGCCGTCTTTTATTGAAATGACTCCGCTTACTGTTTCTGGATGGCGGTCACGGTGAGCTTGCCGGCCGGGTTCTCGGCGTGAAAGCGCACCGCATCTCCCACTTTCAGATCTTTGAGCAGGGCCGGGTCGGCCACCCGAAAGACCATGGTCATGGCGGGCATCTTGAGGTTGTCGATCGCCTCGTGCTTGATGCCGACCTTGCCGTTGGCCGCGTCGATGCGGCTGATGACCCCCTGGGTCATCGCCATCTCGCCCATCTCGTTCATGCCTTCCATCTGGCTCATCTGGCCCATGTCGTGGCCGGCATGGTTCATCATCTCCTCGGCCTGCAGGCCGGTGTGGGTGGCAAGGCCAAGCAGCAGGGTCAGGGTCAGCGTCTTGTAGTTCATGGTGTTTCCTCGTCGTTGATTCAGATTCTTGGTTGTCAAAAAGGGCGCTGCCACCGGGTTAGCCGGCGGGCTGGTGCTCGGTCGCGCCCAGGTGCCGGCTGCGCCACAGGTAGTAGGCGGCGGGCAGCACCAGCAGGGTCAGCACCAGCGCGCTCACCATGCCGCCAATCATGGGGGCGGCGATGCGCTGCATCACCTCGGAGCCGGTGCCGTGGCTCCACATGATGGGCAAGAGACCCGCGATGATGGTCACCACCGTCATCATCTTGGGGCGCAGGCGCAGGGCGGCGCCGTGGATCACCGCCCGGTGCAGGCCCGCCTTGTCCGGCTTGCCGCTGGCCACGAGGTCATCCCAGGCGTGGTTGAGGTAGACCAGCATCAAGACGCCGGTCTCCACCGCCACCCCGGCCAGGGCGATAAAGCCCACCCCGACCGCCACCGAGAGGTTGAAGTCGAGCAGCCAGAGGGTCCAAATCCCGCCCACCACCGCCAGCGGCAAGGTGGTGAGAATGAGCAGCACCTCCTGGAAGCGGCGAAACGCCAGATAGAGCAGCAGCACTATGATGGCGACCGTGAGCGGCACCACGTAGGCGAGGCGCGCCTTGGCCCGCTCCATGTATTCGAACTGACCGGACCAGGTGAGGGCGTAGCCCGCCGGCAGCACCAGTTGCTTGTCTACCTCGGCCTTGGCCTGTGCCACGAAAGAGCCGATGTCACGGCCACGAATGTCGACGTAGACCCAGCCGTTGAGGCGCGCGTTTTCACTGCGCAGCATGGGCGCCTCGTCGCTGATGTAGACCCGCGCCACATCCGCCAGCGCGATGCGGGCACCGCTCGGGGTCACCAGCGGCAGCAGCTCGAGGCTCGCCACCGAATCGCGATAGCTCTGGGGATAGCGCAGGTTGATGGGGTAACGCTCGCGCCCCTCGATGGTCTGGCCCACCTCCATGCCGCCCACCGCGGTGGCGAGCACCGCCTGCACGTCGGCGATGTTGAGGCCGTAACGGGCCGCTTTCAGCCGGTCGATATCCACCTTGACGTAACGGCCACCGGCCACCCGCTCGGCGTAGACCGATGACGCGCCCTCCACCTTGCCGACAATCTGTTCCAGCTGTTGGCCGAGCTGCTGGATCACCTTGAGATCGGGTCCCGCAATCTTGATGCCGACCGGGGTCTTGATGCCGGTGGCCAGCATGTCGATGCGGGTCTTGATGGGGGGCACCCAGGCGTTGGTGAGACCGGGGAAGCGGATGAGGGAGTCGAGCTCCTCCTTGAGCTTCTCCGGGGTCATGCCGGGGCGCCATTGATCCCGGGGCTTGAGCTGGATGCTGGTCTCCATCATCACCAGATCCGCAGGGTCGGTGGCCGATTCGGCGCGCCCCGCCTTGCCGAACACGTTCTGCACCTCGGGCACGGTACGAATCAGCTTGTCGGTCTGCTGCAAAATCTCCCGCGCCTTGCCCACCGAGATATTGGCCGCAGTGGTGGGCATGTACATGATGTCCCCCTCATCCAGCGGCGGAATAAACTCGGAGCCCAGGTACTTGAGCGGCCAGAAGCCCGCCACCGTCACCACGGCGGCGATGGCCAGGGTGGTGTTCGGACGGGCCAGCACGGCCTTGAGCAGCGGCACATAGCCCTGGCTCAGCCAGCGGTTGAGCGGGTTGGCCTGCTCCGCCAGCACCTTGCCACGGATGAAGTAACCCATGATCACCGGCACCAGCGTGATGGCGAGCCCGGCTGCCGCCGCCATGGCGTAGGTCTTGGTGTAGGCGAGGGGGTGGAACATCCGCCCCTCCTGCGCCTCCAGCGCGAACACCGGCAGGAAGCTGATGGTGATGATCAGCAGGGAGAAGAAGATGGCGGGGCCCACTTCTATGCTCGCCTCGGTGATGATGCGCCAGCGGTTCTTGTCGGTGAGCGCCTCCCGCTCCATGTGCTTGTGGACGTTCTCGATCATCACGATGGCGCCGTCCACCATTGCGCCGATGGCGATGGCGATGCCGCCCAGCGACATGATGTTGGCGTTGATCCCCTGCAGGTGCATCACGATAAAGGCGGTCAAAATCGCAATAGGGAGGGAGATGACCACCACCAGGGATGAGCGCAGGTGGAACAGGAAGGCGAGGCAGACCAGCACCACCACCGCGAACTCCTCCACCAGCTTGCCGGAGAGGTTGTCGATGGCGCGCTGGATAAGGTCGGAACGATCGTAGACGGTGACGACCTGGACCCCCTCCGGCAGGCTGCTTTTCAGCTGGGCGAGCCGCGCCTTGACCCCGTCGATGGTGTGCTGGGCATTCTCGCCATAGCGCATGACGATGATGCCGCCCACCACTTCTCCCTCGCCGTTGAGCTCGGCCAGGCCGCGCCGGCTCTGGGGCCCGGTGACGACATCCGCCACGTCACCCAGCAGTAGCGGGGCGCCGCGCACAGTGGTACCGAGCGGGATCTGCTTAAGATCCTCGACGCTTTTCAGATAGCCGTTGGAGCGCACCATGTACTCCGCTTCCGCCATCTCGATGACGGAGGCGCCGGTCTCCTGATTGCCCTGCTTGATGGCGGTTTCGATAAGCGAAAGCGGGATGCCGTAGGCGCGCAGCTTGTCCGGGTCGACCCGCACCTGATACTGGCGCACCATGCCGCCGACGGTGGCGACTTCGGAGACCCCCTCCACCGTCTGCAACTCGTACTTGAGGAACCAGTTCTGCAGCGAGGTGAGTTCGCTCAGGTCATGCTTGCCAGTTCTGTCCACCAGCGCGTACTGGTAGACCCAGCCCACCCCGGTAGCATCGGGGCCGAGCTGGGGGCGGGCGGAGGCAGGCAGGTTGGGTGCGACCTGGCTTAGGTACTCCAGCACCCGGGCGCGGGCCCAGTAGAGGTCGGTGTTGTCGTCAAACAGCACATAGACGAAGGAGTCGCCGAAGAAGGAGTAGCCGCGCACCGTGGTGGCCCCCGGCACTGCCAGCATGGCGGTGGTGAGCGGGTAGGTGACCTGATCCTCCACCACCTGCGGTGCCTGGCCCGGATAGGCCGTCTTGATGATCACCTGCACGTCGGAGAGATCCGGCAGGGCGTCCACCGGGGTCTGTTTGACCGACCAGAGCCCCCAGGCGGTGAGCATGACAGTGAGCAGCAGCACCAAAAAGCGGTTGCCCACTGACCAGCGAATAATCGACGGGATCATGATTGGGCTCCTTGCTCATTGGGTGCAGAGAGCTGAGCCTGTTTGTCGACAAGGTAGCGAATGATGGAAGGGATCATGATTTGGCTCCCATAT
Source organism: Aeromonas hydrophila subsp. hydrophila ATCC 7966 (assembly GCF_000014805.1). Lineage (NCBI taxonomy): Bacteria > Pseudomonadati > Pseudomonadota > Gammaproteobacteria > Aeromonadales > Aeromonadaceae > Aeromonas > Aeromonas hydrophila. The sequence goes on along the minus strand of NC_008570.1, from coordinate 3,331,465 downwards.
CGTGCTGGCTATGGTCCATGCCTTCCATCTTGCCCATCTCATCCGTTGCGGGCTTGGTGGTATCGCCGTTTGCCGGCGCTTGCTCCTGATGGATGGTGGTGATGCGGTACTCATCCCCCTCCTGCATCACCTGCAGATGAAGGGTCTGTCCTGCGGCCAGCTTGCTGATGTCGACCCCGTCCGCCACGGTGAACTCCATCTCCATGGCGGGCCACTGCCACTCGGGGATGGGCTGGTGGGAGACCATCAGGGTGCGGTTGGCCAGATCGACGCTTTCAACCTCGCCCTGGGTCCACACCTGGGCGGGGCGCACTGCCGTCATGCGCTGGAAGTCCGAATCGATGGCCGATTCGGAGTCGAGCAGAAACTGGGCCGAGCTGACGATGCTGTCCCCTGCTTCGACCCCTGCCTTGATGGCGACCTTGTCGCCAAACTGGGGGCCCAGGGTGACGGCGACCGACTTGAAGCTGCCATCCCCCAGTGCCAGCACCAGCCTGTCCTGGCTGCCGGTGCGGATCACCGCTCCGCTCGGTACCACCAGCCGGGGTTCGCCCTGTCCGGTGCGAATGCTCACCTTGGCGAACATGTTGGGTTTCAGGAACTCGTCCGGGTTGGCGAAGCGCAGCCGCACCTTGAGGGTGCGGGTGGCGGCATCCAGGGTCGGGTAGAGGTAATCGACCCTGCCCTGCCAGCTGCGGCCGGGGGCGTAATCCAGGGTCATGGTGACCGGGTCGCCCACCTTCAGCTGGGCGGCCTGGCGCTCGAACACCTCGGCGCTCACCCACACCTGCTTGAGGGTGCTGATGTTAAAGAGCGCCGCGGCGGGCTCCACATACTGGCCCTCGCGCACCTTCAGCTCGGAGACATAACCGCTGCTGGGGGCATAGATGCGCACCGTCTCCTGTACCTGACGGCTGCGCTTGAGGGCCGCAATCTGATCTGCCGGTACCTGCAGGGACTTGAGCTTGCCCTCGGCGGCGCGCAGCAGCAGGGGGTTGGCGGTGTTGAGAGCGAGCAGATACTCGTGCTGGGCGTTGACCAGATCCGGGGCGTAGAGCTCGTAGATAAGGCTCCCCTTGCTCACCTGCTGCCCCTCGCTCTTGATGGCAAGGGTGCGGATCCAGCCTGCCATGCGGGCGTTGACCGCCTCCAGCCGGTCCTCGTCATAGCCGACGTAGCCCACCGTCTCGATCTGCTGGTGGATGGGCAGCTTCTCCACCTTGGCGAGCCGCACCCCCAGGTTCTGCTGGATCTCGGGGTTGATGGTGACTGTGCCGGGTGAGCCGCCCTGTTTTTCCTCATAGACAGGGATGAAGTCCATCCCCATGTTGTCCTTGGCGGGGGCATCGCGCTTGTCGCGCGGATCCATGGGGTTGACCCAGTAGAGGGGCGTCTTCTCCTTGGCAGTGGGGCCTGCACTGGTCTGTTTGGCAGCCCAGTAGCCGCCACCGGCGCCGAGGGCCAGCAGCAGGGCGGACATCAACAGTGTCTTGTTCATGACAAGCCTCCGGTGCGCGGGAGGCGAAGGGACGGCTGGCGCGGCCGCGCGCAGGCAGACCGGGTAACGGGGGTGGATGACATGGTATCTCTTCTCTTCTGTCAGGCCGCCGGTGTGGTGGTGTGCGCGGGCAGGGCATCACCACGAGGCGGCAAACGGGGCGCAGCTGTGTCAGCGCGCACGGCTCCCTGCGAGCGGGCCGGTTTGGCCAGGGCGCAGGGTCAGGCAAGGCGGCAGAAAACGGGCAAGCCGAGGCTTGCTGTTGCCGCGAGAGAAGATCTTTCTAGTGGCGCAGCACCGACAACATCAGGTGTCGGCGCGGCCAGGAGGGAGGGTGGGTGCCGCGGGATCGCAGGAAGGGATCCCGCAACCAGTTGTCCAGCACGCTGTTCGCCGTCCCGAGGGGCAGCAGCAACAGCGGCAGCGCGAGCAAGGTCAGCAGGGCGGCCAGCAGCGGCAGGCCGGGAGTGCCGGTCGAGGTGAGCCCGCCGTGCATCTGGCACTCCTGGCTGGCGGCATCTTGCGCTCCCACATCCGGGCTTGCCCCGTGGCAGGAGAGCCCCTGCATGGCGCTGTCGCTCATGGCCTGATTGCCGTGAGTCATGGCGGCATTGAGGGCATCCACCCCGTGCCAGCCGATGCAGAGGGTGAGATTGCAGACGAGCATCAGCCCCAGCAACAGCCGGGCAATGCGTTCGATGGGCAATCTCGCTACGAGCATGGGGAAAATCCTGACAATGACTGGGGGCACTGTAAACCTTACCTTGAGAGCAAGGTCAAGGTATGTGGGCAACGGGATGGCGGCCGCGTGATCCCGCTCGCGGCTCGGGCCCGGCTGCGGGGTATTGTCTCTCCTGGCGGATAAAAAAAGCCCCCGCATGGCGGGGGCTGTGACTTACGACTTGGGTTGCGCCGTCTTGCCGCCAGCGCGTTCCGAGCGCCGCATGATGAGGCGGAAGAACAGCGGGATGAAGAAGATGGCGATGAAGGTCGCCGCCAGCATGCCGCCGATGACCGGCCAGCCGAGGGCGTGACGGCTCGCCGCACCGGCGCCGCTGGAGGTGACCAGCGGCACACAGCCGAGGATGAAGGCGAGCGAGGTCATGACGATGGGGCGAAAACGCAGCCGTGCCGCCTCCAGCGCCGACTCGATGAGGCTCATGCCCTCTTCGTGCTTCATCACCGCGAACTCCACGATCAGGATGGCGTTCTTGGCCGCCAGACCCACCAGGGTCACCAACCCTATCTGGAAGTAGACGTTGTTGGTCAGACCCACCAGCCAGGTGGCAAGCAGGGCGCCGAACAGGGCGAACGGGACGGCGGTGATCACCGCAAACGGCAGGCTCCAGCGTTCGTACTGGGCCGCCAGGATGAGGAAGATCATCACTATGCCGAAGCCGAACGCGGTGCCCGCACTGCCGGCGGCCGCTTTCTCCTGATAGGCGGAGCCGGTCCACTCCAGCTTGGCGTCGTTGCCGAGGGACTCGTCGGCCACGGCTTCCAGCGCGGCGATGGCCTGGCCGGAGCTGTAGCCGGGTGCTGGCTGGGCCATGATCTTGGCCGCCTGGAAGATGTTGAAGCGCTCCACCAGTTCGGGGCCGGTGGCATCACGCACCGTCACCAGGCTGCTGAGCGGGATCATCTCCCCCTTGTCGGAGCGCACATAGACGTTGCGGATGTCGCTCTTCTTGGCGCGGTAGTCCGCCTCGGACTGCAACTGCACCCGGTAGGTACGGCCGAACTGGTTGAAGTCGTTGACATAGACCTGGCCGAAGGTGGCCTGCATGGTGTCGAACACGGCGTTGATGGGCAGCCCCAGCGCCTTGGCCTTCTCGCGATCCAGATCGAGATAGACCTGGGGCACGTTGGCGCGGTAGGTGCTGGTCACGCTGGCGAACTCGGGGCGCTGCTTGGCCGCCTCGAGGAAGCGCTGCACCTCGGCCGAGAAGGCCTGGGCATTGCCGGTGCTGCGGTTCTGCAGGTAGGCCTCCAGCCCGCCGGTGGTGGACATGCCGGTGATGGGAGGCGGGTTGAAGGAGGCGACGAAGCCGTCCGCCAGCCCCATCAGGCTCATGCCCTGGAAGGTCTTGGCCAGGGAGAAGGAGTCCTGCCCGGCACCTTGCCGCTCGCTCCAGTCCTTGAGGGTGATGAAGCTGATGCCGCTGTTGCTGATGATGGCGTTGGAGAGGATGTCAAAGCCCGAGAAGGTGATGACGTCCTTCACGTTGGGGTTGGCCATCGCCATCTGGTCGAAGTCGTTCGCCACCGCCTGGGTGCGGGTGAGGGAGGCCGCATCCGGCAGCATGACGGCGGAGAGCAGGTAGCCCTGATCTTCGTTCGGTACCAGCTCGCCTGGCACCTTCATCAGCAGGCCGTAGATGGAGACCAGGATGAAGGCGATGATGGTGAACGCCACCCCGACCCGGCGGTTGAGGAAGGCCACCCCGCGCACGTAACGGCGGGTGAGGCCGTCGAAGGCGTTGTTGAACCAGACAAAGAAGCGGGCCGGCTTGTGGTGGCCCTCTTTGAGCAACACGGCACAGAGGGCCGGCGACAGGGTCAGCGCCACCAGACCTGAGATGGCCACCGACACCGCCACCGTGATGGCGAACTGCTTGTACATCACCCCGGTCATGCCGCCCATGAAGGCGACCGGCAGGAACACGGCGCACAGCACCAGCACGATGGCGACCACCGGGCCGGAGACCTCCTGCATGGCGAGGATGGCCGCCTCTTTGGGCGAGCACTTCTTCTCCTGCATGATCCGCTCGACGTTCTCCAGCACCACGATGGCGTCATCCACCACGATACCGATGGCGAGCACCATGCCGAACAGGGTCAGCAGGTTGATGGAGAAGCCCAGCACCAGCATGCCGGCGAAGGTGCCGATGAGCGACACCGGCACCGCGATACAGGGGATCAGGGTGGCGCGGAAGTTCTGCAGGAACAGGTAGACCACCACGAACACCAGCACGATCGCCTCGAACAGGGTGTGTACCACCTCCTCGATGGAGATCTTCACGAACTCGGTGGTGTCGTAGGGGATCTGGTACTCGATGTCCTGCGGGAAGCGCTCCTTGAGGCGCAGCATGGTGGCGTGCACCTGATCGGCTACCGCCACGGCGTTGGCGCCCGGTTGCAGATAGGTGGCGATACCGATGGCCGGCTTGCCGTTGGCCTTGGCCAGCAGGTCGTAGTCCTTGCCGCCGAGCTCGACCCTGGCCACGTCCTTGACCCGGATCTTCGAGCCGTCCGGCATGGAGCGGATGATGATGTTCTGGAACTCGCGCACATCCTCCAGCCGTCCCTTGGTCTGCACCGTGTAGGTGAAGTCGATGGGGGCCGTGGTAGGCTGGGCGCCGATCTTGCCGGCCGCAAACTGGGTGTTCTGCTCGCGGATGGCACCGATCACGTCGCTCGGGGTGAGTTCGAGCTGGGCCAGTCGATCCGGCCTGAGCCAGATGCGCATGGCGTAGTCGGTGCCGCCGAACAGGGTGGTGTCACCGACCCCGGGAATCCGCTTGAGCTCGTCGATGATGTTGAGCAAGGCGTAGTTCGACAGGTAGGTGGTATCGAAGGTGCCGTCAGGCGATTGCAGGGTGACCACCTGCAGGATCGAGGTCGATTTCTTCTTGACCGTCACCCCCTGCTTCTTCACCTCTTCCGGCAGCTGGGCCATGGCGGCCGAGACCCGGTTGTTGACGTTGATGGTGGCCTGATCCGGATCGGTGCCGATCTCGAAGTAGACGTTGAGGTTCATCTGGCCGTTGGAGGCCGAACCCGACTGCATGTAGAGCATCCGCTCCACGCCGTTGATCTGCTGTTCGAGCGGTGCAGCCACCGTCTGGGAGATCACCTCGGGGGTGGCGCCCGGATAGAAGGCGGTGACCGACACCACCGGCGGGGTGATCTGCGGGTACTGCTCGATGGGCAGCGATCGCATCGCCGCCAACCCGCCCAGCACTATGATGATCGAAATCACGCTGGCGAAGATGGGGCGTTCGATGAAGAACTTGGAAAACATACGAACTCCTTACTTGGCCGCGTTCTGGCCGACCATCTTGGTGGTGATCGCCTTCATCTCTTCGGCAGAGACGGGCTTGACCACGGCGCCGGGACGGGCCTTCATCAGCCCCTCGACGATATAGCGCTCACCGGGCTCGAGGCCGCTGTCGATCAGCACGCCGCTGTCGACCACGGAACCCAGCTTGACCGGGCGGGGCACCACCTTGTTCTCTTTGTCCACCACCATCACCATGCGGTCGGCCTGGGACTGGACGATGGCGCGCGGCGGCACCAGGATGGCATTTTTGCGGGTGCCCAGATCGATGGTCATGCGCACGAACTGGCCTGGCAGCAGCACGCCGTCCTTGTTGTCGAAGATGGCGCGGGCCCGGATGGTGCCGGTCTGCGGGTCGACCCGGCTGTCGGAGAAGTTGAGCTTGCCTGCCTCGGGGTAGACGGAGCCGTCCGCCAGCCGGATGTGGGTGCGCCAGTTGGTGGCATCTTTGGCCTCAATCAATCCCTTTTTCACCGAGTTCTCGAAGTTGAGGCGATCCTGCTCCGAGTAGGAGAAGTTGACGTAGAGGGGATCGAACTGGGTGATGGTGGTGAGCAGGCCGTTTTCGCCGCTGGTGGAGATGAGGCTGCCCTCGGACTGGGAGCTCTTGCTCGCCATGCCGTTGATGGGGGCGGTGACCTGGGTGTAGCTGAGGTTGAGTTCGGCCTCTTTCACCTTGGCCTGGGCGGCCTGATGGCTGGCGATGGCCGCCTCGTAGTTGGCGATGGTGTCGTCATAGTCCTTGCGGCTCACCACCTGGCGCTTGAACAGCGGGATGATGCGATCCCGGTCGGCGCGGGCCTTGTTGAGGCGGGCCTGCTCCTGGGCCAGGGTGCCCTTGGCCTGCTCCAGCGCCACCTTGTAGGGCTCGGGATCGATCAGGAACAGCGCCTGACCGGCGGTGACCGGCTGCCCCTCGATGTAGGTGCGCTTGAGCAGGATGCCGCTCACCCGGGAACGCACGTCAATTTCGCGAAAACCGGCGGTCTCGCCCACCATTTCGGTGGTCATCGGCACGTCGGTCAGCTTGACCTCGGCCACCACCACGGGGACCGGCGGCAGAGCCTGGGCCCCGGTGGCCGGTTCATCACCACAGGCGGTCAGTGCGCTGGCCAGTGCCAGGGCGATACAGCCGCGCTTGAACATCTCTTCCCTGACGTATTGCACCTTCATCATCACACTCCTGTGGGATGGTGCGCGATTGCCGCGCCCAGCCTTTTTCTTCATGAACATGGTTAACTGCATGGTTACAAATTTAACTCATTGGATTACTGACAGTTTTCTAATGATAGAGCACGAATATTGAACCCAGGCTGCTCGACACTGAAAGTTGTCGGTGTCGATCGCGCCGTGGCGGAGGGGGCTGCGACAATTTGTGTCAGTCTGGCAGACCCTGCATCGTGACCTTGCTGGGGAGCAGGAGACCCGGAGGGAATTATAAGAAGGAAAAAGCGGGGGAAGTGGGGGCTTGGTCACAGAGGGGGCTTCAAATGCCCCCTCTGTTGTCGTTATCAGGCGAAGCAGGCCCAGATGGGGGCGTGATCCGAAGGCTTGTCGATGCCGCGCAGCTCGTAGTCGATGCCGGTCTCGGTCACGGTGTCCTTGAGGGCGTCGGAGGCCATGATGAGGTCGATGCGCAGGCCCCGGTTCTCGTCAAAGCCCCTGGAGCGGTAGTCAAACCAGGAGAAGCGCTCGCACTCGGTGGGGTTGGCGGCGCGGAAGGTGTCGGTCAGGCCGAACCCTTTCAGCCGCTCCATCCATTCGCGCTCGATGGGCAGGAAGGAGCACTTGCCATCCCGCAGCCAGCGCTTGCGGTTCGCTTCGCCGATGCCGATGTCGAGATCGGTGGGGGAAATATTCATATCCCCGATCAGCACTAGCTGATCGCTCGGGGTGTGGTGGGTCTCCAGATAGCGCTGCAGATCCTCGTAGAACTTCTGCTTGGCCGGGAACTTGGTCTCGTGATCCTGGCTTTCACCCTGCGGGAAGTAGCCGTTCATCACCTTGATGAGGGAGCCGTCTTCGCGCTCGAAGGTGGCCATGATCATCCGGCGCTGGGCCTCTTCATCGTCGGTGGGGAAGCCTTTCTCCACCTTGACCGGCTTCTGCTTGCTCATGATGGCCACCCCGTAGTGGGCCTTCTGGCCGTGAAACTCTACGTGATAGCCCATGGCCTCCACGTCGGCCAGCGGGAAGGCCTCGTCGTGTACCTTGATCTCCTGCAGGCCGATCACATCCGGCTGATGCTTGTCGATGATGGCTTTCAGCTGGTGCAGGCGGGCGCGCAGGCCATTGATATTGAAAGAGATGATCTTCATGTCCGGGATGCTCATGTCATTTTTATAAGTGGCTATTGGACTAGGAATCCGCCGTGGATGCAAGTGAAGGCGAGGGGCCACATCCGGGACGGGCCGCCCGCCATAGCGGGCTCAACGGGTCATCTTCTTGACGAACACCACCACAAACAGCGCCAGCGTGAAGCTGCCGGTGAAGGCCTCGAAGGCGGCGAAGAGGCGCGAGAGGCCGATGGGGGTGAAGTCGCCATAACCCAGGGTGGTGAAGGTCACCACGCTGTAGTAGAGGCACTCCAGCAGGAAGATGGCGTTCTGCTCAACAGGAGCGCCGGGCCGGTAGATGAGGTGGTTGCCGTTGAAGCTCAGGCCAAAGAAGAAGTAGAAGATGCTGCAGATGAAGATGAGCAGCAGGGAGAAGAGCACCACCCGCATGGGGGCCTCGCCGTAACCGCAGAACAGATCGACGATCCAGGAGGTGAAGCGCTGGGTCGACCAGAACGGCAGCTGCAGCCGGCGCATGGTCAGCTCCTGCTGGATGTAGCGGCCGGACATGGTGAAGATACCTTGCGCCTCCGAGGCCTTGCGCAGATCGCGATAGGTCTCTTCGGCCTCTTTGAGCCAGATGCGGGCCTGCACCGGGTCGCGCTCCTTGCGGCCGCGTCGCTCCTGCATCAGCCGTTTGCCGGTATCCAGGTTGTCGAGACGGGTATTGTGCCAGCGAATGCCGAGCAGGTTGACGTCGTCGAGGGTGGCGCAGTGCAGGTTGGCTTCGCTGAGATCCGCCTTCATCAGGCTGCCACCCTTGATGCGAATGCCGTAGAGATGAGCCCCCTGCAGGTTGGCGCGGTAGAGGTTGCACTGTTCCAGCAGGAACCCCTGCGGGGCCCCCTTTTTCACCAGGTTGAGGCCCGACAGATTGGCGCGGGCCAGTTGCAGGCCGTGGCACAGCCCGCCCTGCTGGATGTAGTGCTCCAGCTCGCGGGCGGTGTGGGGATCCTGATGATTGGCGTGGGGATCGTGCCAGCGGCACAGATCATGGTCTCCCGCCTCTTCGCTGCAGTGGCGACCGTCCGCCACCAGATATCGACACATGGCCATCGCCACTCTCCTCCCTTTGCCGAGTCAGTATCAGCATAGGCGAGCGGGCCCTGGTCAGCTGAGCTGGGTAAACTCCTGACGCAGCTTGCGAAAACGATCCTGCTGGGCCGGATTGAGGGGGATGCCGTCCAGCACCTCCAGGGTCTCCTTGCACTCGGCGCCAAACTCCGGGCTCTTGCGGTTTTTCTGCATCAGCTGCAGCAGCACCTGGATCTTGTTGAGGGCGGCGCCGGTATTGGCCGGGGCCCGGCGCAGCGCTTCGCGAAAGTGGCCGAGCGCCTGCTCCAGCTCGCCGCTCTGATAAGCTTTGATGCCCAGCTCGTTGAGCTGCTGGTAGCGCTGGCGACGCTCGAGCACTGTCTTGTCGTCGCGGGTGGCCTGGATGCAGGTGGTGAGCAGCCGATCCTCGTCTTCGGCCAGCAGCGCCTGCAGGCTCTCGGCATATTCGAACTCGCCGAGCTGATAGAGGGCGAGGATGGTCTCGCCCAGCAGGCTGGGGGGCATGGTGGCAGGCTGATCGAGCCAGTTCTGGTTGGCGCGGTAGAGCATCTTCTTGCCCTTGAGCAGCTCGCCGAGGGCGATCTGCACCCGGGCCTGGCAGATCTGCTCGAACACCGGGTAGTTGAACTCCGACATCATCAGCGAATCGCGGATGCGCGACAGGGCCGAGTTGACCTGCTTTTGCAGGTTGGCGATGTGGTAGATGTCGTTGCTGTTGAGGGCGTAGAGGGTCAGCGACTGGATATAGGCCCCCAGGTAGTGGGGGGTGCGATGAATGGAGTTGCGCGACAGGTCGATCAGCGACAGCAACACGTCCTTGGCCTGGGCGTAGTCGTGGCGCAGCAGGCACACCTCCGCCAGCCGGCGGGAGAGCTGCACCGACTGAGGCGAGATGTCGACCGCCCGCTTGAGCTCCTGCTGGGCCTGTTCGTCGTTGCCGAGCGCGAGCTGGGACTCTGCCAGCCAGAGGTGGGCCTCCACCATCAGCGGGGTGTTCTTGAGGGTGGCCTGCAGGTGGCTCACCGCCTCTTCGTTCAGCCCCAGGGTGTGGCACGCCTTGCCTAGCGTCAGGCGGGCCCAGCTGTTCTCCTGGCCGGCCAGCAGCTGGCGCATCAGGCTGCGGGCCTCCTTGGCCTGGCCCAGCTTGAGCTGGGTGTCGGCCTGCAGGCAGCGGCAGAAGTTGGCAAAGCGAGGCACCGCATCGGCCCGCTCGGCGCAGGCGGCGAGCAGGGTGGGCAGATCCTCTTTGGCAAGGGCGCTGAACACGCTCTCCAGCGCCTGACGGCGGGCGAGGGCGCGTTTGAGACGAAACGAAAACTGCTCCTGGGAGAAGGGCTTCATCAGGTATTCGTCGGGCTCGGCTTCCAGCGCGCTCAGCACCATGGCGCGGGAGCTGTCGCCGCTCACCATGATCACCACGCTCTGGGGCGGAATGAGCTTCTGATCCCGCAGGCTCTCCAGCAGCTGGCGGCCGTTCTCGCCGACCCCCAGCTCGTAATCGAGCAGATAGATGTCAAAGGTCTCTTTCTGGCAGCGTCGTCTCGCCTCTTCGGCCGAGTTGGCATAGGTGATGCGGCTGATGCCGATGTTGATCAGCATCGCCTTCATCATCACCTGAAAGGAGCGCTGTTCATTGACCAGCAGGATGCGCTTCGGTTTGGGTGGGGCTTTTTTCTCTGGCTCGGATTCCGGTATCTGCATCTGTCTGGTCAGGGCGCTACGGGCGGATAACAGAAGTGTGCCACCAAAGCGCGCAGACAGGCAATTGAACATGGGGCGCAGCCATGGTTTTTCCGCCAAGCCCCGCCATTCATGGCTTCTGCCGGACCAAATAAGGGGGGGAACTGGGGGAGGGTAGGTGGCGAACGCCTGCCTGACCTGAACGATGAAGCCGCCCACCGACCGGTGCTGAGTTCGCCCCCTCGGGCGGTTTTTTTCGGGCTGGGGATTGTGCGCTCAGGTGTCTTTTGATACCACTGAACGCTTTCCCCTGCGGATCAGCTGCCATTGCGCGACAAGGAGTTCCCATGCGCCTGCCCCCCTTTCCTCCGCTGGTCTGGATCGTGATCCTGGGTACCTTCATGGTGCGCACCAGTTTCTTCATGGTCTGGCCCTTTCTCTCGATCCTGCTCTACCGGGAGTATGATCTCTCGGCGTCCGGCATCGGGATGCTGCTGGGCGGCGCGGCCGTGCTCTCCTGCCTCATCGGCTTCTACGTTGGCTGGCTCTCCGACCGGCTCGGCCGGCGCACCATACTGCTGCTCGGTTGCGCCCTGTCGTGCGGTGCCTACCTGCTGCTCGGGTTCGGCCACTCCCTCTGGCTCATCGCCCTCGGGGTGTTTGGCTCGGGTCTCTCCTACGCCTTCATCGACACGCCGGGCAAGGCGCTGATGGGGGATCTGCTGCCCGAGAAGGCGCAGCGGGAGCTGGCTCAGCACCTGCGCTACTTCCTGCTCAACGTGGGGGCGGGGGTGGGGCCCCTCATCGGCGTCATGGTGGGGCTCGGTGCACGCCAGGAGACCTTCGTGGTGACGGCCGCCAGCTATGGCCTGCTCGGCATCGCCTTCCTGCTCGGTTTTCGCCGCGAGTGCGCTGGCCGGCCGGATGTGGGTCTCACCCTGGGGGCCATGCTCAGGGTGGTGGGGCGGGATCGGGCCTTCATGCTGTTCATCCTCGCCAACTTGCTGATGATGCTGGTCTACGCCCAGGTGGAGTCGCCGCTGATCCAGTACCTGACCCGCGCCGGCGCCCCCGAGGTGGAAACCCTGGTGGCCCTGCTGGTGGCCACCAATGCGCTGACCATCATCACCCTGCAGTTTCCGCTGCTGCACCTGACCCGGCGCTGGCGGGTGAGCCTGCGGCTGCAGTTCTCCATCCTGCTGATGGCGTCCGCCCAGGTGCTGTTCGCCCTGTCGAGTCCGGCCCTGCTGTGGCCCTGGCTGGTGGCGGTGTTCTTGCTGAGCGTGGGGGAAGCGGTGCTGTTCCCGCTCTTCAATGTGCTGATCGACGAGATGGCGCCGGCCCACCTCAAGGGGAGCTACTTCGGGGCCAGCGCGCTGGCCGGGCTTGGCTGGGCGCTCTCGCCCCTGGTGGGGGGCTGGCTGTTGCAGGTGTGGGGCGGCCCGGCCCTGTTCGCCGTGATGACCGCGATTTGCGTGCTGGTGTTTCTCCTCTACGGGGCGGGCAACCGGGTGGCGCGTCCGTCAGCCGACTCGGCCGGCTGCGGGGAGTAGCCTGAACGCAGCCGATCGGTGGTCACTGACCTGATGCCAAGCTGCCGGTGGCTCCGGCGCCTTGGCGTACTCCCATCGACTAGTACAGACGTGAAGACAAGGAGGCTGATTTATGGCTGTTTGGTCACCAGATAGGGGGCGAACTGGGGGGTATGGCTGGCGGCGAAGCCCTGCTCGGTCTTGACGATGAGATAGACCGCGAGACCGTGCGCCTTGGCAAAGGCCATCGCCTGCTCCGGCCCCATCACCATGAGGGCGGTGTCGAGGGCGTCGGCCTCGAGCGCGGTCGGGGTGATGACGCTGGCGGAGACCAGCTTGTGGGTAATGGGCTGGCCGGTGGCGGGGTCGATGATGTGGGAGTAGCGCTTGCCGTCGAGCTCATAGTAGTTGCGATAGCTGCCGGCGGTGCTGAGGGCCATGCCGTTGGGGATCACCACGTCAGAGAAGGCGCCGGGCTGGTCGGACGGCTCGACGATGGCCACCCGCCAGGGCTTGCCCTTGGCGTTGTTGCCCTTGCTGCGCACGGCGCCGGCCACCTCGATGAGGTAGTTGTGCACCCCTTTTTGCTCCAGCAGGCCGGCAATCTCGTCAGAGGCCGCTCCTTCGCCCAGGGTGGAGAGATCGAGGTAGAGGTCAGGGATGCGCTTGCCGAGCAGGAAGTGATCCCCCTCGGGTGCCAATGTCAGCCGGTCGATGCCCACCTTGTGGCGGGCGCTGGCAATTTGCTCGGCGCTGGGCCGTTTGACGGGCCGCTTGTCCGGCCCGAATCCCCACAGGTTGACCAGCGGGCCCACGGTGACGTCGAGCTTGCCTGCGGTGAGATGGCCGGCGTCGATTCCCTGCTGCACGATGTTGGCCATGGTGGCGGGAATGGCCATGGGGGGCTGGCCGCTGCCCTGATTGAAGCGGGAGATGAGGGAGTTCGGGTCGTAGGTGGAGATCTCGTGATTCATGCGCACCAGCAGGGCATCGACCTCTTGCTGCAGCGCCGGCTCGCCGCCCGGGAAGGGGTCGCTCAGGGTCACCGCGTAAAAGGTACCCATGGTCTTGCCCTGAATGCGGGTCGGGGCCGGCTGACAGGCGGTCAGCATCAGCAGCAGGGTCAACAACAGGCCACGGTGGGCCGGGTGAGCAAGAAGCGACATGCGGGATCTCTTTGGCTGAAACGGATGGCACGGAAGACAAGCGTGCCGGGGTCGCCAGCTTAGCCAAGGGGGCGGCGGCGGGCGAGTCGCGGCTGGACAAAAGTGCGGGGGATAATTAAACAAAGAGTGGTTAGTGGGTGGCGCGGCCGGTGCGTCCAGACAAAAAATGGGGGCAATCTGGTGACCTGACCCGCAGCTTTGCGCTAAAGACATAGCCGAATGACGACAGTTGAGTAGAATAAGGTCGATTTTGACAGCATGTTTGCCAGCCATGGTGCGAGCCCGCAGGCAATTGTGTTGCCATCTATTGCCAATCAAAGGAGAGGATGATGAAAAAGGCGATTACCCTGCTGTTTCTGAGCACCCTGGCGGCCCCGGCTCTGGCCGATGAGTGCGCGTTGGTCATCGAAGGCAATGATGCCATGCAGTACAACCTCAAGGAGATGAGCGTCCCGGCCACCTGCAAAGAGGTAACCGTGACCCTGAACCATACCGGCAAGATGCCGGTGACCGCCATGGGCCACAACTGGGCGCTGGCCACCACCGCCGACTATCAGGCAGTGGCCACTGCTGGCATGAGCGCCGGTGCCGACAACAACTACCTGCCCAAGGATGACCCGCGCGTGCTGGCCCACACCAAACTGGTGGGCGGCGGCGAGAGCACCAGCGTCACCTTCAAGACTGACGGCCTGGCCGGCAAAGATCTCACCTTCTTCTGCTCCTTCCCCGGCCACTTCGCCATGATGAAGGGCACCTTCAAGGTCGGTTAAACAGAGCTTGTCGACCCAGAAGCCGGGCACTGCCCGGCTTTTTTGTGCCTGCTTGCGGCGTGAGTTGGATTCCTGTGATGGTGCTATCGCACGCCGTTTTATGATCCGGCGCCAGGTGAGCGGGGGAGTGAGAGGGTAAAATAGGCGCCTTTCGGGCCTGCTGGGCCCGCTCGAGAGGAACCAAGGTCGTCATGAAAGCCATGAAATGGGTGATCAGCGGTTGCCTGCTGCTGGTGTGCGCCATCGCGCTGGCAGCGGAGCCGCCGGTCAAGAAGAGCAGAAACGGCATCTGCCATCCCCAGGGCGGCACCTATTACAGCCGCACCAAGCACTACACTCCCTACGACTCCATGCAGGCCTGCCTAGATAGCGGCGGACGGGCGCCCAAACGCTGACCGGTGTCAGGCCTGCTCCTGCCGCCTACTTGGGCTGCAGGGTAAAGAAGGCGATGGCGCTCTTCTTCTGGCAGTCGAAGTGGATGCTCTGCTCGCCGCTGATCAGCAGAGTTTCGTTGACCGCCATGGGGTGGCCCGCCGCCGTGAGCTGGCCGCTCAACAGGTAACAGAGATAGGTCTTGTCCGCTTCCAGGGTGAGGGTGAGCGGGAAGGGCAGGTTGAGCACCCGGATGTTGGCGCTGAGGCGGGCCGGATCATAGATGAGCCCCAGATCCGTCACCTCTTTTTTCAGCAGTTCGCAGTGGGTGTCGTCATCTCCGCTGAAGTGGGCCGCCTCGAAGGTGGCGTAGGGGTGGCCGTTGAGCACGAAGCCGGCCCCGCTGATGGGCAGCAGGATGCGCTGATAGCCGGGGAATTTCGAGAAGGGGCCGGCCCCCTTGATGGGCGCCGAGCTCAGCCGGTAGGCAAAATCGAGCCTGTCGAGGCTGGTGCCGGCAGGGGAGATGAGGATCTGGGCTGTGGTGCCCTGCTTGTTCTTCCAGGGCATCTTCAGCTGGTCGGACTCTTTTATCAGGGTGATCAATGGCGCCTCGGCAGGTGGTGAGCGGGGTGAATCGTGTGGCCCAGTGATACCACCCCGCCCGCCGCTCCACAAGGCTGCGGCACTCACCGGCCATTCGCTTGCCCACTATTTCGCCGGTGCCACCCGCTTCGCCCCTCTTTGCCTCCTGCCGCGTCGCCATCCCTGTATGAAATGCCGCCACTTGGACAAGGCGGGCAAGGGCAAAGCCTCAGGCTGTGATCCCGGCGCTGTTAAAGCGGCGGCGGCTCGCTACACTGGCTGCTCTGTTGCCCAAGGAGGCCCCATGACTCACAAGATCATTCTGGATACCGATCCCGGTATCGATGACGCCATGGCAATTCTGTTTGCCGAAGCCCACCCCGCCATCGAGCTGCTCGCCATCACCACCGTATTTGGCAACGCCACCATCGAGAACGGTACCCACAACGCCCTCTGGCTCAAGCAGCAATACGGCATGAAGGCGGACGTGGCACAAGGGGCAGCCGCCCCGCTGCGGCGCGAGCCGGTGGGCCCGACCACCGTGGTGCACGGGCCGAGCGGGTTTGGAGACGTGACGGCGGGGGAAGTGACCCTGGCGCTGGATCCCAGGCCGGCCTGGCAGTATATCGTCGAGGCGGTGAAGGCCGCGCCCGGCGAGATCACCCTGGTCACCATAGGTCCGCTCACCAACCTGGCGCTGGCGCTGCAAGAGGCCCCCGAGATCACCGGCCTGGTGAAGCAGGTGGTGGTGATGGGGGGCGCCTTTGGCGTCAACGGTCATCGCGGCAACGTGACTCCCTATGCCGAGGCCAACATCCACGACGATCCGGATGCCGCCGACCGGGTGTTCACCGCCGACTGGCCGGTGGTGATCATCGGGCTGGACGTGACCCAGCAGAGCTTCTTCAGCAGCGCCTATCTGGATGCGCTGCGTGACGACGCGGGTGAGCCGGGGCGCTTCCTGTGGGATGTCAGCCGCTTCTATCTGCGCTTCTACTCGGAGCGGATCGGGCTCGACGGCTGCCACGTGCACGACCCGTCCGCCATTGCCTACGTGATCGATCCGACCCTGTTCACCCTGCGCGAGGGGCCGGTGCGGGTCATCAACGAGGGGCCCGCCATCGGTCACACCCTGCAGAAATTTGACGGCATGTCCCACCCCCACGACGGCTGGGCCGATTATCGCGCCCAGCAGGTCGGGGTGGCGGTGCGGGATCAGGCGCTGCTGGCGCTCTATCGGGAGACGCTGGTGGCCTGGGGCCGCAGCCGCTAGGGGGCTCGGCGAGCAGGGTGGCCTGCGGCCGGGCTTGAGGCGCGGCTGTGATCCGCGCCAAACAATCGGGGGCCAGTTGCGGCTTATACTGTCCGCAACCGTGTGAAGAAGGAGAAACAGGATGGCCTGGTTGTCGTTGCTGGTGGCGATCGCCCTCATCTGGTGGTTGATGAAGCTGGGGCGTGGCGCCCTGTTCGAGATCCGGCTTGCGCCCGGCAAGGTGCAGGTCAAGCGGGGCAAGGTGTCGCCGGCGTTCATCGAACAGGCCAGGCAGATCCTGCGTCACGAGACGGTGCGTGGGCGCATCCTGGGTCAGCGCGATGGCGATGGGGTCAAGCTGGTCTTCTCCCGCTCCATTCCCGAGCCGGTGGCTCAGCGCTTTCGCAATATCTTCCCCTATGGTGACTACCGGTTGGGGGCGGTGCCGCTCTCCGGCTCCAAACCGCGCAAGGGGTGAGTCGTCACTCACATAGCAAACGGGCCTCCACTGGAGGCCCGTTTCGTTATGGTCGGCGCGAGTTATTGGTGCAGGGCGCGCTGGGCCTTGACCGTCTCCGGTTTGATGGCCACCCCTTCATTGCCCCAGGAGGCGCGCAAGGTGTTGACCAGCTCGGCGATCTGCTGATCGTTGAGGGTCCAGCCATAGCCCGGCATGTGGTAGCCGATGTTGCCTTGGGTGACCGGGGTCTCGGCACCGTGCAGCAGCACGTTGAGCAGGCTGCTCGGATCCTCGGCCAGCACGGTCTGGTTGCCCACCAGCGAGGGGATGACGTGGTCATTGCCCTGGCCATTGACCCCGTGGCAGGTGGAACAGTACATGGCGTAGTCCGCCTTGCCACCGGCGCTGGCGTAGGCCCGGTTGCCCTTGCTGGCCGCCGCGTCGTCGCCGAGTTCGGTCAGGTAGGTGGCGATGCTGGCCAGATCGGCGTCACTGAAGTACTGGCTGCTGTGCGTGATCACTTCCGCCATGGGGCCGCTGACGGCCTGATGCTGGCTGCGGCCGGTTTTCAGCAGGTCGATCAGCGCCTGCTTGTCGTAGCGGGTGCCGCGAATGTTGGGGGCATACCAGCCATCCAGGGTGGCGCCGCTCAGATAGAGGGGCTCTGCCTCGGTCAGGGCCTTTTCCTGCATGCCGAGCCCGCGCGGGGTGTGGCAGCTGCCGCAGTGGCCCGCCCCCTGCACCAGATAGGCGCCGCGATTCCACTCCTCGCTCTTGCCGGCCACCGGGGTAAAGCGACTGTCATCGTGATAGACCCAGTTCCAGCCGTTGAGCGGCCAGCGCATGTTGAGCGGCCAGGGGATGTCGCTCTCCTTGTTGGCAACAGCCTGCGGCTGCACATCCTGCATCAGGTAGTGGTAGAGGGCGGTGAGATCCTCGTCGCTCATCTTGGCGTAGGCGGTGTAGGGCATGGCTGGGTAGAGGGGATCGCCGCTGCGGGTGACCCCTTCGCGCATCACCTTGATGAACTCGGGCAGGCTGTAGTTGCCGATGCCGTGGGTCTTGTCGGGGGTGATGTTGGTGGCATAGACGGTGCCGATGGGGGTGGGGAAGCCCTTGCCGCCGGCCAGCGGCTTGCTCGCCTCGCTGGTATGGCAGGCGGCGCAGTCCCCCAGCTTGGCCACGTATTCGCCGGCCGACATGGCAGGCGCAGCTTGCAGGGTGAAGGCGGGCAGGGCCAGCAGCACGGCGCTGGCTGTCAGGGTCAGGGAACGGATCATTTGGCACCTCCCTTGTGCATGGCAACCAGCTCGTTGACGGCGCGCCAGGCCTGATCGATGGCGGAGTGGGCGTAGGGGCTCCAGTCCGAGTCGGAGTTGGCGATGGTGATGTTGCCGACCGGCTGGCGGCCCAGCTCGATCCACTTGTCGCACTGCGCCTCGTCATCGAACAGGGTGTTGGTGATGTAGGAGTAGCCGTGGGACCAGCGGTTGACCGTGATGGCGAGGATATCCTGCTCGTGGTTGAAACCTGCGCCGCCCAGCATCCCCTGCAACTGTTCGCGGATCATCTGCTCGTGCTGCTCGAACGGCATGCCGAGGATCATGGCGCGCCCCTTGCGGGACTGCTCGCGGGCCGAGAGGCCGCTGCCAGGCAAGGTCGGCACGTAGACCATGTGCAGGCACATGGGCTGATCCGGGTTCTTGGGATGCTCGTAGCCGCCGAGGTTGACCGGGTAGTCGAGCTTGACCCGGCTGTAGGGGGCGGCGGGGGAGTAGACCTCGTGCACCCCCAGCTTGACGAAGGATTGCCAGTTCTTGATCACCACCTTGGTGTAGACCAGCGGTGCCTTGACGTTCTGGCGCAGCGCCTCCTTCTGGGGCTCTGCCATCTCGGGCACCATGTAGGGGATCATCATGTTGTAGCCGGCCATGATGGACTGCTTGGCCCGCACCCGGTGCAGTTTCCCCTCCTTGATGTAGGTGACGTCCACTCCCTGTTTGCCGTCTTTGAGCGGCACGTTTTTGGCCTGCAGCGCCGTGCTGCCAAGGCGCAGCTGTACCTTGTGCTCGGGCAGGTCGAGCTTGCTGTAGTCAAACTTGGCCAGCACCACGTCCTGCATGGTATGACCGGGCGCCACCTGCGGGATGAGCTTGCGCACCATCAAGCGGGTCAGGCCGGCGTTGCCGTCCGGGAAGTGGAAGATATAGGGATCGTCCAGCTCCGCCTGCTCTTCGGCATCGAGCGGGGTCAGGTTCATGCCGCCGAAACCGGGCAGGGCGCACAGGCGTGCATCGGCGCAGGCTGTGGCGTCGATGCCGACCGCCTGGAAGTCGTTGGTACGTTGCTGGAAGTAGGTGATGGCCCGCTCGCTCAGGCCCACCTTGTCGCGCAGGAAGGTGGTGTAGCTGTTGCGGGTCATCCAGAGGTCTTTTTCCGCCTGGGTCATGCCGCTCAGGTAGTCGGTCTTCTCCTCGTGCAGCGCCAGCAGGGCAGCCTTGTCGGCATCATCGAGCGGGAAGTCACCGATAAACTCTGCCAGCGGCCGGCCGTTCAGGCGATCGCGCGGGATGTCGTCGGCCACGTTGTGGCCCGGGTCACCGCTCACCACCTTGTTGACGCCAAAGTGCTTCTCGTCGAAGTAGACGCCGCGGCTCAGGCCCAGATCCGGGTAGAAGGTCTGCTGGAAGCCTTTGGCCAGCTCGTCGATGTTGACCTCGAGCGCCTTGAGCAGCCCCAGCGCCACCGGGCTGTAGACAGAGCGCGGCGATTGCAGGGATTCGCTGCCGCCGTAACCCAGCCGCAGGCCGTCCGGGGTGGTGAACTCGTTGCGCTTGGCATGGCCGCCGAAGTCGTCGTGGTTGTCGAGCAGCAGGATCTTTTTGTCCGCGCCAAGCAGTTGCTGATAGAAGCAGGCCGCCGCCAGACCGCTGATGCCGGCGCCGACGATCACCAGATCGTATTCGCCCTCGAGGGGAATGTTGGCGAAGTCATACTGTTTGCCGTCGCGGGCGATGCTGTGGGCCGGTTCGAAGGAGCCCGGGTGGTTGCCGCGCAGCCCGGTGAGGGCGGGCGGGTAGACCAGCGTTTTTTCAGCCAGCGCCGTGCCGCCTTCGGCCGCTTGCAGCAGCTTGATGGGGGCAACCCCGGCCGCAATGGTAATGGCGACGCCGTTGAGAAAGTCTCTGCGTGTGATGCTCATGGCAATCCCTGTGTATGAAGAGTCGAGTGAGAAATGGGATAAGGTTGAATTCGTGACTGGCGAGTAACGAAGGGGCGCAACCTACCGCCATATCCGGATGGAGTCCATGGGTTTGATAATAACTTATTAAACAAAATGATGGACCCTGTGATCGGCGAGACCTCATGAGATGCATGTGGCGTGCATGTTTGCGGGTAAAGCCGCACCAACCTCATGGAATTAATTGAAATTTAATTTGATTAATTATGGTTAATTTCGAGTCCTGTTATTGTTCAGCCCTGAGCGGCCAAATGTGCACGGATTTCAGCCCGTAATTTCGCCGGCTAGCCACAAAGGGGTGTTATTTGCCCTTGTTAAGTAAAGGGTTAAATCGCGGGGTGTCTGTTTAATAAACAGATACAGGGTGAAATGGCACCAGCTGGCGATGAAAGGGGGTCGAGGTGGTTTTGATAATTTTCATGACGTCAAGGCATTAACATGCAACACACAGAAATCGCAATCCACACACAAGTGAAAGATTAATTTTTCATGTTGTTCACATCCCCCCCGGGTGAAATAGAATGCTGCGTTTTTCTTACAACTTTAGCCCTGCGAAGATGAGGACATTGCATGAGACCTTTTGATGTAAAGAGGGGCTTGGGCGCTTTGCTGTTGCTCGCGACTGCCGGCTTGCTGAGCGGCTGCGACATGGCTCTGATGAGCCCCAAGGGACAAGTTGGTCTGGAGCAGAAGTCACTGATACTGACCGCACTCGGCTTGATGCTGATTGTGGTGGTGCCGGTGATTGTGATGGCGGTGGCGTTCGCTTACAAATACCGAGCGTCCAACACCAAGGCCACCTATGCACCGGACTGGGCCCACTCCAACAAGATTGAAGCGGTCGTCTGGACCGTGCCCGTCATCATTATCGCCATCCTGGCGGTGATCACCTGGAAAACCTCCCATTCTCTGGATCCCTACAAACCGTTGGAATCCGAGGTGAAACCGATCCAGGTCGATGTCATCTCCCTTGACTGGAAATGGTTGTTTGTCTATCCGGAACTGGGCATTGCCTCGGTCAACGAGCTGGCATTCCCGGTCAACACCCCGGTCAATTTCCGGGTGACGTCTGACACCGTGATGAACTCCTTCTTCATTCCCCAGCTGGGTGGCCAGATCTACGCCATGGCGGGCATGCAGACCAAGCTGCACCTGATCGCCAACGAGGCAGGCCAGTACAAGGGCATCTCGGGCGGCTACAGCGGCGCCGGGTTCTCAGGCATGAAGTTCAACGCCATCGCGACCCAGGATCAAGCCGGTTTCGACGCCTGGGTTGCCAAGGTGAAGGCCTCCTCCAAGGCGCTCAACACCATGGATGAGTTCAATGCCCTGGCCAAGAAGAGCGAAAACCACCCGGTGGAGTATTTCGCCAGCGCCGATCCCAAGCTGTTCGTCAACATCATCAACAAGTTCATGGGTGACATGAAGCACGGCGAGCACGCCGCCATGCAACACGGCGAAAAGCAGGCCGCGATGTCCCATGACGAGTCCATGAGCCACGAGGGGATGGAGCATGATGCTTCCATGAACCACGCAGACATGGAGCACGGCGACGCCATGCACCATGAGGCCCAGGGCGAGCAGATGGACCACGCCGGCCACATGCCGGCCGACAAGACTGTGAAAGCGGGTACTAACTGATGTTTGGAAAATTAACACTCGACGCTATTCCGTACCATGAACCCATCATCATGGTCACGATAGCCGGTATCATTCTGGGGGGCCTGGCCGTCGCCGGGCTCATCACCTATTTCGGCAAGTGGCAATATCTGTGGAAAGAGTGGCTCACCTCGGTGGACCACAAGCGCCTCGGTATCATGTATCTCATCCTCGGCATGGTGATGCTGCTGCGCGGCTTTGCCGATGCGGTCATGATGCGTGGTCAGCAGGTCATGGCCTCGGCTGGTAGCGAAGGCTACCTGAACGCGCACCACTACGACCAGATCTTCACCGCCCACGGCGTCATCATGATCTTCTTCGTGGCCATGCCGCTGGTGATCGGTCTGATGAACATAGTAGTGCCGCTGCAGATCGGTGCCCGTGACGTCGCCTTCCCCTTCTTGAACAACCTGAGCTTCTGGTTTACCGCCGCGGCCGTGGTGCTGATCAACGTCTCCCTCGGGGTCGGTGAATTCGCCCAGACCGGCTGGCTGGCCTATCCGCCCTTGTCGGGGCTGGAGTTCAGTCCCGGGGTCGGGGTCGATTACTGGATCTGGAGTCTGCAGATCTCGGGTCTGGGAACCCTGCTGACCGGCGTGAACTTCTTCGCCACCATCATCAAGATGCGCGCGCCTGGCATGACCATGATGCGCCTGCCGGTGTTCACCTGGACCGCCCTGTGCGCCAACGTGCTGATCATCGCCTCCTTCCCGATCCTGACCGTCACCATCGCCCTGCTCACCGCAGACCGCTACCTGGGTACCCATTTCTTTACCAATGACATGGGTGGCAACATGATGATGTACATCAACCTGATCTGGGCCTGGGGTCACCCCGAGGTGTACATCCTGGTACTGCCGGTCTTCGGGATCTTCTCCGAAGTGGTGGCGACCTTCTGCAAGAAGAAGCTGTTCGGTTACACCTCGCTGGTGTGGGCGACCATCGCCATTACCGTGCTCTCCTTCATTGTCTGGCTGCACCACTTCTTCACCATGGGGTCGGGCGCCAACGTGAATGCCTTCTTCGGCATCACCACCATGATCATCTCCATCCCGACCGGGGTGAAGATCTTCAACTGGCTGTTCACCATGTACCGCGGTCGCATCGAGTTCACCTCACCCATGCTGTGGACCGTCGGTTTCATCATCACCTTCACCGTGGGTGGTATGACCGGGGTACTGCTCTCCGTGCCGGCCGCCAACTTCGTGCTGCACAACAGCCTGTTCCTGATCGCCCACTTCCACAACGTCATCATCGGCGGCGTGGTGTTCGGTTGCTTCGCCGGTATCACCTACTGGTTCCCGAAAGCGTTCGGCTTCAAGCTGGATGACACCTGGGGCAAGCGTGCCTTCTGGTGCTGGATCACCGGCTTCTTCGTGGCCTTCATGCCGCTCTACGTACTGGGCTTCATGGGCATGACCCGTCGCGTCAGCCAGAACATCGATCCCGAGTTCCACGGCTGGCTGGTGGTGGCTGCCTGCGGCGCCGGGCTGATTGCGCTGGGCGTACTGTGCCAGGTGATCCAGATCGTGGTCAGCATCCGCGACCGCGAGAAGAACCGCGACCTGACCGGCGATCCCTGGGGCGGGCGTACCCTGGAGTGGTCCACTTCCTCGCCGCCCCCCTTCTACAACTTCGCCATCGAGCCGAAGATCAAGGGGCTGGATGCGTTCTGGGAAGCCAAGCAGGACGGTTCCGCTTATCAGCAGCCCAAGCACTATGACCCGATCCACATGCCGAAAAACTCCGGTGCCGGCGTCATCATCGCCGCCTTCAGCGTGGTGTTCGGCTTTGCCATGATCTGGCACATCTGGTGGATGGCCATCGCCGGCTTCGTCGGCATGATCGCCACCTGGATCATCCACAGCTTCAATGACGACGTGGACTACTACGTGCAGGTTGACGAGATCGAGCGGATCGAGCGCCAGCATTTTGAAAATATCAACAAGGTGGCTTAATTCCATGGCGACTGACGTTCTACATCACACCCAGGGTGCCCATGAGGATGGGCACCACGATGCCGGTGCCAACAAGGTATTCGGCTTCTGGATCTACCTGATGAGTGACTGCATCCTGTTCGCGACCCTGTTCGCGACCTATGCGGTCCTGGTCAACGGCACTGCCGGCGGCCCGAGCGGCAAGGACATCTTCGAACTGCCGTTCGTGTTTGCCGAAACCATGCTGCTGCTGCTGAGTTCCATCACCTTCGGCTTCGGCATGCTGGCCATGAACAAGAACAAGGTCGCGGCGGTCAACACCTGGCTGTTCATCACCTTCCTGTTCGGCGCCGGCTTCATCGCGATGGAGATCTATGAATTCCATCACCTGATTGCCGAGGGCTACGGTCCGGATCGCAGTGGCTTCCTCTCTGCCTTCTTCACCCTGGTGGGCACCCACGGTATCCACGTGACCAGCGGCCTTATCTGGATCATCGTGATGATGGTGCTGGTCGCCAAGAAGGGGCTGACCGATCGCAACCGTACCCGTCTGATGTGCCTGAGCCTGTTCTGGCACTTCCTCGACGTGGTGTGGATCTGCGTCTTCACCGTGGTCTATCTGATGGGGGTCATGTAAATGAGCAATCATACCGTTGACAATCACGGCGCCAGCCATGGCAGCGCCAAGAGCTACCTGATCGGCTTCGTGCTGTCCCTGATCCTGACCGCGGTGCCGTTCTGGATGGTGATGGACGGCTCCGCCTCCCACACCACCGTGCTGGCCACCGTGGTCGGCATGGCGGTGGTGCAGATCTTCGTGCATCTGGTCTACTTCCTGCACATGAACACCTCGTCCGAGGAGCGCTGGAACCTGGTGGCACTGATCTTTACCGTGCTCATCATCGCCATCGTGGTCGTGGGTTCCCTGTGGATCATGTACAACCTCAACATCAACATGATGGTTCACTGAGCAGGTTGGCAATGATGATGAAGCAATACCTGCAAGTGACCAAGCCGGGCATCATCTTCGGTAACCTCATCTCGGTTATCGGAGGGTTCCTGCTGGCCTCCAAGGGGAGCCTGGATGTGCCCCTGTTCATTCTGACCATGGCTGGTGTATCACTGGTGGTCGCCTCCGGTTGCGTGTTCAACAACTACATCGACCGGGACATCGACTGCATCATGGAGCGCACCAAGAACCGTGCTCTGGTGAAGGGTCTGATCGCCCCCGGCGTATCGCTCTGGTACGCCACCGCGCTCGGCATTGCGGGCATTGCACTGCTCTACTTTGCGGCCAATCCGTTGGCCGCCTTGCTGGCGGTGCTGGGCTTCATTGTCTATGTGGGGGTCTACAGCCTCTACATGAAGCGTCATTCGGTCTACGGCACTCTGGTCGGCAGCCTCTCCGGCGCCGCGCCGCCGGTCATCGGCTACTGCGCGGTGAGCGGTCAGTTCGACTCTGGCGCCTTGATCCTGCTGGCGATCTTCAGCCTGTGGCAGATGCCGCACTCCTATGCGATCGCCATTTTCCGCTTCAAGGATTACCAGGCGGCCAACATCCCGGTACTGCCGGTGGTGAAGGGGATCCCGGTGGCCAAGCTGCACATCACCCTCTACATCCTGGCCTTCATGGTGCCGACCCTGATGCTGTTCCTCGGCGGTTATGCCGGTTACAAGTATCTGGTGGTGGCCACCGCGGTCAGCGTCTGGTGGCTGGGGATGGCGCTGTCTGGCTACAAGGCGGCGGTGGATGACTCCCTCTGGGCGCGCAAGCTGTTCATGTTCTCCATCGTCACCATCACTTGTCTCAGCGTGATGATGTCGGTGGACTTCCAGCCGGAGGCCGAGCCTGCGGTGCTGGTGAGCATGCTGCCCTAAGGTGCATACCTGTCATGCTCCGTGTTGTGATGCGACGCGGGAAAATCAATAGAATCCAGAGCCGGGAACCTTCCCGGCTCTGTTATTATGGGGCCGCCCCTTCGGGCACTTTTCCCCTCTGTCGGGTGTGGCATGGCGCGTGTCGGCCACCCCTTGAGTCTTCCTTTTCCCTGACCTATCGAGGCCATCATGAATGATTTCACCATGACGAGGGGCGAGCGCCGTGCCACCTGGGCGCTCGGCTCCGTTTTCTCGCTGCGCATGCTCGGCATGTTTATGGTGCTGCCGGTGCTGACCACCTACGGCATGTCTCTCGCGGGGGCCTCCGAGGCGCTGATTGGCCTGGCCATCGGCATCTACGGCATGACCCAGGCGCTGTTCCAGATCCCGTTCGGCCTGCTCTCCGACAAGGTGGGCCGCAAGCCCCTCATCGTCGGCGGTCTGCTGATGTTTGCCCTCGGCAGCGTGATCGCGGCACTGACCCACTCCATCTGGGGCGTGATCCTCGGTCGCGCTCTGCAGGGCAGCGGCGCCATCTCGGCCGCCGTGATGGCGCTCTTGTCGGATCTCACCCGCGAGCAGAACCGCACCAAGGCGATGGCCTTCATCGGGGTGAGCTTTGGCATCACCTTCGCCATCGCCATGGTGACCGGCCCCCTCATCACCCATGCGCTGGGGCTCTCCGGCCTGTTCTGGCTGATCGCCCTGCTGGCGCTGGGGGGCATCGCCGTCACCCTCTGGCTGGTGCCGACCCCGAGCGGCCACCTGCTCAATCGCGAGTCCGGCATGGTGAAGGGGGGGATGCGCACCGTGCTGACCAACCCGCGCCTGCTCAAGCTCAACTTCGGCATCCTCTGCGTGCACACCCTGCTGATGTCGAGCTTCGTGGCGCTGCCACTGCTGCTGGAGAGCGCGGGCTTGCCCCGCGACAGCCAGTGGCAGGCTTATCTGGTCACCATGCTGATCGCCTTCGTCAGCGTGGTGCCGTTCATCATCTATGCCGAGAAGCGCAGAAAGATGAAGCGGGTGTTCCAGATCTGCGTGCTGGTGATGCTCGTTGCCGAGCTGGTGCTCTGGCAAAGCGGCCTGCAGCTGTGGGGCCTGCTCGCCGGCCTGCAGATCTTCTTCATCGGTTTCAACGTGATGGAGGCGCTGCTGCCCTCTCTTATCAGCAAGGAGTCGCCCCCCGGCTACAAGGGCACCGCCATGGGGATCTACTCCACCAGCCAGTTCATCGGGGTGGCCATCGGCGGCAGCCTCGGCGGCCTGCTCTACAGCCTGGGCGGTGGCACTTTGGTGTTTGGCGGCTGCGCCGCGCTGGCGCTGGTCTGGCTCGGGGTCAGCCTGACCATGGCCGAGCCCCCCTATGTGAGCAGCCTGCGCATCGTGTTGCCGAAAGGGGTGGCGGCCGACGCGGCGCTCGAGCAGAAGATCCGTGCCTGCGAGGGGGTGAGCGACGTGCTGCTGGCCGCTGCGGAGCGCTCCGTCTATGTGAAGGTGGACAGCAAGCGCCTGAGCCGGCGCGATCTGGAGTCGCTGGTCGCCGCCTGAAGACGCCTGCCTGCATGAGAAAGCCCGCCAATTCGGCGGGCTTTTTGTTGGGCAGTATTCAGCCGGACTGTGCTCAGTAGGACTGGGCTCAGTCGGCCAGGCAACGCTGCTCGGCGGGCAGGCTCGCGGCATCCCCCAACAGCAGGGTGCTGAGGGCCGCCTGGGCGCAGCGGGAGCTGTTCAACTGGCCATGCTGGTTACTCTGTTCTACCTGCACCAGGCGGGCGGCGCTGCCAAAGGCGGCCTGCATCTGGCGGGCACCGGCGAAGGGGGTATTGGGATCGTACTCGGCGCCGAGCACCAGGGCCCTGGCATCATCCGGCAGCTTTATCTCGCCGGCGCCATAGCTGGCGATGGGCTGGCGCGGATAAGGCCAGTCGGCGCAGGTGTTGAAGCTCTTGGCCAGCAGCAGGGCGCCGGCCCCCTGGAAGGCGGCATCTTCCGGGTCCAGCGTTTGCCAGCCATAGGGCTCGCTGTTGTCGGTGCAGTGGATGGCGCTGAAGAAGGGCATCTCCTGCAGCGTTGAATAGGGGTTTTCGTCGGCCTGCTCCTTGGCTAGGCGGGTCAGCAAGGGGCCGGCATCGTCCTGCTGCCAGAAAGCGAGCTGATCGTCGCGCTGGCTGCCACTGATGGCATCGCTCATCACCGCTTCCCAGCGGTCGCGGTCGAGCACATTGCCCTGGTTGTCCACATAGCGGCCGTCATCGCGAACCTGGCGGGTCACCGCCATGCTGCGCTGCAGCGCCTGATCCCCGAAGCGCCAGGCCAGGATGCGATTGGCATTCTCGGCGTCGCCGCGGAAGATGGCCGGATAGCGGCTCTCGGCGGGGGACATCGGCGAGTCGACCACCAGATTGGCCACGTGGCTCGGGTAGCGGGCGGCATAGAGGGCGGCCAGGCGAGTGCCGTAGGAGAAGGTGATGGGGGTGATCCGCTCGCGCCTCAGGTGCTGGCGCAGGCGCTCCATGTCCTCGACCACGGCCCACGAGCCCAGGTGTGGCGCATGCAGCCGCAGCGGCTCGTCACAGCGCTCCAGCAGGGCCGTGCTGAAGGCCTTGCCCTGATCCGCCCCGCTCTGGAGCGCCGGCAGGGCGCCCTTGTCCCGGCTGGCGAACAGTTGGGCGAGCTGCGCCGGGCTCATGTCCGGCCGAACGCCTTGCTTGTCGGTCAGCAGGCAGCTGCGCAGTTCGTGGCCGAGGGCGCTGTAACCGGCCCCGCGGGGATCCAGGGTGACGATGTCGTAGTGCTCAAGGATGGCGGGGTTGGCGCTGCGCAGCATGTCGAGCAGGAGGCCAAGATCCGGGGTGGCCGAGGTGGGGCCGCCCGGGTTGTAGAACAGGGTGCCGCGATAGTCGCCAGTGGCGCGATAGTGCAGATAGAAGATATCCAGGGTGTCGCCCTTGACCGTGCGGGTCTCCTGTTTGACATGGGGGCGGACGGGTTTGTCCGACCAGGAGGAGAAGCGGGGGCTGTTGTCGGCGAAGAGGGAGCTGTCGGCGCGTGCAGCGGAGTGCTTTTCCCACTTGGTCTCCTTGATCTGGACCCACTCCTTGTCGTAATCGAGCGGCACCGTCAGGTAGTGGCAACTGACCTGACTGGCGGGAATGGCGATGCCGTCCTCCTGCCAGCCCTGGCGCAGCTGTTGGCAGACCTGGCCGGCGTCATAGCCGGTGCGAATATGGCGAGCCTGGAAGGGCTCTTCTTTCTTTTCCAGATTGCAGCCTGCCAGCAATGCCGGTGCCAGCAGGGTCATGAGCAGCGTGTATTTCATTGTCTATTTCCATTTATCTAGCCTGAACCCCGAAATAGTACGGGGAGGGGCCGACCGGATGGCAGCCGGAAGTTGTATGGAAATATTGCAAGGTGTGTCGATTTACATATTTCTGGTGATATTTGGTGGCCTCGTTGATCTATTTGAAAATAATGACCGGCAACGCGCACCGTTATTTTATGCGGGATCAATAACGGCGGCGCAACCGGTAGGTGCAAGGGCTGGTCCTGGCGTTACGCGGGCGCGCGCCAGAACGGCTTGTCCCCCAGCACGGTGGCCCTGTGCATCACTCGCCGGGCCGGCAGATAGTCAGCGTTGGCATAATGCTGGGTGACCCGGTTGTCCCAGATGGC
The DNA here is from genome assembly GCF_000014805.1 of Aeromonas hydrophila subsp. hydrophila ATCC 7966. Lineage (NCBI taxonomy): Bacteria > Pseudomonadati > Pseudomonadota > Gammaproteobacteria > Aeromonadales > Aeromonadaceae > Aeromonas > Aeromonas hydrophila. Next base: position 3,302,308 of record NC_008570.1, on the reverse strand, counting down.
GATGTCGTGCTCCCGCCAGCGCCAGCGCACCTGATACTCGGGCTTGGTGACATGGCGAAACAGGAAGGTGAGCAGCGCCTCGCTCTCTTGCGCCGGCAAATCGGGCAGGCGGGTGGTGAAGCCTTCATTGACGAACAGCGCCTGCCGGCCGCTCAAGGGGTGGGTACGGATGACAGGGTGGCGCAGCGGCGGGTGACGGGCCGCGGCCTCCTGCCAGCGCTGGTATTCGGCCGGGCTGGCATTGTGGCGATGGGCCGGGAACGATTTGGTGAAGTCGTGCTCGGCTTCCAGCCCCGTCAGCAACTGCTGCAGACGGGGGGAGAGTCCCTCGAAGGCGGCGATGCCGCTGGCCCACAGGGTATCGCCCCCCACCGGCGGCAGCTGCTTGGCGGCCAGAATGGCCAGCGCTGGCGGCGTCTCGATGAAGGTGACGTCGGTGTGCCAGTTGTCGTTGTCCGGCGGGTTGTCGTCGTGGGTATCGAGCACGATGATCTCCTCGGCCTCCGGCGCGTGGGGATAGACAGGGTGAATGTGCAGATCGCCGAAGCGGTTGGCCAGCGCCCGCTGCTGGCGGGGGGTGATGGGCTGATCCCGAAAGAACAGCACCTGATGGGTCAGCAGGGCCTGCTGCAACTGCGCGAACTGGCCCTCATCGAGTGGCCCGGCCAGGCTGATGCCGCTGATCTCGGCGCCGATGTGGGGGCCGAGGGGGGTGATATGCAGGGAATTGCTCATAGTCCTTCTCCATGCCACGGCGTCAGGCGACGCTGCAGCGCACGTAAACCAAGTTCCAGAGTGAAGGCGATCAGGGCGATCACCAGAATGCCCGCCAGCACCACGTCGGTGGCGAGAAACTCGCCGGCGGCTTGTACCATGAAGCCCACGCCGCGGGTGGCGGCGATGAGCTCGGCCGCCACCAGGGTGGACCAGCCGACCCCGAGCCCGATGCGCAGCCCGGTGAGCATGTCCGGCAGGGCGCCGGGCACGATGACGTACCACAGCACCTGCCAGCGGTTGGCGCCGAGCGCCCGGGCGGCTCGCAGCCGCACCTGCTTGGCGCCCTGCACCCCGGCCAGGGTGGCCATGGCGACCGGCGCGAAGATGGCCAGATAGATGAGCAGCACCTTCGATGTCTCGCCGATGCCAAACCAGATCACCATGAGCGGCAGGTAGGCAAGGGGCGGCACCGGCCGGTACAGCTCGATCAGCGGGTCGAGCATGCCGCGCAGGGTGGGGCTGAGCCCCATGGCGAGGCCCACCGTCACGCCGCACAGGGTGGCGGCCGCGAGGGCGATGAGGATGCGCTGCAAACTGGCGGCGAGGTGCTGCCAGAGGGTGGCATCCATGAAGCCCTGCGGCCCGGCGAGGGTGGCAAACTGCTGCAGCACCTGGGCAGGGGGCGGCAGGAACAGCGGGCTTATCAGCCCGAGCCTGGCCACCAGCCACCAAAGTGCGAGGAGGGCACCCAGGGTCAGCAGGCTCACCCCAAGCCGGCGTGGCAGCGGCCAGCGCAGGCGTATCCGGCGGGCAGGGTCGAGCGGGCGGGAGAGGGTGAGGCTCATGCAAACACCTCCCGCTCGGCAAAGACCCGCTCCAGCACGTACTCGCGCCGCGCGATGAAGGCGGGATCCGACTTGATGCTGCGGCAGGGCTCGCCGGCGGCGAAGCGGCGGCCGAAGTCCAGGGTCAGCCGCTCCATGACTCGCCCCGGCGCCGGGGAGATCAGCACCAGCTCGGTGGCCATGAACACCGCCTCCTCGATGTCGTGGGTGATGAGCAGAACCTGCCGGCGCTGCTCGTGCCACAGACGCAGCAGCAGGGTCTGCATCTGCTCGCGGGTAAAGGCGTCGAGGGCGCCGAAGGGCTCGTCGAGCAGCAGCAGTTGCGGCTGGGTGGCCAGCGCCCGGGCGATGCCGACCCGCTGGCGTTGACCGCCGGAGAGCTGCCAGACCGGCTTGGCGTGGGCCTCCTCCAGCCCCACCTTGCGCAGCATGGCCAGCGCGCTGGCCTCGCGTTCGCGGCGCGGCACGCCGGCCAGTTGCAGCCCGAAGGCAACGTTGTCCAGCACGTTGCGCCAGGGCAGCAGGCCATCGTGCTGAAAAACCACCCCCCGCTCGGCGCCTGGGTCGCTTACCGGCCGCCCCTGCAGAGTGATGGTGCCCTGCTGGGCGGTCTGAAAACCGGCGATGAGGTTGAGCAAGGTGGTCTTGCCGCAGCCGGAGGGGCCGAGCACCACCATCAGCTCGCCTGCATCCAGGGTCAGGTTGATGTTGTCGAGGACTCTGCGCCCGGCGTAATCGGCACAAAGGTGAGTGAGCTGCAGCATGCATGCCTCCTTGTGATGCAGGGTCAGCGGGCGTGAGCCTTGACGAAGCGGTCGGTCACGTAGTCGCGATAATCGCTGCCGGCGCTCTGCACCTTGCCTTGCTCCTTGAGAAAGCGGCTGGTGTCCACCAGGGTCTGGTTCACCAGCTCCCCCAGCTCGGCGCCCTGCTGGCTGGCGCTCAGGTAGGTGTTGCCCCTGACCAGCGCGGGCACGTCGCTGGCCGGCACGCCGCTCAGTTTGGCCAGCTTGGCGAGGTTGTCCGGCTTGGTCAGCCAGCCGTCGGGGTTGGCCAGGTAGTCGCGCTGGGCCGCCAGGGTGCTGTCGACGAAGGCCTGCACCAGCTCGGGATGGGCCTTGGCGAACTCCTTGCGCACCACCCAGACATCCAGGGTGGGGGCTCCCCACTCGCCCACCTGGGCCGAGTCGGTCAGTACCTTGCCACCCTTGGTCAGCTCGTTGAGGGCCGGCGCCCAGACATAGGCGCCATCGATGTCACCCCGCTGCCAGGCGGCGATGATGGCTGGCGGTTGCAGGTTGACGATCTGCAGGCTGGCCGGATCCACTCCCCAGTGCCGCAGCGCGGCCAGCAGGCTGTAGTGGGTGGTGGAGGTAAAGGGCACGGCGATGCGCTTGCCGCTGAGCGCTGTGGCGGAGGTGAGTTCGGGCTTGACCACCAGCGCTTCCGAGTTGCCGAGCTTGGAGGCGAGCAGGAACACCTCGATGGGCACTTGCTGGTTGGCGGCCACCGCCAGCGGGCTGGAACCGATGTTGCCGATCTGCACGTCGCCGGAGGCGAGCGCCCGCACCACGCTGGCACCGCTGTCGAACTTGAGCCACTTCACCGTGGCGCCGCTGGTGCGGGCAAAGGTGTCGTCGGCCTGGGCCACTTTGGCCGGTTCGGCAGAGGTCTGGTAGGCCACCGTGACTTCCACGGCCTTGGCTTGCAGGCTGAGCAGGGCGAGCGCCGCCAGCCAGAGGGAATGTCCTTTTCCTGTCATGATATTGCTCCATCGGGGGAATGAAGCGGCAGTTTTCCCATTTATCGGGGCACAGAGGAAAGACCGAAAATATATGGCTGATGATATATGGTTCTTAGAAAAAGAACGGCAACCCAATCCGTTTATTCATATATCTCAATATGGCAAGTCGATATTTTAAAGTTGGCAATAGGTGCCGAAAAACGGCTTGAAATATCGGCAAGCCTGTTCGGATATGGCAATGCTTGCCCAGTTATTGAATATCGAATCGGTTTGGCTTATTGGGCGGATAAAATAAAACCCGCCGGTTGGGCGGGTTGGTTAGGGGCTGGTGACGCCAGTGCTGCAAGGAGCGCGCTGGCAACGGGCCGGGTGAGAGTTGCTGACCCGGAATCAGCGCTCCAGCAGGGGGGCGGAGCGGTAGCTCCAGAGCCCATAGGTGCGCAGGGCGTCGCGGTAGATGCCGAGAAGCTCGCTGTCGCTCACCTTGGCAAGCTCGGAGAGCGGCTTGTCGGGATAGCTGACGCTGTCTATCCGGATCCCGGCCGGCCCGCTCTGCCAGCTGGCGATCTCCAGCAGGGTCTGGCCCCGGCGCACATGGCTGGCGGAGCTCACCAGGGTGGCGTACTCGATCTGGTGGCGGGCGAGGGCATAGCCGCTGTAGAGGGCGTTCTCCACCGTGCTGGTGGCGTAGTTCTCCTCGATGATGCGGGAGCGGTCGATCCCCTTTTTCACCAGCCAGTCGGCCATCAGCTTGCCCTCGGTCTGACGGTTCTGGGGCACGCCGCCGGTCAGGATGATGAGGGCCGCCGGGTTGGCCTTGGCCAGCGCCCGGGTGGTTTCCAGCCGGCCCAGCAGGATGTCGTGCATGGAGCCGTCGGGATTGAGGGCATAGCCCAGGGTGACGATGGCCCGGTTGCCCGGCTTGGGTGAGCGCTCCCCCTGCTCCTTGAGCGGGGTGGCGATGACGCGCTCGACCGTGTCGAAGATGCGCTGCAGATCGGCAGCCCTGCCGGGATTGAGGGTCGCCAGCTTGCTCTGATACCCCTTGGCGGCGGCCTCGTTGTGCTTGAAGGTCTGCCAGGTGGCGAGGTAGCTCAGCAGGTCGATGTCATCGGGCGCGGTGCTGAGGGCCTGCTCGAACAGGCCGATGGCCTTGTCCACGTTGCCGTTGTAGATCTGGGCGTTGGCCGCCGAGATGAGCAGGTCGGTGCGATAGGGCTCGAGCTGGTAGGCCTGCAGCAGCAGCTCGGTTACCTGCTCCATGTTGCTCGGCATCTTGGCGGTGAAGCCGGCGGTGGAGATGCGGGCGGGGGATTTGAAGATCTGCCAGGCGTCCGCCAGCAGCTGATCCACCACCTGGCGCTTGCTGATGTACTGGTCGTAATTCTGCTCCTTTTGCAGGGAGCGTACCGGGGCAGCCCAGGCATTGCTGGAGACACACACTGGCAGCGCCAACAGGCTGGCCAGCGTCAGGGCAATCGCGGTTCTTTTCATCATGATGGCGTTCCACCGAAGGTTGATGGCACCAGGCCATTCCGGGACCATGGGGCTTTTTCAATAAAAACATAAACTTGGTGATTGGTCAGTGTACCGCGTCGCGGCGTGAAAAAACGTGAACCGCTTCGGTTATCCGGGGAAGGGGGTAGTGCCTGCCCTATTCGGGGGGAGTGAGACCTGGTTTCCCTGTGGGTTTGCTCAGTTGTGGCGCAATCCTGCCGCGTTTTGGGTAACGCTCAGCGCTGCCGTGAAAAAGTTGGCGGGGCCAATCGTTTTACCGCTTTTTCTGTGACGGCGATCACTGTACCATCGCCGCCCGACCTGCCACCCGGCCGCAGCTCCCCCTGCGACGGCGCTGGCGTCACCCGATACTCGCCGTCACCCGGAACGTGAATGACCCCAGGATGGGACCCGCCACTAACCTGTAGGTTTGTGGTCTGCGTGTCGCGGGGTCGGCACCTCTCCCGCCCGCTCCCTGCGATGCCTGTCTGCAGACTTGCCGTATGAAACTTCTCTCTTCATAGGTGCAAGATGACGCTGTTATTGAGTCTGGTCGGTATGCTGGCCCTGATGTTTATCGCCTGGCTGGCCAGTGAAAACCGCCGTGCCATCCGCTGGCGGACCGTGCTGGGGGCCCTCGCCCTGCAAACCGGCTTTGCCGCCCTGGTGCTCTACTTCCCTCCCGGTCAAATCATGCTCGGTGCCATGAGCAACGGCGTCTCCGCCCTGCTCGGCTTTGCCGACAGCGGCATCCGCTTCGTGTTTGGCGATCTGGCCAGCAACGGCTTCATCTTCGCCGTGCGGGTACTGCCGCTGGTGATCTTCATCAGCGCGCTGATCGCCGTGCTCTATCACTTCGGCATCATGCAGTGGGTGATCCGGGTGCTGGGAGGCGGCATTCACCGCCTGCTCGGCACCAGCCGCGCCGAATCCCTGGTGGCCACCGGCAACATTTTCCTCTCTCAAGGGGAGTCGCCGCTGCTGATCCGCCCCTTCCTGGCGGGCATGACCCGCTCCGAGCTCTTTGCGGTGATGACTTGCGGCATGGCCTCGGTGGCAGGCTCCGTGCTGGGTGGTTACGCCGGGCTGGGTGTGGATCTGAAATACCTGATCGCCGCCTCCTTTATGGCGGCGCCGGGGGGCCTCTTGATGGCCAAACTCTTGGTGCCGGAGCAGCAGCAGGTGTGTGAACAGGCCGAGATCACCCTCGACAAGAGCGACTACAGCAACGCCATCGACGCCCTGGCGGGCGGCGCCATGAGCGGCATGAAGATCGCGGTGGCCATCGGCACTATCCTGCTGGCCTTTGTCAGCGTGATCACCATGATCAATGCCGGTCTCACCACGGTGGGCGAGTGGTTCGGCTGGGCCGATCTCTCCCTGCAGCAGCTGCTGGGTTACCTGTTTGCCCCGGTGGCCTGGCTCATCGGCGTGCCGGCCAGCGAGATGATGGCGGCAGGATCCTTGATCGGCCAGAAGGTGATCATGAACGAGTTCGTCGCCTACCTGGATTTTGCCAACATCAAGCAGGATCTCAGCGCCCATACCCAGATCATTATCACCTTCGCCCTCTGTGGTTTTGCCAACCTGGGCTCCATTGCGGTGCAGCTTGGTTCCATCGGCACCATGGCGCCGGAGCGCCGCCACGACGTGGCGAGCCTCGGCTTCAAGGCGGTGCTGGCGGCAACCCTGGCCAACCTGATGAGCGCCACCCTGGCGGGGCTGTTCGCCTCCCTCGGCTAAGCGACCCTTGCCCCCATGTACACCCCGTCTCGCCACTGGCGCGGCGGGGTGTCGTCCATCTGGCGCCAGCCATTGACGCCTCGGCACGGCGTGGGCTCGACAGGGGCGGGCACAGGCGGTAGCGTGATGGCGCGCGGCCAGCCCGCGCCCGTTCAGGCATTCATATAACAAGGAATCACACCATGACCCGTCTCTCTCGCGCATTGGCGCTCTCCCTGCTGCTGGTCGGCGCCGCGCCGGCGTTTGCCGCCGCCACTTATACCTCGGATCTGCTGCTGTCGGCGGACTTCAAGGCCCCCTGGGCCAAGGCGACTCAGGGCATCAAGAACCTGCCCAAGTGGGTGCGCAGCGGCAACGGCACCAGCTCCCCGCTCGAAGCCGTGGCCGGCACCCCCTATCAGAGCGGCTCGGTCTGCAAACCTCACGACTGCGCCAGCCACTACATGCAGCTGCTGGAGGATGGCAAGGCCAAGCGGGTATGGGGCGTGCTCATCGATCTGCCGGATAGCGACGCCGCTCGCGAAACCCCGTCCAAATTCGCCCGCTACACCTGGCTCGGCCAGCCGGACAAGGGGATGCAGGCCGCCCTGATGAAGCAGGTTGAGGCCGACCCCAACTGGCAGTAAGCATCGAAAAGCAAAAACCTCTGCCTGGGCAGAGGTTTTTTTATGGCGAAGAGGTGATGTGGCAGGGCGCTAGCGGCTGAGGATCCGCACCGAGCGGATGCGATTGTTGAAGTCGGTCGCTTCCTGCTCGCCACCCTTGCGGGTGTAGTAGCCACCGCGAAAGTCGGTCTCCTCAAAAAAGCGCACCACCCAGCCAGCCGGCACGGTGAAGGAGGAGATGCGGTTGGCAAAGCCGTAGCGGCCGAGATCCGCAATATCCCGGTCGATGCGCAGGGACTCACCGTTCTGGTGGGCGCCGTCGAACACCAGCAGGGTGCTGGCGTCGTCCCCTTCGTCCAATCGGGTTGTCAGGCAGCTCGCCTTGGCCGGTTCGCAAAACAGGCTGTTGCTGCCCTGGCCCTGCTGGCAGCGGCGGCTCACCTTCTGGCGCGCCAGCCACTCGCTGCGCCCCGCATCGGCATAGACGCTGTTGAAGGGGGTCAGGGTACAGATGTGGATGCGCCCGCCACCCTGGCTCTGGCCGTTCACCACGATCTGGGGATTGATAAGGATATCGGCGCGGACCGCTGTGCTCAGGGTCAACAGCGCCAGCAGGACAAACAGCTTGTTCATGGATGAGATCTTGCCAGTTCAAGGGGCGGCAAGGATTGCCGAGACGCAGGCCCGATGCAAGTGGGGGCTGTGCCCGCTGCGACATTCCTTGCCCGCCACAGGCGTCAAGATGAAAGGCCCAAAGCAGAACACCGGCGCAAGGCCGGTGGTCTGAACAGCATGGCGGCGGGCCCGGCGGGGCGCGCGGTCAGGGCGGCTTAGGCGTAGAAGGCCTCGACGGTGCCCTTGACGGTGATCAGCATGGGGTTGCCGTAGCGATCCTTGGCCTTGGGGGAGGGGATCTTCACCCAACCTTCGCTGATGCAGTACTCCTCGACATTGGTGCGCTCCTTGCCGTTCACGCGAATGCCGATCTCGTGCTGGAAGCACTCCGCCACATGGTGCGGGCTGCGCGGGTTGGCCGCCAGACGGTCGGGCAGGGCAGGTTTGTTGTCGCTCATTTTATTTACCTGAGTGTGATAAAAAGTGGGTAATTGTAGGCAATGCCCGTCATGGGCTCAAGGCTGGTGGCACGCAACTTCACCTTCACTTCACCGAGCGGGGATAAGGTAGGCTCACGTTTTCAGTTGGAGCTTCACCCTATGCCCACCATAATCACTCACGCCGCCGTGCCCCTCTGCCTTGGGCTCGGGCTTGGCAGCCGGATCATCCCGCCGCGCCTGCTGTTGGCGGGGGTCGCCATCGCCATGCTGCCCGATGCCGATGTGCTCGCCTTTAAACTGGGGGTTGCCTACGGCCATGTCTTTGGCCACCGCGGCGTTACCCATTCCCTGCTGTTCGCCTTTGCCCTGCCCACGCTGGCCATGCTGTTTCACCGCCAATTTCGGGCCAGCACCGCCACCGTCTGGTCATTTTTGCTGATCTCGCTGCTCTCCCACAGTTTGCTTGACTCGCTCACCAGCGGTGGCAAGGGGGTTGGCTGGCTATGGCCGTGGCGTGACGAGCGTTTCTTCGCCCCCTGGCAGGTGAAGCGCGTAGCGGAGGGGGCTACACGCACTTGCTGGGTCGCATACTTATCTGTTTACGCCAAATGTAGTTACATCCAAAGGTGCAACAGTGAATACCTCCACGCTGTAAACCCTGTCAATATATGTTTGGAAAAACCAGAAACTCATTGCCAGAATTGCAAGCCCTATTACAGAGCTATTGATTTCAAAGCTGCCAGCGCCAATTTTAAAACTGAATGAAGATTTTCCACCTTGTTTTACGTCTTGTCTAAATTGCAGGAAGCTTAGGAAGAGGCCCATTGAAACCATAATAAATACCATTATAGCAATAGCATTCGTCTGCCACTGTTGCTGCTTTAGTTTGTGTTCCATATCACGCATTACTTCGGCTTGGTGTTGCGTAATTCGTTGCAAGTATTCTTGCTGAATATCATAAGTTTTCGTACGGTATTCAGCATACGGGTTTGGTTCTTCAGAACGTGCTGAATTTGCAGCAACTATGCTGAACAAAACAATGGTAATAACAAGCTTGGTAAGTTTCATTGCTGCCCCCCGCTTTCGGTAATTATACTGTCATACAGTGCGGCCTTCTTTATGAGTCCATCGTATTCAATTTTGGTGATTGTAACTGTAGGAATAAGTCCACCTTTGTTTCCTCCCCTAATTGGAAACAGTGGAGTGTCAGTTCCACCAGTGTTCCCACCGACAATAGTTCCACTGCCAATTGTTACTCCTGTAGAACATGTTGGACATGTCTGCTTGAGCTCGGATAATAATGACAAAATTTTTGTTCGGTCGTCCTCGGTGTATTGGCTAGGCACTTTTAGGTCCAGGTTTGAAATATCCGCCTGAAAATTCTGCAGCTTAAATATTTGGTTTGTTCCACCAAGATCTAATTGTTTAAACTCCTGCATTCGTATCTGAGGTGGTTGATTTTCGAGATTTTTAGCACTAGCTAAAGTTGTTAATGCAAGCGCCGCAATCATTAGCTTGTATTTCGACATCGAATTTACCTATAAGGTTTGATTAGATGCTAAAAATTGGGGCTCACCGGAGAGCTTTAGCCTATCCGGTTGAGCACCTTGCTATATTTTTGATGTTATTTTGCCATGCTGATCAATAGGTCAGCAATTTCGTCTAATTGCTTGTCAAACACTTCTGAATTTCTTATTCCGGCATCCCTCAATTTCTCAAGGTTCTCTCTTGTTGCATTATCAAGCGCCGGATCAGCTCCATACAGTTCTGGTTGAATTCTAAAATATTTAGAATTTGGCACAGTTGATGCAATTTGCTTCAAATAATATTCTGTCATTTGTGGGCCGCCCTCAAGTGTAATGTCAATTACTGGCTTTGCCCAACCAAGCGGCCCCCAGTCTTTTACATCTGAATATGAATAGTTTTTTAATTTCTTCCCTGTGCCAATAGACACAATAATCATATCTTTAATCCCGCTGACGCCCATGCTGACGGCTTCTGAATAGGCGCATAGAGCTGGGTCGTTTGCTACCACGCCACCATCGACTAAAACAAATTTTTGTTTTAACGGAGATGTGGAATATATGCGCGCCGCCTCGAAGTATGTTGGCGCAGCAGTGCTGCCTCGTAATAACTCTCTTACTAAGAAATCTTTTTGGTTTTTTATGGCGGTGTGTTGTTTGAAAATTCTAGGTTCTCGTCTGTCAACGTCATAGGAAACAAAACAAGTTGGTTTTAATAACTCACTAAGCTTTGTTTCTCCAAATGCCTCCATCAACACTCTCTCAAGCTCTTTTGCAGAGTATTTCTCGTCGCTTGTACCTCCTAATGTACCAATGGAACGCCAGAATTTAACATCGAATATTTCGTCGCCATCTTCAAGGTAAAAATTTACTGCCTCTTTGGCAGAATACTTTGGTCGTCCTTCTTCATTGGGACAAACATATGCTGCACTCAGAATTGCACCTGTGCTTGTCCCTGCAACCAAATCAAAATAGTCTGCAATTCGTGCACTTGTGTTATGTGATTTGCTTTTTAATTTTTCCTCAAGCGATACCAGTATTTGACCTGGTAGTATCCCTCTGATTCCCCCCCCATCAATAGACAGTATTCTGAATGCCATTTTCTAGTCTCCTTTGTGATGTAAAAAACATAACGTTTGGTTAAGACCTTGAACCAGTAGGTATGTTTCACTTGTACTGTGCTTTTTTGAAAAAAACATGATAACAAGATAGATAATAGGCCAGATAAATACAAAGATGGCAGTGATTATGATGTAGGGAGCCACGGCACTAACTGGCTTGTTGTGCGACTGCACCGCAGACTGCTGGATGAACAATTCCACATCAAAGGGAGAACGACCTGGTATGAGTCGGTAGAGCAGATGCAGACAGATCTGGACAGCTACCTAGAGCACTACAACAACCAGCGACCACATCAGGGCAGGATGATGGAGGGACAGACCCCTACAGCATGTTCAAGAAGGGTCTGAAATTGATACCGAAGGAAGTGAATGCGTAGATGCCTTCACCCCAGCCCTCTCCCAGGGGGAGAGGGAGCATATCTGCTGTTAAACGGGGCCGTGGGTTGGCACGGTATTGATCCCCCTCTTATTCGCTGAGGCGAGTCCTCTTGTTCAGGCCGTGAGGCAGGACGCCGAGCGAGCGGCGCTGGGCCATGGGCAAAATCGGGAAAGGGCGAGCACAGCTCGACCCAATTTGGCGCGAGAACACGGATGTTCGAAGCGGGCTTTGGGCGAAGCCATGGATGGCGGAGACCAAAGGCCCATCGGCGCGTGCCGTTGGACAAGAGGGTGAGCCGAAGGTACCCGACGTCAGTCGGGCGAATAAGCGGGGGTGGCCTTTCTTTTGGTGACTTTTCTTTGGCCGCGCAAAGAAAAGTCACTCGCCCCGGCCCGAAGGGCGGGCGAAACCCTGTCGAGGGCGGAGCCCTCGTGTTCCATGCGGCGAAGCCGCATCAAACGCCTCACCGCTGGCTCTGGAGCTCGGAGTAACTCCGCCCGGATCGCGAACGTCCGAATACGCTGCGCTATTCGAACCTACGATTCGATAACGCCGGGGGATTATGGGTTCCCTCACCCTGACCCTCTCCCAAGGGGAGAGGGGACAAAGACGCTGGGAGCGGCAACAAGCAAAAAATAGAAAGGGAGCCTATCAGGCTCCCTTTTTGCAGACATGGTCAATGGCATGTGACCCATGCCGCCCCTTATCGATTGGTCGCCGCCTTCATCCCTTCCACAAACTCTTTCAGACGGTTCAGCATATGCTCCGGATTCTGGTGGTGGGTCTCGATGATCTTCACCACGGCGGAGCCGGAGATGGCACCGGCGGCGCCAGCGGCAATCGCTTCACGTACCTGAGTCGGCTCGCTGATACCAAAGCCGAGCAGGGCGGGGGGGGCATTGAACTCGCGCAGGGTATTGATGAGGCCCTCCACCGGCATGCCGGCCTTGGTCTCGGCACCGGTCACACCGGCGCGGCTCACCAGATAGGTGTAACCATTGCCGAGCTCCGCCACCTGTTTCAGGGTTTCGGCATCGCCATTGGGCGGGGCGATAAAGATGCTGTCGATACCGAACTTGTCGGCGGCCGCCTTGTAGGGGGCGCACATCTGCACCGGCACGTCGGCCACCAGCACCGAATCCACGCCGGCCTGCTGGCACTTCTCGTAAAAGCCGTCAATTTTGCGCACATAGACCAGGTTGGCGTAGACCAAGAGGCCAATGGGCAGCTGCGGGTACTTGGCGCGGATGCGGCCAAGCAGCTCGAAGCAGTCGTCCGGGGTGGTGTGGCTCTCAAAGGCGCGCAGGGCGGCGCCCTGAATGGTGGGGCCGTCCGCCACTGGATCCGAGAAGGGAATGCCGAGCTCGAGGGCATCGGCGCCCCCTGCGACCAGCGCATCGACGATGGCCAGCGACAATTCGGGGGTGGGGTCACCCAGCATCACGAACGGCACAAAGGCGCCCTGATTGGCTTCGTCCAGACGGGAGAAGAGTTGTGCGTAACGGTTCATGACAAGGTTCCTTCTTTCTCAAAAATGTCAGCCACGGTGAAGATATCTTTGTCGCCACGGCCGGAGAGGTTGACGATGAGCACCTGCTCTTTTTCCGGTTCACTGCGGGCCATCTTGAGGGCGTGGGCCAGCGCGTGGGAGGACTCCAGCGCCGGTATGATGCCTTCGGATTTGGCCAGCTCCTGGAAGGCGTCCAGCGCCTCCTTGTCGGTCACCGAGGGATACTCGGCGCGGCCGATGGCGGCCAAGTGGGCGTGCTGCGGGCCGACGGAGGGGAAGTCCAGCCCCGCCGAGACGGAGTAGGACTCCTGAATTTGACCCTGAGTGTCCTGCATCAGGTAGGAGTGCATGCCAAAGAAGACCCCCTTGCTGCCGTGACCGAGCGGCGCGCCGTGCTCGCCACTCTCGATACCGTGACCACCCGGCTCGACACCGATGAGGCGCACCGACGGCTCATCGATAAAGTCGGCAAACATGCCGATGGCGTTCGACCCGCCGCCGACGCAGGCGATCACCGCATCGGGCAGCCGCTCTTCCTTCTCGAAGCACTGGGCCTTGGCCTCTTCGCCGATCATCTTCTGGAACTCCCGCACAATAGTGGGGAAGGGGTGCGGGCCGGCGGCGGTCCCGAGCAGATAGTGGGCCGACTCGTAGTTGGCAGCCCAGTCGCGCAGCGCCTCGTTGCAGGCATCTTTCAGGGTGCTGGAGCCGGAGTGCACCGGGATGACGGTGGCGCCCATCAGCTTCATGCGAAAGACGTTCGGTTTCTGGCGTTCGCAATCCTTGGCGCCCATGTAGACCCGGCACTTGAGGCCGAGCAGGGCGCAAGCCAGCGCAGTGGCCACGCCGTGTTGACCGGCGCCGGTCTCGGCGATGATCTCGCTCTTGCCCATCCGCTTGGCCAGCAGCGCCTGACCCAGTACCTGGTTGGTCTTGTGGGCGCCGCCGTGCAGCAGATCTTCACGCTTCAGATAGAGGCGGGTCTTGGTGCCCTTGGTCAGGTTGCGGGTCAGGGTGAGCGGGGTCGGGCGACCGGCATACTCGGTCAGCAGGGTCTGAAATTCGGCGATAAAGGCCGGATCATCCTTGGCATCGACAAAGGCCTTCTCCAGCTGGAGCAGGGCGGGGATGAGGATCTGGGGCACGTACATGCCGCCAAATTCACCAAAAAACGGGTTGAGCAGGGTCATGGTTTCTTCCTTATACCTTGAGTCGAAAACGGAACATCAATTACGAAACGGTGATTCAGTGGCGGCCTCACAGGGCGTGCTTACAGTTGGCGCAGGGCGGCAAACGCGGCCGCCAGCTTGTGGGCATCCTTTTGGCCCGGGGCACTCTCCACCCCGGAGTTGAAATCAAGGCCGAGGCAGCCCACTTGCGCGGCTTGCAGGGCGTTGTCGGGATTAAGGCCGCCCGCCAGCATCAGCTTGGCTTTATCGAGCGTGGCCAGCAGGGCCCAGTCGAATGCCTGACCGGTGCCGCCGCTCTGGCTGCCTACTTTGGTATCCAGCAGCAGGCGATCGGCCGGGTAGTCGAGGGCGGGCAGCGGCTCGCCGCTTGTGACGCCAACTGCCTTCCAGATCTGGCAGCCAGTCGGCAGCAGTGCTCGCAGTCCCTCGATATAGGCGGCGTCTTCATCCCCGTGCAGTTGCACCGCGGCGAGCCCGAGCGCCTCCACCGTCTTGACGAGGGTGGCGGGCTGGGCGTTGCGAAATACCCCGACGTAAGAGAGCGGCGCGCCCGCCATCACGGCGCGGGCGGCGGGAATGTCCACATAGCGCGGGCTTTTGGCCACAAAGATAAGACCCCCGAATACCGCGCCTGCCTGATGGGCCGCAGCGGCGTCTTCGGCGCGGGTCAGGCCGCACACCTTGTTCTGGCCCAGAGTGAGCTTGCGCACCGCCGCCTCCAGATCCGGCTCGGCCATCAGGGACGAGCCCACTAGGAAGCCCTTGGCATGGTGGCGCAGATCCGCCACCTGGGCGCGGTGGTTGATGCCGGATTCGCTGATCACCACCCGATCGCTCGGAATATCTTTAGCCAGCTGTTTGGTGCGGTTGAGGTCGACGCTCAAGTCGCGCAGGTCCCGGTTGTTGATACCGATCACCGGCGCCCCCAGCGCGATGGCGCGGGTCAGCTCCTCCTCGTTGCTCACCTCGGTGAGCACGCCAAGGCCCAGCTCCTTGGCCACCGCGAACAGGGCGCGATAGCCCTCGTCGGTGAGCACCGAGAGCATCAGGAGGATGGCGTCCGCCTGATAGTGGCGGGCCAGATAGACCTGATAGGGGTCAATCATGAAATCCTTGCAGAGCACCGGCTGCTGAACACGGCTGCGCACCCGCGGCAGGAAGGCGAAATCCCCCTGAAAGAACTTCTCGTCGGTCAGCACCGAGATGGCGGTGGCGTATTTGCCATAGATGTCGGCGATCGCCTCCGGGCTGAAGTCGTCGCGGATCAAGCCCTTGGAGGGAGAGGCCTTCTTGCACTCCAGAATAAAGCGGGTGGAACCGGCCTTGAGCACCCCGACGAAATCCCGATCGCTGGGGATCAGCGCGCTCTGGAAGCTCGCCAGCGGCTGGGCCAGCTTGCGGGCGGCAACCCACTCCTGCTTGGCCGCCACGATCTTGCCGAGGATGGTCTGGCTGATGGAGGCCATGTTCAGAAAAGCATGGGGGGCAATAAGGTCTGACATCTCGTTATCCTTGCGAAGCTGGTTATTGCCGGTTGGGCGTTCTGAATGACTGCTGTGCAGAGTCGTGGCTGACATCATGCCTCCTGATGGCTCGCTTCCTGATGGCTCAAAGTGGCGAGGCGAGCGGCGAGCTCCGCCGTCTTGCCGCTGGCCAGCACCGCCAGCACCTCGGCCGCCGCGCTCTTGAGATCCTTCGCCTTGCCCGCCATCAGCAGCAGGGGGGCCACGTTGGCGGCGATGGCTGCGTTGTGGGCCGGGGTGCCACGCCCTTCCAGAATGGCGGCGGTGATGGCGCGGTTCTCTTCCGGCTCCCCCCCCTGAATGGCGCTGACCGGGTAGGTCTCCAGGCCAAAGTCAGCCGGGGTTAACAGAAACTCGCGGATCTCGCCGTCACGGATCTGGGCTACCTGGGTCGGGCCGTGGATGGCAATCTCGTCAAGGCCGGCGCCGTGCACCACCATACCGGTTTTCAGCCCCAGTGCCAGCAGGGTTTCGGCGATGGGGCGCACCAGCTCGGGGGCATAGACCCCCATCAGCTGGTAGGTGGGGCGAGCCGGGTTGATGAGCGGCCCCAGCACATTGAACAGGGTGCGGGTCTTGAGGGCCTGACGCACTGGCATGGCATGACGCACGCCAGCGTGGTACTGGGGGGCGAACAGGAAGCAGATGCCGAGCTCATCCAGGCAGCGGCGCGCCTGCGCCGGGCTCATGTCGAGCTTGATGCCCATTTTGTCGAGCAGATCGCTTGAACCCGACTTGCTCGAGACCGAGCGGTTGCCGTGCTTGGCTACTTTCAGGCCGCAGGCGGCGGCGACCAGTGCCGAGGTGGTGGAGACGTTGATGGTGTTGAGGCCATCGCCCCCGGTGCCGACGATGTCGCAAAATTCATAGTCCGGACGCGGGAAGTCGCGCGCTTCTGCCAGCAGGGCCTCGGCGGCGCCGGCGATCTCCTCCGGGGTCTCCCCCTTGATCTTGAGGGCGGTCAGCAGGCTTGCGAGCACGATGGGATCCACTTCGCCACGTACCACCTGGCCGAAGGCGTCGCGGGTACTTTCACGGCTCAGAGACTGACCCTGATAGAGGGTGTTGAGATGATGATGCATGTTGGTCTCCTTACCGCACACTGCTTTCTGGACGGGTGATGTGAGCGAGCGCCTGGGTCAGCAGGCGGGCCCCTTCCGAGGTCATGATGGATTCCGGGTGGAACTGGAAGCCCAGCACCCGCTCATCCTGCTGCTCGATGGCCATGGGCATGCCCTGATAGTGGGCAATCACCGTCAGCTCTTCCGGTACATAGGTGGCCACCAGGGAGTGGTAGCGGGCCACCGGCAACGGGCTTGGCAGACCGGCGAAGGCGCCGTGGCCGTTGTGCTCAATCAGGGAGCGCTTGCCATGGACGATCTCGCCCGCCGCGCCGACGGTGCCACCGTAGGCTTCGCACAGGGCCTGATGGCCGAGACAGATACCGAGGATGGGCACCTGACCACGGGCCAGCTTGATAAGGTCGATGAGGCAACCCGCCTCATGGGGGGCGCCCGGCCCCGGCGAGAGCACCAGCACGGCATCCCCTTCGCAGGCGGCAATCTCGCTTATGATGCGGCTCGCCGGCAGGCTGTTGCGGTAGATCCGTACCGGATAGCCGAGGGAGCGGAACTGATCGACGAGGTTGTAGGTAAAGGAGTCGAAGTTGTCGAGCAGGAAGATGTTAGTCATGGCTCACGTCCTTATGTTGCTCCTGCTGGGCGCTCAGGGCTTGCAGGGAGGTGCCATGGCTGGCTGCGATGGCGGCCAGTACGGCCGCCGCCTTGGCGCGGGTTTCGTCCGCTTCGGCCTGGGGTTTGGAGTCATAGACCACCCCGGCGCCGGCCTGCACATGGGC
The DNA here is from genome assembly GCF_000014805.1 of Aeromonas hydrophila subsp. hydrophila ATCC 7966. Taxonomy (NCBI): domain Bacteria; kingdom Pseudomonadati; phylum Pseudomonadota; class Gammaproteobacteria; order Aeromonadales; family Aeromonadaceae; genus Aeromonas; species Aeromonas hydrophila. The sequence continues at coordinate 3,284,998 of NC_008570.1, read as the reverse complement.
CACGCCCGCTTTGACGAACGCGGAGCGAATGACGATGCAGGTATCCATCTCGCCAGCGCCGTTGATATAGCCGACCGCACCGCCGTAGCTGCCGCGGCGCTTGCCTTCCACCATGCGAATCAGCTCGCTGGCGCGGATCTTGGGCGCGCCGGTGAGAGTGCCCATGTTCATGCAGGCCTGATAGGCGTGCAGGGCGTCAAGATCGGCGCGCAAGGTGCCGACCACCTTGGAGACCAGGTGCATCACGTGGCTGTAGCGATCCACTTTCAGCAGCTCCTTGACGTAGCGGGTACCCGGCTCGGAGATGCGGGCGATGTCGTTGCGGCCCAGATCCACCAGCATCAGGTGCTCGGCCACCTCTTTCTCGTCCTGACGCAGTTCCAGCTCGATGCGGCCGTCGAGATCCCGGTTGATGCTGCCATCCGGGTTGAAGCCGCGGCGGCGGGTACCGGCGATGGGGTACATCTCCACGTCGCGGCTGGTGGCGCAGAATTTCACCGCGCTCTCGGGGGAGGCGCCAAACAGGGTGAAGCCCTCATCCTGCACATAGAACATGTAGGGGCTGGGGTTGGTCTGCTTGAGGCGGCGATAGGCGGCGACGGGGCTGGGGCAGGGCAGGGAGAAGCAGCGTGACGGCACCACCTGGAAGATGTCACCGCGGCGAATGAAGCCCTTGAGCTTCTCCACCTCGGCGCAGAACTGCTTGTCGCTCTTGTCCACGCTCATGCCGCCGGCGAGGGCCGGGGTGGCCGGGGCCTGCGCAGGGGCTTGCTGGCAGGCGTGCTTGAACTGGGCGAGGCGCTCGCTCAGGCGGTGGTATCTGTCTTCCACCCGGCTTTCGTCACTGTCACCGCCGAAGATGCAGGCGAGCAGCGCAGTGGAGCGCGCGATGTGGTCGATGGTGATCAGGGTCTCGGCCACGTAGAAGCAGTAGTCGGGGCAGTCGTTGCTCCCCTGTGGCACGTCGGGCAGATCTTCAAAGGAGGCGATGAGGTCGTAGGCGAAGCTGCCGGCCATAAACAGCGCCTCTTTGCCGAGCTGGCAATCGAGCTCTCGCTGCAGGGTGCGCAGCACGTCCAGCACGCTGATCCCCTTGAGGCGGCTGTCTTCGTCCTGTTCCCGATCGGGGGCCGGGAAGTCGAGCTGCAACTCGCCGGCCACCAGGCTCTGGGCAACGGCGGCAGGCAGGCGCTCGGCCAGCAGGCTCTGCAGCTGGGCGCCGTTGTCGTTCAGGCTGCGCACCCGCACGGTGCGGCCACGGCACTCGATGCGCAGGCAGGCGTCCACCAGCAGCAGGCTCTGTTTGCCGGCCTTGGAGTCGATCTCGACCGATTCCAGCAGCAGGTTGTTGGGGCGACCCTGGCAGAGCTCGCTGTAGAGTGCCAGCGGATCGGCCACATAGGGGGCGTTGAGGGTGAGGGTATCGAATTCACCCAGAGGAAGGCGATGGCTGGCTGTCATAGTGCGTTCCCTTGCGTGTGATGCTGTTTACCGATGTTCATGACGTTGAATTCCTTGAAAATTTAATGGGTCTGAGGTGGCTGGTTCAGGGGCGCCATCGCCAGGTCAGGTTGCTTGTCTGAATTCTCGGTTTCATCACAGGTCCATTTGCCGGATAATAAAAAAGCCCGCTGGGGTCAGCGGGCTTTTTCTTTGGGTTCTTTATTTGCTGTCAGATTTACAGGTACAGCAACGACCACACGCCCGCATGTCAGGGAGTGTGCCACCACCAGATGGTCAGGATGGAAGTCGTTTGCATGATAAAGTCCTGTAAAAAGATGTTTGCAATGAAGTGCCTACAGAAAACGATAAAGCCGCGGCCAAGTCAAGTCGCTTTTTAGCCTTCTTTCACCGAATGTGTACCCATGGTGACCTGACCACGAGAGCGGAATAATCTGATGAGATTCGATCTACACTGCCATACCACGGCCTCGGATGGCGTGCTGAGCCCCGCCGAACTGGTGCGCCGCGCCGCCGCACAAGGGGTCGAGGTGTTAGCAGTCACTGACCACGATACCCTTGCCGGGCTTGATGAGGTGCGCCGTACCATCGATGCCGAGCAACTGCCGCTGCGGCTGGTGAGCGGGGTCGAGATCTCCACCGGCTGGGAGCATCACGAAATTCATATCGTGGCGCTGGGGGTGGATGAAAAAAATCCGCAGCTGGTGGCGTTTCTGGCCGGCCAGCTGGCCCGTCGTGAGGCGCGCGCCCAGGAAATAGGGCGTCGTCTGGAGAAGTGCCAGCTCCCCGGCACCTATGAAGAGGCCAAGCAGCTGGCTGGCGACGCCGCCGTGACCCGGGCCCACTTTGCCCGGGTACTGATGGCGCGCGGGGTGGCCGATACCATGCAGAAGGTCTTCAAAAAGTACCTGAGCCGGGGCAACAAGGGCTATGCTCCGGCCGAGTGGCCGGAGATGGGCGAGGCGATCAGCGCCATTCACGCCGCTGGCGGTCTGGCGGTGCTGGCCCACCCGAGCCGTTACGATCTCACCGCCAAGTGGATCAAGCGGCTGCTGGTGGCCTTCAAGGCGGCCGGTGGCGATGCCATGGAGGTCTCGCTGCCCCAGCAGAGCCCGCAGGAGCGGGCGAATCTCGGCCAGTGGGCCAAGGAGCACGACCTCTACATCTCGGTGGGATCGGATTTTCACTTCCCCTCCAACTGGACCGAGCTGGGGCGCCACCTCTGGTTGCCCAAGGAGGGCACGCCGCTCTGGCTGGCCTATCCCGGCCACTTCGGCCTGAGCGCCGAGCAGCATGTCGCCCTGCTGGCCAGCCGTTGAGAGGCGCCGGCGGGCGTCAAACAGATTAAGGTAGTGTCGTGGAGCCTGGCTCCACGGCCATCAAGCGGGCAGGCATTGCCGCCCCCATTGCGAGAACGAGTCATGAGTCAGCACTTTTACGTACATCCGGAAAATCCCCAGGCCCGTCTGATCAGCCAGGCGGTACAGATCATTCAGAACGGCGGCGTCATCGTCTATCCCACCGACTCGGGCTATGCGCTGGGTTGCCAGATGGGCGACAAGGGCGCGCTGGAGCGTATCTGCCGCATCCGCCGCATCGATCCCAACCACGACTTCACCTTGGTGTGCCGCGATCTCTCCGAGATCTCCACCTATGCCAAGGTGGACAACACGGCGTTTCGCCTGATCAAGAACAACACCCCCGGCCCCTACACCTTCATCTTCAAGGCCACCAAGGAGGTGCCGCGCCGCCTGATGAACGAGAAGAAGAAGACCATCGGCATCCGGGTACCGGACAACAAGATTGCCCAGGCGCTGCTGGAAGCGCTCGGCGAGCCGCTGCTCTCCACCACCCTGATCCTGCCGGAATCTGACATGGCGGAGTTCGACCCGGAGGAGATCTTCGACAAGCTGGGCAAGCAGCTGGATCTGGTGGTCAACGGCGGTTACTTGGGCGAGCAGCCCACTACCGTGGTGGACTTCTCCGACGATGAGCCTGTGCTGCGCCGGCGTGGTGCCGGGGACCCGACTCCGTTTGAGTGATACTGCCGATCCTGTGCCGGTGACGACCACGCCCACTGAGGGCGAGAGGGTGGCGAGCCCGGCGGGGGAGGCCATTCCCCCCCAGGCCGTCCCGTCTCCCATCGCCCGGGTGCTGGGGCAGCCCTATCACGAGCTGCCCCAGGATTTGTTCATCCCGCCCGATGCGCTGGAGGTGTTTCTCGATACCTTCGAGGGGCCGCTCGATCTTCTGCTCTATCTCATCCGGCGCCAGCAACTCGAGATCCTCAACCTGCCGATCCTGCAGATCACCGCCCAGTACATGGAGTACGTGGAGCTGATGCAGGGCCTCAATCTGGAGCTGGCGGCTGAATACCTGCTGATGGCGGCCTGGCTGGCGGAGATAAAATCCCGTCTGCTACTGCCCAAGGCGCCGGAGCTGGAAGATGAAGAGGAAGGGGAAGACCCCCGCGTTACCCTCATTCGCCGGCTGCAGGAGTACGAGCGCTACAAGGTGGGGGCGGAGCGGGTCAACGAGCTGCCGCGGCTGGAGCGGGAGATCTTCATCGCCACCGTGCAGCCGCCGGATTTTGGCGATCTCAAACCATTGACGCCCGATGTTTCGCTGGTTGAGCTCGCCCTTTACATGCAAAGTGTGGTAAAACGCGCGACTCATTTTGAACATCACCAGATCCGCCGTGAGCAGATCCCGACCCGGGTGCGCATGGCGGAGATCCTTGCCATGCTCTCGCTGGGCCAGACCCTGCGCCTGGATCGGGTGCTGCGTGCCGAAGAGGGGCGCATGGGGGTGTTGGTGACGTTTCTGGCACTACTGGAGCTCTGCAAGGAGCAGCTGATCTGGATCCTGCAGGCGGAACCGTTGGGACCGATCCACTTTGCCCTGGCCGGCCAGCACGAGGAGAGCGAGCGTGGCGCTGCCCACTGAACGGTTGAAGAGGCCGATGTTGCGAGGAGCGGACCATGGCGCTGCCGGCTGAACGACTCAAGACGCTGATCGAGGCGGCACTGTTCGTCGCCGGACGCCCGCTCAACGTCAGCGAGCTCAAGAGCAGCGTACTGGCGGACTACCCGGTCACCAGCCGCTACGTCCAGCTGTTGCTGGCGGAGCTCAGACAGGATTACAGCGAACGGGGGGTGGAGCTCAAGGAGGTGGCCTCCGGCTGGCGCTTTCAAGCCCGCCAGGAGTACGCCGAGGAGCTCTCCAGGCTCTGGAGCGAGCGGGCCCCCCGTTATTCGCGCGCCGTGATGGAGACGCTGACGCTGATCGCCTATCGTCAGCCCATCACCCGGGCCGAGATCGAAGCCATCCGCGGGGTGGCGGTCTCGAGCCAGATAGTGAATACCCTGAAAGAACGTGGCTGGGTGCGCAGCATCGGTCACAAGGAGGTGGTGGGTCGCCCGGAGCTGCTCGCCACCACCCGAGAATTTCTGGATTATTTTAATCTGCAGAGTCTGGAGCAGCTCCCTGAGCTTGATCCCGAACTGCAACCCTCGTTGTCCACGCTGACATTGGCAGCTGCGGGCAGCGATCAACAATCAGGTAACCCCGATGAGTGAAAAACTGCAAAAAGTGTTGGCCCGCGCGGGTCACGGCTCCCGTCGTGAGATGGAGGCCCTGATCACCGCAGGTCGGGTCAGTGTGGATGGCAAGGTCGCCACACTGGGGGATCGCGTCGAAGTGAACGCCGTGATCCGGGTGGATGGTCACCAGATCAAGACCCGTGCCGCAGAGGAAGTGATCTGCCGCGTGCTGGCTTACCACAAGCCGGAAGGGGAGATGTGTACCCGTCACGATCCGGAAGGTCGTCCCACCGTGTTTGATCGTCTGCCCAAGATGGAAGGGGCCCGCTGGATTGCGGTCGGCCGCCTCGACGTGAACACCTCAGGTTTGCTGCTGTTCACCACCGACGGTGAACTGGCCAACCGGCTGATGCACCCGAGCCACGAAGTGGAGCGGGAATACGCGGTGCGGGTCTTTGGCGAGATCACCGAAGCCATGCTGCAGCGCCTGCGCAAGGGTGTTCAGCTGGAAGACGGCATGGCCAAGTTCAACAAGATCAAGCCGGCCGGTGGGGAGGGTCTGAACCAGTGGTTCAACGTCACCCTGACCGAAGGGCGTAACCGTGAAGTGCGCCGCCTGTGGGAATCTCAGGAAGTGCAGGTGAGCCGCCTGATGCGCATCCGCTACGGCGACGTGCAGCTGGATCGCGGCATTCCGCGCGGTGGCTGGCAGGAGCTGAAACTGCCCGAGGTGAACTACCTGCGTGGCCTGGTCAACCTGCCCAACGAGACCGAGTCCAAGGTCGATCTGCAGCAGGATGGCAAAACCAGTCGTCACAAGCAGGCCGCCCAGATCCGTCGCGCCGTCAAACGCCACAAGGAGATGCAGGGCAAGGAGCCGCGCGCCCGTGCCACCACGGCCCGTCGCAAGCCGACCTCCTCCACCCGCAACTCGGGTACCGGCAGCAAGTAAGCGCTGCGTGGCCGCAAGGTCGCCCTGCAACAGGCCCGCCTCTTCGGCGGGCCTTTTTGTTGGCGCCTTTTGAGTTCGTTATTGTTCAAATTCACGTAAGGCTGAATTAATGGGGCCGGGCAGGCGACTGGCAGGGGCGGGGGTGGTTGCTCGGCACGGGCGGGCTTGTTAGCCTTCCCGCACTGACACAGGAGATAATAATGAGCAAGGTACTTGATGAGCTGCTGGCGTTGCTGGCGCTCGAAAAAATCGAGGAGGGCCTGTTTCGGGGCCAGAGCCAGGATCTCGGTCTGCGGGCCGTGTTTGGCGGACAGGTAATGGGGCAGGCCTTGTCAGCCGCCAAACAGACGGTGGCAAGCGATCGCCAGGTGCACAGCTTCCACTCCTACTTCCTGCGCCCCGGCGATGCCAACCGTCCCATCGTCTACGACGTGGAGAACATCCGCGACGGTCAGACCGTCTCCACCCGTCGGGTCAAGGCCATTCAGGGCGGCAAGCCCATCTTCTATCTCAACGCCTCCTTCCAGGTCGAGGCGGACGGCTTTGAACACCAGATTGCCATGCCGGCGGGGATCACGCCCCCCGAGCAGCTCAAGAGCGAGCTGGAGCTGGTGCGTCCCTACGAGCAGCAGATCCCGCCCGCCCTGCGCGACAAGATCATGTGCGAGAAGCCCATCGAAATTCGCCCGGTGACCCTGGTCGACCCGATCCGTCCCGACGTGCATGAGCCGCTGCGCCACGTCTGGTTCAAGGCCAATGGCCAGATGCCGGACGATCAGCGGGTGCACAAGTACCTGCTGGCCTATGCCTCCGACTTCCATTTCCTGTTCACTGCCCTGCAGCCCCACGGCGTGTCGTACTGGGAGCCGGACATGCAGGTGGCCACCATCGATCACTCCATGTGGTTCCACCGGGACTTCCGGCTGGACGACTGGCTGCTCTACGTGGTGGACAGCCCGAGCGCCAGCGCCGGTCGTGGCCTGGTGCGCGGCCAGTTCTTCACCCGCGACGGTGTGCTGGTGGCGAGCACGGCGCAGGAAGGGGTGATCCGCCGTCGTGGCAGTAACCCATGAGCAGGGAAAATAGCCGCAGAGGGACGCCATGATAGTGTCTGACCTGCGCAGTTTTGCGCAGGTCAGACTTTGGGGCTTTACCCCGACTACCCAAACGGCAGAGGAGAGACATCATGATCATACCCATCCTGCGCAGCTTCGATGAAGGCAAGTTGCGCGCTTTCTACCTCGATTACCTGGGATTTATCATCGACTGGGAGCACAGGTTTGGCCCGGATATGCCGCTCTACTTGCAGGTCTCTCGAGGGGACTGGGTCATCCACCTCTCCGAGCATCACGGGGATGCCTGCCCGGGAGCGGCTCTGCGGCTCTCGACCGACAAGCTTGATGCCCTGTTTGCTGAGTGGCAGGCCAAGGGGTATCCCAACGCCAGACCCGCCATCGAGACCATGCCCTGGGGCTGCCGCGAGCTGCAGGTCCGGGATCCCTTCGGTAACCGGCTGATCTTTACCGAGTCGCTGCCGCCGGAAGAAAACACCTAATAAAAAAACGGGAGCCGATGGCTCCCGTTTTTTTATCTGCTTGCTCTATCAGGCGGCGTCTTGCTCGGCGCTGAGCGCTGGCTCGCCGCTCTGGGCGAAACGGTCGGCCCACAGGGCGATGACGCCGTCGCCGGTGACGTTGCAGGCAGTGCCGAAGCTGTCCTGGGCCAGGTAGAGGGCGATCATCAGGGCGATGGAGGCCTCACCGAACCCCAGCATGGAGGTGAGCAGACCCAGCGCGGACATGACGCCGCCACCCGGGGCACCCGGCGCGGCGATCATGATGACACCCAGCATCATGATGAAGGGCAGCATGGTGTCTATGCCTGGAATGGCCAGATGCTCGGAGAGGAACATTACCGCGGTGGCACAGGTCACTAGCGTGATGGTGGAGCCACACAGGTGAATGGTGGCGCACAGCGGCACGGTGAAGTTGGCGATGCCATCGCTCACGCCGTTGTTCTTGCTGGCCTGCAGGGCGACCGGGATGGTGGCGGCGCTGGACATGGTACCGAGGGCAGTGAAGTAGGCCGGCAGCATGTTCTTGATGAGCTGGGCCGGGGAGCGTCCCAGGGCCAGACCGGTGCCGACGAACAGCACGGAGAGCCAGAGCCAGTGCATGACGATGGCCATCACCAGCACCACGCCGAAGGTTTTCAGGGTGGCGAATACGGTGCCTTCCACCGTCATCTCGACGAAGACGCCTGCGATGTAGAACGGCAACAGCGGGATGATCACCTTGGCCAGCAGGCGGTCGATGATGTCGCGGCCCTGATCGGCGACCCGGCGCAGATCGGTGGCCTGGGTGGCGCTGATGCCGATGCCGAACACGAAGGCGGCGGCCAGCGCCGACATCACCCCGAACAGCGGCGGGATCTCCAGGTTGATGTAGGAGGCGAGCTTGATGGCGCTCTCGGCGGTGGGCTCGGCGGCGGTGGTCAGGCGCGGGATCAGGTTGCTGGCCACGGTAAAGGCGAACAGGCCCGCCAGTATGGTGGAGCAGTAGGAGAGGGCGACCGTCTTGCCCAGCAGCTTGCCGGAGTTCTTCGGCAGGCTGGCGATGCCGCTCATGATGAAGAACAGGATGATGAGCGGAATGGTGAAGGTGATCAGCTGACCTATAACTGTCTTGGCCGTAAACAGCACGCGTGCGACCCATTCCGGGGCGTAGAGACCGAGCAAGAGACCGGCGAGGATGCCGGCAACCAGTTTGAGGACAAGTTTCATAAGTAAATCCAGGTGTTAGTGTCTGATTTGTTATTTAATTTTGATTTTAATGCCGCTTTTTAACACAAAATCCGCATCATGTCTGTCGTTCGTGCGTTAATGTCGAGTTAAATATTGTTAAATGTGATCGTGGTGGTGATAGCCACTGGCGAGGTGAGTGCGAGGTGCGGTGGGTGATTAATTTGGCACGCCCTTTCAGGCGCGGATCAGCAGGGCGTGCAGCCAGCGGCCATCCGTCTGCTCGCTCTCCCAACACTGCTGCAGTTGCAGCGGCAGCGGGGCGATGAGCCGGCGCAGGCCGCCCTCATCGAGCCGGGTCAGGGATAGGTGCGCTTGGGCTGCGGGATCAGCAGGTGTGCTGCCGGTGGTAACGAGCTGGCCACTGGGGTGGGGAAAGGCGCAATAGAGCGCTCCGGCGGGCTTGAGCAGGCCGGCCAGATGGGCCAGCGCGTCGCTGAGCTCGTCTGGCGCGATCGCCGGCAAGGCTCCACGCGCCCAGATGCCGTCATAGGGCACCACGCTATGCAACTGCTCGATGCGGCAGACCCGCACCGGCTGGCCGCTGTGCCGCGAGGCTACCCTGGCCTGTGCCAGGCGGGCATCGAAGGCCGTCACCACCAGCCCCTGCTGGCGAAAGAAGCAGAGATCGTCGCCTTCGCCGCAGCCCGCCTCCAGCAGGTGGGCGCCGGGGGGGAGCAGCGCCAGAAACGATTGGCGCGCCGCTGACCATGGGTCGGCTGAGGGCATGGCAATGGAGGCCAGAGGGCAAGAGGAGGATGAACGGGACATGGCGGGCACCTTGGTTGGGGGGCGCAACTCAATTTCGGGGGCGTGACTATAGCAAACTTGAGCCAATTTGGCGCCTGGGCGCCAAAGTGATGGAAGGAGATGGAAGGAAGTGAGGGGTTGTCTGCGATGGATAAGGGCCGCCAGTGTTCTGCCTTGCTGGCTCAGAGGCGACGGGCGGCCGGTCCGGTTGGCAGGGCGATCAGGGCGAACAGGCTGTCCAGCAGGAAGTCGGCCTCTTGGCGCAGATCGATGCGCTCCGGAAAGTGCAGCCAGTTGATTATGTAGCCATCCAGGGTGCAGTGCAGCAGGGTGGCGGCCCGCTGCAGATCCAGCCCCTGCGGCAGCTGGCCGAGGCGCACTGCATTGCCCAGGGTGGTTTCCAGATCCCGGAAGAAGTTGCTGGACTGGCTGCGCATGTGTTCGCGCAAGGAGATGGCTTCCCCCTCCAGCGACTCCAGGTTGAACATGATGGTGAACATCTGCTGATGGGCCGGGTTGGTGCAGATTTTGACCAGCACCTCCTTGAGGAAGGTACGCAGCTTGCCGAGGGGGTCGGGCTCCAGTTCGGAGACGCAAGCATCGAGCTGGTGGGAGAGGGGTTGGCACAGCTCCTCCCAGAGGGAGACGAACAGCTCTTCCTTGTTCTTGAAATGCCAGTAAATGGCGCCACGGGTCAGCTCGGCTGCCCTGGCGATGTCGGTCAGGCTGGTCTTGGCCAGGCCGTGTGAGCAGAACAGATCCAGGGCCGTACTCATGATGTGGCAGCGGGTCTGCTGCGCCTCTTCTTTGGTTCTTCTGGCCATCTCTGCGCGCACCTTGTAAAAGTAAAAAAGTCACTTACATACATTTATGAATGTATGTATATTGCCTCATCTTTCCGATTTTACCAACCGGGTCCTATAAACCCTGTGGTTATTCATTGATAGACAGAGGCTCAGGTTCTCCATGCATAAACATATTCTCGCACGTTCAGTCGGCCTTGCGCTGCTGGCGAGCGGTCTGCTGACCGCTTGCGGCGAACAGGGCAGTACCCAGCAGGGGCCCGGTGCGATGCCACCGGCTGCGGTGGATGTCGTCACCCTGCACACGGCGCCACTGCAGCTCACCACCGAGCTGACCGGTCGCAGCGCCCCGCTGCGGGTCGCCGAAGTACGCCCCCAGGTGAGCGGCATCATTCTCAAGCGTCTCTTTACCGAGGGCAGCGACGTCAAGGCCGGCCAGCTGCTGTACCAGATCGACCCCGCCGTCTATCAGGCCGCGGTGGCCAGTGCCAAAGCCAACCTGGCCAAGGCGCAGGCCAACGAGCAGAGCGCCCGCCTCAAGGCCAAGCGCTATGCCGAGCTGGTGAAGGTGAAGGCCATCAGCAGCCAGGAGTATGACGACGCCGACGCGGCCTGGAAGCAGCAGCTGGCCGAAATCGGTGCCGCCAAGGCGGCGCTGCAGACCGCCAACATCAACCTGGCCTACACCCGCATCACGGCCCCCATCAGCGGCCGCATCGGCAAGTCCGCGGTGACCGAGGGGGCACTGGTGACGGCCCAGCAGGCCGACAGCCTCACTTCCATCCAGCAGCTCGATCCCATGTATGTGGACGTGCGCCAGTCCACCGCCGATCTGCTGCGCCTCAAGCGCCAGGTGGCGGCCGGCAAGCTGACCCAGGACGAGCAGAAAGGCGCCCGGGTGAGCTTCCAGCTGGAAGATGGCTCCACCTACGGCGAAGAGGGCTCGCTGCAGTTCTCCGACGTGACCGTGGATGAGACCACCGGCATGGTGACCCTGCGGGTGATCGTCCCCAACCCTCATCAGCTGCTGCTGCCAGGCATGTTCATGCGTGCCACCCTGCAGGAGGGTGAGCGCGCCGAAGGGCTGTTGGTGCCGCAGACCGCGGTGACCCGTACCCCGAAAGGCGGCGCCACCGTGATGGTGGTGACGGCGGACAACAAGGTGGAGCTGCGTGAAGTGCAGCTGGGCCGCATCGTCGGCAGTGACTGGGTGGTGGAATCCGGTCTCAAGGCGGGCGAACGGGTGATCGTCGCCGGCCTGCAAAAGGTAAAACCCGGGGTCGTCGTGGCACCTGCTGAACAGAGTGCCGCTGCGCAGTCTGCCCAGGCGCCGGCCAATGCCCCGGCCAACAAGTAGGATGGAGTAGTCGCCTCATGGCACGATTTTTCATAGACAGACCCATTTTCGCCTGGGTGATCGCCCTGGTGATCATGCTGGCGGGGAGCCTGGCCATCATCAAGCTGCCGGTCGCCCAGTACCCGAGCATTGCGCCGCCGGCGGTGGGTATTTCCGCCAGCTACCCGGGGGCTTCCGCCAAGACGGTGGAAGACTCGGTGACCCAGATCATCGAGCAGAACATGACCGGACTGGATCACCTGCTCTACATGTCCTCCCAGTCGGACTCCTCCGGCCGGGTATCGGTCACCCTCACCTTCCAGCCGGGGACCGACCCCGACATCGCCCAGGTGCAGGTGCAGAACAAGCTGCAGCAAGCCATGTCGCTGTTGCCGCAAGAGGTGCAGCAGCAGGGGATCCGGGTCCAGAAGACCTCCAGCAGCTTCCTGATGGTGGCCGCCTTCATCTCCAAAGATGGCGCCATGACCAACGATGACCTGGCCGACTACGTGGTGGCCAACATCAAGGAACCGCTCAGTCGTCTGGACGGGGTAGGGGACATCACCCTGTTCGGCAGCCAGTACTCCATGCGGGTCTGGCTCGATCCCAACAAGCTCAACCGGGTGCAGATGACCCCGGGTGACGTACAGGCCGCCATCAAGGCGCAGAATACCCAGGTGGCCTTTGGCAAGCTGGGGGGCACCCCGGCGGTGAGCGATCAGCGGTTTACCGCCACCATCATGGGGCAGACCCGGCTCTCCACCGTGGAGGAGTTCAACGACATCCTGCTGCGGGTGAACCAGGACGGCTCCAAGGTGCGGCTCAAAGACGTGGCCCGGGTCGAACTGGCCGGTGAAAGCTACGATGCCGAGGCGCTCTACAACGGTCAGTCCACCGCGGCGGTCGCCATCAAGCTGGCGACCGGTGCCAACGCGCTGGATACCGCCGAGAAGGTGCGTGGCAAGCTGAATGAGCTCTCCACCTACTTCCCGGCCAACATGGAGATTGTCTACCCGTACGACACCACACCGTTCGTGAAGATCTCCATCGAGGAGGTGGTACAGACCCTGGTGGAGGCGATCTTCCTGGTGTTCTGCGTGATGTATCTGTTCCTGCAGAACTTCCGCGCCACCCTGATCCCGACCATCGCGGTGCCCGTGGTGCTGCTGGGAACCTTCGGTGTCATGTCGGCGTTCGGCTTCTCCATCAACACCCTGACCATGTTCGGTCTGGTGCTGGCCATCGGCCTGTTGGTGGATGACGCCATCGTGGTGGTGGAGAACGTGGAGCGCCTGATGAGCGAGGAGGATCTCTCTCCGCTCGAGGCGACCCGCAAGTCCATGACCCAGATCACCGGTGCCCTGGTGGGGATCGCCCTGGTGCTCTCGGCGGTGTTCGTGCCGATGGCCTTCTTCGGCGGTTCGACCGGTGCCATCTATCGCCAGTTCTCGCTCACCATCGTCTCGGCCATGGTGCTGTCGGTGCTGGTAGCGCTGATCCTGACCCCAGCCCTGTGCGCCACCCTGCTCAAGCCCATCAAGCATGGCGAGTTCGGTGCCAAGCGCGGGTTCTTCGGCTGGTTCAACCGGGCCTTCGACGCCAGCGCCAACCGCTACCAGAGCGGCGTGCGCAAGGTGGTCAAGCAAGGGGTGCGCTACGGCATCATCTACGCCGCCATGCTGGCGGTACTGGCCATCCTGTTCATGCGCATGCCCACCTCCTTCCTGCCGGAAGAGGATCAGGGGGTCATCATGTCCATGGTGCAACTGCCGGTCGGAGCGACCAAGCAGCGCACCGAGGTGGTGCTGGCCGACATGCGCGACTACTTCATGAAAAACGAGAAGGACAATGTCGACTCCGTGCTGACGGTGGCGGGCTTCAGCTTCGCCGGTAGCGGTCAGAACAGCGGCATGGCGTTCATCAAGCTGAAAGACTGGAAGGAGCGCAACACGCCCGATCGCAGCGCCAATGCCATCATCGGCCGTGCCATGGGCTACCTGTTCAGCATCAAGGAAGCCCAGGTGTTCGCCTTCAACCTGCCTCCGATCCCGGAACTGGGAACGGCGACCGGTTTTGACTTCTTCCTGCAGGATCGGGCCGGCGTGGGCCACGACAAGCTGATGGCGGCGCGCAACCAGCTGCTCGGCATGGCGGCGCAGGATCCCAACCTGGTACGAGTGCGCCCGAACGGGATGGAAGACACCCCCCAGCTCGACATCAAGATCGACTACGAGAAGGCGTTGGCGCAGGGGCTCTCCATCAGCGACATCAACAGCACGCTCTCCAGTGCCTGGGGCTCTGCCTATGTGAACGACTTCGTCGACAGAGGCCGGGTCAAGAAGGTCTATCTGCAGGCGGATGCCCCCTTTCGGATGAACCCGGAGGATCTCAAGCTTTGGTACGTGCGCAACAGCGCCGGTCAGATGGTGCCCTTCTCCGCCTTTGCCAGCACCGACTGGAGCTTCGGCTCGCCACGGCTGGAGCGTTACAACGGCGTGCCGGCGATGGAGATCGTCGGGGAAGCAGCGCCGGGCAAGAGTACCGGTGACGCCATGGCCGCCATCGAGCAGATGGTGAAGCAACTGCCGGAAGGCATCGGCATCGAGTGGACCGGTCTCTCCTATCAGGAGCGGCAGGCGGGCTCTCAGGCGCCGGCCCTGTACGCCATCTCCCTGCTGGTGGTGTTCCTCTGTCTGGCCGCCCTCTACGAGAGCTGGAGCATTCCGTTCTCGGTGATGCTGGTGGTGCCGCTCGGGGTGCTGGGGGCCATTGTGGCCGCCACCCTGCGCGGGCTGGAGAACGACGTCTACTTCCAGGTTGGTCTGCTTACCACCATAGGCCTGTCGGCCAAGAACGCGATCCTCATCGTCGAGTTCGCCAAGGAACTCTATGACAGGGGCATGGGGCTGAGCGAAGCCGTGGTGGAGGCGGCGCGCCTGCGTCTGCGTCCGATCCTGATGACCTCGCTCGCCTTCATCCTCGGCGTATTGCCGCTGGTGATCAGTACCGGGGCCGGCGCCAGCAGCCGCAACGCCATCGGTACCGGCGTGATGGGGGGGATGATCAGTGCCACCGTGCTGGCCATCTTCTTCGTGCCGCTGTTCTTCGTGCTGGTGATGCGCTATTTCACCAAGCACAGCACCAAGCAGGCGCGTCTGGCCCATGCCGAGGAGATCAAACATGACTAAGACCCTGATCGCCCTGAGCGTGACGCTGCTGCTGGGGGGCTGTTCCATGGCCCCCGATTACCAGCGACCCGAGCTGCCGCAAGGCGCCGCTTGGCAGAGCAACCAGGCAGGGGAGGCGGCCGTTTCCCCCTGGCGCCAGCAGTTCCTCGATCCCGCCCTGCAGCAGTTGATCGCCACGGCTCTTGAGAACAACCGGGATCTGCGCATCGCGGCCCTCAACGTGGAGGCCTACGAGGCCAGATACCGGATCCAGCGGGCGGCCCAGCTGCCGACCCTGGCGGCCAATGGCTCGGGTACCCGCCAGCAGGGATCGGACGATCTCAGCAGCACGGGGCAGGGCACCATCAGCAGCCAGTACGGCGCCAACATCGGCATCACCTCCTACGAGCTGGACCTGTTCGGCCGGATCCAGAGCCTCAAAGATCAGGCGCTGGAAAACTATCTGGCGCAGGTGGAGACCCAGCGCAGCACCCAGATCGCGCTGATCGCCTCGGTGGCCAACGCCTATCTCAACCTGCTGGCGGATCAGGAGTTGCTCGCGCTGAGCGAGGCGACCCTGGCCACCGAGCAGGAGAGCTATGGCCTGACCGAGCACAAGTACCGGCTGGGGGCCGCCTCCGAAATGGAGCTGGCCCAGGGCCGTACCGCGCTGGAAAGTGCCAAAGTGAGCCTGGCCCAGTATCAGCGGCAGGTGAAGCAGGATCGCAACGGCCTGGCGCTGCTGCTCGGGACCGGCGTCCCCGCGCTGATGACCGAGCCGGCGACCCTGGCCGAGGTGCAACTGGCGGCCATCCCGGTGGGCGCCCCATCCAGCCTGCTGCAACAGCGCCCGGACATCCTGGCGGCCGAGCACAGCCTGAAGGCGGCCAATGCCAATATCGGCGCCGCCCGTGCGGCCTTCTTCCCGACCATCTCGCTGACCGCGACGGCGGGCTCCGCCAGCAACCAGCTGAGCGGGCTGTTTGACGGCGGCACCGGTACCTGGACCTTCATGCCGCAGATCAATCTGCCGATTTTTGACGGCGGCAAGCGCATCGCGGATCTGGACGTGGCCGAGGTGAGCACCAGGCAGGCGGTGGCGAGCTACGAGAAGAGCATCCAGACCGCGTTCAAGGAAGTGGCAGATACGCTCGGCGCCCAGGTTGACTACCAGAAGCAACTGCAGGCGCAGCAGGCACTGGTGGAGGCGAACCAGACCTACTTCAAGCTGGCGGAGGTGCGCTACGAGAAAGGGGTGGACAGTTATCTCACCCGACTCGATGCCCAGCGCTCGCTGTTCAGTGCCAAACAGGGGCTGATCAGTACCCGTCTGGCGCAGCTCAGCAACCAGGTCGCGCTCTACAAGGCCGTCGGCGGCGGCTGGCAAGCCACCGATACCGAGGGTGGCAAGGGCGAGCGTCAGCAGTAGGCACACTCATACCTTCCATCAGCAGGTCAATACGGGGCGAACCATCGGGTTCGCCCCGTTTCTTTTGAGCAAAAACATATACATATGAAGCCCAAATGACATAATACGTCGTGCAGACAGTCTATCGGCAGGCTGCAGAGATGGGTGAAAAGTCCTGGATCCTGAGCATTCAGTGAATGGCAATTGTAAGAAAGTGTTACTCATCTTCTGCAAGGGTTATAGCAAAATGGTGTTCTTGTGAGCTAGCTCCACTCCGATACGCTATGTATCACTATTTTTACTTGGGATATCAGCAGTGGAAGATGATGATAAGGTGTCGATAGGGGCTTTTTGAATGATGACCGAACATTTCCGGCCGCCAATTAGAGTGTTGAGCAACAGCAAAATGGGTTGTAGATGACTTGTTTTGAGCAAGGTTGTTTTGACTATTCAAGCTGCCGGGAAAGGCGCTAGAATCCAGACTTTGCCTTTGGGGCATGGCAATTTATATGCCTTCAGCTTGTGCAATGACCAAGCTGAAGGCAAAGCAGATAGCAATCTTGTCATCAGGGACGATGGCAGAACAATCCCAAGCTGGAGGGCATCATGACCAACAGCACACACATTCTGGTTAAAAGCAGCAAACTGGGGGCTGTAACTCAGGGGCGGTAGCTATTGCGTTTGATTTGCACAGCATCAGACATTCTCTGCGAAGACGAGGGGCATCGTCGATTCAGTGCGTCTAAAAACTAGGTTTTCTATTAATTTTCAAGAGCATAACTATGAAAATTCTTGTCACTGGTGGCGCAGGCTTTATCGGCTCGGCGGTTGTTCGTCATATCATTCAAAATACCAACGACTCAGTCCTCAACCTCGACAAACTCACCTATGCGGGCAATCTGGAATCCTTGGCCAGTGTCGCCAGCAGTGAACGTTATGCCTTTGAACAGGTGGATATCTGCAATCGTGCCGAGCTGGAGCGGGTGTTTGCCCAGCACCAGCCGGATGCCGTGATGCACCTGGCCGCCGAGAGCCATGTTGATCGTTCCATCACCGGCCCCGCCGACTTCATCGAGACCAACATCGTCGGCACCTACATGCTGCTGGAAGTGGCTCGCGCCTACTGGAACGGCCTGGACGAGGTACGCAAGGCGGCTTTCCGCTTCCACCATATCTCCACCGACGAGGTGTATGGCGACCTGCCCCATCCGGATGAAGTGGCCCTCGGTGTGGCACTGCCGCTTTTCACCGAAACTACCCCTTATGCTCCCAGCAGCCCCTATTCTGCCTCCAAGGCTTCCAGTGACCATCTGGTGCGCGCCTGGCGCCGTACTTACGGCCTGCCGACCGTCGTCACCAACTGCTCCAACAACTACGGCCCGTACCACTTCCCCGAGAAGCTGATCCCGCTGGTGATCCTCAACTCCCTGGATGGCAAACCGCTGCCGGTGTACGGCAAGGGTGACCAGATCCGTGACTGGCTCTATGTGGAAGATCACGCCCGCGCGCTTTATACCGTGGTTACCACAGGTGTCATCGGCGAGACCTACAACATTGGCGGCCACAACGAGAAACAGAATCTGGAGGTTGTTCATACCATCTGTGACTTGCTGGATGAAATGGTGCCCAAGACCGGCTCCTACCACGATCAAATCACTTATGTGGCCGACCGCCCTGGCCATGACCGCCGATATGCCATTGACGCCAGCAAGATGAGCGTCGAGCTCGCCTGGCAACCGCAAGAAACCTTTGAATCCGGTATCCGCAAAACCGTACAGTGGTATCTGGATAACCAGCAGTGGGTCAACAACGTGAAGAGTGGCTCCTATCAGTCCTGGATCGAACAGAACTACGGGGAGCGTGTCTGATGCATATTCTGCTGTTTGGCAAGAATGGTCAGGTTGGCTGGGAGCTGCAACGTGCACTGGCACCGCTGGGCCGTATCACAGCCGTCGATTTTGATTCCACCGACTACTGCGGTGACTTCAGCAAGCCGGCCGGTGTGGCGGAGACGGTGCGCCAGGTGAAGCCGGATGTCATCGTGAACGCGGCGGCCCACACTGCGGTAGACAAAGCCGAGAGCGAGCGGGAGTTTGCCGAGCTGCTCAACATCACCAGTGTGGCTGCGATTGCCAGAGAAGCTGAAGCATTGGGAGCCTGGTTGGTCCACTACTCCACCGACTATGTGTTCGATGGCAGTGGTGAGCGCCCTTGGCTTGAAACCGATGTGACCGCCCCGCTCAACGTCTACGGCGAGACCAAGCTGGCGGGTGAGCAGGCTGCAGCCCTGTGCTCGCGCCACCTGATCTTCCGCACCAGCTGGGTCTACGCTGCCCGTGGTGCCAACTTTGCCAAGACCATGCTGCGTTTTGGCAAGGAGCGTAGCGAGATGTCGGTCATCAATGACCAGTTTGGTGCCCCGACCGGTGCCGAATTGCTGGCAGATTGCACCGCTCATGTACTTCGCGTGGCGCAGAGCAGACCCGAGGTTGCCGGGCTATACCATCTGATTGCCTCCGGTACCACCACCTGGTTTGATTACGCCCAGCTGGTGTTTGCCAAAGCCAGAGAGGCCGGGGTCGAACTGGCAGTCACACAGCTCAATGCGGTGCCGACCAGTGCCTTCCCGACCCCGGCCAAGCGCCCTCATAACTCCCGCTTGGATACCAGCAAGTTCCAGCGCACCTTCGATCTGGTACTGCCGGACTGGACGGTCGGTGTGGAGCGGATGTTGACCGAGATCCTCGGCAAGTAAATCACAGGCCAGGGATGTACGGAATGCATCTCTGGTTGACAGGGATAAAACAGAAGAGTGTGGTATCAAACCACTTTTTTCTTTTGTAGCTTAAGAATAAAAAACAAGCATCATGACCAAACGTAAAGGCATTATTCTGGCCGGTGGCTCTGGGACCCGTCTCTATCCAGTCACCATGGCGGTGAGCAAGCAGCTGCTGCCCATCTATGACAAGCCGATGATCTACTATCCGCTGAGCACCCTGATGCTGGCGGGCATTCGCGATATTTTGATCATCAGCACCCCGCAAGATACCCCCCGTTTCGAACAGTTGTTAGGCGATGGCAGCCAGTGGGGTTTGAATCTGCAATACAAGGTGCAGCCAAGCCCGGATGGCCTAGCGCAGGCCTTTATTTTGGGGGAAGAGTTTATTGGTTCAGATCCCTGTGCACTGGTGCTGGGCGACAACATCTTCTACGGCCATGATCTGCAGAAACAACTGGAAGCGGCAGCAAGTAAAGACAGTGGTGCTACCATTTTTGCCTATCATGTGCATGACCCAGAGCGTTATGGGGTGGTGGAGTTTGATAAGCAAGGTACCGTTATTTCACTGGAAGAGAAGCCACAGAATCCCAAGAGCAACTATGCGGTCACTGGCCTCTATTTCTACGACAACCGCGTGGTGGATATCGCCAAGAGTTTGAAACCGTCGCCCCGTGGCGAGCTTGAAATAACTGATGTGAACCGTATCTACTTGGAGCAAGGTAGTTTATCGGTGGTGATGATGGGCCGCGGTTATGCCTGGCTTGATACCGGAACCTATGAAAGCCTGATTGAAGCGAGCAACTTTATTCAGATTATCGAAACTCGTCAGGGGTTGAAAGTCGCTTGCCCAGAAGAGATCGCTTATCGCAAAAAATTCATTGATGTAGAGCAGGTACGTGCGCTCGCGCTACCATTAGAAAAAAATACCTATGGACAATATTTGCTAAAAATGGTTGAACAAAGTCTGATGTGATATCTGGGTGGTGTTGCCACTCTTTACCACGAATAAATTTAGTTGGCATATCTGAGATGAATGTAATCAAGACTGAGCTCCCTGACATACTTCTATTTGAGCCTAGGGTATTTAGTGATGAGCGTGGCTTTTTCTTTGAAAGTTTCAATCATAAGCTATTTGAAGACGCGGTGGGATACCCTGTCACCTTTGTACAAGATAATCACTCAAAATCATCTAAAGGTGTATTGCGTGGTTTGCACTATCAACTTCCCCCCCATGCGCAAGGAAAGTTAGTGCGCTGTATCATTGGTGAAATATTTGATGTGGCAGTTGATATTCGTAAAAGCTCGCCGACTTTTGGGCGATGGGTTGGAGCCCATTTGTCAGATACAAACAAACGTCAATTATGGATTCCTGAAGGATTTGCTCATGGATTCATCACAAGAACAGAGACCGCAGAAGTTTTATATAAAGCAACTAATTATTACCAACCAGATTTTGAAAATTCAATATGCTGGAATGATCAGCAGCTATCAATAAAATGGGATAATGATATGCTCCCTGTATTGTCTAGGAAAGATGCAAGTGCAAAATCATTTATGATGGCTAAAAAATTTAACTATAATTTCATGGTGTAGCTATGACAGTTTTAATTCCTGCAATTATGTGTGGTGGCAGCGGCTCTAGATTATGGCCCATTTCGCGTGAACAGCATCCCAAACCGTTCATCAAACTATCTGATAATCAAAGTTTTTTGCAAAAAGCATTTCTACGTGGAGCAAAGCTAGCTGATATCAGAGAAGTTTTGACGATCACTAACAGAGATCTTTATTTCAAAACACTAGATTCATTTAAAGAGGTGAATAGTAATGAAGTTCAGACTTCATTTATTCTGGAACCCTATGGTCGTAACACCGCAGCAGCAGTAGCATCAGCTGCAGTTTATGTTCGTGATACATATGGTGATGATGCGATCTTGCTAGTATTAGCTGCCGATCACTTAATCACAGATCAGGTTGCATTCGATGATGCTGTTTCCTGTGCAGTGGAATTAGCAAAAACAGGACAATTAGTCACATTTGGCATTAAGCCAACAATTCCTGAAACCGGTTATGGTTATATCGAGGCCACTGGTACAAGTGTATTGCGTTTTGTTGAAAAGCCAACCTTGGATAAGGCGAGTGAGTACGTCGCAAGTGGTCGTTTCTTCTGGAACTCAGGCATGTTTTGCTTTAAAGCAAGTACCATGATTACAGAGATGGATTTGCATTGCCCAGAAGTATTGTCAGCAACCAAAACATGCCTAGACAGGTCAGAACTGGTTCAAAGTAAAAAGGTAAAACATATTGACCTTGATCCTGACACGTTTAGTCATGTACCGGACATATCGATAGACTATGCTGTGATGGAGAAATCAGGCAATGTTTCGGTGGTTCCCTGTGACATAGGTTGGAGTGATATTGGCTCTTGGGCTGCAATGAGTGACCTCCATCGAGCCGATGAACATGGAAACACAGTTCAAGGGCATGCAATTTTACATGCTACCTCAAACTGTTATATATCGAGTGAAGATCGAGTTATTGGTGCAGTTGGTATAGAAAATCTAGTTATTGTTGATACAGCAGATGCATTATTGGTTGCACATAAAGAGAACAGTCAAGATGTCAAGTTGATTTATAATAATCTTAAGGCGATAAATAATGATGCATTTAAAATGCATCGTACTGTTTATTGCCCCTGGGGTCTATATACATTACTTGAGGCGGGTGAACGCTTTAAAATTAAAAGACTTGAAGTTAAACCTGGTGCTAGTTTAACGATGCAAATGCATCATCATAGAAATGAGCATTGGGTTGTACTATCTGGTGTTGCAGAGGTCTTTTATGAAGATCAAGTTGCATTACTAACAGCTAACCAATCTACATATATTCCTGCCGGACATCGTCATCAATTAAAAAATCCTGGTCTCATCGACTTAGTTATGTTAGAAGTTCAAACTGGTGAGTATTTGGGTGAAGATGATATTATTGATTATTAAAAAGGAATCATAATTAAAGGAGGGAATTAGATGAATCTTACTTGTTTTAAAGCTTACGACATTCGTGGAAAGTTGGGTGATGAATTAAACATTGAGATTGCCTATCGTATTGGTCGTGCAACAGCACAATATTTAAAGGCAACGAGAATTGCTGTTGGAGGTGATGTTCGACTAACTAGTGAAGGCTTAAAACAAGCGCTTGCAAACGGTATCCTAGATGCAGGTTGTGATGTTATTGATTTGGGCGTAACGGGTACTGAAGAAACTTATTTTGCAGCCTTCACATTGGATATTGATGGTGCGATAGAAGTTACTGCTAGCCATAATCCTATGGATTATAATGGCATGAAGCTGGTTGGTCGTGATGCTTGTCCAATTAGTGGCGATAGTGGTTTGAATGATATTCGAGCATTGGCTGAAAAGGGGGACTTCAGTGTATCATTTCGGCGAGGTACATTGAGTAAAAAATCGATACTAGATGCTTATGTCGATCATTTACTGACGTATATAAAGCCACATCAATTACGTCCGCTCAAGCTTGTTGTGAATGCAGGTAATGGTGCCGCAGGCCATGTAATTGATGTTATTGAACAACGTTTTAATATCCTTAATATCCCAGTCGAATTTATAAAAATTCATCATGAAGAAAATGGTAATTTTCCCAATGGCATTCCTAATCCATTACTTCCTGAAAATAGAGATGTGACATCAGAAGCTGTAAAATTGCATCATGCTGACATGGGCATTGCGTGGGATGGTGATTTTGATCGCTGCTTTCTGTTCGATGAAAATGGTATTTTCATCGAAGGATATTATATCGTTGGATTATTGGCAGAGGCATTTTTAGTAGAGAATCCTCATGAGAGAATAATTCATGATCCACGCTTGACATGGAATACTATCGATATCGTTGAGAAGTCTGGCGGTATACCTGTACAAAGCAAAACTGGTCATGCTTTTATTAAAGAACGAATGCGCAGTGAAAATGCAATTTATGGTGGTGAAATGAGTGCCCATCACTATTTTCGTGATTTTGGCTACTGTGATAGTGGTATGATTCCATGGTTACTAGTAATTAACTTGTTGTCACTAAAAAATTCCACATTGTCAAGTTTAGTGGCTGAGCGAGTTAAAGCATATCCATGTAGTGGAGAGATAAACTATAGAGTCGATAATGCTCTTGAAATAATAAAGAAGCTTGAAGAGGTTTATGTACCACTCGCTGTCAAGGTAGAATATGTAGATGGTCTTAGTATCGAAATGAACGATTGGCGATTTAATGTTCGCATTTCAAATACGGAGCCACTACTAAGGCTTAATGTTGAAAGTAAAAATAATATAAGCAAGTTAACGTCTGGTTTGAATTCATTACATAAAATGATCAACAACATATAGGGAGAGTGCTGAAAATGTCCAAGAAAGTAGCATTGATTACTGGGGTGACTGGTCAGGATGGTTCATATCTGGCTGAATTTCTATTAGAGAAGGGTTATGAAGTGCATGGTATTAAGCGCCGTGCATCTCAGTTTAATACACAACGTGTAGACCACATTTATAAAGATCCCCATGAGGAAAATGTTGATTTTAAACTGCATTACGGCGACTTAACTGATTCATCAAATCTAACGAGAATTATAGCCGAAGTTCAACCCGATGAAGTTTACAATCTTGGTGCTCAATCTCATGTCGCTGTTAGTTTTGATTCTCCAGAATATACTGCGGATGTTGATGCGATCGGCACTTTGCGCTTATTGGAAGCTATTCGTTTCTTGGGGCTGACCAAAAAAACTCGATTTTATCAGGCATCGACATCCGAACTATACGGCCTAGTGCAAGAAATTCCGCAGCGAGAGACAACGCCTTTTTATCCGCGCAGCCCTTATGCCGTTGCTAAAATGTATGCGTATTGGATCACGGTGAATTATCGTGAGGCATACGGTATGTATGCTTGTAATGGTATTTTGTTTAATCATGAGTCCCCCCGTCGTGGTGAAACATTTGTTACTAGAAAAATAACTCGAGGTTTGGCAAATATTGCTCAAGGTCTCGAAAAGTGCCTGTATATGGGGAATATGGACTCATTACGCGATTGGGGACATGCAAGAGACTATGTCAAGATGCAATGGATGATGTTGCAACAAGAGCAACCAGAGGATTTTGTGATTGCAACTGGAGTGCAATATAGTGTCCGTGAATTTATAAAAATCGCTGCTGCCGAGTTAGGTATTGAATTAAGCTTCA
This sequence comes from Aeromonas hydrophila subsp. hydrophila ATCC 7966, assembly GCF_000014805.1. Taxonomy (NCBI): domain Bacteria; kingdom Pseudomonadati; phylum Pseudomonadota; class Gammaproteobacteria; order Aeromonadales; family Aeromonadaceae; genus Aeromonas; species Aeromonas hydrophila. The sequence continues at coordinate 3,260,766 of NC_008570.1, read as the reverse complement.
TTGGGAGTGGTGTCGATGAGAAAGCCGTTGTTTCGGCTATTTCTGGAGATAAAGCACCGGCATTAAAGGTTGGTGATATTATCGTATGTGTTGATCCGCGTTATTTCAGACCGGCAGAAGTAGAGACACTGCTTGGTGATCCATCTAATGCAAAAAATAAGCTGGGTTGGGAGCCGGAAACGACGCTTGCAGAAATGGTACAAGAGATGGTTGCATATGATTTGCAGCAAGCTCGTCAGCATGCCTTGCTGAAATCACATGGTTTTGATGTTAATGTTAGTGTGGAGTGATTATGATTCCAGTATATCAACCAAGATTGTCTGGTAATGAAAAAAAATACGTTAATGAATGCCTTGATTCAACGTGGATCTCTTCAAAAGGTGAATTTATTAACAGATTTGAATCTGCATTTTCAAAGTATATTGGTGCAGAATATTGTACAACGGTTAGTAATGGTACCGTGGCACTGCATTTGGCGATGGCTGCTTTAGGTATTGGTCCTGGTGATGAGGTCATTGTTCCTTCATTCACATATATTGCTTCAGTAAATACCATCATTCAGACCGGTGCCAAAGTTGTCTATGTAGACTCGTTACCAGATACATGGAACATCGATGTCAATGACGTGATAACAAAAATCACAGCAAAGACTAAGGCTGTCATGGCTGTGCATCTTTATGGTTTACCATGTGACATGGATGCATTAGTAGATGTTTGTAAAAAACATAACTTGTTTTTGATAGAAGACTGTGCGGAAGCTTTTGGCACTCTTTATAAAAATAAGCATGTTGGTACATTTGGTGACGTGGCGACATTCAGTTTCTTTGGCAATAAGACAATAACAACCGGTGAAGGTGGTATGGTTGTTTCAAAGGATAAAATTGTCCATGAATTGGCATGTCATTTGAAGAGCCAGGGGGTCTCGAAGCTTAAAGAGTATTGGCATGACGCGTTGGCATTTAACTATCGCATGACCAATATATGTGCTGCGATTGGTTTGGCACAATTAGAACAAGCAGATGAGATCATTGCCAAAAAGAGAGAGATTGCCTGCTGTTACCAGCGTCGATTGAACCATTTACCGATTACGTTCCACAAAGAGATTGAGAATGCCAGACATTCATACTGGATGTGCTCGATCCTTGTAGAAAATGCACAAGATAGAGATTTGCTCAGAAATGTTCTAAAAAATAATGGTGTCGAGACAAGGCCATTGTTTCCTTTATCTAACACAATGCCACATGTATTTACAGAACAGAAGTTTCCTGTTGCTGAAGATATCAGTTCAAGAGGCATGAATTTACCAAGTTACCCTGAGTTATCTGAAAGTGATATTGATTTTATCTGCAAAGTAATCGTTGATTTTTACTTAAATAAATAGTGTTCAGATAGGTAACCCTTCATATTTTATGAATGAAGGGTTATTTTAAATAAATGGAAACCTTATGAGCTTTTATTACATTCGAGGTATCTGGGATGCTAGATATTTTTGGCAGCATCTCGCTTTATCGGATCTACGCTCTCGTTGGCGGCGTTCTTTTTTCGGTGTTTTGTGGTCGTTTATTCAACCTTTAGGTATGACGTTATTAATATCGATAGTTTTTAGTAAGATGTTTAATACAGACATAGTGACATATGCACCCTATATTTTGTCGGGGATCATAGTCTGGGATTTTGTCGTAGCCAATACCATTGGTGGTTCACTTGCGTTTGTGCAAGCCGATGCCTACATTAAACAATGTAAGCATCCACTAGCAATATACACATTACGTACTGTATTTAGCAGCATCATAGTGCTTGCCCTCGCCAGTTTGTCACTATTTGCTTGGTCAATTGTTGTCTTGCCACAAAATATAAATATAACTTGGCTAGCCACCTTAACTGTTTTCCCAATATTGGCACTTATTGCTTGGCCATTATCAACGTTGCTAGCTTATATCGGTGTTAGATTCAGAGATGTGCCGCATGCTATGGGATTAGTCATGCAAGCAATATGGTTTATCTCTCCGGTATATTTCGAGGAACGTATGTTCCGTTCTGGCGGGTTGGATTGGTTAGTCGATTACAATCCTGTGTATCATGTATTGCAAATTATAAGAGCACCACTACTAAAAGGTGAGTGGCCCAGTCTGGAAAACTATACATTTAGTCTAATAACTGCTGCTCTCCTATTTTTACTTGCGTGGCTTATTGGTCGAAATGTAGAGAAAAAAGTGATCTTCTACCTATGAAAAAAAATAGAATTAAACTTGAGAATGTTAACCTTCATTATGCATCGGTAGCTTATAAAGAGCGATCGCTAAAGTCCCTTTTGTCTGGAGCTTTAAAAAAAGGAAAAGCTGAACACTCAATCTCTGATATTCATGCATTAAAGAATATTACTTTGGAAATAAATAATGGAGAGCGGGTTGGACTCTTGGGGCACAATGGCGCCGGAAAAAGCACATTTCTTAAAACAGTGGCTGGTCTTTATCCTATATCTAGTGGTAAATTAATTGTTGAAGGGCAAGTGCGTTCTCTTTTTGATTTGAGTCTAGGTTTTGAACCAGATGCAACAGGCCGAGAAAATATTCTCTATCGCGGTCTTCTGCTTGGTCTCTCTCCTACCTTTATGAAAGAGAAAGAAAATGAGATCGTTGAGTTCGCAGGTCTGGGAGAGTTTATTGATTATCCAATTAAAACTTACTCTGCAGGGATGCAAGTCAGACTAGCATTTGCCATATCCACGGCTGTTGGTGGCGATATATTACTGCTCGATGAGGTGATTGGTGCCGGTGATGCCCAGTTTATGGCAAAGGCTAAAAACAGAATAATGAGCCTGATTGAGAATGCTGAAATACTGGTTTTAGCATCACATGATTTCAGTGCCTTGAAAAATATTTGCTCAAGAGGGATTGTGTTCCATCATGGTGAATACATTTTTGATGGCCCCATTGATGATGCTATCATAGCTTATAAACGAGTCAATAATCTGGATTTAACATGAAAAATCGAGTTTTGTGGCTGCTTAACCATTCAACATTAAGAAGCTTTGAAATACCTCAACTAATAGAGTCTGGTATTGAAGAGATATATCTTCCAAAAAAGTTTCCATATGATGAAGGAAATTTATCGGCAAGTATAACATTCGATTTTGACGATGAATTGACTATTCCTAGACATGAGCTTGATGTTTTAAATGAACAGAATTGGTATGAGTCACCAAGTAAAGATGCTTGGGATATTGTAAATAAGTATTTTGATTATGCGATAATTGGTTTCTTCCCAAAGCAGATTAAGTCAACTATCAAAAATTTTAATGGTGCCGTCATTCTTCGTGTATTCGGCTTGTCTAAGGGATACAATTATTCTTCTTTATTAAGAAGTGAATGTGGAGATAATGTAGTTTCAACAATTAAATCGATGGGGAAGAGATTCTGGTTTGGTTGTGGCTATGAGCATATTTCTGATGTAGAAATGCCATTTTTAGCAAAACGGTCATGTTATTTACCTGTTGGTTTAAAAGGAAAATACCAACCTGAAAATTGGAGTGGAAAGAGAAAGACGATACTTTTTGTCTGTCCAAGAATTGGAACATCTCCATATTTTAAAAATATTTATGACTCCTTTGTTCGTGACTTTAAAGAGTTTGATTACATCATTGGTGGCGCGCAACCAATAGCTGTTAATGATAAAAAAGTGCTCGGCTTTGTATCTAAAGAAGAGCACTCAGATAACATGCAAGAATGTAGCGTGATGTTTTATCATTCCACTGAACCAAATCACATACATTATCATCCATTTGAAGCAATACAAGCTGGTATGCCACTGGTATATATGGCCGGGGGAATGTTGGATTTAATGGGGGGAGTCAATTTACCTGGCAGATGTGAAACAATTGCAGAGGCTAAGGCTAAGATTGGCAAAATCTTAAATGGTGATGAAAAGTTAATCAGAGATATTAGAAAAACACAGCATGTTCTTCTTGAACAAATGATGCCTGAGCATTGTGCTTCAATATGGAAAAGCAACTTTAGTCTTGTCATCGATGGATTGAAAGAGCATCGCTTGCAGCAGAAAGCTCGGCCTGCATATGTCACCAGGAAGAAGCGAATTGCAGTAATTGTTCCAATTGAGTATCGTGGTGGTAGTCTGCGAGGCGCTAAGCTTTTAGCTGATGCCATATTGCTTGGCAGTCAGCAGGCTAATGAAGATTGTGAAGTCGTTTTTGCCCATCCAGCTATTGACGAGTTAGATCGTGCTAATGAGCTGCAGGATTTAAATCCGACAATTCAAAGGAGAGGCTTCTATTGGCAAAATCTTTCCAAAGATGATGCTGCTCGTGCTATGCAATATGCAGGTCATGATGGCTGGTGTACTACAGCTGAATCATATATGGTTCCCAATGATGGCATCAGTAATTTCTATGATTGTGATATGTGGGTTTTCGTTTCCGACAGGCTAGCCAAAATACTTCTCCCTGTAAGACCAATAGTACTGATGGTATATGATTATTTGCAGCGCTATGTTTCAATTTTGCAAGGTGGTGCTGACCATCTCTACTTAAAAGCTGCAACACAAGCTGAGCGAGTTTTGGTGACTACTGACTTCACTTGCCGCGATGCGCAACAATATGCTGGTATTGAGCCAGACAGAATTGCTAGGTTACCTATGTTGGCGCCGGATTTTTCATTTGAAAAGGATCAGCATAAAGATTTATGCGATTATTTCATTTGGACTACCAACCTAAGTCCCCATAAGAATCATCTCAATGCTGTGAAAGCATTGGATATCTATTATAACCAGCTAGCGGGCTCTCTCAAATGCTTTATTACTGGCGTCAACACTCAGAATATAATGGAAAGTAAGCTGTCACATTTGAGCGAGTTTGTGAGGGTTGTTGAGAATAGTAAGCCGCTAAAGCGTAAGATAAAGTTGTGTGGTGAGTTATCCGATATAGAATATAGAAAGGCACTAAAGCTAGCATCATTTATATGGCATCCTGCGTGCATAGATAATGGCACTTTCTCGGTTATCGAGGCCGCCTACCTTAAGGTTCCTGCGCTATCCTCTGATTATCCGGCAATGCGGGAAATAGATAGCCAGTTCTCGCTGAATTTGACATGGTCTGCTGCAGAGTCACCACAAGAAATGGCTCAACAACTTAAATATATGGAAGAGCAGGCTGTGTATCTTCGAGAAAAGTTGCCTAGCAAAGATGTATTAGAAAAACAGCAAGTACACCATCTGGCTAAGCATTATTGGGGGGTAATACGCGAATGTCTGTGAGAAAATTTGGAATTTATCTTTGCTATGCCCCATCTGTTGATTTAAGAAAGGAAGGGCTTGGCCGCTACTTAGCAGCCTTTCTTAAAGGTGCTGCAGCACGCAATGATGTAAAGTTCACCTTAGTCTGTCCCAGTTGGTCTAAGCAAGATCTCTATGATCTGTTTGATAGCGAAAATGTGCCACATGACAGCTTTTCAATTCGTGCGCCAGAGAAAAGACCGCTTTTATTGGATTTTTACCATTGGTATCTTAATCGTAAAACGAAAAGAAAAAAAAGAAAAACACTCAAATCATTTTTTCTGGAGTTGATTGGTAGACTGAAGGAAAACACTTTTCATTATGTGGAGAAGCGTTTACTGAATACGTACACGACATCGGACCTGATCCTGCTGGGGATTGAGGGTGGCCTGTTGTTGCTGTTGACCTTAATGATATTCCCATTATTTTTTATCGTGTTTTTTCCTTTGTTATTGGCGTTCTTTTTTGTTCATAAATTGAAGTCAGTCGTGCTTGGTAGGTCTTCCAAGTACATAGGTCGTTTCATGAAAATGGTTCACTCGCCTAAAGATGACGGATTGGTGTTGCGTCTCTACCGCAATATGGAGTTGATGGAGGGGAAGCGTATAAACGCATTAATCGATAGTATGCATGATATATCTGCATGGTATTGTCCTACAGCTTATTGGCCTGAGTTTAACAAAATTGATGCCCCTCGATTAATGTGTGTGCCAGATGTTGTTTTACGAGATTTTCCTGTCGCCTTTTCTCAAATTGGTGGCGATAGGACTCTATCGACCTTTAAATTGCTAGAAGAGGCTATCAGAACAGGGGATCACTTTGTCACTTATAGTGAAGTGGTAAAATGGAATACACTAATCGATGGCTATCAAATATCAGTGGATAAGGTGTCAGTGGTACACCATGCCGCTAATAAAGTTGATAGCTTCATTAATATTGGTGGCCTACCAGATAATGAAGAAGCGACCTCTCATTATGCCAAATCGTTACTCATGTCTGCGATTCGTAAATCGAATGAGCAGGACTATGTTTCAATATTTAAAAATAAAAATGTAGATTTTATTTTTTATGCTAGCCAGATCAGGCCGAATAAAAATATAATAAGTTTATTCAAAGCATATGAGTATCTTTTGCGGAAAAGATTCGTTCAGCACAAGCTGGTCGTTACCGGCAATGTTAGTGTTATGCCAGAAGTAAAAGAATTTATTGTTAGCCACAACCTACAACACGAAATTTTGTTTTTGCATGGACTGACGATGCAAGAACTTGCTGCTTGTTATAAACTGGCGGGTTTGGCTGTTAATCCAAGTCTAAGTGAAGGGGGATGTCCATTTACATTTACTGAGGCATTATCAGTTAATACGCCAGTTGTTATGGCTCGCATTCCTGTTACAGAAGAAATTCTTACTGACCCTGAATTACAGGAAATGACATTTTTCGATCCGTATGATTGGCGAGATATGGCTAAGAAAATAGAATGGGCACTTCACAATCAGGATATCTTACTAAGAAAACAGTTGCAGATATATGATGAGTTATCAGTGCGCACATGGTCCGATGTTGTAAATGAGCATATCGATATACTCGAGCGTATTAGTGGCTTGGAGACATGATGTGATGGACTCTAAGAAGCTAGTCATTTTAGGTTGTGGTGGACATGCAAGAAGTGTGGCTGATGTAGCATTGTCGTTAGGGTTCTTAACGTTATGTTTTATTGATGATAATGCCAGACCTGGCGAAAGCATCTTTGGTTATCCAGTTCTTTCGTCATGGGAATTAATATCACCCGATGAGTGGTTTTTTTTTCCTGCAGTAGGTGATAACAAAAAAAGAAAGTTACAGCTAGAGGTGCTGGAGAAAATGGGGTGGCAAGTTGCCACCTTGATCTCTGCTACTGCTACTATTGGTGTTAACTCTATTATAGGTAAAGGAACGTTCATTGGTCATCATGGACACATAGGTCCTTCAGTTAAAATTGGTGAAGGATGTATTATCAACTCAGGTGCAATAATTGAACATGATGTCAGTGTTGATGAATTTACGCACGTATCGGTCAATAGTACAGTGGCAGGTTCTGTTAATATCGGGAAGTTATGTTTTATAGGTGCTGGTGCTACTATTATAAACAATGTTTCTGTTCGCGACGAGATTACAGTTGGTGCAGGGGCGTGTGTTGTAAATAATATAGAGCAGTCTGGAGTTTATGTAGGTGTGCCAGCAAAGAAATATAAATGATGTATGGGGGTGATATGCATCTTACTGATGATGATTTTTTTAAAACAATAAAAAGCACACCCTTAATATCGATTGATCTGGTGATTTCTGATAGTTCAGAACGGTACCTTCTCGGTCTAAGAAAAAATAGACCAGCAGCTGATCATTGGTTTGTCTTGGGCGGCAGGATAAAAAAGGGGGAATCTATATCAAATGCTTTTAAAAGAGTGGCTGAAAATGAACTTGGTGTGACGTTACAGTGTTCGGAAGCTAAGTTTATCGGAGTCTATGAGCATTTTTATAAAGATTCATTTTATGACGTTATGACTCCTACCCACTATGTTGTCTTAGCTTATTCGATAGAATTAGTTGGCGATGTAAATTCTTTTTCTGTTGCTCAACATTCAAAATATAAATGGTTTGATATAGTAGAACTTCTTGCATCACCAGATGTTCATCAATACACAAAGAATTATTTTTTAGATAAAGGTTTGGAAGTCAATGAGAATTCTTCATTTTTTTAAAACATATTACCCAGATGCTTACGGTGGTGTACAACAAGTCATATATCAGCTTGCTGAAGGTGCAGTAAAAAGAGGACATGAGGTTGATGTATTATGCTTAAGTGCTGAAAATGCAGGCAGACACTTTAATATTGCAAATCATAGTGTGCATGCCGCAAAGGAAGATTTCTATATAGCCTCGACGGGGTTTTCATGGTCCGCTATTGTCGAGTTCAGGCGGCTGGCAGAGAGCGCTGATATTATTCATTATCATTTTCCTTTGCCTTATATGGATATAGTGCATTTTTGGGTTAATCCTAAAAAGCCAACGGTGGTCAGTTACCACTCTGACATTGTCAAACAAAAGTATTTGCTACAACTTTATAAGCCATTGATGATGTCTTTTTTAAATAAAGTTGATGCTATTGTCGCTTCTTCACCCAACTACGTCAAGACTAGCCCTATTCTCTCTAGCCTAAAAAAAAATGTTGAGGTAATACCATTCGGTCTGGAAAAAGTATCTGCATGTCATGCAAATTTATCGCTGTTGAATAAATGGAACGATAAAATAAAAGGGCGGTTCTTTCTTTTTATCGGTTTTTTACGATATTATAAGGGGCTGTCATTTGTCCTTGATGCTATGCGTGAGCTTGATTATCCTTTGATAATAATTGGTGAAGGTCCATGTGAAAAGGATTTAAAGTCTCAGGCGGATAAATTAGGATTGAGAAATACGTTTTTTATTGGTCCTGTAAGTGATGATGAAAAAAACATTTTACTGGAGTTATGTTACGCCGTAGTATTCCCATCGCATTTGCGTTCCGAAGCGTTTGGTATGACGTTGTTAGAGGCGTCAATGTATGGCAAGCCGATGATTACTTGCGAGATTGGCACAGGCACTACATATATAAATCTACATGGTGAAACCGGATTGGCCATTGAGCCAGCAAACAGCGATGCTTTATCATCCGCGATGAAAAAGTTATGGGAGGATCAAGACGAAACTGAGCGTATGGGAAAAAATGCAAAGGTTAGATTTGAACAAAACTTTACAGCTGACATCATGATTGATAAATATATAACGCTATATGAAAAGGCTATCTCAAATTATTATTCATCTTGAAAGGCCTACTTCAAACTGTATGTCTATACCTAGGATTCTAGTCACTGGTGCCAACGGATTTGTAGGCAAGGCGGTCTGTGAACACTTGCTTAGGTGTGGGGCGAATGTGAAAGGTGCGGTGCGCAGTCGCCCGTTTGCTTCGTACCAAGTTCAGGCTCCCTCTTTGACTGCCGATGCAAACTGGACGGCCCTTTTGCAACAAGTGGATGTGGTTGTTCACTGTGCAGCCAGGGTGCATGTGATGGCAGATACCGCGACAGATCCCCTAGCGGCTTTTCGAGCGGTGAATACAGAGGGCTCCCTCGCTCTTGCCCGGCAGGCTGCTGAGGCAGGGGTAAAGCGCTTCATCTTTATCAGCTCTATCAAAGTGAATGGCGAGCGCACCGAGCCAGGCAAGCCATTTGATGAGAATGTGCAGAGTCCGCCAGAAGATCCCTATGGACGCTCGAAGTATGAGGCGGAGCAGGGGCTGATGGCGCTCGCGAAAGAGTGTGATATGGCTGTTACCATCATTCGTCCTCCTCTTATCTATGGGGAAGGAGTGAAGGCTAACTTCGCCAGCATGATGACATGGGTGCGCAAAGGGATCCCGCTCCCTTTTGCCCGTTTGAACAATGCGCGCAGTTTGTTGGCGTTGCCTAATCTGTGTGACTTCATTGCCCATGCGATGGTGCATCCTGCCGCAGTGAACCAGGTCTTTCTGGTTGCCGATCCGGTTGCGGTGTCGACGTCTCAGTTGTTGGCGGCAATTGCTGATGCTGAAGGGGTTTCCTGTCGGCTGTTTTATCTCCCTCCGGGAGTGATAAGAGGGCTGGGGCGCTGTTTGGGGATTGATGCCAAGCTACAACGGATTTATGGCTCTCTGGAAATGGATACCGGTAAGGTTCAGAGCCGATTACAATGGTCGGCACCCTATTCGCTCTCTCAGACCCTATCTCTGATGGCATCTTCTCATAGTGAGTCGTCTTGATGCTGGCATTTGTTTTGTTGTTGATGTTTTGTCTGTTTCTTTCAATCACCATGACCGGCCTGTTCAGGCGTTACGCCCAGACCCGCTTGCTTGACCAACCCAACCATCGCAGTTCGCATCAGGTGCCCACCCCGAGAGGCGGTGGCATGGCTATCGTGGCTACCTTTCTGTTGGCGACGCCTTTGTTTGTCGCCCTGATCCCACTGCCCTATGGCATATCCCAGAGCAGTATCGCACTGATATGGGTTGCTGCTCTTGGCATTGCACTGGTTGGTTTTATCGATGACCACATCTCTCTCAAGCCCCGAACCCGCCTGATTGTGCAGAGCATGGCGGCAGCCTTGGTGGTATCTGCTGTTGATGGGTTGCCAGAGCTGACTTTCTTTGGCTGGCAGCTGGATCTTGCCTGGCTCGGTTATCTACTGGCCTGGCTGGGGGTGATCTGGTTTATCAATCTATACAACTTTATGGATGGTATTGATGGCTTGGCGGCAGGAGAGGCCGTTGTCATCTGCTTGTTCATGGCGTTTTTTCATTATCTGGTGGGGGGGGAGTGGTCGTCTGCAGGTTTGGCGCTACTACTGGGGGCATCTGCCGCGGGCTTCTTGTGCTGGAATTTTCCGCCGGCCAAGATCTTTATGGGAGATGGTGGCAGTGGTTTTCTTGGCTTGATGCTGGCTTCCTTGATGCTGCTGGATGCCGCTTCTGCACCTCAATTCCTGTGGGCATGGCTAGTCATGCTAGGGGTATTTGTGGTTGATGCTACTTGGACATTGCTGAATCGCTATCGTCGGAAGTGTCGCCTGAGCGAGGCTCACCGGACCCATGCATTCCAGTATGCGGCGAGGCGTTGGCAGAGTCACCGAAACGTGACATTGACTGTGCTTCTTATAAATAGCCTCTGGCTTGCGCCGATCGCTGTCATGATTGTATTGGGCCAGCTCGATGGTGCTTTCGGTCTGGTCATTGCCTACTTGCCGTTAGCTTTTCTTGCGTATCACCTGAATGCAGGAGTGCCAGAATGAGAAATGAGCTTTTACCCGGTGGTAGCTGGCTACTGACCTGCCTGGGTTCCCTGTCACGAGCCAGCAAGCGTGCTGTATCTGTCACCGTTGATATGATCCTGATCACCATGACCTATTGGGGGGCGTACTGGATCCGGCTTGAACATAGCTGGCCAATCGATAGCCCCCATCACTGGGCACTGCTTGGCGCAGTTATCATCGTCAGCATCAGTGTGTTTGTGCGGCTGGGGCTGTATCGTGCAGTGTTGCGATATGTCAGCTTCCGGGTTTTATGGACAATCTTGTTGGGAGCATTTCTTTCAACTGCCTTCTTTGTTATCTCTGCGTTTTACTTTGATATCTTCCTGCCTAGAACGGTATCGGTTATCTATCTCTCCTTTCTGGTGCTGTTGGTCGGTGGTGTGCGGTTGTTTTTCCGGGCACTGCTCAATACGACCCGTCTGGCACGCATTCAGGTCTTGATCTATGGCGCAGGCTCTTCCGGTCGTCAGTTGCAGATGGCCTTGTTGCAAGGTAATGAGTTTTATCCCGTCGCCTTTATTGATGACGATCCCACCAAGCAGGGGTGTGTGATCCAGGGATGTACCGTTTATCACAGCGCTCAGTTGCCAACCCTGATTGCTCACCATGGGGTACAGAAGATCTTGCTGGCCATGCCGAGCAGCACCAGGGCTCGTCGCCAGGAAGTGATCAATGCACTTGAGCCCCTCTCTTGCGAAGTGCTTTCTATCCCGGGAATGGCCGATCTGGTCAATGGTTCGGCCCGCATTGATCAGCTCAATGAGGTCTCCATTGATGATCTGTTGGGCAGAGATCCGGTAGAGCCGGTGACCACATTGATGGAAGCCAATATCACAGGCAAAGCGGTCATGGTGACCGGTGCCGGTGGTTCCATTGGTTCTGAGCTGTGTCGCCAGATCTTGCGGTGCCGGCCATCCACCCTAGTACTGTTCGAACTATCTGAATACGCCCTCTATGTCTTGCACAAGAACCTGCGGGAGCAGTGTCAGCGTGAAGGAATCGAAACGGATCTGGTGCCGTTACTGGGGTCAGTGCAGCGTCAGCATCGTCTAAAGACGGTGATGCAGAGCTTCAAGATCCAGACCGTTTACCATACTGCGGCTTACAAACATGTTCCGCTGGTTGAGTTCAACATCATTGAAGGGGTGCGTAACAATGTATTTGGTACGCTTTATGCGGCACAAGCTGCCATTGAGGCAGGGGTGGAAACATTCGTGCTCATCTCCACCGATAAAGCCGTGCGGCCGACCAACACCATGGGGGCCAGCAAGCGCCTGGCGGAGTTGATATTGCAAGCTTTGACCCGTGAGAAGCACAACACCCGCTTTTGCATGGTGCGCTTTGGCAATGTCCTTGGATCTTCGGGTTCCGTGGTGCCGTTATTCAGACAGCAGATAGATAAAGGGGGGCCCATCACCCTGACTCACCCCGATATCATCCGTTACTTCATGACGATACCTGAGGCTGCCCAGCTGGTGATCCAGGCAGGCGCCATGGGGGAGGGGGGCGACGTTTTTGTGCTCGATATGGGTCAACCGGTAAGGATCATGGAGCTGGCCAAACGTATGATACGCCTGAGCGGTCTTACTCTGCGCGATGAGCAACGGCCCGATGGTGATATTGCCATTGAGGTAACCGGGTTGCGACCAGGTGAAAAGCTCTACGAAGAGTTACTGATTGGTGATGATGCCAGAGGAACCGAACATCCTAGGATCATGGTGGCACAAGAGAGCTGGTTGCCCTGGTCGCGACTACGCCCCTTGTTAGCCTCGTTGGATGATGCCTGTCACCGTTTTGATCAACAGCAAGTGCGCGACATCCTGATGCATGCACCGGCAGCCTTCGAACCAACAGATGGTATTTGTGATCTGGTGTGGCTGGCCAAACAGCAGCTACCAGCAAGTGATAATGTGGTCAAATTGCCCTCACATAGCATAGATTTCTTGCTTGCCAATCACTGAGTTTGTAAATGAGCGCCCATCATTGGGCGCTTTTTTTTGGCTCTGTCCCAGTTATGTGTTGAAAGGCTAACCTTGAAGTAGGTCATCACCTTGAGGGCCGCCATCATGGATACCCAAGCCTTTCAACATCTACTGTCCCTCTTCCCATTGCTCACTTTGCGTCAGCGTCGTCTCGCGCAACAGGAACTCACCACCCCTCACCCCATCACCTCGTTGGCCACTCAACTTCCCGCATGCCAATGCTGCCCTCACTGCCAGGCCGCGGCCACACTGTTGGCCCCCTGGGGCTGGTCTCGAGGGCTGCGCCGTTATCGCTGCAAGCAGTGTCTGCGCACCAGTTCAGTTCTCACCAACACGCCTCTCGCTCGACTTCGCAAGCCACAATGCTGGGAAGACTATGCACAGGCCCTTATCGACGGTCTGGCCGTCCGGCAGGCGGCGCTCCGCTGTGGGGTCGGTAAAAACACCGCCTTTTTATGGCGCCACCGCTTTCTGAAGGCCATGGCTAGCCACCAGGCAGTACGGGAAGAGGGTATCGTCGAGGTCGATGAGACCTTCTTCTTAGCGTCGTTCAAAGGACTGCGCGGATTGTCCCGCCCGGCCCGCCATCGTGGAGGTAAAGGCCGTACCCGAGGCACAGGACCGGATTACATCCCGGTGATGGTGGTGCAAGACCGGGCAGGCCACCTGGCTGATTTCCAGTTGGAACTGCTGAATGCCAGGGCGGTGAAGGCAGTGCTTCAGCCGTTTATCGCCCCGGATGCCGTCCTGTGCAGCGATGGTGCCGGGGTGTATGCGAGTTTCAGCGAGGGACTGGGGATAACACACCAAGTGGTGCGCAATCGAGCGGGAGAGCGGGTGGTGGGTGCATATCACATCCAACATGTGAACGGGTACCACAGGCGATTGAAGGAGTGGATGGAGCGGTTCCATGGGGTCGCGACCCACTATCTGAGGAATTATCTGGGTTGGAGGAGGATGTTGGAGCGCTATGGGCAGGAAGTGAATATCTCACGTTGCTTGCATGAGGCGCTGGGGCGCCCCATGCAACACGTAATTGGGACATAGCTTTTTTTTTGCTTGAATTGTCTGTGTTGCTTGTTTTTTAATCGATCGAGCCTGTCGTGGACTAGATTGGCTACTCATTTCGACGAACCGCAGGTAGAATTCCCCCTCCATCGATTTCGGAATAATCCTACATTTTTTGCGTAAGATAATGTTGCAAAATAAGCGGAGTTATGGCGAATGGTTGGAATGGCGGCTTGCTTTGTTGTCATGCTCGTCAGCAGTAAAGTATCGGAAATTGCATATCGATTTACTGATGCTTTCAATAATACGAGAGGCTGTATGCACACTGGGAGCTGTAACTCAGGGGCGGTAGCTATTAAATTTTTCAATAATTCGGTTGTTTATTGAGCGGCTGTTGGCTGTTTTGTCATCTATTGGGTGTTGGCGGTCATCAGGCAAATAAAAAACAGGTCGCCATCAGAAGCGAACCTGAAATTATCAAGGGATAAAACAATAATGGAAACGTCTGGTCTGGTTGCATTTGTTGGAACCGCGCTGGCTATCGCCTGTTTGCGTCCACTATCTGCCAAGCTACAACTCGTTGACTTACCGAATCAACGTAAACAACATGTCGGTGCGATCCCCCTGATTGGCGGAATTGCAGTTTGTCTGGGGGTGTACCTCAGTGTCTTCTTCACTCTTCCATTGCAGAATGCGATCATTACCATGTTGGCGTGTGCGGGTTGCATGATGGTGATCGGTGCCATCGATGATGCCAAGGACATTTCTCCTTGGATCAGACTTACCCTGCAAGCATTACTCATCCTCATCCTCTGCCTCTCGACCAATATCAGTCTCCATCAGTTTGGTGATGTATTGGGCATAGGAAACATCACGATTCCATTTATTGACTTGTTGATTGCCGTCGTTGCAGTCTGCGCGGCTATCAATGCCTATAATATGATGGACGGTATTGATGGGCTGGCTGGCTGCATGGCTGGTATTTCATTAGTGGGGCTTTCCATTCTGTTTGCCAGCTCAATGCCTGATATGACCCAAATCTGTCTAATCATTACGATTGCCTTGGTCCCCTATCTGATCGTTAATCTCAATATTCCTCCTTTCAAGCGCAAGATTTTCCTGGGGGATGCTGGCTCCATGTTCCTCGGTTTTATCATCGGTTATCTGGTGTTGTTTGGCTCACAACATCACGAGCTGGAACCAGCGTTTCGCCCTGTGACGGCTCTCTGGTTGATCGGTTTGCCACTGATGGATATGGTGGGCATCATGATCCGTCGTATTCGAAAAGGGCAGTCTCCTCTGCGCCCGGATCGCAATCATCTGCATCATATTCTTCTACACGCCGGTTTTACCCCTCGTGAATCCTTGTTGCTGATTGTCGTAGCCAACCTAGGTGTTGTGTTCTTCGGTATTCTGGCCGAACAGGCCAAGTTGCCCGAGTGGCTTATGATGACGCTCTATCTTTTGCTGTTTGCAGCATATTCACTTTGTTTGGCGTATGCCTGGAAACTGGGGAGATGGTTGAAAGGAATTAAAACGCCATTGACTGATGCCAATAGAGCTAAGAGGAATTAGCAATTTTTATCACCTTAGTCTTTATTAAATAAAATCATTGATATAAAAAGAAAATTAAATGAAATCTGAAAACATTAATAAAATTAAGCTCGGGATTATTTGCTACCCTGGAATGGAGCTAGATAAAATAAAGTCAGCATGTGTTGATAATAATGTAGACTTTATAGAAATTAATATCATGTCTCCAGACTGGATGAATGAGTGTAAGGATGACATCGATGGATATCTTGTTCGTCCTCCTTGCACATACCAAGAGCATAAGAGCATTTTTGATGAAAGAGTATTTTTCTTGAATGAAGTATTGGGGAAACCAATCTATCCTTCATTCAAAGAACTGTATACTTATGAAAACAAGAGGAATATGCATCTCTTTCTATCGGGACACAGTATTCCTCATGCAAAAACGAAAGTTTATATGAGAAAAGTGGATGTTCTTGCAAATTTAAATGAGCAGGAATACCCAATTGTGTCAAAAAGTAATATTGGTGCCAGTGGCAGCGCTGTTCAAATTATTAAAAATAAACGCCAGTATGTACGTTTGATAAATAAGGTCTTTGGCCGATTTAGCCCTGAGTTTTCAGTTGGATGGTATCCTGTAACCAAAAAACATGGGATTCCTTTACCTCGGTTTGGACGGGCTCAAAAACATTATCTATTGACCCAAGAATTCCTAAATATCAAATGGGAATGGCGAATGATCCGGATCGGTGATAGTTATATTGGTCACCAAAAGCTGTTGGGCGATAATGGATTTGCTAGTGGTTCAGAATTAGTTGGATGGGAACGCCCCTCTGATAAATTACTTTGGTTATTACACAACGCAACCGAAAAAATGGGGATGCGCTGTATGACATTGGATGTTTTTGAAACGATTGATGGCGAGTTTTATGTAAATGAAATGCAGGCTATCATTGGTGCTTATAGACCATATCAAATGAAGGTTGATGGGAAGCCAGGCCGTTTCATACTTGACGATGGAGAATTCCACTTCGAGGAGGGTATTCATTGCCAGAATGCATGTTGGAATCCCCGTGTGGAGGACTTTATTAAGATGCTGAATGGAGAGAAGTACAATGCATAAGATAAGTGTTTTTGGGTCCTCCTGTAAAAAAAATGAAAAAAGAATTCCTATTCACCCGGCTTTGTTTGAACAAATACCTGAAAACATTCGTCATCAATTGATTTTTGAAGAAGGGTATGCCGCGTCTTTGGGGGTGAAAGATAGCTATTTACGTGAGAATTTTGGTGGGGTAGTTTCTCGTGAAGAGCTATTTTCTCTAGGTGATGTATGGTTACTGCCGAAACCAGAGAAAGAAGATTTCAAATTTTTCAGTGAAGGAAAAATTCTCTGGGGATGGCCGCACTGTGTGCAAGGACATGATATTGCACAAGCTGCAATTGACGCAAAAATGACGTTGGTTGCTTGGGAAGCTATGTATGGTGGCTCTGATCGAACTCACGTTTTTTACCGAAACAATGAACTTGCCGGTTATGCTGCAGTGCAGCATATGATGATGTTGACAGGGAAAACTGGGTATTTTGGACGCCGATTAAAGGCTGCGGTACTTGGATTCGGCGCTACAGCTCGTGGAGCTATTAACTGTTTAAAATCTCTTGGTATTGTCGACGTAAGTGTCTATAGTCAAAGACCCAATCATCTGTTGAATGCCCCGATTGAAAGTATCACCTATAAGCAGATGCTGCGTCGTGATGGGAAAACCTTTCTCGAAGGGAACCAGTATCAAGATTTTGTCACTCCTGTAGATGTGCTACGTGAATATGATGTAGTGGTGAACTGTATCCTTCAAGACCCTGTAAATCCAATCATGTTTATTGAAGAGCAAGATATGGCCTGCATTGATAAACAGATGGATATTATTGATATCAGTTGTGATCGAGGTATGGGGTTCTATTTTGCAAAGCCGACTACATTTGATGAACCATCATTTAATGTTGGTGCGCACATAAACTATTATTGTGTTGATCATACACCAACGCTTTACTGGGATTCTGCATCGTATGAAATTACTCGTTCTATCATGTCTTATCTGCCTGAATTTATTAACGGGACTTGGAAGCAAAACCCTGTTCTCACTGCTGCGGTTGAGATTGAAAATGGTTTGATTATAAACAATAAGATCATTAAGTTTCAGAAGCGAAACCCAGAATATCCGTATATAAGAAAATAAAATGTCCCATAAAAAAGAACTCATCAAAAATTTTTTAAGTTTTGGTGCGGTTGATATTCTAGGGTTGCTTATACCTATTGTTACTATGCCTATATTGACTCGGGCCTTAGGGCCCAGTCAATATGGCGTGTACATGTTGTTGCTTACAATCCTATATTTTGGTCATACCATTATCGACTATGGTACTCAATATACGTCTGTCAGAGTATTAGCTAATCAGCGTAATAATCCTGAAGAAGTGAGCCTCATTTATCAAGAGACGCAAGGATTAAGAATTTTTCTATGTCTGTTGTATACTATTGGTGCCATATCATATTCACTATTTCTGTCATTCGATAATGCAGTTCTATATACAGTTCTTGCTTCATCGACCTATCTATTTGGGTATGCACTAACCCCACTTTGGTTCTATCAAGGTATTGGGGCTGTAGATCGAGCAATGAAAGTATCGTTGGCGATCAAAGTTCTCAATTTGCTGGTTATCGTCTTTGCAGTCAGTTCGCCAGATGATTTTGATATCGTTATGGCATCACTCTGTATACCAATGTTATTTGGGGGGATTTATCTTAGTTATCTTGCCTCTATAAAATATCATGTTGCCCCCCCAACGTTTAACCAACTTGGAAAGTCATTCAATGAGGGCCGTGATGTATTTATAGGATTATTAGCCCCCAACTTCTATAATGCTATCCCAACAATAGCACTTGGTTCGATATATCCTCCTGCTGAATTTGCTAAATTTGCTATTGCAACACGTTTGGCATCAGTTATTGTTACACTGCAGAACGTAATGGCAAAGGCAATATATCCAGTTCTTGCCATGTTAAAAGATAGTCAAGTCAACAAGCTGCTATTGCTGAATTTCATTATTTCAATAATCCCTGCGATTTTTATTTATATTGGGGGGGAGTGGGCCCTCGGTATTTTTTTGGGCAAGGATTTTTCTGGAGTTAACACATATCTCCTAATCCTTTGCGTGGGTATTGTTTTTATTGGGTTGTCAAATGCGATAAGCCAGGGATACCTTTTGCCAAATGGCCATGATCGTGCTTATCGTAACATCTCACTGAGAGTGTCACTTATCGCGGGAATCATGTCGTTCGGCTTTATTTATTTTTATGGGTTACTTGGTGGCGCAATAGCAATTACAATTGCAAGAGCAATTTTTTTCTTAGATTACACGGCTGTATATATAACAATTATACGCCGAAATTAGCGCTGTGCTTGAAGCCTAGCATTGCTCGAGTATTATTAATATAATTATAAAATGGATTATATATGAAAACGGTACTAATTTATTTACCGAATTTGAACTGTGGCGGGGCTGAGTCAGTTACTGTTCGTTTAGCTAATTATCTTGCCGGCAGTGGTTATTCAGTAAAGTTGATAACTTCAATTGGTGGTGGGCCGCTCGAAGAGATTCTTGACTCTAGAATAGAGTATCTTTGCCTGGACTTAAAGAATCAATGGCAGACTATATTGAAAATGCCATCAGTTATAAAGCGAATTGAACCAGATGTAATTTTTACCACGATGAAAGAAAGTTGCTTCATCATGATTGTAGCAAAATATATTGCATGTTCGAATGCTAGAATGGTTATTCGAGAAGCAAACACCGTATCGTTGCAGTTAAAAGAAGAGAACAAGATTACACAGCGGGTAAAAAATTATCTAATTGCAATGTCATACCGCTTTGCTGATAAAATAATTGCACTTTCAGATGAGATTAAAGTTGATCTGGTAAGCTCTTTTCATTTATCAAAGGAAATTGATGTTATTCCTAATCCAATTGGTTTTGATAAAATGGAAAAGGCGATAATGTCCCCTCTTGGGCATGATGCATTACGTGACAACAGTACATTGAAACTTGTTACTGTTGCTCGATTTTATCCACAAAAAAATCATATTTTTATGGTCAATGCCCTTGCATCTTATATCAAGAAGAATCCAAACGTGAAGTGGTTTTTGGTGGGTGATGGGCCACTTAAAAATGAAATTCAAGAGCGAATTGAATTCTTAGGAATATCTAAAAATATTGTTTTTTTAGGTTTTCAAAAAAATCCATTGGCGATTGTGAATGCTTGTGATGTATTTGTTTTGCCATCTCTATACGAAGGTTTTTCTAATGCGTTGCTAGAGGCTGCTGCATTAAATAAAAAAATATTGGTTTCTGATGCACAGACAACTTCGGTTGCATTTCTGAAGAAATTAAATATAGGCTCTTGTTACGTTAATGATGATATTGATGATTTTTGTATAAAATTAGAGTCTGAAGCCTGTTCTATTGGCGACCCTGGTGTTTCTTCGCGCATGAGAAGAGAATACAGTGAAGAAGCTGTGTTTGGTTCTTATTCAAAAGCCATGTTTGAGTGAATTATGCTTATTATCGCAATTTCAACACTATTTAATCGGCTTGATGGTATACAGAAAGAACAATTTCCATCAAATGAAAAAATAAAGTATGTGATCTCTTGTCAGGGAAAGAAGGAACATGACGACGCATATTATGAATCCTATCTGAGAGCGATATTTGGTGATGATGTTTTATGGGGTGAAGCACCAACATCTGGGCTATCGAACAACCGAAATAATGCTATTAAACTAGCCCTAGAGAGCAAATCTGAAACAGATCGCTATCTTTACATATGTGATGATGATATTACTTTATCTGTTGATGGTTTATTAGATGCGATTGCTGTCATGCAGGAAAGGACGCTATCATGTTTAACTGGTATTATTGCTACTGACGGTGGATTTTTTAGAAATTACAGTAATCAAACTTATTCACATTCCAGATTGAGCGCTGCCAGAGTATGCAGTGTCGAGATTGTCGTGGATCTTGAGTTTGTTTTTTCAAAGAGTATTTTATTTGATAGCCGATTTGGGTTAGGAAGTATCTATCCATCAGGAGAGGAGTTTATATTTCTCAATGATCTTATTTCTGCTGGCGGAAAAGTGGATTTTAGCCCAATAATATTATGTAAGCATCCACCATTGTCGAGTGGTGATGATTTCTACAGTTCACAGTATAAAATAATGGCGAAAGGGGCAATGTTAAAACGAGTTTTCCCTTCTTATATATGTTATCCAATGATAATTATGTTTGCCATTAAAAAATATAGAGCTTATCGCGATTCAGTTTCATTTTTAAATTTTTGTAATAATATGATTAAAGGTGCTATGGGGATGAATAAGTAATATGGAAAAAGTCAGTGTTATCATGCCTCTATATAATAGCGCTCGTTTTCTTGCAGCTTCAATTGATTCGGTATTAAAACAACAATACACCAACTGGGAACTGATTTTAATTGATGACTGCTCTGTCGATGACTGCGTAGTTATTGCTCAGGCATATTGCGATAGAGATAGCCGTATTAAATTAGTTAGACTTGCTGAGAATTCTGGTGCAGCTGTTGCGCGTAATCGAGGTATTGAGATTGCAGAGGGAAGGTTTATTGCATTTCTAGATAGTGATGATCTCTGGTTACCTGAAAAGCTGAACACTCAGATCGACTTTATGCTGAAAAATAAAGTAGCCTTTTCTTATACTGCGTATAAAAAAATCGATGAGTATGGTAATGATCTTTTCGAGCTTGGTGTTCCCAGTTCATTATCATATAGAGCTTTATTGAAGGCATGTGTTATTGGTTGCTTGACCGTTATTTATGATGCATCTCAAATTGGCAAGGTCTATATGCCGCTTGGCACTAAGCGAGAAGATTATGCTTTGTGGCTAAAAATATTGCGTGAGAGAAATGTAGTCGCTTATGGTATCAATAAGGTACTGGCCAGTTATCGTATTTATCCACATCAATCATCGTCTAAGAAACTCAATATGGCAAAAGAAAATTGGAAGCTACTAAGGAATCAAGAAGAGTTGTGCCTAATTATATCGCTTCATTATTTTACTCAGTATGCACTGCGTGGTGTTTTAAGAGATAAATATCCTCTTATAGCAAAAAAAATAGGCTTCTTGGCTTCTCCTGAAAATGGTATTACAAAATGATTACTTTTTTTTGGGGATGATAATGTATGGTATACCTGTCACTATGTTTTTTCTGCTCGCTTTATATGTATAGCGTCCAGAATTACAAAGCTAGTCTTATAGTATTGCTTCCTCCTTTTATTATTTATTTTTTAATATCTGCACTTCAATATAATGTTGGTTCGGATTATTTTTCTTATCTTTATATATACGAGAACCAATGGGTTCTAGGGCGTTATTTTGAGTCGGGAGAATATTTTTTCTATTATTTAAATATTTTCCTTAAAGAGTTTGGTTTTCCTGGGCAATCAATTTTTTTCATTTTTTCATTTTTTCAATCTATATTCATATTCGTTTATTTTAATGAGTTAAAGAAAAAAGGTTTTATTGTTTGGATGTTGTTTTTGATTTTTTTTGTTGTGACCAATATATATAACAACCAAATGAATGGAATTAGACAGTATGCAGCATTAACATTACTGCCATTACTTACAATATTCATATATAACAGGAACTATATTTACTTTGGGATATTCATGGCCATCGCAATGAGTTTCCATTCCTCTTCGCTTATATTTTTTTCTTTGATGATTTTTGTTGTTTTTCATAGGCCTTTTCATAGATATAACATTGTCATTTTTATACTATCTATTCCATTCTATTTGTTAGTGGCAAAGTATACGCCAACTCTCTTAGAAAATTTAGGTTTAAGGTTTTCCTCATATATTGAAAGTGATTATTTTGATGCGGGTAATTACATCACGATTATAACAAAAATGTATTATTTGCCGGCATTGTTATTTTTTTATTATTTGTATGGAAAGGCTAGGGAAAGCAGTGAAAAAAATCATTTTGATGGATATTTTTCTTTTTTAATATTTATGTTTTCTTGTACATACTGGTCTTTTTTGATGTCACTAGATATTGCTATATTATCAAGGGTGTCAAGTTACTTTTGGTTCTTCATAATATTTCCTTTGTATTATGTAGGTGTTTTTTTACATAAAAAAGGAATTGTAAAGCTGGGATTGTATATAATTTACTTGGTGGCTCCCTATGCAGCCAAGGTGACGTTTTTGGCAAAGAATGAATTTTTATATAATAGTATAATCTTCAATTGACGTTAATTTTAAGGAGTTAGGTTTTGCATTACTTAGTTACGGGCGCAGCAGGATTTATTGGTAGTGCAGTTAGCCAACGTCTCTGTCAGCAAGGTCATACCGTTATTGGTATCGATAATCTGAATGATTATTATGAGGTCTCATTGAAAGAGAGCCGTCTGGCCAGGCTGGCGAGTGAAAGCAATTTTGTGTTTCGTAAAATTGATCTGGCTGATCGTGAAGGGATGGCTAAACTGTTCACTCATGAACGTTTCGATCGGGTTATTCATCTGGCGGCGCAAGCCGGGGTACGTTATTCCCTCGAGAACCCGTTTGCCTATGCAGACAGCAACCTGATAGGGCACCTTGCCATTCTTGAAGGGTGTCGTCATACCGGTGTCAAGCATCTGGTCTATGCCTCTTCCAGCTCCGTTTATGGCATGAATGGCAAAATGCCGTTTGCCACGACCGATGCGGTTGACCATCCAATATCTCTCTATGCTGCCTCGAAAAAGGCCAATGAGCTGATGGCACATACCTATTCTCATCTGTATGGTATTCCGACCACTGGCCTGCGCTTTTTTACCGTCTACGGTCCCTGGGGGCGTCCGGATATGGCCTTGTTCAAATTTACCAAGGCGATGCTGGCCGGCCAGCCAATCGATGTTTATAACAATGGCCAACTGAGCCGAGATTTTACCTATATCGACGATATCGTTGAGGGGATTTTGCGTATTTCCGATGTAGTACCGGTGGCTAATCCTGACTGGCAGTCAGAGAAAGGTTCACCCGCTGACAGCAGCGCTCCTTATCGTATCTTCAATATCGGTAATGGCAGCCCGGTTAAACTGATGAGCTTTATTGATGCCCTTGAAAAGGCGCTGGGTATCGAAGCGATAAAAAATATGATGCCGATGCAGGCGGGTGATGTATATGCAACTTGGGCGGATACCGATGATCTGTTCAAGGCGACTGGCTATCGACCGGCCATGTCGGTTGAACAAGGCGTGCAGGCATTTGTAGACTGGTATAAGAATTATTATAAAGAACAGCAGTAAGCGAGGTTAGCTGTGAAAATTGCAATTTGTGGTACGGGATATGTAGGTCTTTCCAATGCGGTCTTGCTGGCACAACACCATGAGGTGGTTGCCGTCGATGTGATTGCCAGCAAGGTCGAGATGATCAATGAATGGAAATCCCCCATCGTTGATAAAGAAATTGAACGTTATCTGGCCAGTCGCGACTTAAATCTGCGGGCGACTCTGAATAAAGAAGAGGCCTATCAAGGGGCTGATTTCGTTATCATTGCCACGCCTACAGATTATGATCCAGAGACCAACTACTTTAATACCAGTACGGTGGAGTCGGTGATCAAGGATGTCATGGCGATAAATCCAGATGCCACAATGGTGATTAAATCCACCATTCCGGTCGGGTTTACCGCCAGATTGCGTGAAGAACTGGGCTGTGACAATCTGATTTTTTCGCCGGAGTTCTTGCGTGAAGGACGTGCTCTTTATGACAACCTGCACCCGTCTCGTATCGTGGTGGGTGAGCGTTCCGACCGTGCGCAGGTTTTTGCCAACCTGCTACAAGAAGGTGCTATCAAGCAGAATATTCCAACCTTGCTGACTGATAGTACGGAAGCTGAGGCTATTAAACTATTTGCCAATACTTATTTGGCAATGAGAGTTGCCTTTTTTAACGAACTCGATACTTATGCCCAGAGTCATGGCTTGGACTCACGCCAAATCATCGATGGTGTCGGGTTGGATCCACGTATTGGTGAACACTATAACAACCCGTCCTTTGGCTATGGTGGTTATTGTTTGCCGAAAGATACCAAACAGCTGTTGGCAAATTACAATAATGTTCCAAATAACCTGATCCGAGCGATTGTTGACTCTAATACCACGCGTAAAGATTTTGTTGCTGATTCGGTGATCCGTAAAAATCCACGACGTGTTGGTGTGTACCGTCTGGTTATGAAGGCGGGGTCTGATAATTTCCGTGCTTCTGCCATTCAAGGGGTAATGAAACGTATCAAGGCGAAAGGCATTGAAGTTGTTATTTATGAGCCGACCTTGAGCGAGCCAGAGTTTTTCCGCTCCCGCGTGCTTTCAGACATTGTCGAGTTCAAAGAGAGTTGTGATGTGATTTTAGCCAACCGCATGGTTGAAGAGCTGTTTGATGTGATGGACAAGGTATATACCCGCGATCTGTTTGGTAGTGACTAATATGTCGATAGCGGTTCCCCCTTGTAGGGGAACCGCATGTTACAATAATGAACCATAAAATATGAAGTCACATAACATTATAAATTACATAAGTGGTAGAACCGCACCCTTGCAGGTCTCTTGGTAAGTGAATGAAAGGTATAATTAACCGCTGAAATATGATGATCTTAAAGATGGGCATATGTTCATCTAACGGTACCTGTCAGCACACTTGTTCATCTCCATAGTTACTGTGATTTTATCCGCAAATTTATCTCAGAATTCTCCATGTTTTCCGCTATCATACGGCGATTTTCCCGTTCAGTTCTTGATGGCAAGCTTAATAAGGTGTGGTAGTGAAAAGGATTCAGCTCATTCCTCTGTTGTCGGCCGTGGCTCTGCTCAGTGCATGTACTGTGGTGCCCGGTACCAATCTTTCCACCAGTGGCAAAATCGAGGTAGCTACAGGTTCCGTTGATGTTGATCAGCTGGCAGACATCTATCCGGTTACACCCGCGCTGATCAGCCAGCTGCGTAAGGCGCCAGTGGTGGGCAAGGCCAACCCCGATCTCAATAGCCAGATCAGCAGCTATGAGTACCGGATTGGTGTGGGCGACATCCTCAATGTTACCGTGTGGGACCACCCCGAGTTGACCATCCCGGCCGGTTCTTACCGCAGTGCCAGCGAAGCGGGCAACTGGGTGCACGCCGATGGCACCATCTTCTACCCCTATATCGGCAAGGTGACCGTAGTGGGTAAAACCGTCTCGGAGATCCGCACCGACATTGCCAAGCGCCTGGCCCAGTATATCGAGAGCCCGCAGGTGGATGTGAGCATTGCTGCTTTCCGCTCCCAGAAGGTTTATATCTCAGGTGAGGTGACCAAGCCGGGTGCTCAACCGATCACCAATGTGCCGATGACCCTGCTCGATGCCTTCAATCTTGCTGGCGGGCTGACGCCGACCGCCGATTGGCATCATGTGGTGTTGACCCGCCAAGGCAAGGAGTTCCCACTCTCCATGCAGGATCTGCTGCAGTATGGGGATCTCTCTCACAATCAGCTGATGCGCGACGGCGACATGCTCTATGTGCCGCGTAACGATGCCCAGAAGGTTTTTGTGATGGGGGAGGTCAACAAGGCATCCACCCTGACCATTGGTCGTGAGGGGATGAGCCTGACCGAGGCACTGAGCAGTGCCGAGGGCCTCAACCAGAATGCCGCCAATGCGACCGGCATCTTCGTATTGCGCCCAGCGGCGAAAGCCCAACAGAAAGCCGCCATTTATCAGCTTGACCTGAGTGATGCCACCGCGCTGGTGATGGGTACCGAGTTTGCCTTGCAACCTTACGACGTGGTTTATGTCACCACGGCGCCGGTGACGCGCTGGAACCGTGTGCTCAGCCAACTGGTGCCTTCTATTACTGGCTTTAACGAGTTGACCGAAGGCATGTTGCGGGTACGCAACTGGTAAGGTGTGAGCCTGCTTAACCTCTCCCGGTTACTTGACGCTCAGTCGCTTTCCAAGCATAGAGATGGAATTTAGGGGGGGGGCCTTGTGCCTCCCTTGTTCCTGCTTTTTTGTTACCTTGATACGGTAATGAATGGGGAAGGGAGGCTGGGGTGATGTTCTCTACCTGCCTCCCTTCGGAAAGAAGCAGGTATTGGGTGCCGGTGGCTGCAGATTTTATTTAGAAGAGTGACAGCGATATGTTTGGAAAAATTCTTGTGGTGTGTGTGGGCAATATTTGTCGCTCCCCAACCGGTGAACGATTGCTTCGTGAGCGTTTACCCGGCCGTCAGGTGAGTTCTGCCGGGGTCAGTGCCTTGGTGGACAAGCCGGCCGACAAGGTCGCGAGCGAGGTGGCACAGCTGCATGGGCTCTCTCTTGAGGGGCACTCGGCGCGCCAACTGACACGTGCACTTTGCCAGGATGCTGATCTGATCCTGGTGATGGAGAAAGGGCATATCTCTGCCGTGACGGCCATCGACCCTGGGGCTCGTGGCAAAACCATGTTGTTTGGCCACTGGCAGGGGGAGAGCGAAGTGCCCGATCCCTATCGTCTGAGCCGGGAAGCTTATGAACATGTTTACCAGCTATTGGTGCGTAGCGCCGATGGTTGGGTAAAAAAACTGTAACGACCCCCATCATCACTGATTGTGTGCGTGTGGTATCTGACAATAAAAATGGATTGTGTTGAATGACGACTTCTTCTGTTTCGTCCCGGCAGAGCAGTGCCGCGGTGGAGAATGACGAGATCGATCTGGGGCGCCTGTTGGGCTATCTGATCGATGGACGTTGGTGGATTGTAACGATCACTGCGCTGTTTATGGTGCTTGGCGTTGCATATGCCTTGCTGGCTACTCCTGTTTTCAAGGCAAACGCCTTGCTGCAGGTGGAGAAAAAAGCCAGCGGTGCTGCACTGCTTGGGGACATGGCCGATGTATTGGGTGGTGAGCAACCCGATGCTGCCGCTGAGATTGAGTTGCTGACTTCTCGTATGGTGCTAGGCCGTACGGTGCAAGAGCTTCATCTCGATACCGTGGTGAGCCCTGATTTCTTCCCGCTGATTGGCCGTGGTATGTCACGACTGATGGGCCATCCCTACCCCAAGATGGCAGTGAGCCGCTTTGAGGTGGCACCTGAATTGTTGGGGACGCCGCTGACGCTGACTATGAACGAAGAGAAGCGCTTTACCCTCGAGGTTGAGGGGCGGGTGCTGGAAGGGCGGGTTGGCGAGCTGCTTGAGAAAGATGATGTCACCTTGCTGTTGTCCGATGTGGCCGCCGATGAGGGACAGGTCTTCACGCTGGTCAAACAGCCGGTACTGGATGTGATCGCTGAGTTGCAGAGTGGCCTTCAGGTCAGTGAGAAGGGCAAAAATACCGGGATCATCTCGCTGACGCTGGAAGGGGAAGACAAGGGCCGCATTCGTGCCGTACTTGACAACATCAGCCAGAACTATCTGCAACAGAATGTGGTGCGCAAGACCGAAGAGGCCCAGAAGAGCCTGGATTTTTTGCAAACGCATCTGCCTCAGGTCAAAGAGGATCTGAATCGTTCTGAAGAGCAATTGAATCTGTATCGTCAGCAGAATGAGTCGGTCGATTTGTCGCTGGAAGCAAAGGCCGCACTAGATACCATGGTAGGCCTCGAGAAGCAGCTCAATGAGTTGACTTTCCGTGAGGCCGAGTTGCAGCAGCTCTATACTCGCCAGCACCCCGCTTACATCGCTCTGATGGAAAAGCGCCAGACTTTGATGAATACCAAAAATGCGATCAACAAGTCGATCAAGCGTCTGCCAAAAACCCAGCAGGAGATTTTACGTCTGACCCGTGATGTGCAGGTCGGTCAGGAGATCTTCGTCCAGCTGCTCAACAAGCAGCAGGAGCTTAATATCATGAAGGCGGGTACCATAGGTAACGTCCGTATCATCGATGATGCCGCCGTTGAGACGAAAGCGGTCAAGCCGAAGAAACCGTTGATCGTGGTGCTGGCAACCCTGCTGGGTGGCATGTTGTCAGTGGGGTTGATCCTGGTGCGCGCCGCCTTCCACCGAGGCGTGGAGAGTCCGGAGCAGCTGGAAGAGATGGGGCTTTCTGTTTATGCCACTATTCCCTATTCCAGCGAGCAGGCCACGATCGAGCAGCAGCAGAAAAAACGTCGTCATGCCATGCAGCTGAATGAAGCGCTATTGGCTGCACGTAACCCTGCTGACTTGGCTATGGAGTCGCTACGTAGCCTGCGTACCAGCCTGCACTTCGCCATGATGGAGGCGAAAAACAATATTGTCATGATTTCCGGCCCTGGTCCTGGCCTGGGAAAAACCTTCGTGTCGACCAACTTTGCTGCCACTCTGGCACTGGGCGGCAAGAAGGTGCTGGTTATCGATGCCGACTTGCGCAAAGGCTATATGCAGAAGGTCATGGGGCAGGAGATGGGGGCTGGCTTGAGCTCCTATCTGGCCGGTCAGACCGATTTGACGCAAGTGGTGAGTCAGACCGGGTTTGACGGCCTTGATTTTGTCTGTCGTGGCGCTGTACCGCCCAATCCGTCAGAACTGCTGATGCATCCGCGTTTCAAGGCACTGCTTGATTGGGCCAGTGAACGCTATGACTTTGTCATTGTTGACTCCCCTCCCATCCTGGCTGTTACCGATGCTGCCATCGTTGGTCAGCATGTGGGCGCATCCTTGCTGGTTGCCCGCTTTGCCAAGACAGCGGTGAAAGAGGTGGAAGTCGCTATTCGTCGTTTTGAGCAAAATGGTGTCTCGATCAAGGGCATATTGCTCAATGCCGTCGAGAAGAAAGCGAGCAGTTACTATGGGAATTATGGGTATTATCAATACAGTTATGGCGACAAGACGAAAGCCTGACCTTTCTTGGAGCACACAGGGCTCTTAAGAGACATCACACTGTAATCGTGGTTTAATTGATGTTTCGTTTGGGTAATACTACGGGTGTCTGAGAAAATTGATGTCTCAGTGATAAGGTTTAGATGTATCAACAAAAAGGAAGATAGTATGAAGAAGACTGCATTTGCTCTGGCTGCTTTGCTGGCTGTTTCCGCTAATGTGATGGCTGCAGAGGAAGCTGTAGTTGTAGAAGGTGCTGCTGGTGGTGCTGCCGGTACTGGTGCAGCCGCAGCCGCTGCAGGTGTGACCACTACTGCTGTTGCTGTCGGTGCGGCTGCCGCTCTGGTAACCGCAGTGGCTGTATCTGAATCCAACAGCCGCAACAACAACACCAGCACAACCACTTCGACCAAATAAGTCCAATAAGGCTGCTCGAACCGAGCAGCCTTATCTTTTATTCTCTTTTCATGGATGGTTCTTCGCGCGTGATATCGTACCGTTCTTTTCTGCCCCAACGAGTACTAGCCTGGGCGGGCATGTTGTTGCTGACTGGTTGTAGTACCTCAACGAATCAGACGATAGAAACCCTGGGTTATGTCTTTCATAAAGAAAATGAGATTGTGCTGACGTCTACGCAACTCAGACAGCTTCCTTATGCAAGCGCCTACATCAAAGTCGGCGATCTGCCACAAGCTTTGGTTGTATTGGCTTATGTCAATGGCGATCGCTTGTCATGGATGAGTGCTGATGGGGTGATGTTCATCACAGAACATGGCCGCTTGGTCAAAACAATTGGCTTGCCGAATGATTTACGTTATCTCGGATATATGGACCAAGATCCCTTAAGGATTGCACGTCTGGATAAACTATCATCCATGGTGTGGTACAGCGTGGCCGAATGGTCACATAAATATACCAGTGGTTATCCTTTGAGTATGCATTACCGCCGCGTTGGTAATGAAGTGTTAGAAGTGATGGATAAACCATACACAACAACTATTATTGAAGAGTCTGTGACTGCGTCTCCCAGTGAGGTGCAATGGAACAATTATTTTTGGATTGATGAGCATTCCGGCCAAGTTCGCAAACTCAAGCAACAATTAGGCCCTTCCCTTCCTGTCATTGAAATGACTTTTCTCAAGCCCTACTCATCATGAAAATTATAAATATATTTCTCATCTCTATTTTAGTAACTAACCCTGCTTGGGCTGATGCGACTATATCCATATGGTGGAAAGGTAAGCCAGTAAAAGATCTTTATTATGCCAAGCAGATAACGCTAAGCAGTGCGCTGAGTGATCCTGCTATCTTGTCATATGACTCTTATTGGCCGGTCGGACAAATATCAACACCGGCACGTCAGCAAGAACTCGAGCATCAGCGCCAAGTATTATTGGCAGACTTGACCGTATTATCAAAAATGTGGTCTGACATGGGGGAGCCATCGCTGGCATCTGCTACTCTGCAATTGTTGCAGCAATTACAGCAGCTTGAGTTAACCGGCCGTTTTGATGTGTCTGTAGACCCTGATGTAAATCAAGCGCGTGCTGGTGTTGATGCTCCTATATTGAAAGGCCATTATCAGTTGTATCTTGCCCCTCGCCATCCTGAGGTACAGATTGCCGGTTTGGTAAAACAGATCGGTGGCGCGCCTCTCCTGCCTGGAGCTGGATTACGTGAGTATTGGAAAAGAAAAGATATATTGGAAGGGGGAGATCCTGCCGGAGTATATCTTGTATCCCCCAGTGGAAAATATGATTGGTTTCCTGTTGCAATTTGGAATGAACGACATGTTGAAGCTATGCCGGGGGCAACACTTTTTGTGGGATTCTCGCCTGACGTACTTCCCAAGCAGTATCAAAACTTGAATGAACGAATTCTGACATTGTTTGCTAACCGGATGCCAAAATGATGTACCCAAGAGTTTCCTTGATTGCCCTGTTGGTATGTCATGCAGCCAACGCCAATGCGGATATCTTTGAGCCACTGGGCCCCTCACAAAGTGGTTTTGGGGGAGTTGGCCTGCTGCAAATGCCTACTGCCAGAATGGCAAAAGAGGGTGAGTTCAGCGCCAACTATTTTGACAATGAACAATATCGTCGTTGGTCTGTTTCTGTACAGCCTTTTGAATGGTTTGAAGCAACCCTGCGTTATACTGATGTAAGAACTCAACTATATAGTTCTTCTCCTGGTTTTAGTGGTGATCAAACTTACAAAGACAAAGGCATCGATTTCAAGTTCCGTTTGATGCAAGAATCTACCTGGCTACCCACAGTATCACTCGGATTTCGAGACTTGATGGGGACCGGGCTATTTGACAGTGAGTATGTTGTTGCCAGCAAACGTTACGGTTCTTTCGACTTCACTCTAGGAATGGGGTGGGGCAATATGGGCGAAAGTGGAAATATAACCAATCCATTCTGCCGTTGGAAAGATGACTGGTGTGGACGTGATGGTTCTTATTCCAGTGGTGGCGGTAAATTTGAAACAGGGAATATGTTTCATGGAAACTCGGCTCTGTTTGGTGGGGTGGAATACCAAACACCATGGCAGCCACTGAGACTGAAACTTGAATATGATGGTAACGACTATAGTAATGAGTTTGCGGGAAAGGTAACGCAGTCATCTCCTATCAATGTTGGTGTGGTCTATCGTATATTCGATTATATGGATACTCATCTTAGCTATCAGAGAGGAAATACTCTGATGTGGGGTGTGACACTGCGGACCAACTTCAATGACTTACGGCAGAACCATTTGGATGAACCTCGTCCTGTCTATATGGAAAGCCGGGTGCCAGCTGAGGATACTGCCGTCAACTGGACTGCAATGGCGGATCAATTTGACCGAAATGCGGGCTGGCAAGAGTCTACTATCACTCAGCATCAAAATTCTGTGTCTCTGTCAGGCCAACAATATAAATACAGAGATCCTCAGGAGACGCTTGAACGTACGGCTGTGATTGCGGCCAATCAATTACCTGCTTCAGTGACGGAGTTGAAAGTAATTGAACGCCAGCGCAATCTTGCACTGCAAGAGACAGTAATTGACCTCGACTCCGTGCGAGAGGCCAATATGCCTGCTATTTTGGGGGATGAGAAGTCGGTCAAAAGCCATAAGCAAGCACCGGAACCACTGATGGGAGATGTACGCTATCGGTCTGATGTTGAGCGTTTTTCTTACTCATTTGACCCCAGCCTGACCCAGTCTTTTGGTGGGCCTGAGTCATTTTACATGTATCAAGTCGGCGTCAATGCCAACAGTGAGCTACGTCTTTCCGATAAGAACTGGCTGCAAGGCACACTTTTTTTCAACGTGGCCAATAACTTTGATGAGTTTAACTACAAGACTCCGCCGGCAGATGCGGACAAGTTGCCCCGTGTCAGAACGTGGATCCGAGAGTATGTCGATTCATCCAATATCTTGTTGAATAACCTGCAGCTGACTCATCTGGATCAATTCGGCCAGGATTGGTATGGCCAGGTCTATGGCGGATACCTTGAGATGATGTATGCCGGTGCTGGCGGTGAGCTATTGTATCGGCCTTTCGGGAAGTCATGGGCATTAGGGGTAGACGGCAACTGGGTGAAACAGCGGGACTGGAATAATACCCTCAAGATGGCCGACTACGATGTGGTTACCGGTCATGTAACTGGCTATTGGCAATTGCCTTTCTTGGAAGGTGTCACCGCGAAGGTTGCTGTTGGTCGCTACCTGGCTGGAGATGTCGGCGCGACATTCGATTTTTCGAAGCGATTCGACTCAGGCATTGTCATGGGGGCCTATGCAACGCTGACAGATGTGTCGGCAGATGAATATGGTGAGGGCAGCTTTACCAAAGGTATTTATGTGACCATACCTTTCGATCTGATGCTGATTCGTCCGACTACATCCAAGGGCACCATTGGTTGGGTTCCGCTGACAAGGGATGGTGGCCAGATGCTCAATCGTAGTCAATCGCTCTATGATCTGACGGAGCGTTTGCCGCTGTAACAAAGGCTATCGCCCTCATTCGTAAAGACAACAAGCCGTGATAGTGTTCTGCTATCGCGGCTTTTTTTGTTTTGGTGCATGGAAGAGGTTTCATGGTGCGTTTTCCCGATCTGATCCAGAGAACATGTTTTGGGTTATTCGTCTTGTACTGGTTGCTGGGCATGCATTTTTTCATGCACAACCCCGGTGGAGCCGGGCTCTATCTGCCGTTCAACGCCTGGGGCTGGATCTTCGCCAGCCTGGTTATCGGTCTGGGGCTGTGGCAGGTGACGCTGCAGCAGCGGTTGGTGTTTTCCTCTTTGCAGGGCTGGCTCTGGCTGGGGGCGCTGCTGCTGCTGCTGCCCATGGCCTATCCCGGCTTTGACCTGAAAGACTATGCCATTCCCCGTTTGCTGGGGCTGTTTGCCGGTCTGCTGTTTCTGTTCTGTCTCTACCAGTGGCAGCTGGTGCGGGCGTCTCGTGACCAGCTGTTCTATCTGCTGCTGGGCGCGGTGGCCATCGAGGCGCTGCTCGGCCTGGTGCAGTACTACCTGCTGATCCCGGGTAACTGGCTGGGGTATGACACCCGCGCCAACCGCCCCTACGGCATCTTTCAACAACCCAATGTGATGGCGACCTTCATGGCGACCGGGCTTGCCCTGGCCAGCTGGTTGGAGCTGCGCGGTAATGCCAACCCCTTGCTCAAGGGGCTGCGCTATGGGGTGATCCTGGCGGCCAGCCTGCTGCTGGTGGCGCTGCAATCCCGGGTGGGGCAGTTGGGGGGCCTGCTGGCGCTGCTCCTGCTCGTGCCCGCATTGCATCGTCAGCAGCGGCTGGGGCTGGTACTTAGTTTGGTTGCTCTCGGTATCGGGCTGGGGATCGCCTCCCAGTACGGGATCAGCGGTGTCAAACGCGGGCTGGAGGCTTATCAGTCCGGCGGCATGCGTTCCATCTACTGGCCCTACGCCGCCAAGCTGATTGCCCAGTCACCCTGGGTTGGCTGGGGTTACGGCAGCTTTGAAACCACCTTTTTGCACCACTACATGGCCGACAAGGCGCTGAACCCGGCCATGGTACAGATTGAATACAACCTCGATCACCCCCACAACGAGTTCCTCTACTGGGCGGTGGAAGGGGGGCTGGCTCCCATGATCGGCATGGTGCTGATGGGCGGCGCTCTGTTGTGGCGCGTGAGCAAGGCCGGTTGGATCAAGGGGGCGGCGCTGCTGGCCCTGGTGACCCCCATCCTGCTGCACACCCAGACCGAGTATCCGCTTTATCACGCCATCGCCCTGTGGTGGGCCCTGCTGCTGCTGGTGTATGTGCTGGATGCAGAAGTGGAGGAGGGGCTGCAAGCCTCGGGCCGTGCCAGCTGGCGCGAGTATGTCTATCGCCCCTGGTTGTTGCTGCGCTTCGTGGCCATCATCATTCCCCTGCTGGTGGTGCCCTTCATGCTGACCGCCATTCATACCGCCTGGGTGGTGACCAAGTACGAGCGCGGCGGTTACAAGGAGCCGACCCTGCTGCTCGACGTGGTCAATCCCATGGCCTGGTTGACCCGGGTCGAGTTTGACGTCAACTCGGTGCGGCTGATGGTGGGCTTGCAGGCCAACAATCACGCAGAGCTGGAGGCGTATTTAGAGTGGGGTCAGGCGTTTGTGCGCCACACGCCGAGAGCCAACATCTACGCCAACATGGTGATCGCGCTGGATGCGCTGGGACGAAAAGAGGAGGCCCGGGTACTGCGCCGCGAGGCGCTGGCGCTCTACCCGGGTGATCCCTTGCTGACCGGCTCGGCCGCCACTTCCGTGGCCACGGCGCTGGAGCGCAAACCCTCGGCCTGATAGCCGCTGTCGAGGCCATGTGGGGTCGGCAGGCTGCGCGATGTTTCATCAACTGCCCCATCGCCTCGCAAAAATGGCGGCCGCTGCTGGACGGCAGAGGCGCCATGGCTAAGATAGTGGCCTCAACGTCTTGTTCAGTAGGGAGTATGAAATGGAGTTAGTGCTTGGCCCGTTGGAGGCCCGCGTGATCGGCTGTCTGATCGAAAAAGAGATCTGCACCCCGGATCAATACCCCCTCTCTCTCAATGCGCTGGTCAATGCCTGCAACCAGAAGAGCAACCGCGAGCCGGTGCTGGAGTTGTCAGAGCTCGATATCCGG
This sequence comes from Aeromonas hydrophila subsp. hydrophila ATCC 7966, assembly GCF_000014805.1. Lineage (NCBI taxonomy): Bacteria > Pseudomonadati > Pseudomonadota > Gammaproteobacteria > Aeromonadales > Aeromonadaceae > Aeromonas > Aeromonas hydrophila. The sequence goes on along the minus strand of NC_008570.1, from coordinate 3,225,081 downwards.
GCCGTGGTGGATGAGCTGATCCGCAAGCGGCTGGTGGTCAATACCGCCGGCTTCAATGCCCGGGTTCCCCGTTATCAGCATCGCTTCTGCAACACCGAGTTCGGCGAGCTGAAGTTCACCGCCCAGGAGCTCGGCATTATCTGCGAACTCTTGTTGCGCGGCCCGCAGACGCCGGGAGAGCTGCGCTCACGTACCAACCGCCTGTGCAGCTTCGACGACGTGACCCAGGTGGATGCCGTGTTGGCCAAGCTCGCCGAACAGGGGCCCTACGTGGTCAAGCTGCCGCGCGAGCCGGGCAAGCGGGAGTCCCGTTACGCCCACCTGTTCAGTGGCGAGGTGGATCTGCAGGCGCTGGCCGAGGCGGCCCCCGCCAGCAGTTATGCCTCGCCCGCGGCGGATCGACTGACGGCGCTGGAGGAGGAGGTCGAGAGCCTCAAGGCGCAGTTGCAGCTGCTGGCCGAGCGCCTGGCGCAGCTGGAAGGCTGACGCGCTGGCAATATGTCCATCAAGAGGCGCCCAGGCGCCTTTTTTTGTGCGCCTTTTCTGTCATCTCCATCCGGTGAACCCCATGGCCTCACCTTGCCCCAAGCCCGCCCCTGACGGGGATGCCGCAGCTTTTTTGCGTTATTTCGTCGTTAAGGGTCGAGCCGCCGTCGCTTTCCCGTTAAAATTCCGCTTTTGCACCTGCCCGTGAGTCTCGATGTCTGCGTCCACTCTCTCTTCAGATTGTTATGCCCTGCTCGGTGAGCTGCAGTTGCAGCGCACCGCCAGTACCCGCTATTTGCAAGAACAGCTGCCGCTTGGGCAGGCCCTGCTCGACAAGTTGAGTCAGTTGCAACTGCTGGGGCTGGTGCGGCTGCGTGGGGAACAACAGTGGAGTCTGACGGCAGAAGGGACCCTGGCGTTGATCCTGGCGGTGCGTCGCGGCGATTGTCCCATGCCTAACTGGGCGCGGGTGCCGTCGGTGACCGGCCAGGAGATGGTGCAGGCGCTGGTGCGTGAGCTCTGTCTGGGGGAGGCCGGGCAAGTGCCCGCTTACTATCTGGCGGCCGATCTGCTGAGCCTGCTCGATCTGCCCGATGCCCATCGGTTGCTGGCAGGCTCGAGTCCCCAGTGGCAACGGCTGCTGCTGCAGCACTTCGCCCTGCAGACCTTGCTGGATGCCGAGCCCCATGAGCAGTGGCCGCTGGCCCAGGCGGCCGGCGAGTGTGCCGCCGAGCTGGCCAAGCTCAGCGACGGCTTTGCTGCCGAGTGGCAGTGGCTCTGTGGCGAGCTGAGCGGGAAAGCAAACACTCACTGGCCCGCCCTGCAACAACTGGCGGAGCAGGGGGGAGAGCAGCCCCTGGCCGAGTGCCTGCTGGCAGCCCTTGGGGCTTGGCAGGCGCAGGAGGGGCAAGAGGATCGGCAGGGTAAGTGGCCACTGACCTTCAGTGCCTTGCTCTGGCTAGGCTGGTTGCAGCAGGCCGATCCCGTGCTCGCCAGCGAGCAGCGCAAGAAGTGGCAGCGCAGCCTGGCCAACCAGTTTCCGCTGCTGGCAGATCTGCTGGGGCAGTGGGCGGGTGATCGCCACGGTCAGGCGGTCGGGCTGTTCGATACCCTGCAATTGCCGCCGGAAGAGCTGCACTGGGGCTACCTCTGGCTCGATCTCTGCGCCCTTGCCCGGCACGGGGAGCAGAGCCCCCAGGTGGCCATCCTGCACAAATGGGATCTCTCCCACGTACTGGATGCCACGCCCCGCCACCGATTGATGGCCTTCTGTCAGGATCTGCTGCGGCTGTTGCTGGGGCAGGGGGCGCAGCAGCCGCCGCTGCAGCAACTGCGCGCCGCCAGCGGCGAACAGGAGGCCGACGAGCAGGACGGGGAGGACAAGACGCCGGCCTCCGCCAGCTGGCTCAACTGGCTGCAGGGGCTGGGGCGCGCCAGCGGCGTGCGCAAGCCGCAGGAGCGGCTGGTCTGGCTGCTGCATGCGGAAGGGCCCGAGCTCGAGTGCAAGATCCAGAAACAGAGCACCAAGGGGGAGTGGACTGCCGGTCGCCGGGTCGATCCCACCCTGCTCTCCACCCAGTACGCCAATCTGCTCGACGAGGAGGACTGGGCGCTGGTCCGCACGCTGCCGCGCACGCTGGGGCGATTGCCGCGCGAGGTGTGGGCCCCGCTTGCCAACCATTCCCGCCTGTTCAATGCCAGAGGGCAGAAGCTGCAGCTGGCCATCACGGCGCCCTTGCTGCAGATAGTGGCCACCGAGCAGGGCATGAGTGCCGTGCTGAGCCCGGCTGCCGCGGCGCGAGGGGCTCATATACTGCCGCTGGCGCAGGACCTGTGGCAGCTCATCCTCACCCCGCAGCCGCTGCTCGACCGGCTGCCTGCGCTAGAGGCCATTCCGCTGCTGCCGGCCGAGGGGCTGGCGGAGCTGCAGCATACCCTGGACGCCATTGCGGGGCTGCCCTGGCACAGTCAGGTGGCGGGCCTGCACGGCAATGCCGAGCTGGCTCCCTGGCCCGGCGTGGCCTCGGTTCAGCTTGACTGGCAGGATGGCCAGCTGGCGGTCCGGCTGGTGACCCGGTTCGACGACTTGCCGCCGCAGCCCCTTGGCAAGGGCGAGGCCATCGTGCGTCAGGGGATCAAGGATTATCACTACTGGCAGCGGGACTTGGCGGCCGAGAAAGGCGAGGCCCAGCGGCTGCGCAACCAGTTGCCCATCGAGTTGCCCGGCAGCGAGTGGCGACTTGAAGGAGAGCAGGCACTGGCGCTGGTCAACGCCCTGCCGGAGCTGGTGGATGCCGGCGTGGTCATTCACTGGCATCAGGACAGCGCACGTCTGAAGAGCCTCGATGAAGCCGCCCTGAGCCTGCGGATCGAGCGGCGCCAGGATTGGTTCCAGGTGGAAGGGGCGCTCTCGCTTGATGAGCACCAGATCCTCGACTTGCGCCTCATCCTGCGCCAGCTGACCCCGGGCCAACGCACCGTTCAGCTGGACGAGAAGACCAGCCTGATGTTGAGCGACAAGCTGGTGGAGCGGCTCACCATGCTGGGCGCCATGCTCGACGAAGAGCAGCGCATCAATCACAAGCTGGCCTACCCGCTGACCCGCCTGCTCTCCGTCATCACCACCGAGGGAGATGCCGCCTGGCACTCCCTGCAACAGGAGTGGCAGCAGGAGGTGGAGTGCCCGGCCGCGCTGATGGGGCCGCTGCGGGATTATCAGAAGGAGGGGGTACGCTGGCTGGCGACCCTGGCCCACCACGGCTTTGGCGCCTGTCTGGCCGACGACATGGGCCTTGGCAAGACGCTGCAGGCGCTCATCGTGCTGCGCATGCGCCAGCATCTGGGTCCGGCGCTGGTGGTGGTACCCAAGTCAGTGGTCACCAACTGGCAGGAGGAGGTCGCGCGCTTTGCTCCCGAGCTGGAGGTGGTGGTGTTCGACAACCCGTCCGAGCGGGAAGGGATGATCCGCGAAGCCAAGGCGGGCCAGATCATCCTGCTCAACTACGGCATGCTCGGCAGTCTGGCGGAGGCGCTCAAGGCCCGCCGCTGGTCTTCCATGGTGCTGGATGAGGCGCAGCAGATCAAAAATGCCGGTACCCAGCGGGCCAAGCTGCTGTTCCAGCTGGACGGCGATTTTCGGCTCGCCCTCTCCGGCACGCCCATCGAGAACCACCTGGGGGAGCTGTGGAGCCTGTTCACCTTCATCAACCCCGGCCTGCTCGGCAGCCTCGGCGAGTTCAAGCGCCGCTTCGGCAAGGCGGTGAAGGATCCCCAGCACATGGCGCTGCTGCGGGCGGTGATCAGCCCCTTCATCCTGCGCCGGCTCAAGCAGCAGGTGCTGACCGAACTGCCGGACAAGACCGAGATCATTCATCACATCAGCCTCTCCCCCGAAGAGCGTCAGCTCTACGAGGCAACCCGGCGCGAAGTGGTGCAGCAGGTACAAAGTGCCGACGGCCGCGCCCTGATGCACGTGCTGAGCGGGCTGACCCGGTTGCGCCGGCTCTGCTGCTCGCCCCAGCTGGTGATGCCCGAGTGGTCCCAGGCCAGCAGCAAGCTGGACGAGGCGATGGCGCTGCTGGAGGAGGCCATCGGCAATGGTCATCGGGTGCTGGTGTTCAGCCAGTTCGTCGATCTGCTGAGCCTGTTGCGAGCCCGCATCGAGCAGCAGCAGTGGGACTACTGCTATCTGGATGGCGGCTGCTCGGCCAAGTCACGGCAGGAGTCCATCCTGCGTTTTCGCCACGAGGCGGTGCCGTTGTTCCTCATCAGCCTCAAGGCGGGGGGCACGGGTCTCAACCTCACCCAGGCCGATACCGTGCTGCACCTCGATCCCTGGTGGAACCCGGCGGTGGAAGATCAGGCGAGTGATCGGGCCCACCGCATGGGGCAGACCCAGCCGGTGACCGTCTATCGCCTGGTGTGCGAGCAGACGGTGGAGGAGAAGATCGTCGCCCTGCACGATGAGAAGCGGGCGCTGGCCGACGGCCTGCTGAGCGGCCAGTCGGAGGTGCGCGGGCTGGATGTGGAGAGCCTGCGTGCCCTGCTGATGAGCTGACCGCGATCAGCTGACTCGGGCTACAGACAAGGGGAGCATCCAATGATGCTCCCCTTGTTATTTGGCTCGTGCCGCTGGGCGCGCGTGACGCCTGGATGGGGTCGCACTGCCGCTCGGGCCGGTTATCCCTGATAGAGGTAGAGATGCAGCCGCTCTATGATGGGCTCGCCGCCAATTTTGCGATCCCGCCGGGCCTGGCGCAGCTTGGGCGGGTAGTGGCCAAGGTGGGTGACGGCGGGCTGGGTGTCCGAGCAGAGCAGCAGGGGCAGGCTCGCCTTGAGCTGCTGCTTGCGAGGCTCCCGGTCCTGCCAGAGCAGGTTGATCATCGGGTGGGTCTTGACCGGCCGGCGGATCCTGAGCTCTGCATCCGCAGGCAGGCGGCGGATGTCGTATACCTCCTGATCCACCATCTTGCTCCACTCCTCATTGTTCGACAGCGCCGGGATATAGCGACGGCTGCGCTCCAGCATCTCCAGCACCTGTTCCCGGCTGAGCCGGCTGATGCTCTGCTTGTCAGCCCAGGTGAAGCCGAGCGAATGCAGCTCTCCCTGAAGCCAAGTCAGCTTGCGATAGACCTGCAGGGTGATGACTCCTGGCAGCGCCCTGTGTACCAGCTCGAACTTCTCATCCCGTCCGCCCGCCTGCTGCACCAGTGCCTTGAAGGCGAGCTTGTATCCGTTGACTTCGTCGATCAGCGGTCGCAGCAGGGGCGCACAGGCGGCAGGAAAGCGCAGCCAGCCCGGCAGGCGGTGGGTGGCCTTGGTGGAGCAGCCGGCGCGGGCGCTGTGATCCCGATAGGCGCTGAGGGTCGCGGTCAGTGCGGCCTCCTCGCCCAGATAGCCCACCTCGATCTGCTCGATGGGCTCATGCTCCTGCCCTTGCGGTACGGCGGGCAGGGGATAGACGTGGGCCTCCAGCAACTCAAGCTGTTCCAACTGCGCGGCCAGGCTGTCCAGCGCCTGTTCAAGCCGCTCCATCTGCTGGCGCAAGGCGGCTGTGGGGGTAAATGTCTCCATCGGCATGTCCTGTGTTTGCCTCTGTCAGTCCTGGTGAACGGGCTGAACGTAGGGCAGTGAAAGCACTGTATAAATAACCATATCAGCCTGCGACATGAGTGCCAAGTGTCTGCGTTCCAGGGGGTTGGAGAGGGACAAAAGATCGGAGTCATTTGAAGGTGATAGTTTTGTATATGACTGTTAATAAAGGATTAATAAAAGATCACTTGGTTAACAACTGAATGTAAAAGTCAGGTTGCCCGTCTTGCTTGTGCCCACAGTGAATGCATAGCCAGTAGAGGAAACTGCATAGTTAGAAGGGATCCATGCAGGAGAATATGCTGCAGGGTATCCCGCACGGACGGAAATATGATTAAGTTGTTATTAATCAATGCGTTATATTTATGCCTATGACGACATCAACCATTAGTTTTAATAATGTCTGTTATCAAAATTCGTCAATTGAGTCGGCTACCCCCCTTGACTAAGCTTTGCGCAACAAATTCGCACCCCGCGCAGACATCGTTAAAGAGGAGCCACATCATGGCCAACATGACTTATACCGAAGCCGGTTACCAGCATTCCAGCCAACTGAATCTGGCTGCTCGCGTCAAAATGACCGTACTGACCTGGCTGGAACGCAGCCGCAGCCGTCGCCAGCTCTCCGAGCTGCCCGAGTACCTGCTCAAAGACATCGGTCTGAACGAAGCCGATCGTTATCAAGAGACCACCAAGCCGTTCTGGCGTGGTTGATCTGCCGGGCAAGGATGCCTCGTTTTACTGCTGACTCACTGTTGCCAGCCAGCGCCGCCATGGCGTGACATACAGCCCCGTTTGCCTGGGCCCGTTCTCTTCGTTGTACCCGTTTCCCTCTCTCACGGCCTGTTGCCGACCCCTTTTGTTCCCTCGTGATGTTCCTCCCTCCCACACTTGTAACATTACTGTTTGAATTTGTTTAAAAATTGATTTTAAGCCCGAGGGCCTTGCGTATAATCCGGCCAAGCGTTCCTGACAAAAGGGTGAGATGGATGATTCCCCAGCATGACTTTTTGGCCCTGACTCGCCGCCACGAGTGGCAGCTTGAGCCGTTCTCATTTGATCTGCCGGATGGTGCTCGCGCGAGTGTGTGGGATACCGGGGTGCTCTGCCTGGAGCCTGCCAGCGGCGCCGGCGATCTGCCGGGCGGGCGCAAGGATATCGTGCTCTCCTGCGGCATCCACGGCAACGAGACGGCCCCCATCGAGATCTGCAACCAGCTGCTGAGCCGCCTGCTCAGTGGCGAGCTTAGGGCCCGTCACCGGGTGCTGTTCCTGTTCGGCAACCCGGCGGCCATGAACCTGGGCGTGCGCGAAGTGGAGGAGAACATGAACCGGCTCTTTTCCGGCGCCCACAGCAAGGGGGAGGGGCTGTGCAACCAGGAGCGGATCCGCGCCATGCGCCTCGAGCAGTATGTGAGCCGCTTCTTCGCCGATCCGGCCAGACCGCGCTACCACTACGACCTGCACACCGCCATTCGCGGTTCGCGTCACGAGAAGTTTGCCGTCTATCCCTTCCCCCACGAGCGGCCCCATTGCAAGGAGCAGGTGCAGTTTCTCGGTGCCTGCGGCGTGCGCACCATTCTGCTCTCCAGCGGCCCCACCACCACCTTCAGCTATTACAGCTCCCACCGCCACGGTGCTCACGCCTTCACGGTGGAGCTGGGCAAGGTGCGCCCGTTTGGCGAGAACGACATGACCCGTTTCATCGAAACCCGGCAGGCGCTGCAGGATCTGGTGACCCGGGACGAGGTGGTGCTGGAGCCCTGGCGGGCGGATGACTTCACCATCTTTGCCATCGACCGGGTGATCAACAAGCGCTCGGAGCAGTTTCGTTTCCTGTTTGCCAGCGATGTGGACAATTTCACCGAATTTCCCCAGGGTTTCGTGCTGGCCGAGGATGGCGAGCTGCGCTACACGGTAGAGAAACCGCGGGAGGCAGTGGTGTTCCCCAACGCCAACGTGGCCATCGGCCAGCGTACCGTGCTGCTGGTGGTGCCGACCCGGCTGTGGGAGTAACCCGGCGCCACTTCTTATGGCAATGGCAGGCTGCCACCGGTATTGCAGGGCGTGCAGCCCTTTTCGGGAGCCTTGAGCGATCCCGTCCTCATCCTGACAGGGAGCCCGATGCGGCTCCCTGTTTCGTTTTCTCTCAGCCGAAAAGTCCAGCTTCTTTCTGAAATTAAAGAAGTTTCTACTGGTCTTACCTGGCTAAATCTCATTGCCCTTTGGTTAACAATCTATTTACATTCAAAGGGTCACCTCATGGTGGTGACGTTGACAACGGCAAGGAGCCAGTTATGACCCATGTCGACATCCCTTTCCTTCGTTACCTCGATGAGGAAGGGCGCCCGGTCGCCACACTACCGACCTGGCTGGACAAGGCGATACTGCACACTTTCTACCGCAACATGGTGATGGTGCGCAGCTATGACAAGAAAGCGATCGCGCTGCAGCGAACCGGCAAACTTGGTACGTTTCCCTCCCACCTGGGCGCCGAGGCGGTCGGGATAGGGGTCGGGCTCGCCATGCAGCCGCAGGATGTCTATGTGCCCTACTACCGGGACATGCCCACCCTCTATGTACGGGGCGTGCCCATGGAGAAAAACCTGCAGTACTGGGGCGGGGACGAGCGTGGCAGCGTCTTTTACAAGGCGGATGGCGAACTCTCCGAGGATCTGCCCATCTGCGTGCCCATCGCCACCCAGATCACCCATGCTGCCGGCATCGCTGCGGCCTTCAAACTGCGCAATCAGCCCAGGGTCGCCGTGGTGACCATAGGCGATGGCGGCACCTCCAAGGGGGATTTCCTGGAGGGGCTCAACTGTGCCGGCGTCTGGCACCTGCCCATGGTGATGATCATCAACAACAACCAGTGGGCCATCTCGGTACCGCGCAAGCTGCAGTCGAGCGCCCCCACATTGGCCCAGAAAGGGATAGGGGCCGGCGTGCGCAGCATTCAGGTGGACGGCAACGACGTGGTCGCCGTCTATGAGGCCACCCGCAGCGCCGTCGAGCGCGCCCGCAGCGGCAAGGGACCGACCCTGATCGAGGCGGTCAGCTATCGGCTGGGGGATCACACCACGGCCGATGATGCGACCCGTTATCGGGAAGCGGCCGAGGTGGAAGCCGCCTGGGCCAAGGAGCCGGTCAAGCGGCTGCGCCAGTTCATGTTTGAACAGGGCTGGTGGGATGAGCAGCAGGAGCAGGCATTGCTGGCCGAGGCGGCCCGCGAGGTCGAGCGCGCCGTGGCCGTGTATGAAAACACGGCGGTGCAGGCCCCTGAAACCCTGCTCGACTACCAGTTTGCCGAGTTGCCGAAGGATTACCGCACGCAGCGCCAGCGCATCATCGCCAAGGGCATGCAGCAGCACAGCGGGGAGGAAGCATGAGTGATATGACGTTGCTCGAGGCCGTCAATCTGGCGTTGCATCACGAGATGGAGCGGGACCCGGACGTGGTGGTGCTCGGCGAGGATGTGGGGGTCAACGGCGGGGTGTTTCGCGCCACCGTGGGCCTGCGCGACAAGTTCGGCTTCAAGCGGGTGATCGATACCCCGCTGGCCGAGGGGCTGATCGCCGGGGTGGCGGTCGGGATGGCCACCCAGGGGCTCAAGCCCGTGGCTGAATTCCAGTTCCAGGGCTTCATCTTCCCGGGCATGGAGCAGATCATCTGCCAGGCGGCGCGGATGCGCAATCGCACCCGGGGCCGCATCACCTGCCCCATCGTCTACCGCTCCCCCTATGGCGCCGGCATTCACTCCCCCGAACACCACAGCGAGAGCGTGGAAGCCCTGTTCGCCCATATTCCCGGGCTGCGGGTGGTGATCCCCTCCAGTCCGAAACGGGCCTATGGCCTGCTGTTGTCGGCCATTCGCGACCCGGATCCCGTGATGTTCTTCGAGCCAGACCGCATCTATCGCTCGATGAAATCCGATGTGGTGGATGACGGCATCGGTCTGCCGCTGGATGTCTGCTTTACCCTGCGTCCCGGCCGCGACATCACGGTCGTCGCCTGGGGAGCCTGCATCCAGGAGGTGATGAGGGCAGCGAACCTGCTGGCGGAGCAGGACATTCAATGCGAAGTGCTGGATCTCGCCACCATCAAGCCGCTGGACATGGAGAGCATTCTGGCGTCGGTTCGCAAGACCGGTCGCCTGTTGGTGGTGCACGAAGCGTGCGGCAGCTTCGGGGTCGGCGCCGAGATCGTGGCGCGGGTCACCGAGGAGGCGCTGACCTCTCTCAAGGCACCGCCCAGACGGCTCACCGGGGTGGACGCCGCCGTCCCCTATTACCGCAACGAAGAGTATTACCTCATCACCGAGCAGGACATTGCCGATGCGGCTCATCAGCTGATGGAGAACCAGTGGCTATGAAATTTTTCAAATTACCGGATCTGGGTGAAGGCTTGGCCGAAGCCGAGATCGTCGAATGGAAGGTCAGCGCCGGCGATACCGTGAGCGTTGATCAGGTGTTGTTGTCAGTAGAGACGGCCAAGGCGCTGGTGGATGTACCTTCGCCGGTGGCGGGGGTCATCGCCAGGCTGTGTGGTGCAGAGGGGGACATCCTTCACATCGGTGCACCGCTGGTGGAGTTCGAAGGCGGTGAGGATGACGGCACCGTCGTCGGCAAGGTCAATGCCCATCAGCAGCATATCGAGGATCACTTCGTGGTGGGGGCCATCGCTCCCGGTGGTGCCCTGGTGCAGGCCATGCCGTCCGTGCGCCTGCTTGCCCAGAAACTGGGGCTGGATATCGAGCGGCTCAAGGGGAGCGGCAGTGCCGGCATGGTGACCGAGCAGGACGTGCAGCAGGCATTCGAGGCCCAGCAGAGCAGTGGCAACGAGTTCCTCAAGGGCTCGCGCCGGGCCATGGCCAAAGCGATGGAGCTGTCCCATAAAACGGTAGTGCCGGTCAGCATCACCGACGAGGTGGACTTGCGTCACTGGCGCCCCGATGAAGACGTCACGGTGCGCCTCATCAAGGCCATCGGCGTGGCTTGTCGGGCCGAACCCTCCATGAACGCCTGGTTTGACGGCGACACCTTGTCAAGGCGGCTGTTCAGAGAGGTCAACGTGGCCATTGCGGTGGATTCCAAGCATGGGCTCTATGTGCCGGTAATGGAAAACGTGGCCGAACGGGAAGGGGCCGATCTGCGCCAAGGGCTGGATCGCATGATTGCCGACGTGAAGGCGCGCGCGGTGCCGCGCGAGATGTTGCAGGGGGCGACCATCACCCTCACCAACTTCGGCGCCATCGCGGGGCGCTATGCCAGCCCGATCGTGACGCCGCCTCAGGTGGCCATCATAGGGGCGGGCAAATTGTTCGAGAAAGTCGTGTTCATTCATGGTGAGGCACGCCCGGTCAGAGCACTGCCGTTGTCGATGACATTCGACCACAGAGCCTGCACCGGCGGTGAGGCGGCACGCTTCCTCAAGGCCCTGGTACAGGCGCTGGAAGCCCCCGTATTGTGACATGTGTGCCCTGCCGTGGCAGGGCACAAATTGTTTGCGTAATCCCCAAAGCCACGTATAATCTAAACCAGCTTGAAAGGGCGATAGTTATGTCAATGAATATGATGTTTTACATCTTTTCCTGTTGTTCATAAGTTAATCCCGTTTTTTGAGCTTTATCCGCTGAAAAGCATAAGTAATTATTTTGAATACAGGTTTAAAGATATGTCTAACATGATCACCGGTACCGTTAAGTTTTTCAACGAAACCAAAGGTTTTGGCTTCATCCAGCAAGAAAACGGCCCGGACGTTTTCGTTCACTTCAGCGCTATCAGCGGTAACGGTTTCCGTACCCTGGCTGAAGGTCAGCGCGTACAGTTCTCTGTGACCCAAGGTCAGAAAGGCCCGCAGGCTGAGAACGTAACTGCTCTGTAATTCTTACAGAATTTAAGAAAGCCGTGGTACCTCTGGTTCCACGGCTTTTTGTTTATGGACGCTTCACTTTCATCTGCAGAGAGTGAACGGTGCTACTTTTCCGACTCTCTCGTTGCCTCCACTATGCTGCCATCTCTTCTGCTTGCCGCCACGCTGATCACTTCTGCCGATGTGCAGAGACAGGATACTGTCGAGGCCGAGGCAAAAGCCGTATGCCAGCAGTTTGTCGAGGTACGCGTGGGCGGCGGCTCCCTGCCCGAGGAGATCAAGGCTCAACCATTGCCAAAACGGGTGGGGGAGTGGATGGTCGATGGCAAAGTAAAAGGACCCGAAGGTCCTTTGCTGTTTGCCTGTCTGCTACGTCAGGGGAAACGCTGGGAGCTACTCAACTTTTCGCTGTGGGCTCCCAAAGCGATCAAAGCGGTTTGAGTGCGACCAGCAGGTGCTGCAGGTGCTCGACCATGGTCATGCCGAATGGCGTCAGATAGCCACCATCTTCCGCGCTGATGAGCCCCTGTTGATGCAGACGTGACGCTGCCTGGCAGAGTTCGTCGGACATGTCGCTGCGCAACTTGATCCCCAGGCTCATGTTGGCCGGATCAAAACATGCCAGTATTTTCAAATCGTTTACAAACTCGTTAGAAACCTGGTCGATCCCGATCATGAATGCACTCCTTACGCTAAAGATGTATGCAAACTAGCATTCCCGGATCCACTTTAGTGGGCGCTGGCTCAAACTATTGGGCTTTCTCCTTGCCATGCGTGCTCAAACGCTGCTTTTTTGGTCGTCCTGCCAGTGCTTGCAGGAGGCGTAGTTGAGTCCGCCCCTGCCATGCCAAACATGATAGGATAGGAGCCTCCTTTGTCTTTCTGGCCGAACGCTGCGTATCGGCCTCCGGTTCAAGGCGTATTCCATGGTCAAGATCACACTGGTATCACTGCTGCACACACTGGGGACGCGTTTCCCCGTCTATTCCGCCTCCCTGTTGTTGCCCCTGCTCGAGCAGCATCAGGGCGATGTCTGGCTGCCGGCCTGTAAGGGAGCGGATGTCGCCGCCCTGCGTCAGCATGGCAAGGGGGCTGCCGCCCAGACCCTGGCCCCGCTGACGGCGGCCTGGTGTGATTTTGCCACTGGTGAAGAGGGTGCGACGCCTGAGCTGGATGCATTGGCCAATTACGACAGCGAGATGATGGACAATTTGCTGATGTACTGGCACAGCCCGGCCAAGATCAACAGCCCTATCACCGATAACCTGTTCGAGTTGCGCCGCGAGGTGGTGGATGAGGCCCATGGCGGCAAGCTGGCCGCCGCCTGGCAAGCGCAACAACAGGCCCGTTTCGAGCAGGTTATGGCCGCTGCCCTGGCCGGACGGGAGCAGCTCTGCTTCGTCGAAGTGGAGTCCGCCTACTGGCTGCGCCAGCGTTTCAGCGAGATGGCGGAGATCACCCTGCTGACCCCCGAGCTGGGATGAGATCGCGAAAAATCGGTGACCGATCTCTCATACTGGACAAGGCGCCGGCAAGATGTGAACATGGCGCCCTTTATTGCACAAGAGACTTGACCGATGAGCTATGAACTGAGCGACACCGAGCGCAATGCAGCGCTGCAACTGAACGCGGACTACCGCTTTGATCACTTCATCAGCAAGCTGGTCGAGCACGAAGAGCTGTTCGTTCTGACCGACGAGCACGGCGTCATGATGCTGACCACCGACGATGAAGACTGCATCCCGGTATGGCCGCACCCGGAATACGCCAAGGCGTGGGCCGAAGGGGAGTGGGCCGACTGCAAGCCGCAGTCCATCACCCTCAAGGTGTGGCTGGATCGCTGGATCGACGGCATGGAGCAGGACGAACTGTGCGTCGCCGTGTTCCCGACTCCGGATCAGGAAGGCATCGTGCTGGAGCCGGCCGACGTGGCCGACGCCATCGCCCAGAAGCAGGCCAAGCGCGGCTAATCGCCCCCAGCTTGACGCCAGCAACTCAGGTTCCAAAAAACGGTTGCAAAAAAAGACCCCGCCAGTGTGCGGGGTCTTTTTCTATCTGCCGCTGGCTCAGGGCTGCTTGAAGCGGGTATCGACCTGAGTAACGGGAGGGAAGCTCTGGCCGCTCTTGATGGCCTCCAGCGTTTCATTTTTTACCTGTTCGTCGATCCAGAACAGACCGCCATAGCTGTAACCACTGTTGCCGCCGTCCAGCGGCCAGTAGAGCACCTCGCTCTTGGGCGTCGCCGGCAGTTTGGGCAGTTTTATCCAGCGCCAGGCCCCTTCCCGGGTGTAGGGCACCTGGTAGGCGGGCACGAAGCTGGCCAGCTCATAGAGCCGTTGCTGGATCTGGCGCGACAGAGCCGCCTTTTTGGCGAAGTCGAACTCCTTGTCGTACTGCTCCACCAGGGCCGTGATGGCGTCGTCATCGATGTTCATGATGTTGTTGGTCTGCGGCTTGTTGGCATTGATCTTGTGGAAGAACTCCCAATAGGCGGGATAACGGCTGCCTGACCAGGCCATCCAGGCGCTCTGGTGTTTTTTCTCCAGCATCGACTTGAAGCCGGCCGAGGCGTCCATCAGGTTGAGCTCGAGGTTGAGCCCCGCCTTCTTGGCCTCTTCGCGCAGCAGGGTGAGGCGCTGGGCGTGCTCCGCCGTGGTGTAGGTGATGGCCAGGGTCAGCGGCTGGCCCTGGCTGTTTTGCAGGGTGCCGTCGGGGCCGGGTTTGGTGAAACCGGCCTTGGCGAAGTACTGGCGCGCCAGCTCGGGATCAAACGGGCGGGCCTTGAGATCCGTGTTGGTGAACTCCCCCTGGCCGGAGCCATAGCTGTTGAGGCGCTGGTAATCCCCCCGCAGCAGGGTGGTGAGCATCTTGTCGAGATTGAGGGCGTGCTGGATGCCGAGCCGCACATTGAGATCGCGCAGCAGCGGATCGGCGGTATTGAGATAGAGCCCCGTTGGGGGTTGAGGGGTCTGGTTGTAGAACCAGAGTCGCTCGATATAGCCCTTGGCGAACTCCGGCGTTTTGCTCTTGTCGTGCCACCAGTTGGGCATCACCAGCGGGAAGGTATCGAGCTCGCCGCGCAGGAAGTGCTGCCAGGCGATGTTCTGATCCCTGAGCACCTTGAGCTCGATCCTGTCCGGGTTGAAACGGTGCTGGAAGTAGCGCTCGTCATTGCCCCACCAATCCTTGACCCGCTCGAAGGTGACCGATTTGCCCTTCTTCACCTCGCCAAGCTGATAGGGGCCGGTCACCGGCAGCAGCTTCCAGTTGTATGCCTTGACCCAGTCGGCGCTGATCTTGATGACGTGACTGGGGGCCGGGCTGAAGGGCAGGGATTCCAGCAGATCCTGGCGACTCTTGGCCGTGCCGCTGGAGATGGCCAGGGTGTGGTCATCAAACTTGGTCACCTCGCTTATCTGGGTGCTGTAGTAGTTGTTGTACCAGGGGTCATTGATCTCCTTGCTGCGCAGCAGCTTGAGGGTGAACAGCCAGTCATCGGCGGTGACCGGTTGGCCGTCCGACCAGCGCGCCTTGGGATTGATGCGCAGATAGAGGGTCTTGTGGTCAGGTCCGAAGGCCCATTCGTTGGCCAGCATCGGCATGGGATTGCCGGTGACGGGATGGGTGCTCAAGAGCGGCAGGTTGGTCTCCCGCATATAGCCGGCGAAGCCGCCGTTGGAGTCCGGGCCGTACACCCGCAGGGTCAGCGGAAAACTGGTCATGAAGCCGCGAAAGGTGCCGCCCCGCTTGGCGGCCGGATCCGCGAAAGCGGGATCCGCGTTGTTGCTCTCCCACGTCAGACCGGCCGGCAGGGTGGCGCTCCAGCCGTAGTGGCTCAGGCAGAGGGTCAGGGCAATGGCGCTGGTGCGCAGAAGGCGCGGGATGATGCGGGGGCTGGCGGTGAAGGTCGATGGCATGTCCTTGCTCTCCTGATGGCTGCGTCCTGCAGGCCACTCGCTGGTGGCTCCAGCCCCGATGGGGGCTGGCTCATCATGGAAAGTTTCCCCGCCCTGGTCAATGGCGGCGGGCAAATAAGAGTCAGGCTGCAGTCTGCGGCTTGAACCAGCGCAGCCGGCCGCCCAGCAGATGCACCACGAATCCCAGCAGCACCAGGGCCGAGCCCAGCCACTGCAAGGGGGTGGGGTGCTCGTCCAGCAGCAGGGCCGCGGCCACCATGCCGACGCAGGGCACCAGCAGGGAGAGGGGGGCCACCTGCGCCACCGGGTAGCGCATCAGCAGCCGTCCCCACAGGCCGTAGCCAAGCCAGGTGGCGACAAAGGAGAGATAGAGCACGCACAGGAACCCCTGCCAGCTGATGTTGAGCAGGCTGCTGGCCATCAGCTCGGGCCCCTCGAACAACCAGGAGAGGGCGAGGAAGGGAAGGATGGGCACCAGTCCGCCCCAGGCGATAAGGCTGGGCAGCGTGGTCTGGTAGCGCAGCCCGATCTGGCGATTGATGACGTTGCCAAGGCCCCAGCAGGCGGCCGCGCAGAGGGTCAGCACGAAGCCGAGCAGGGTCAGGTTGCCTTCGCCATGGGTGGCGATGAGATAGAGACCGGCCCCCGCCAGCGGCAGGGCCACCCAGTGGTGGGGTTGCCAGCGCTCACCCAGCCAGATCATGGCGAACAGCAGGGTGAACACCACCTGGGATTGCAGCACCAGCGAGGCCATGCCCGCCGGCATGCCGAACTTCATGGCGCAGAACAGAAAGGAGAACTGGCCGAGACTGATGGCTCCGCCATAGGCCAGCAACCAGCGCCACGGCATGGCGGGTCTGGGGACCAGCAAGATGGCGGGAAAGACCACCCCGACGAAGCGCAGCGCCCCCAGCAGCAGCGGGGGAATCCCCTCCAGCCCCCACTTGATGGCGACAAAGTTGAGCCCCCAGCAGAGGATGACCAGAGCGGCCAGAAATTTGTCCTTGGTGTGCATGCGGCGTCCTTCGGTCTGTGGCCTCTGGCAGGAGAGGCCAAAAGAGGACGAGCATACCCCAGCCTCGGTGGGCGCCGTCAAGCCGCCAGGCGGGGGAGCAACCGGGCAACGGGGGGCAAGGTGCGATTCAGGCGGCGACGCAGTGCACTGTGATGCCGCGTGCGGCCAGGGTGGCCCGCATGGGGGCGGGCAGGGCATCGTCGGTGACCAGCACGCCGATCTGGCCCGGCGTACCGAGCGGGCTCGGGTGGATGGCGCCGAACTTGCTGCTGTCGGTGATGACCACATTGGTCACCCCCTTGGCCAGCACGCTGTTGACCACGTCGGCCCGCATCATGTCGCGGCCGGTGAAACCCATCTCGGGATGAAAACCGTCTACCCCGATGAAGGCCTTGGAGAAGTGCACCTGCTCGATGCACAGCCGGGTCAGCGGCCCCACCACGCTCTCGCTCTGATGCTGGAACAGGCCGCCGAGCAGCACTACCTGGGCCTGGGTGTCGCGCAGCAGGTGGGCGATGTAGCTGCTGATGGTGATGATGGTGACCCGCTTGTGCAGGGCCAGATGACGGGCCAGCAGGGCGTTGGCGCTGCCCCCTTCGATAAAGACCGTCTCGCCATCCTCTACCAGCTGGGCGGCTCGCTCGGCGAGGCGCTCCTTGAGCAGGTAGTTGATGTTCATCCGGGCGTCGGGATCGTCGCTCTCCAGCGCCATGGCCGAGCCGTGCACCCGCTTGAGCAGCCCCTGCTTTTCGAGCGCGGTCAGGTCGTTGCGCACCGTCACCTCCGAGACCCCGGTACGTTGGGAGAGCTCGCTCACGCTCATCTTGCGGGCCTGATGGACCAGGGTGAGGATCAGTTGGTGGCGTGGGTTCATGGGGCCTCGCTGGCTGGCAGTGGATAGCGGCAAGCCACCGCGCGGGTGGCTTGCCGGTCATAAAGGGGCACAGCTGCCCCTGGTGGGGCCCGTCAGAGACTGTGCTCGGTGCGGGCGATGATATCATCTTGCGCATCGGGGGATAAGGCGGTGAAGAAGGCCGAATAGCCCGCCACCCGCACCACCAGATCCCGATACTGGTCGGGATGGGCCTTGGCCGCCAGCAGGGTTTCCCGCGAGACGATGTTGTACTGCACGTGCCACCCCTTGTGCACCTCGAAGAAGGTGCGCAGCAGGCTCATCAGCTTGGTCTTGTCCCGCTCGTTTTCAAGGCTGGCCGGGCTCAGTTTCTGGTTGAGCAGCACGCCGCCGAGGATGGCCGCCGTGGGCAGCTTGCCGAGCGAATTGAACACCGCCGTGGGGCCGAGGCGATCCGAGCCCGATGCTGGGCTGGCCCCTTCCGCCAGCGGGGTGCGGGCGTGGCGGCCATCCGGGGTAGCCATGGTGGCCGCCCCAAACGGCACGTTGGCCGAGATGGAGGAGGTGCCCGCATAGTAGGTGCCACCGATGGGGCCACGGCCGAAGCGGGTGTTGTGCAGCCCCTTGAGCTCGTCGATGTAGCTCTGGTAGGCCTGCACCAGCAGCAGGTCGACCTCGTCCAGATCGTTGCCATATTTGGGGGCTGCGTGGGTGAGGCGCTGGCGCAGCTGTTCGCCCTCGAGCCCGGCAAAATCCTGCTCGAGCGCTTCGGCCAGCTCGCGCTGATCCACCACGCCCTGCTCGAACACCAGTTTCTTCAGCGCCGCCAGGCTGTTGCCCAGGTTGGCGATCCCCACCTGCAATCCGGAGACCCAGTCATAGACGGCGCCCCCCTGCTTGATGGTCTTGCCGCGCTCGATGCAGTCATCCACCAGGGCGCTGCAGAGGATGTCGTGGGCCTGGGCCTCCAGCACGCTGTCGACCACGCAGTCAATCTCGATGGATTTGCGGGTGAAGTAGCGCACCTGCTCGTCCCAGCGGGCCATCACCTCGTCGAAGTGGCCGAACGTGCCTTGCCGCAGTGACTGGGGCTGGGGCAGGAAGACCTTGCCGGTGGTGGCATCGCGGCCGCCATCGAGTGCCGCCAGCAGAATGCGGGCGAAGTTGATGAAGCTCATGCCGGTGCAGCGATAGCCCCACTTGCCGGGTACTGCAGTCTCGATGCAGCCGATGGCGGCGTAGTGGTGGGCATCCTCCTCGCTCACCCCGAGCTTGATGAACTCGGGGATCACCACCTCGTCGTTGTTGAAGGCGGGCATGCCGAAGCCGCAGCGGATCACCTGGATGCAGGCGTCGAGGAAATCCTCGCTCATGCCGGCGTGGTAGCGCACCGAGAGGTTGGGCTGGGTGGAGCGCAGCTGGCCGCAGGACTCCAGAATCGCGTAGGAGAGGCCGTTGACCGCGTCATGGGCTTTGCCATCCCGCCAGTTCTGGCCGCCGATGGTGACGTTTTGATAGAGCGGGCTGCCGGCGGAGGCTTTGGAGTGGGTGCCGGAGCGGATCTTGTTCACCTCCAGCAACTTGAGCCAGCACCCTTGCAGCAGCTCGATGGCGCGTGTGCGCGGCAGGGATTCCGACAGCTCTACTTCGCGGCGATACCAGGGGTAGAGGTACTGGTCCATCCGGCCAAACGACACCGAGTGGCCGTTGGACTCGATCTGCAGGATGAGCTGGATGAAGTAGCAGAGCTGCAGCGCCTGCCAGAAGGTCTCGGGGGGCCGGTGGGCGATGTGAGCGCAGTTGAGGGCGATGGTCTCAAGCTCGCAGCGGCGCTCGGGGCGCGGCTCCTGCTGTGCCAGTTCGCGAGCCAGTGCGGCGTAACGCTCGATGTGCTGGCTGACGGCATCGAAGGTGATGGCGACGGCCTGCAGGAACTGCTCGCGCTGCAGATCGGCCCAGTCCGCCAGATCGAGCCGGCCGCACCGCTCGGCCACCTTGGCCTTGAGGCCGTCGAGACCGAGGGCAAGCAGCTGCTCGTAGTTGACCGCGAGGTGCGCATCCCCCGAGGTCATGTTGCCCTCGGCCTTGATGATGCCGCTCTCCAGCAGCCCCTTCTGCTCGTCGGTAAAGAGGCCGTAGCAGCGATCCTGCACCGTCTGGCCGTTCCAGAAGGGGGTGAGGGCGTGGATGGCCAGCTTGTCCGCCTCGCTCACCGCAAAGCCGGCGCCGGGGCGGTCGGCCAGCTCGTCGATCTCCTTCTCGATCCAGCCCACCGTGTATTCGGGAAAGAGCGGCGCCGCCCGCACCTGACTGGCCTGGTTGCCGACGATGAGCTCGTCGTGCTTGATCCAGATGGTGCGCTCCTTGAGGTGGAGGGCCAGCGCCAGGGCGCGGCGCACCGGCAGCGGCCGGGCCAGATGGGCCTGATAGGCTTGCGTGTAGTGACGGGCACGCTCGGTGCAGACCGGCGGCTGGACGATGTGGATCAGGCTCTCCTTGTGGGCACGGATCCGCGGGGGCAGGGTAGTGAGGTCGAGCTGGGTCATGGTCTTATCCTCTGGTCATTGGGCTGTGAGTGGCTGATGTCATGGGGTGTTGCTAGCCCCGGGTGAGCGGGGTCAGCCCCTGCGCACGGGCACACTCATGGGCAAAGGCGAGTAGTGCCGGGTCATCGAGTGGCTGCAGGGGGGCCTGATAGGGTTGGTCGAGCAGGGCGTACTTGCCCGCGCCCAGGGTGTGGTAGGGGAGAAAGTGGATCTCCTGCACAGTGCCGAGGCGGGCGGCAGCTTGGGTGATGGCCTCGATGGAGGCGCGGTCGGCATTGAAACCGGGGATGAGCGGCACCCGGATCTGCATGGCCACGCCGCGCTCGGCCAGACGCTTGAGGTTGGCCAGGGGCAGGGCGACCTTGCCGCGGGTCCAGTCGAAGAAGCGTTCCTCATCCACATGCTTGAGATCCGCCAGCAGCAGGTCGAGATGGGGGAGGCTAGGTTCAATCTGGTGCCAGGGCACGTGCAGACAACTTTCCACCGCGGTATGCAGCCCCTCGGCCTTGCAGCGGGCCAGCAGGTTGGCGGCAAATTCGGGCTGCATGAAGGGCTCGCCGCCGGAGAGGGTAACCCCGCCGCCGCTGCGCTCGAAGAAGGGGCGATCCCGCAGGATGGTGGCCATCAGGGTGTCCAGACTCTCCTCCCGGCCGCACACCTGCAGCGCTTCGCTGGGGCAGAGGCCGCGCAGCCGTTCCACATCTTGATTGCGCAGGGCTGAGCGGGTGAGCTGGACACCCTGGCTGTCACGCAAGATTGCCGGGCAGGCGTCGCTGCAGAGCCGGCATCCCTCGATGCATTGGCGCCGGTCGAGTAGTATGTCCGGCTTGGGAGAGCGGCTTTCCGGGTTTTGACACCAGCGACAGGCCAGCGAGCACCCCTTGAGAAACACCAGGGTGCGAATGCCGGGGCCATCGTGAGTTGAATAGCGTTGCAGGTCGAAAATCATACCGCCTCCTTTTGTTTTTGCATTCTATTTTCTTTCGTTCGAAAGCTGATTTGATTTTGATCAAACAATGTGCGGATGTTATCTCGCTAGAATGGCGACAGATTGAACATCCCATTAAGGAGTCAGAGATGGAGCTTTATCTCGATACTGCCGATGTGGCTGCGGTGCGCCGCTGGTCACGGATCCTGCCGCTGGCCGGCGTCACCACCAACCCGTCCATTACCGCGGCAGGCGGCATGCCGCTGACCGAGCTGCTGCCCGCCCTGCGGGAGGTGCTGGGTCCCAAGGCCCGGCTGTTTGCCCAGGTGATGGCCAAAACCGAAACCGAGATGGTGCGCGAGGCATTTGCCCTGCGTGAGCTGGACCGGGACCTGGTGATCAAGATCCCAGTATGTGAAGAGGGGCTGGCGGCCATCAAAACCCTGACGGCCAACGGGGTGCCGACTCTGGGCACGGCGGTCTATACCCCGCTGCAGGGCTGGCTGGCGGCGGTGGCGGGGGCGGAATACGTGGCGCCCTACGTCAACCGGCTGGATGCCCAGGGTGGCGATGGCATCGCCACCGTACAGGAGCTGCAACAGCTGCTGGCGCTGCATGCGCCGCACAGCAAGGTGCTGGCGGCATCGTTCCGCACTCCGCGCCAGGCGCTTGACTGCCTGCTGGCAGGTTGCCAGTCCATCACATTGCCGCTCGATGTGGCCGAACAGCTGCTGAGAGTACCGGCGGTAGACGCGGCGCTGGCGAAGTTTGATCAGGATTGGCAGCGGGCGTTTGCCTGAGCCTGCTTGAAGGCAGGATGAAGGGGCGGCAGGCGGGCTAAGCTAGAAGAGAGGGCCCGCTGTGACGGGCCACTATCGATAGCTGATCGGAGGTGCCCCATGAGCGACCATACCCTGCTGCCCCATGGTGAAGATCTGCGCCGCGCCGTGCGCTGGCTCAGCGAGCACCATCAACACAACATCCGGGCCATCGAAGAGGCCTGCATCCGCTTTGATTTGTCACCGCTGGATGAGGAGTTCCTCATCCAGCACTGCACCGAGCGGTTGCGGGAGGGGGATGCCGACTAGACGAAGTTGGCGAGGTTGATGCCGAACTCCTTGGGATCGACCGTGCTCTCGATGGTTTCCTGCACCCCGTTCTTGGCCAGATCCAGCCACTGCACCTCGAGGTAGTGGCGCTGGGTCCCGTGATAGATCACCTTCACCACCGGTTTGAGCGGCTCATGGGGATTGCGCTGCATGACGATGGCCAGCCGCTGGTTGGAGAGCTGCACCAGCGTCCCCACCGGATAGACCCCCATGCACTTGATGAACTTGGTGACCAGTTCGGCATCGAAGTGGTGGTTGATCCCCTTGAGCAGAATGCGAAAGGCCTGGGTCGGCTGCATGCCCTGCTTGTAGACCCGATCCGCGGTGACGGCGTCATAGACATCGACGATGCCGCTCATGCGGGTATAGAGCGAGAGCTGTTCGCCTTTGAGCCGCTGCGGGTAACCGGTGCCGTCGAGCCGTTCGTGATGGTTGGCGGCCACCTCCAGCATGGTGGCGGTGATGCCGGGGGTGTTGCTCAGGATCTCGTAGCTGTGCACCACGTGCTGGCGCATGACGGCGAACTCCTCGTCGGTGAGCTTGCCCGGCTTGTTGAGCACCTCGTCCGGGGTCATGATCTTGCCCACGTCGTGCAGCAAGCCGCCCAGGGTCAGCTCCTTGAGCACGCTGCGATCCAGGTCCAGATAGCGGCCGAAGTTCGCCAGCAGGATGGCGACGTTCATCGAGTGCTCCATCAGGTAGGCATCCTTGGCGCGAATGCGGGCCAGACAGAGCATGGCGTCACCGTGGGTGAACATGGTGTCCACCATCTCCTCGGCGACCGCCGCCAGCGGCGTGATGTCGATGGGCTCCCCCGCCTTGAGATGGCGGATGAACTTGCCTTGCAGCTCGCGGGCCTCCTGATAAAGCCGGCGGATCTTGAGCTCGCGCCCCTCGCCGTTACCACTGCCGGAGGGTCGCTGGGTGCTGGCCGGGGAGATGGCCGGGTCGGGGGAGATGACCTGCTCGATGCCGGGCAGTTTGCTGCGGGCGAGATCGACTCGCACCGTGAGTACGCCGCGCTTGACCAGATCGTTGATCTGCTGGCGGGTGGTCACCAGCCCCATCTGGGCAATCTCCATGCCGCCGGTCTGGCTGATGATGGCGATCACGTACATGCCGGGTTGCAGCTGGTTGACGGGAATAACGGGATGAGGTGTTTGCGACTTCATACGGCTTCCTGAACTTTATTATTATGCGTAACGTTAGGCCCTCTGTTGGCAGTCTAACACCGGCGCCCCGGTTCGTCATGGCGACATGCGTGGCGGCCGCGGCGCTTAGTGCTGGAGTTGTCGGCCCCGGCCGATATAATGACGCCCCTTTCTTGATGGACTCTGAGGTTGTGCATGCGGCTCGATAAATTTCTTTGCGATTGTTCCGACTTGACCCGCTCGCTGGCGGGCAAACTGATCCGGCAGGGAGAGGTGATGGTGGACGGTATCGTGGTCAAGCAGCCCGCCTTCCACATCAACGAGCAGAGCCAGGTGGAATTTGACGGTGTCACCTTGACCCTGGATCAGCGCAACCGCTACTTCATGCTGCACAAGCCGGAAGGGTATGTCTGCTCCAACGAAGACCCGGATCACCCCACCGTGTTCTTCCTGATGGATGAGCCGGCCATGGGCAAGCTGCACGTGGTGGGTCGGCTCGATCTCGACACCACCGGTCTGGTGCTGGTGACCGACGACGGTCAGTGGTCCCATCGCATCACTTCCCCCCGTCACGAGTGTGCCAAGACTTACCATGTCTGGCTGGCAGACCCGGTCAGCCCGGATGCCATCGCGCTGTTTGCCGAAGGGGTGTTGCTGCGCAGCGAGACCGAGAAGACCCGGCCGGCCCAGCTGGAGATCCTGGGTGAGTGCGAGGCGCGTCTGACCATCCACGAGGGCAAGTACCATCAGGTGAAGCGGATGTTTGCCGCCATCGGCAACAAGGTGGTGGGACTGCACCGGGAGCGGGTGGGCGGCCTGACGCTGGATGAAGAGCTGGCACCGGGCGAATATCGCGAGCTGACCGCCGACGAGATCGCCCGGTTCTGACCCTTCAGGAGTCAGTGTCCGCTGGCTCCCAGTACCAGCGTGGTGCCCAGGGTCGCCAGCAGGGCGCCGGCCCAGGCCGCCAGGGAAGGGCGCTGCCCCGAGTGCCACCACAGCAGTGGCAGCAGAATGACCGGCGTGGTGGAGGAGAGGATCGCCACCATGCCGACGTCCCCCTGGCGCAAGGCGACCAGGATCAGCGTCATGCCCATGGCCATCGCCAGAAAGCCGTTGATGCCGATCATCCCCAATACCTGGCGGTTGATGGGGTTGTGCGGCAATGACAGCGGCACTCTCAGCGCCCGCAGGGTGCAGTGGGCCAGCAGGGCGCTGCCCATGCGGATGCCGGAGGCGCTGATCGCATCCACGGTGCCACTCATCATCACCGGTTTGGCGATGATGGCACCCAGGCTCTGGCAGAAGGCGGCGGTCAGGCCCAGACCGATGCCGATGACGAGATGGCCGCGCACCTGTTCCCATTCATTCTGCTGAGCATTGCCACGGCGACCGAACAGGATGGCCAGCATGACACCGGCAAAGACCAGCATGGCCCCCACCAGTCGCCAGCCACCGAGCTGCTCGCCAAACAGCCAGAGGCCGAGCAGGGCGGAGAAGAGGGCATGGCAGGAGAACAGCAGGCCGCTGCGTCTTGGCCCCAGCCGGTTCATGCAGGCAAACAGGGCAGTGTCACCAACGAAGATGCCGATCAAGCCCGACAGTGCCAGCAGGGGCAGGGCACTCTGGGTCAAGGTCTGCCAGCCGCCGGTAGCCAGACTGGCCGACCCCAGCATCAGGCTGACCAGCAACATGCGCCAGCGGCTATAGGCAAAAGCCCCCAGGTGGCGCGCCGGTTTGACGGAGATGAGGGCAGCGACCGCCCATAAACTGGCTGCTGCCAGTGCCAGCCACTCGTACCCCATAAAAACTCCTGAAAATGTAGCCAGATGAAGGACGCAGGCGACAACCGCTCGCACCTCATAAAAAACTACGGAAAAAAATAGCCCGAGAGACTCCATCTCTTGGGCAAGCCCGATACAATACGGGGCGTCTTCGGGGATAACAAGCGCGGCATCATGCATTCGTATTCAGGCGCGCCGCCGGCCTTCCCCCTTCTTGAAATAAGTGTTTTGAACGAGGTTTATGTCATGGTTTTGTGCCCCGCTTCCCGGCCAGCCCGTCGCTGGCTCTCTCCCTTGCTGCTGGGTCTGCTGCTGGCGCCGCCGCTGCAGGCGACCACGGTATCCCAGGAGCCTGCGCTGTCTGATCGCCAGACCCTGGTCAAGGGCAATGGCGCCGAACCCGAGTCCCTCGATCCGGCCCAGATCCGCTCCGGTTTCCCCGGTGAAGTGGTGCTGGTGGACTTGTTCGAGGGGCTGGTGAGCGAAGATGGGCAGGGGCGGATCGTGCCGGCCCAGGCCCAGCGCTGGGAGACCAGCGAGGACGGGCTGGTCTGGCGTTTCTTCCTGCGCCCCCAGCTCAAGTGGTCCAATGGTGACGCGCTCACCGCCGCCGATTTCGTCTATGCCTGGCGCCGTCTGCTGGATCCGGCCCAGGCCTCGCCCTCAGCCGGCCTGCTGCTGGCGACCGGCATCAACAATGCCCAGTCCATCTACGCCGGCGCGCTGGATCTCAACACCCTGGGGGTGGAGGCGGAAAGTGACCAGATCCTCAAAGTGACGCTGGAGCGGCCTGTGCCCTACTTCCTGCAACTGATAAGCCAGCGCCCCTTCGTGCCGGTCAATCAGAAGGCCATCAGCCAGTTCGGCAAGCAGTGGACCCAGCCTGGCAAGCTTGTCAGCAACGGTGCCTACAAGCTGGTGAACTGGGTGCCCAATGAGCGCATCGAGGCCGAGCGCAACGTCCAGTACTGGGATGATGCCCACACCCGGATCCAGCGGGTGACCTACCTGCCGCTTGCCTCCCAGCATGCCGAGCGGCTGCGCTACGAGGCGGGGGAGATCCAGCTCACCAACAAGGTGGCGCTGGAGTATTACCAGAAGACCAAGGAGGCGACCCCCGAGCGGATCTGGGGATTGCCGTTATTGGGCACCTACCTCTACACCTTCAACCTGCGTCGCCCCGAGCTGCAGGATGTGCGAGTGCGCCAGGCGCTGGCCATGACCATCGATCGGCACTTGTTGACCGAGAAGGTCAGCGGGCAGGGAGAGCAGGCCGCTTGGTCGCTGCTGCCCGGCATGCCGGGCTACGAGGCGCTGAGCTCCCCCCTGGCCCTGCAGGATCAGCCGACCCGGTTGGCCAAGGCGGCGGCGCTGCTGGCACAGGCGGGCTATGACAGTCAGCACCCTCTCAAGCTGACGCTCACCTACAACACCTCGGAGAATCACAAGAAGCTGGCGCTGGCGGTCGCATCCATGTGGAAGCCGCTGGGGGTCGAAGTGACGCTCAGCAACATGGAGTGGAATGCCTATCAGGTGGCCAAAGACAGCGGTGATTTCATGCTGGCCCGCTCCTTCCTGTTCGGGGATTACGTGGAGCCCTCCGCCATGCTCAACAGTTTCCGTTGCCAGGATCCCCAGAACGAGAGTGGTTACTGCAACCCGACTTTCGACGGCTTGCTGCAGCAGGCGGCTGATACCCTGGATGGCAATGCCCGGACCGGGCTCTACCACCAGGCCGAACAACTGCTGATGGACGAGATGCCGGCCATTCCCGTCTATCACTACAACCAGATGCGGCTGGTGGATCCCACCTTGCGCGGCCTGCCGGTGCAGAACCTCAAGGGAGCGATCGCCACCAAGGATCTCTACTTCAGCCAGCAGTAAGGAGCTTGCCATGAAAATTGCCATTCTTTCCGACCTGCACGGCAGCCTGAGTGCGCTGGAGCGGGTGCTGGACCAGCTTGCCCCCTGGCAGCCGGATCACTATCTGCTGCTCGGCGATCTGCTCAATCACGGCCCGCGCAACCCGGTGCCGCCGGGCTATGCCCCTGCGGCCGTGGCCGAGCGACTCAATACGCTGGCTTCCCGCGTCATGGCGGTACGGGGCAACTGTGATTCGGAAGTGGATCAGATGCTGCTGGATTTCCCCATCACCGCCCCTTACAACCAGATGCTGGTGGATGGTCGGCGCTGGTTCGTCAGCCACGGCCATCTCTATCGGCCTGCAGAGGTGCCGCTCCCTGCCGGCAGCCTGTTCATCAGCGGTCACACCCATTTGCCCGTGCTGCAGCGCGAAGGGGAGCTGGTGCTGATGAACCCGGGATCCATCTGTTTTCCACGCGGCAATCTGGCGGCAAGTTATGGCCGCTACAAGGATGGGGTGCTCGGGATCCACGCCTGTGCGGACAGCGAAGTGCTGATGCGGCTGGAACTGTAAAAGAGAGGGGGTGGGGATGGTCGTGCTGCGGAGCAGCCAGCCGTCATAACGGGGAGATCAGGCCTTGATGCCGATGGAGCGGGTACCGGAGCGGGTATTGCCCTTGGCGTCATAGGTCAGGGAGTTGCGATCCCGCAGCTTGCTCAGGTAGCTGGCCAGCCGGCGGTTGGAGACGATGCTGAGCTCGAGCAGGCGCCCGTTCAGATCGTTCTGTTCCTGGCAGGCATCGAGTTTCTCACGTAGGGTGCGCATCTGCTCGGGGTAGGCGTTCAGTTGCTGTTTCAGGTCTGGCAGCAGCGCCATGGCCTTGTCCAGCTCTTCAATATCGGCAAGCAGCTTCTGCTTGCGCTCTGCCAGCTCGGGCAGCGCCAGCGCCTGGTGCTGCTTGAGCAGGTTGAACTCCTCCTCCAGCAAGCCTTGCATCTGGGAGAGGTAGTCGTCTTGAGTGTGCAGCAGCGAAGGTAAATCCATTATCCCAGCAACTTGTCGAGGTTGGATTCGAAGCTGAACATCTTCTTGGCCACAGCTTCGCTGTTGACCTGATATTCACCATTGGCCACGGCTTTCTTCAGGCTCTCGACCCGGCTTTCATTGCCGGTGGAGGCTGAGTTGAGGTTTTTCTGCATCTGTTGCAATTGCTGCGCCTCGCTGGTCAAGGAGACGGAGTCGGTCTTGACGGTCGCCGCACGGTTATCGGGGGACGAGGTCGCTGGTTTGGTATTGGCACCCTGGCTGCTCCCGGTATTTTGCAACCGGTTGTTCGCCAAGTTGTTGATATTGTTAATAGCCATAGTGTTTACCTTCGTCTGCTTTGCTGTTCGCTTACCTGTTTATCGGTGGTCATCGCCATAACTTTAGAAAAAAAGTGATCTGAAAAACACTCAGAAGGTGACCACCACGGAGCCAACAGCGTTGACTTTACCCTGCACCGTTTTGCCTGAGCGGATATTGACGAGCCTGATCATGTCTCCGAAGCTGCCATCTTGCAAGGCTCGGGCCATGGTTTTGATTTGCATGCTGCTATTTTCTGCGCTGAGGGTCACCTGATCGCCCTTGCAGACCACGCAGACCTGACTGAGCCGGATAGGCTGGCCTGGCTTGAGCTCGCGTTTGCTGCGCACGCCAATGAGCGCCGTGGTATCGCTGAGATAGTCGCCGCGCATCAGCGTCTGATCCTGATAGGCTTGTGTCAGCACGCCTTCGCTCAGAATATCGCCCTTGGCCACCGGGGTGGAGACGGTCACATAAGGCTTCTGTATGCTGACCCGCACCGGCAGGTAGAGATCCCAGGGCTTCTCTTCCTCGCATTTGAGGTAGACGGTGGTATTGCGGCGGATCTCCATCTTGGCGGGCAGCGTGATGGCAAGATGTTCGTCGCAGCGACTCAAAGGCAGGCGCTCATCGATGGAGGCTGCCTGCACCTGTACTTGGGCATCGAGCGGGACATCGAGCTGGCCGAGCACAAAATCCTGCGCCTTTTCTTGCAAGTAACTGGTCACCTCGGATGCCGTGGCGTGAGAAATGCCGCAAAACAGCAGTAAGGTGAGGAAAAGTCTACTAATCATTTTCGCTCGCTGGCCGATAAGTTGTTCACGTATATCACCATATTTAACTATGCTTGCTTCAGAATTCGTTCGCAGTGACATCGATAGTCTGACGCAAGCCAACACGCATGCATGATTAATGCCAAGCGTTTTTAGGGAGTGTTTATGGCCAGTATCCTGGACTCGGTCAACCAACGTACCCAGCTAGTTGGGCAAAACCGGCTGGAGTTATTGTTGTTTCGTCTCAACGGACGTCAAAGATTTGGCATCAACGTATTCAAGGTACGTGAAGTGTTGCAGTGTCCTCCCTTGACTGTCATGCCCAAGCTGAACTCCTGTATTCGCGGGGTGGCCCATATCCGCGGCCAGACCATCTCGGTGATCGACCTCAGCATGGCGATGGGCAAGCGTCCGATCGAAGATCTGACCAAATGCTTCATCATCATCTCCGAATACAACCGCTCCATTCAGGGCTTCCTGGTGCACTCGGTCGAGCGCATCATCAACATGAACTGGGAATCCATCCTGCCGCCGCCGAAAGGGGCGGGGCGCATCAACTACATGACGGCAGTGACCGAGGTCGATGGTGAGTTGGTCGAGATCCTGGACGTGGAACGCATTCTCAACGAAATCTCGCCGGTATCGACCGAGGTCAGCAAAGAGCTGGTGGAGGCCAGCGTGGAGCATCCGACTCTGGGACGTCCGGTGTTGGTGGCTGATGACTCCTCCGTGGCTCGCAAGCAGGTACAGCGTGCGCTCGAAGCCATCGGGGTGCAGTGCGTACTGGCGAAGGATGGGCGTGAAGCGCTCAACATGTTGCTGGAGATGTCCAAAAACGGTCCCATCAAGGATCAGATCGCCTTGGTGATTTCGGACATCGAGATGCCGGAAATGGATGGTTATACTTTTACCGCCGAGATCCGCAACAATCCCAATCTCAAGGACTTACATGTTATTCTGCACACATCCCTCAGTGGGGTGTTCAATCAGGCCATGGTGCAGAAAGTTGGTGCGAACAATTTCATTGCCAAATTCCAGCCGGATGAATTGGCCAAGGCCGTACAAGGCGCACTCTAATCAAGAAGAACAAACTGCATGAAGACACTTTCGGACGACTTATACAAACAATTCAGCAATTTTCTGGCGGTACAGAGCGGAATCGTGCTGGGTGACAACAAACAGTATCTGGTCAAGAGTCGGCTTTCACCCTTGATGACTCAGTTTGGTATTGAGAGTCTGTCTGATCTGGTTACTCGAGCGATGAGTGTGCGTGAGCGTGACCTGAAAATGGCAGTGGTTGATGCCATGACTACCAACGAAACCCTGTGGTTTCGCGATACCTACCCCTTCCAGCTGCTGACGGACAAGATATTCCCCGAGCTCGGCAAGAGTGGCAGACCGATCAAGATCTGGTCTGCTGCATCCTCTTCTGGGCAGGAGCCGTATTCCATTGCCATGACGGCACTGGAACAGCAGGTCAAAAAACCGGGCACCTTGCCAGGTGGGGTGCAGATCGTCGGGACTGATATTTCCAGCACCATGCTCAATCAGTGCAAGGAAGGGGTGTACGACAGTCTGGCGCTGGCTCGCGGTCTGTCGCCCGAGCGCAAGAAGCTGTTCTTCGAACCTTATGGTGACAACAAGATGCGGGTGGTGGAGCGTGTCAGAAAATTGACCACCTTCCGGCCATTGAACCTGCTGGAAAGCTACAGCCTGCTTGGCAAGTTCGACATCATCTTCTGTCGCAACGTGCTCATCTATTTTGCACCGGAAGTGAAGTCCAAGATCCTCAACCAGTTTGCTGCCAGCCTCAATCCCGGCGGCTATCTGATGCTGGGGGCTTCCGAGTCGCTGGCCGGGTTGACCGACAGGTTCGAGATGATCCGGTGCAACCCCGGCATCGTCTACAAGGTTAAATGATCCCCGCTTAAATCCCTCTTTGGCACACCTCTTGCTAATAATTTCTCAAGCAGGAGGTGTGCTATGGCAATTTCATTCGACAAGGCATTTGGTATTCATCAATACACGCTGAGCGTTCGCTCCAAGCGTGCAGAGGTGTTGTCCAGCAACATTGCCAATGCGGACACGCCAGGCTTCAAGGCTCGGGATATCAACTTCTCGCAAGCATTGGAAGAGGCCCAGCAACAACAGGGCTTTGGCCTTGCCACGACCAGTGAGAAGCATTTCGCCCTGCAGATGGATGCACCAGGCGTTACGCAATATCGCAATCCCCTGCAGCCCGATACCGGTGATGGCAACACGGTCGACGTGCAGCAGGAGCGCAGCGAGTTTTTGCGCAACAGCCTTGAATACCAGACCTCCCTTGAATTTATGAACAGCAAGATCAGCGGCCTGCTGAAGGCCTTGAAAGGAGAACAGTGATGAGTTTGTTCAAGGTCTTTGACATTGCAGGCTCGGCCATGAGTGCACAGTCTGTTCGCCTCAACACGGTAGCCAGCAACATGGCCAACGCCGACAGCGTCAGCTCCAGCGTGGAAAAAACTTACCATGCCAGGCGGCCAATTTTTGCCGCCCAGCTGGATCAGGCCATGTCGGACAAGCAGGCGTCGGCCGGGGTTGAAGTAAAGGGGATTGTCGAGAGCGAGGCACCCTTGCTCAAGGAGTACAACCCCAACCACCCCATGGCGGATAAAGATGGCTTCATCTTCAAACCCAACGTCAACATGGTGGAAGAGATGGCGGACATGATCAACGCCTCGCGCAGCTATCAAACCAATGTGCAGGTTGCAGACTCTGCCAAGAAGATGCTGCAGCAGACGCTCAACCTCGGCAAGTCCTGACAGGGGGACGCATAGATGGCAGATACAACCAGTGGCGTGAACGGCATCGGCCGCACGACCACCCAGACCACGGGCACGACGTCGACGCCCAAGAAGGAGCTGGATCAGGAGTCGTTCCTAAAGCTGCTGACCATGCAGCTCTCCTATCAGGATCCGTTCAAGCCGGTGGACAACGCCCAGATGCTTTCCCAGATGACCTCCATGTCGACGTCACAGGGGATCAGCAGTCTCTCCAACCAGATTGGCAGCCTCAATAGCCTGATGACCTCCAGCCAGGCGCTGCAAGCCTCGGCACTGGTGGGACAAAACGTCTTGCTGCAGAGCAATGTGGGTTACCTGGAAAAAGACGGCTCTTTGCCAGGCGTGGTCGCCGTGGGCACAGAAAACAAGTATTCGAACGTGAAGATCACCATCGAAGACGAGAGCGGGCAGGTCATCAAGGAGTTTCCGCTGGAAGGTGACCAGAAGGGCAACGTCGAAATCGTCTGGGATGGCAAGGACAAGGACGGAAACCCGGCCAAAGAGGGCAAATACACCCTCAAGGCAAACGGTACCGTGGACGGGAAGTCGGAGAGTGTCCCGATCTTTGCCTATGGCAAGGTCGACAGCGTGATCCTGGGTACGGCAAGCAATCCGACTCAGCTCAATTTGAAAGGCCTCGGTACAACAAGCCTGAACAGTATCTTGCAGATTGCAGGTACGGTGAAAACACCATCAACCCCCACGCCAACAGCATCGATCTAAGGAGCTGGATATGTCATTTAACAATGCCTTGAGCGGTGTCAACGCGGCACAAAAAGATCTGAACGTTACCGCCAACAACATTGCCAACGTCAATACCACGGGCTTTAAAGAGTCTCGTGCCGAGTTTGCGGACGTATACGCCAACTCCATCTTCGTCAATGCCAAGACCCAGGTCGGCAATGGTGTGGCAACGGGGGCGGTGGCACAGCAGTTTCACCAGGGGGCGCTGCAGTTCACCAACAACGCCCTTGATTTGTCCATTCAGGGCAATGGCTTCTTCGTGACGTCGGACGGTCTGACCAACCTGGATCGTACCTTTACCCGGGCCGGTGCCTTCAAGCTGAATGAAAACAGCTATATGGTCAACAATCAGGGCAACTATCTGCAAGGCTATGAAATCAACACGGATGGGACGCCCAAGGCGGTCAGCATCAACGCCACCAAACCGATTCAAATACCGGATCGGGCGGGTGAGCCCAAAATGACCGAGCTGGTGGAAGCCAGCTTCAACCTGAGTATCGAGTCGAAAACCAAACCAACGTCACCAACTGCGTTCGATCCGACCAATTCGGCCACCTTTGCCCACTCAACCTCGGTGACGATATATGATTCGCTTGGTGCTCCCCATGTGATCACCAAATATTTTGTCCGCCATGAGGATCCGGCTGCCCCGGGAACGCCGCTGACGCCGGGTACCTGGAGCATGTACATGTATGAAGGGAACAAGCCCATTGATATCGCCGGTGGTTCACCCAGCCCAGCGACAGGCGTCCCCACAGGCGTAAAGATGGAGTTTACTTCCGGCGGCAAATTGGATCCAACTAAAACCGTTCCAGCTGATCCGATCAAAACCGTCGCCCTTGGCACGACGGCCGGGATTATTACCAACGGTGCCGATCCCGCTCAGACATTGGAGATCCGTCTCGGTGATGTGACGCAATACAGCTCACCTTTCAACGTCACCAAACTGACCCAGGATGGTGCCACTGTTGGTAATCTGACCAAGGTCGAGATTACGCCGGACGGTATTGTGTCGGCGACCTACAGCAATGCGACGACGTTGAAGGTTGCCATGGTGGCACTTGCCAAATTCGCCAACTCGCAAGGATTGACCCAGGTCGGGGATACCTCCTGGCGCCAGTCTCTGCTCTCTGGTGATGCGCTGCCCGGCACCCCCAACTCGGGCACCTTGGGTAGCATCAAGTCCTCTGCGCTGGAGCAATCCAACGTGGATTTGACCTCCCAGCTGGTCAACCTCATCACCGCGCAGCGCAACTTCCAGGCCAACTCCCGTTCGCTGGAAGTGAACAGCTCCCTGCAGCAGACCATACTGCAGATCCGCTAATCATTCTCTTGTTAACAAAGGGCGCTTCGGCGCCCTTTTTCATGGGTATTTGCCGCCTTGGTGACCCGAGGTAATGGGGATTGGCATTCAAATTGCAGTTCCTCTGTCAGAGTCATCAGTTTGACGGAGGATCCCATGGATCACCTGCTATACATCGCCATGTCGGGCGCCAAGGAGAGCATGAACAGCCTGGCTGTTCGAAGCAACAACCTGGCCAACGCCAATACCACCGGCTTCAAGTCCGACTTCGAGCAGGCGCGCAGCATGCAGGCGTTTGGCGAGGGGTTGCCCACCCGGGTGTTCGCCATGGCCGAGCGGCCAGGCCAGAACCTGCAGCATGGCATGCTGATGACCACGGGTCGGGATCTTGACGTTGCCGTCGACGGCCAGGGCTGGATTGCGGTGCAGGATCCCAAGGGCGGCGAAGCCTATACCCGCATGGGCAATCTGCAGTTGAGCGCGACCGGCAACCTGCAAACCTCCACCGGGTTGAACGTGGTGGACGACGGCGGTCAGCCCATCGTGCTGCCGCTGCCGATGGAGAAAATTGAAATCAACCGGGACGGCACCATCAGTGGCCGTCCGGAAGGGGCGGCCGCCAACCTGCCGGAGAATTTCCAGCGCATCAAGCTGGTCAATCCGGCGGTGGATGCGGTGGAGAAGGGGCAGGACGGCCTGTTCCGTCGCAAGGATGGCCAGAATGAAGCGGCGTCGGCCACTGTCGGCCTGATCGCCGGCTCCCTCGAGGGGAGCAACGTCAACGTGGTCGATGAAATGACCAACCTTATTCGGTTGCAACGTCAGTTTGAAACCCAGGTCAAAATAATGAAGACCGCGGAAGAGAATGACGAGGCTCAAACCCAGCTGCTGCGTATCAGCTAACCAAGGAGTTTTACATGAACCCTGCACTCTGGATCAGCAAGACCGGCTTGGATGCACAGCAGACCAACATCTCGGTTACCTCGAACAACCTGGCGAACGCCAGCACCGTGGGTTACAAAAAATCCCGGGCCATCTTCGAGGATCTGCTCTATCAAAACATCAACCAGCCCGGTGGCCGTTCATCGGCCGACACCGAGCGCCCTTCCGGCCTGATGCTGGGGGCGGGGGCCAAGGTAGTGGCCACCCAGAAGAACCACAGCCAGGGCAACGTGCAAACCACAGACAACTCACTGGATCTGATGATAAGCGGCCGTGGCTACTTCGAGATCCAGCTGCCCGATGGCAGCGCGGCCTATACCCGCAACGGCCAGTTCACCCTCAACAGTGAAGGGACAATCGTCACGCCGGGCAACGGTTACCCGCTGCAGCCGGAGATCCAGATCCCGGAGAACGCCCAGAGCGTGACGATTGGCGAGGATGGCCAGGTGTCGGTACAGCTCAAAGGGGATGGCGCCTCCCAGGTGGTAGGCCAGATCAACACCACCGACTTCGTCAACGCTTCTGGTCTGCAGCCCATGGGCGAGAACATGTTCGTCGAGACCCAGTCCAGCGGTGCGCCGGTGCAGGGTGTCGCCGGGACGGACGGACTGGGGGTGATCAAGCAGGGCATGCTGGAGACCTCCAACGTCAACGTGACCGAAGAGCTGGTGAACCTGATCCAGGCCCAGCGGGTGTACGAGATGAACTCCAAGGTTCTCTCGGCGGTGGATGGCATGATGTCCTTCCTGATCCAGCGCACATAAGTAGGAGGCGCATGATGAAAGCCATATGGATGCTGGGGCTGCTGGCGTTGGGAGGCTGCAGCAGCACGCCCAATACCGCCAAGCCCGATGATCCCGAGTTTGCCCCCGTCTACGGGGAGTCGGAGCCGGTCTCGGTCAGGCCGACCGGTGCCATCTTCCAGCCCGATCAGGTCAACGGCATCTATTCGGACATCAAGGCGCACAAGGTGGGCGACATCATCACCATCGAGCTGGCCGAGTCCACTTCCGCCTCCAAGAAGGCCAATACCCAGAGCGGCAAGGATAATAAATTCACCATGAATCCGGCTGTGTTGGGCGGTGTGCCGGTGACGGCCGGTCCCTATGATCTGTCGGCCTCCCTCAGCCAGAACGGCGCCTTCAAGGGGCAGGCCAAGGCGGATCAGAGCAACAGCCTGCAGGGCAACATCTCCGTCAGCGTGGCCAAGGTACTGCCCAACGGCAACCTGCTGGTGCGCGGCGAGAAGTGGATCATGCTCAACAACGGCAACGAATATATCCGGATCACCGGCATGATCCGCCCCGAGGATGTGACCACCGACAACAGTGTCTCATCCCAGAAGGTGGCCAATGCGCGCATCCATTACGGTGGCACCGGCGATCTGGCCAATACCCAGGAACAGGGGTGGCTTACCAGCTTTTTCAATGGTCCCTGGTGGCCGCTCTAGGAGGTGTTATGAAGTCGCTCCGTCTTGTTGCCCTGTTCTGCTGCCTGTTGCCCCTGGGGATGGCCCATGCCTCCCGGATCAAGGACATCAGCTCGGTGGAAGGGGTACGTAGCAACCAGCTGATCGGCTACGGTCTGGTGGTCGGTCTGCCGGGCACGGGTGAGAAGAGCAACGCCTTCACCGAGCAGACCTTTCGCACCATGCTGAACAATTTCGGCATCAAGGTGCCGGACAACATCAAGCCCAAGATCAAGGACGTGGCGCCGGTGGCCATTCATGCGGATCTGCCGCCGTTTGCCAAGCCGGGCCAGACCATAGACGTGACGGTGTCGGCCATTGGCGAGGCCAAGAGCCTGCGTGGCGGCACCCTGCTGCAAAGCTTCCTTAAGGGGCTGGATGGCCGGGTCTATGCGGTGGCGCAGGGCAGTCTGGTGGTTGGCGGGCTGGGTGCCGAGGGCGCTGACGGCTCCAAGGTGGTGATCAATACCCCGACCGTGGGCCGTATCGCCAATGGGGCTACCGTAGAGCGGGAAGTCCCGAACTCCTTCAGCCAGGGGGATACCATCACCTTCAACCTGAACCGCCCCGATTTCACCACGGCACGCCGGCTGGCTGACGTGGTCAACGATCTGGTCGGCCCCAATACGGCGCAGGCGCTCGATGCCACCTCGGTCAAGGTCTACGCACCGCGGGACCCGGGCCAGCGGGTCTCCTACCTCGCCACCATCGAGAATCTGGAGGTGGATCCGGCCAGCGAGGCGGCCAAGATCATCGTCAACTCCCGGACTGGCACCATTGTCATCGGCAGCCAGGTGCGGCTCAAGCCGGCGGCCATCAGTCACGGCGGCTTGACGGTCACCATCGCGGAAAATCAGCAGGTGTCCCAGCCCAATCCGCTCTCCGGCGGGCAGACGGCGGTCACCAACAACTCCACCATCAACGTGCAGCAGGAGCAGGGACGCATGTTCAAGCTGGATACCGGGGCCACCCTGGATGATCTGGTGCGGGCAGTGAATCAGGTCGGGGTGGCTCCCGGCGATCTGATGGCGATCCTGGAGGCGCTGCAACAGGCCGGCGCCATCGAAGGCCAGCTGGTCATACTGTAATAAAGCGGCAAGGGGTTGCCACGGGCGGCAATGAGGTAAGCAAAATGGCAGAGTTAGATACCAACAGCGGCGTGAATCTGGGCATGGTGCAGGATATCCAGAACCTGGATCGCCTGCGCCAGCTGAGCCAGAGCAAGGAGGGCAAGGCGGATGCGCTCATGGCGGCTTCTCGTCAGTTTGAGTCCATTTTTACCCAGACCCTGTTTCAAAGCATGCGCCAGGCCAACCAGGTATTGACCCAGGACAGCCCCTTCAACAGCAGCTACACCCAGTTCTACGAGGGGATGCTGGACGAACAGCGGGTCGCCGACATGTCGAGCAAGGGTGGCATCGGCCTGGCTGCCATGGTGGCCAAGCAGCTCTCGCCAGAGACTTTTACCCATCACGATGGGCGGGTGCTCAAGATGCCGCAGCGTACTGAGCGGGTCTATAAACCCTATCAACCGCCCACCTCGGCCGCCAACGATCTCATCTCAGCCTCAAAAGTTGGCAAAGATTTTGCTGACAAGGAGATGAGTGGCGATGTGCAGTCTTTGGCAACGGCTCATCGTAGTCGCCGCACCATACCGCCGATGGGGCCTGCGCAAGTGGGACACGGCATTCGCGGCGCCAAGGCGCTCGATGAAACGACCCAGGTGTTTGACACCCCTGAAGAGTTTGTCAACCGGCTGATGCCGCTGGCCAAGAAGGCGGCCGACAAGCTGGGATTGAGCCCGGCAGTGCTGGTAGCCCAGGCGGCGCTGGAAAGTGGCTGGGGCAAGCGGGTGATCAAGAACGGGGAGGGGCAGGTGACCCACAACCTGTTCGGCATCAAGGCCGATCCGCGCTGGGAAGGGCCCAAGACGGTGGTCAGCACCCTGGAATACGAGAAAGGAGTGGCATCGCGCCAGAAGGCGGCGTTTCGCTCCTACGAGTCGTTCGAGGAGAGCTTCAACGACTATGTTGATTTCCTGACCTCGGGTTCCCGCTACAAGGGGGCTCTGGCCAAGGTGGACAGTCCGGACCGTTATTTCGAAGCCTTGCAACAGGCTGGATACGCCACCGACCCGCACTACGCCAGGAAACTGAAACAGGTATTGCGCAGTGATGCCATTGCCGGCTACTCCGCGACCAACAATACAGAAATGGAGCTGTAAGTCATGGCAAGCGACCTGCTTGGAATTGGTACCTCGGGTGTGATGGCCCAGCAGCGACTGCTGCAGACCACCAGTAACAACATCGTCAACGTCAATAGCCAGGGCTATGTGCGTGAACGGACCCTGATCTATACCAATGCCAACGGACTTGGTACCGGCGACATGCTGACCGAGCGGGTCATCAACGCCTATGCCCAGGGAGAGGTCAGGCGCGACACGTCCGCCTTCTATGCCTCCTCCACCCGTTATCAGCAGCTCGCCAACACCGACAGCCTGCTGGGAGACACCAGCAACAGCGTCGGTGCCGCCATCAGCTCCTATTTCGAGGGCTTCCATACCGCCAACGAAGCCCCCGCCGATATCTCCGGCCGCAAGACCACCCTGAGCCAGCTCAGTGGCATGGTAAACCGCTTTCACACCCTGTCGGCCCAGCTGGACAAGCAGACCGACACCATCAACACCACCATCGGCGATGAGGCCAAGCGGGTGAACAGCCTGATCAACAGCATCAACGATCTGAATCAGGCCATCATTCGCACCCAGGGCACGCCGGAAGAGAACCTGATGCTGTTCGACCAGCGGGACGAGGCCATTCGCCAGCTTTCCGAGAAGATGGAGATCCGCACCGTGCCGCAGGACAACGGCAGCATGCTGGTCAACATGAGCACCGGCCACTCCCTGGTACTCAATGGCAGCGTTGCCCAGCTCAGCGTGGTGCCGGGCAATCCCGATGCCCGTGAGCCCGAGTTGCAGCTGAACATGGACCCCAACAAGATCACCCTGAACAACAAGGACATTGGTGGCGGTCTCGGCGGTCTCTTCTCCGCCCGCAACGATCTGGAACCGTCCAAGCGCGAGCTGGGCCAGCTGGCCGCCGCCATGGCCGATGCCATGAACCAGCAAAACCGGTTGGGGATGGATCTGGACAACGAGCTGGGGGGGGATCTCTTCTCCCTCGGCTCGAGCGATGGTCTGGCCTACAGCCAGAACACCGGTAGTGGCGCCGCCAAGGTGAGCTTCGTGCCCGGCAAGGGCACGGAAGTGACCACCTTTGATTACGAAGTGCAGTTCAGCAGCGCCACCGGTTACGAGGTGTTTTCGGTGGACAAGGATGGCAACCGCACTTCGCTGACCACCGGCACCACGCCACCCGCCACGGTGCAGGTGGCGGGTCACGGCATCCAGATCGATCTCTCCGGCACCCCGGCGGCGGGGGATAAGATCCTGTTGCAACCGACCAAGCGGGCGGCAGCCGGCCTGGGTCAGCTGGCAACCCGGGCCGAAGATCTGGCGCTGGCATCGCCGCTCAAGGCCGACAAGAACAAGAACAATTTCGGCTCGGCCGAGATCAAGCTCAATGGCATCACCAATACCGGTGCCGGCTCTGGCTTTGGCACCAACAGCCTGAATCCGGCCTCACCCCAGGTGGTGAAGATAGACGGCAGCGGCAACTACCAGGTCTATGCGGCGGACGGTACCACGCTGATTGGGGTTGCCCCCGCTTCCAGCAAGGGGCAGAACCTGATGGCCGCCCTCGAGAGTCCGCTGGGTGGGCCCAAGGTCTACGCCACCCCGGCCCAGACTCCGGGTTACGAGTTCAGCATCACCGGCAAGGTGGAGGCCAAGGACAGCTTTACCCTCAGCTACAACACCGACGGTTTTGCCGACAACGCCAACGGGCTGGCACTGGCGGATCTGCAGAACAAGGATCTGGTGCGCAAGAGCAGCAACGCCGGCACCAGCAACGACAAGATGACCTTCAACGAGGCTTACTCCAGCCTGGTGACCGGGGTGGGCAACACCGCCAGCCAGGCCAAGAGCCAGCTCAAGGCAGACGAAACGAAATTGACCCAGAGCAGGGGGATTTTCGAGAGTGTCTCCGGCGTCAGCCTGGAAGAGGAAGCGGCCAACCTGATCCGTTATCAGCAGTCCTATGCCGCCTCCGCCCAGATCGTCAGCACCGCCAAGACCATTTTCGATACCCTGTTGTCATCAGTGAGGTAAATCGATGCGTATTACCACCAACATGGTCTATGACCGCAATATCTCCTCGCTGAATGGCGCCAACGAGCGGCTGAGCACGGCGTATGAGCAGCTGATGACCGGCAACAAGTTCAAGACGGCGGGGGAAGATCCCTCCGGCATGAGCCAGAAGCTGGCGCTGACCAAGGAGATCGATCTCTTCAAGCAGTACGGGGTCAACGGCAGCCTGCTGGAAAACAGCCTGGGCCACGAGGAGACGGTGCTGACCGCCCTCAACACCGCCATGACCAGTGCCCAGACCCTGATCCAGAAGGCGAACGACTCGGCGGTGGGGTACGAGGATCGTCAGGCCATTGCCAGCGAGCTGGAGGGGCTGCAAAAGCAGATGTTCGACCTGATGAACAGCAAGAACTCCCAGGGCGAATATATCTTCGGCGGCAACCAGAGCAAGACCCAGCCCTTCATTCAGGATGCCAGCGGCAATTATGTGTTTCAGGGGGATACCGGCCAGCGCAACATTCAGGTGTCGCCGACGGTGCAGATTGCCGCCAATGATTCCGGCTTCAACCTGTTCGAGATAGTACCGACACGCAGAACCAGCAGCGCGGGGAGCGCCAATATTCAGGTCGGGGTGGCCGATCAGGGCCACTTCGACAGCTTCTATCGCAACAACTACGACCCTTCGCTTGCCAGCAACCAGTATACGGTGAATACCATCGCCGGCACGCCGGATACCTATGAGATCAGGGATGGCGGCGGTGCCTTGCTGCAAAGCGGCGACTATGTGGCGGGCAACAAGATCCCCTTCAACGGGCTGGAGCTGACCCTGTCGCTGCCAGCAGGGGGGGCGGCGCAAAACTTCGTGCTGGATCCGCCCCAGAACAACAACATCCTCGATGGCATGTCCGATTTCATCACGGCGCTGCGGGATCCCAACATCACGCCGGATACCTTCCAGCTGAAGGTGGCGGATGCCACCGCCCACATGAAAAATGCCCGGCTGAACGTGGATCAGGGGCTGGGGGAGATTGGCGGCAGAATGAACGGGCTGGAGCAGGTGATGGGCTCGAACGAAGGGCTGAGCACCTTGAATCAGCAGGCGAGGGCCAAGGTCTCCGAAGCAGATCTCTATGAGGTGATTGCCACCCTGTCAAAAGAGGATGCGGCACTGAGCGCCACCCAGCTCTCCTTCAGCAAGATCAGCAAGCTGACCCTGTTCGACTACATTCGTTGACGGGTCACCCATCGCTCGCGGCCCTGATGGCTGCGAGCGATGGTTACCCGCTTGGCCCCTGTTTTTCCCGCTCGTTTATCCTCATTCAACTCCCCATGCCGGCCAATTGTAACAAGCTGTTGCCACAGGCTATTTAGCGCATGGCGACGG
Source organism: Aeromonas hydrophila subsp. hydrophila ATCC 7966 (assembly GCF_000014805.1). Taxonomy (NCBI): domain Bacteria; kingdom Pseudomonadati; phylum Pseudomonadota; class Gammaproteobacteria; order Aeromonadales; family Aeromonadaceae; genus Aeromonas; species Aeromonas hydrophila. Next base: position 3,183,480 of record NC_008570.1, on the reverse strand, counting down.
GTTGACTCCTATTGAGCATTCGATAATCATGCAGCCCGCACAACAGAGGGTTGTGCGCATATTTGCAGCATCTCGTTAGGCGAGGCTCCTGTATAAACACAGGCCACTGATCTCACGACGTCCAGAGACGCCCAAGATCAGGACAGTTTTCATCGGATTAAGGTGTAAACCCAAGTGGCTTCCGGCATGCCGGATACGTTATGCAGTGCTAAAGCTGGTACGTGGGGATGATGACACGCCGGACGGCGTCATTTCCTGCCTATTACTCGTCAATCAAATTGCTGTTTTCTTTCAGACGGCGACGGATCACCGTTCGCGCTCAGGCTTGCCTGAAATCACATGAGGTCATTTGTGATGAAGAAAACACAGACTCTACTCAATCGTCATCAACTGCTCGATCTGGCTGCCCTGCAGGGCTGGCTGGAGCACAACCTGGATCCGGTTCAGCGTGCCGATCAGCTGCTGACCCTGCGTCCGGAAGAGCTCAACTGCATCTTCGATACCCTGCCCACTGCCGATGGGGCGGCGCTGCTCAGTTCGCTGTCGGCAGACTGTGCCGGGCGCCTGCTGATGCGGCTGCATGCCAGCATCGTCAGCGTGTTGCAGGGGGCCATGCCCCGTCGCGACATGCTGGCCATTCTGCGCCGGCTGGGCAGCAGTGATCGCACCATGCTGCTTGCCCGCTTCCCGGAGCAGGTGCAGTCCACCTTCTACTCCCTGCTCGACTGGCCGACCGAATCGGTGGGCGCCAACATGCGCCACGAATTCCTGGCCATCGGCGATCAGGAGACGGTGGGCAGCGCCAAGCAGCTGATCCACGATGCTTGGGACAACGCCCAGCTGTTCCAGAACCTCTATGTGGTCAACAACGACCACCGCCTGCTTGGCAGCATCTCGCTCAAATCCCTGCTGATTGCTGACCCGCAACTGCCGGTGAGCGAGTTGATGGACCGGGAGACGGTGCGCATCAATGCCCGGGCGGATCAGGAACTGGCCGCCCGCCTGCTGATCGACCGCGACATCTCGACCCTGCCGGTCGAGGATCAGGGCAAACTGGTGGGGATCTTCCATGTGGACGATGCCGCCGACATCCTGGAGCTCGAATCCACCGAGGATGCGGAGATGCAGGGTGGTTCCTCGCCGCTCGACACTCCCTATCTGCAGGCAACCCCCTGGCAACTGTGGCGCAAGCGGGTGGGCTGGCTGCTGATCCTGTTCGTGGCCGAAGCCTATACCGGTACCGTGCTGCGGGCGTTTGAGGAGCAGCTGGAAGCGGCCATCGCGCTGGCCTTCTTCATTCCGCTCCTGATCGGCACCGGCGGCAACAGTGGTACCCAGATCACCACCACCATAGTGCGAGCCATGGCGGTCGGGGAGGTGAGCCTGCGCAACCTCGGCACCGTGCTGAAAAAGGAGATCTCCACCGGTCTGCTCATCTCGGCCGCCATCGCGCTGGCCGCCTGGGTACGGGCCTGGAGCCTGGGGGTTGGCCCCCAGATCGGCATGGTCGTCACCCTGACCATCATCGCCATCGTGCTGTGGAGCGCCACCGTTGCTTCGGTGATCCCCATGGTGCTGCGTCGCTTCCGCATCGACCCGGCCGTGGTATCCGCCCCCTTCATCGCCACCCTGGTGGATGGTACCGGTCTTATCATCTACTTCGAAATCGCCAAGCTGCTGCTACCTGAGCTGCAGTAAGTCGCCATCCCGAAAATGTAAAAGGCAGCCCGTGGGCTGCCTTTTTTGTCTCGCCGAGCCGGCGTCAGCCGAGCTGGAACAGCAGTGGCCAGCCCTGTTCCTGACAGTAGCGATGCTCCTTCTCCAGATTCTGCATCAGCAATTTGTTCTCGTCGCACCAGTCCAGTGGCAGGGTGACCACCAGCTGATCGCCGGCGGCCTGCACGTGCCAATCGGGCAGCAGGTTGTCCTGGCGCCTATGGTGGGCGGCAACCGCGAGGCGCAGAATGCGGATGCAACGCAGCACCGTCTGTTCGTCGTGGTTGGGCAGGGAAGGGAGCTCGGAGAGCTTGAGCCCCTTGCGGTGAAAGCGTACCAGCGCGGCCAGCAGGGCCTGATCGTCCTGGTTGAAACCGGGCAGGTCGGTATGCTGCAGGATATAGGCGGAGTGACGGTGAATGCCGCTGTAGTTGATGGCAAGGCCGATTTCGTGCAGCCGCGCCGCCCAACCGAGGATGGCGCGATAGGGCTCCTCCGGCATCTCCCAGGGGCCGCTGAGCAGATCGAACAGGGTCAGCACGCTCTGTTCGACCCGGCCAGCCTGACGCTTGTCGATGCGATAGTGGGTGGAGAGCGCCAGAGCGGTGCGTTCGCGAATGTCGTGGTGCTGCAGGCGCTCCTCGAACTCGTACAGCAACCCCTCACGCAGGGCACCATCGGAATAGTCCATCCGCTCGATGGGCAGCGAGGTGAAGAGCCCGAGCAGGATGGCCACCGCGGCAGCAAACACCTCCTGACGCTCCTCGGTGAGGCCGGCCAGCTTGAGATCGCCGACCCGCTTGTGCCTGATCATCTCCTGCTTGAGCCGCTCCAGCCCGGCCAGGGTGATGGCACCATCGGTCCACTCTTCTCCCTGCAACACATCGCGCACGGTGCGGATCGAGCCCGAGCTGCCGAGGCAGCTCTGCCAGCCCAGCTTGCGGTACTGGTTGATGATGGGAGCGAGCTGGTGTTGGGCTTCCAGCACGGCATTGTTGAAGGCCTTCTCGCTCAGCTTGCCGTTGGCAAAGAAGCTCTGGGTGAAGCTGACGCAGCCCATCTTGCGGCTGGTGAGCGCCTTGTGATCGAACCCCTCGCCGATGATGAGCTCGGTGCTGCCACCGCCAATGTCTACCACCAGTACCTGGCCTTCGATGTGCTGGGTATGGGCGACCCCCTGATAGATGAGGCGCGCCTCTTCCTGGCCGCTGATGATCTCGATGGGGTGGTTGAGCACCTTGGCCGCCTCGCTCACGAACTCGCGGGCGTTGCTGGCACGGCGCAGGGTATAGGTGCCGGCGATGCGGATCTGATCCGGCTTGATGTTGGTCAGCCGCTCGGCAAACAGGGCGAGGCAGTCGAGGCCCCGGGTCATGGCTTCGGCAGACATGCGGCGCTGGCTGTCCATCCCCTCTGCCAGTCGGACCCGTTCTTTTATCCGATCGACGATCTGCAGCCGTCCTTCGGTGAGACGGGCGATGACCATGTGAAAGCTGTTCGAGCCCAGATCGACGGCGGCGTACAGGCTATTGTCCATTGTTTGACTCTATGCGTTTGAGGTAGTCGTAAATCGCGACCTGGGAACGGATCTTGCGACGGTTGCCCCGCTTCACGTATTCGTTCTGCTGGTCGGCATCGATGACCCGCGCCTTGCAGGTGTCACTCAGTTGTAGCTCGAGAATGTCGAGGATGCGCTGCTTGAGCCGCTCGTCATAGATGGGGGTGCCCACCTCGATGCGGCCGTCGATGTTGCGGCTCATCCAGTCGGCGCTGGAGATATAGAGCTGGGGATTGCCCTTGTTGTGGAACACCATCACCCGCGGATGCTCGAGGAAGCGGTCGATGATGCTGATCACCCTGATGTTTTCGCTCAAGCCCGGTACGCCCGGACGCAGGGCACACATGCCGCGGATGATCATCTGGATGGGCACCCCGGCCTGACCGGCGGCATAGAGCCGGTTGATGAGGTCTCTGTCCACCAGGTTGTTGATCTTGAGGGTGATGCCGCTCGGCTGGCCCGCCTTGGCGTTGGCCAGTTCGTTGTCGATGAGCCGGTAGAGCTGGCGGCGGCTGTTGATGGGGGAGACCAGCAGGTGGTTGAACTTGTAGCGCCGATAAGGGTATTCGATGTACTCGAACACCCCCTCCACCTCGGCGGTGATGTCCGGGTGGCGGGTCAGCAGAGAGAAGTCGGTATAGATCTTCGCCGTCTTCTCGTTGAAGTTGCCGGTGCCGATGTGGGCGTAGCGCACCGCCTCACCCTGCTCGTGGCGGGTGATGAGGCAGAGCTTGGAGTGGATCTTGAGGCTCGGCACCCCGAACACCACCTTGACGCCGGCATCGGTCAGGATGTTGGCCCAGTCGATGTTGGCCGCTTCGTCGAAGCGGGCGCGCAGCTCCACCACCACGGTCACCTTCTTGCCGTTGTTGGCGGCGTCGATGAGGGAGTGGATGATGCGCGACTTCTTGGCCACCCGGTAGATGTTGATGCGAATGGCACTGACCGCCGGATCAAATGCCGCCTGGCGCACCAGCTCGGTGAAGTGATGGAACTTGTGGTACGGGTAGTAGAGCAGTATGTCCTGCTTGGTGATGGCATCGAAGGCGTTGACGAAGCCGTCAAAATCGCGGCAATCCAGCGCCGGCAGCTTGGGGTTTTCCAGATAATCCCGGCCCACGTTGGGGAAGCCGATGAAATCCTTGAAGTTGTGATAGCGACCGCCCGGCATGATGGCGTCGTAGGAGCTGATCTGCAGCTTGAGCTTCAGGAAGCTGATCATTGCCGCCGGCATCTCCCGCTCGTAGACGAAGCGCACCGGCATGGCGGTGAGGCGCTGCTTCAAGCCGTCACTCATCTTGTCCACCAGGCTCAGATCCAGCTGGTCGGAGAGATCGTATTCGGCATCCCGGGTCAGCTTGACCGCGTAGGCGGCTATCTCGTCGTAGTCGAAGAAGCCCTTGAAGATCTCGTCAAGACAGAAGCGGATGACGTTGTCGAGGATGATGATCTGCTTCTTGCGGCGGGTGCCTTCCGGCGGCAGCTGGAAGAAGCGGGGCAGATCGTCGGTCGGCACCTCCACCAGCGCGTACTGGATCACCTGACCGTTCTTCTTCATTTCGATGGCCAGATAGGTGTACTCGTCTTTCAGGAACTTGACCGGGTTGACCTCTTTGTTGAGCAGGATCGGGATGATGTGGCGCAGCACCTTCTCCTTGAAGAAGACCCGCAGCCACTGCTGGATCGACTCGGAGAGTTGGTACTCGTTGACCAGGAAGATGTTGTGGCGGGCGAGCGCTATCAACAGCTCCTTGTAGGTGTTGTCGAACGCCTCGCCGAGCGCCATCACCTTCTGCTGGATGGCGCGCAGCAGCACCTTGGCCTCGTCGTCGCCGCCGTGCACTTCGTTGATCAGGATGCGGCGCTTGACGTCCGACACCCGCACCTTGAAGAACTCATCCTGATTGGAGGAGAAGATCCCCAGGAAACGGACCCGCTCGATGAGCGGAACCGTCTTGTCCATTGCCTCTTGCAACACCCGTTCATTGAATGAGAGCCAACTCAGCTCCTTCTCTTCATACTGCTTGTCGGTGCTCATGTGATGCCTCTGTGGTCAGGTCGCGTCTGCGCGGCAGTTATGGCGTGGAAATATGACAGATTGATGACCCTTCGCTCAGTCGATGATGGCCTGATCGATGTCGACCACCAGATCGTCCGACAGCGACTCCAGCGCGCTGATGAGATCCCCCAGTTCGAGTCGGGGTGGCAGCGCCACCAGAGCGTGGGCGTAGAAGAGCGGGGCGCCGGAGTGGGGAGCCGGTTCGCAGCCGGTGGTGAGGTCGGCCACGTTGATGTTGAGCTGACGCAGGATGCTGGCTACTTCGTGGACGATGCCGGCCCGGTCGTTGCCGGTGACACTTACCATCACCTGCCGTTCCGGCTCCTGGCTGAGCTGGCCTTCGGCGAAGCTGACGGTGAGGCCGGGCAGCATCACCAGCGCCTCGCACAGGCTACGGTAGTGCTCGTCAGGCACGCTCACGTGCAGGATGCCGGCAAATTGTCCCGCCAGCTCGCTCATGGAACTGGCCAGCCAGTTGCCCTGCTGGTGGGTGATGACGTCCGCCAGACTCTCGACGATACCGGGCTTGTCAGCGCCTATCACGGTCACGACCAATTGCTTTTGCATCCTGCTCTCCTTGGAAAATGGGTACTCCGTAGCATTGTGCCTGCTGTCACAGGCCATATGAAGCCCCGCCCACCGCAAATATGGCGAAAAAGCACCGCCGGGAGGGGGTTGGCGCCATTTCTGCACTGCCTGCGCCCGCTGCACCGTGGTAGAGTGATGCCCCTGTTTTGTATTGTGAACCGGATAGCTCTTGTGAACGGGATGTGCGCGTATGAATAGCCTTGTCGTATCGGGATTGGTGTTGTTGGTGTTGCTGCTGCTGGCGATCTTCTGGAGCAGGGGCAAGAAGGGCAAGGCGCTGCCCTATGATCTGCAGGAGACCCTGTTCAGCCCCGCCGAGCGCTCCTTCCTCGGCGTACTGGATCTGGCGGTCGGCGACCAGGCCCGGGTCTTTGCCAAGGTGCGGGTGGCCGATGTGCTGACGCCGGAGACGGGCATGGGCAAGAGCAAGTGGCAGCAGGCGTTCAACAAGATCAGCGCCAAGCACGTGGACTATCTGCTCTGCCACCCCTCCGATCTCTCCTTCATCTGCGCCATCGAGCTCGATGACAGCTCCCATCGCCACCAGAAGCGCAAGGTGCGCGACAGTTTCCTCAAGGCCGCCTTTGACAGCGCCGGTCTGCCGCTGCTGCAGATCCCGGCAAGTAGCCATTATCAGGTCGAGGAGTTGCGCGAACAGATCCTGCCGCTGCTAAGCGGCCCCCGCCGAGCTCCGGATGAGGATCTGCTGCCAGGGGATCGCCGCGAGCCCACCTTCAGCCCCCTGCAACTGGATCGGGTCGAGGTGGAAGAGCCTCGCCATGGCGGTCGTGCCCCGGCCGTGGCCCCCATCAAGGCGATCGTATCGCCACGCAGCGCGCCGCTGCCGGCGGCTGACGCCGAGCTGGTGGAGAATCTGTTTGCTGAGGTAGAGGATGAGGAAGAAGAGTATCCCCATCAGGTGCCGCACTGTCCGCGCTGTGATGCGCCGCTGGTGGAACGGGAAGCCAAGAAGGGCCCCCATGCCGGCCGGCTGTTCCTGGCCTGCAGCCGCTTCCCTGAATGTCGCTACGCCGCACCCCATACTCACGCCCGCCATTGATCCCCACCGCCAGTTTGCGGCCTGCTGCCGGCCGCAAACTGGCGCACCAGCTCGTGTTCCTGCCTCTCTTGTTTGCCTGCTGCCTGCCCACCGTACCCAAAAAAAGAGGCGACAAAATTTATCTTGTTGCGCCGTTGGGTCGATAAACTTAGGTGAAATGCGACAAATTTTGACAATGCGTCGGAATTTTGGCACTTTGTGCATCCTGCATAAAGTGCGTGGCTTGACCACATAAGCACAATAAAACAATAAGTTACGTCGAGAATAGAGGGATGGATATGATGGCAATGGGAGTGTTGATTGTTGACGCCGATGCGCAGCGGCGCCAACAGTTGGGGACAGTTCTCTCGTTCATGGGGATCCCCTGGCAGGACGTTGCCGAGGGCGATCTGGATGTGGCCATCGAGTCATCCGGCCCGCTGCAGGGGGTGCTGACCGGTTCCCTCAACGGCCGCCCGCTGGGCGAGCTGCTGACCGGATTCCCCCGGGTGCCTTTCCTGTCGCTGGTGGAGGCCGACTTCCCCAACAGCAACTTCATCGGGGTGGCCGAGGCGCCTTTCACCTACGAATCCCTGACCCGCCATCTGCACTTTTGCCAGGCCTTCGTCTCCCTCCATCCTCGTCAACAGACCCACGACAAGGGGCAGGCGCTGCTGCGCCTGCTGGTGGGCAAGGGCAAGGGGATCCAGGAGGTGCGTCGGCTCATCAGCCAGGTGGCCGAGACCGATGCCAACGTGCTGATCCTCGGCGAATCGGGTACCGGCAAGGAGGTGGTGGCCCGCGCCATCCATGAGCTGTCCGGCCGAAGCCAGGGCCCCTTCGTGCCCATCAACTGCGGTGCCATTCCGGCTGAGCTGCTGGAAAGCGAACTGTTCGGCCACGAGAAGGGGGCCTTCACCGGCGCAATCGCCGCCCGGCGCGGCCGCTTCGAGCTGGCACAGGGGGGCACCCTGTTTCTCGACGAGATCGGCGACATGCCGCTGCCGATGCAGGTCAAACTGCTGCGGGTGCTGCAGGAGCGGTTGTTTGATCGGGTTGGCGGCGGCAAGCCCATCCAGGCGGATGTGCGCATCATCGCAGCCACCCACCGGGATCTGGAAGCCATGATCCGTACCCAGGGTTTCCGCGAAGATCTCTACTATCGCCTCAACGTCTTCCCCATCGAGACCCCGCCGCTGCGGGATCGGGCCGATGACATCCCGCTGCTGCTGCAGGAGTTGCTCAATCGCCATGCCGAGCTGCATCAGGGGATGATCCGTCTGACCCAGCGCGCCATGGAATCCCTGATGCAGTACCCCTGGCCCGGCAACGTGCGCGAGCTCTCCAACCTGCTGGAGCGGCTGCTCATCCTCTACCCGCAGCAGATCGTCGACGTGGCTGACTTGCCGAGCCGCTATCGGTTGCTGCCGTGCGAGCCGCGGGACGAGCGGTTGACCGAGATGGACGAGCGCGATGCACTGGCCGCGGTGTTCCAGGATCCGCCCGAGCTGGATCTGCCCGCCAGCCATGCCCGCGCCATGCAGCTGCCGGAGGAGGGGGTCAACCTCAAGGAGATGCTGGCCGACCTGGAGGTGGAGCTGATCCGCCAGGCGCTGGAGTCCCAGGACGGGGTGGTGGCCCGCGCCGCCGACCTGCTTGGCATGCGCCGCACCACCCTGGTGGAGAAGATGAAAAAATACGGGATGAGCAAGGAAGCATAAGGGTCAAAGCCTTGACGCCTAGCTTCAAGGCTTTGATTTTATATGTAAATTTTAGTGGCATGGAAATTGAATAAGCTGACTCAGTCGCCAGTTTGAGGTCAGCTTTATGACAGCCCAGCCGCAGGATACCCCGCTCCAGTCTCACGAGGTGAGCCAGCTTTACGCCATCTTCACGGCGCTGCCCACCGGTGTCTTGCTGCTTGACGGCGAGGGCCGGATCACCCGCGCCAACCCGGCCGCCAAGGCACTGCTGGGGGAGCCGCTGGAAGGCCAGGCCTGGCGCCAGATCATCGACCGCTGTTTCCAGCCCCGCGAGGATGACGGCCACGAAATTTCCCTGCGCGATGGTCGCCGGGTCCAGCTGTCGACCCAGCCGCTGCCGGATCAGCCGGGCCAGCTGGTGTTCATCAACGATCTGACCGAAACCCGCCAGCTGCAAGACCGCATCAACCACATGAAGCGGTTGTCCGCCCTTGGCAATATGGCCGCGTCACTGGCCCACCAGATCCGCACGCCGCTCTCCGCCGCCATGCTCTATGCCGCCAACCTGGCCAACCGCACCCTCAAACCGGAATCCCGCAGCCAGTTCCAGCAAAAGCTGATGGCGCGCCTGCAGGATCTCGAGAAACAGATCAGCGACATCCTGTTGTTTGCCCGCAACGGCGACAACCAGGTGGTGACCCCGACGTCGGTGCAGGGGCTGCTGGCCGAGGTGCAGGCCGGCGCCGAGGCATTTTGCAGCCAGCAGGGCTGTGAGCTGCACATGGAGGCGCCGGAGCCCGATCTCTGTCTGTTGGCCAACAGCAGCGCGCTGGCGGGGGCGGTCAACAACCTCATCGCCAATGCCCAGCAGGCCGGCGCCACGTCGCTTCTGGTGAGCGCGGTGCGCAGCGGCGCCCGGGTGGAGCTGCGCATTCTCGACAACGGCAAGGGGATGCCCGCTCACCTGCTCAGCCAGATTTTCGAACCCTTCTTCACCACCCGCTCCCAGGGCACAGGCCTTGGGCTGGCGGTGGTGCAATCAGTGGTCCGTGCCCATCAGGGCGAGGTCAGCGTGGCCTCGGTACCCGGCGAGGGGACCTGTTTTACCCTGTCGTTCCCCCTGCACCAGCAAGCGGTGCAGCTGGGGGGTGTAGCATGAGCGTCAGGCTCGTGGAAATGAATATTGCAGCGGCCAGGTTGGCTGTGGTGGGAGGTGTAGCATGACTCAGGCCCGGATCCTGGTAGTGGAAGATGACAATGGCCTGCGCGAGGCGCTGGTGGATACCCTGTTGCTCGGCGGCTATGAGTGCCGCGAGGTGGACAGTGGCGAGCGGGCTTTGCTGGCCCTGTCGCGCCAGAGTTTCGACATGGTGATCTCGGATATCCAGATGGGAGGCATGGATGGCCTGACCCTGCTGGCCAACATTCGTCAGCAATATCCCCAGGTGCCGGTGCTGTTGATGACCGCCTACGCCAACATCGACGGGGCGGTGCGCGCCATGCGCGAAGGCGCCATCGATTATCTGGCCAAGCCCTTCTCGCCCGAGGTTCTGCTCAACCAGGTCAGCCGTTATGTGCCGGCCCAGAAGGTGGAGAAGCGGGCCGTGGTCTACGGCGATCCCAAGACCGCCGAGCTGTTCCAGCTGGCGACCCGGGTGGCCAGAAGCGAGGCCACCGTGATGGTGACCGGTCCGAGCGGGACGGGCAAAGAGGTGCTGGCTCGCTACATCCACGACAACTCCAGCCGCGCCGAACAGACCTTCGTCGCCATCAACTGCGCCGCCATTCCGGAAAACATGCTGGAGGCGACGCTGTTCGGCTACGAGAAGGGGGCCTTTACCGGCGCGGTACAGGGCTGCCCAGGCAAGTTCGAACAGGCGCAGGGGGGGACCCTGCTGCTCGACGAGATCACCGAGATGGATCTGGGGCTGCAGGCCAAGCTGCTGCGGGTGTTGCAGGAGAAAGAAGTGGAGCGGCTCGGCAGTCGCAAGATGATCCCGCTCGACGTGCGGGTCATCGCCACCAGCAACCGGGATCTGAAAAAAGCGGTGCAGGATGGCCTGTTTCGCGAGGATCTCTACTACCGCCTCAATGTCTTCCCGCTGCGCTGGACGGCGCTGTGGGAGCGCCCAGGCGATATACTGCCGCTGGCGGAGCACCTGCTGGCGCTGCATGCCGGTCAGCAGGGACTGCCGACGCCGCAGCTGACCGAGCCCGCTCGCGAGCGGCTGCTGGCTCACCCCTGGCCCGGCAACGTGCGCGAGCTCGACAACGTGGTACAGCGGGCCCTTATTCTGAGCCCGGATGGCCTCATCGGCTGCGAGCACCTGATCCTGGAAGAGGTGGAAGAAGAAGAGATTCGCCTTGTCGGCAGTGAGCGCAGCAGCGGCAGCGAACACCTGGGCAGCGAGCTCAAGCAGCAGGAGCATCAGATCATTCTCGACACCCTGCAGGATTGCAACGGCAGCCGCAAGGCGGTGGCCGACCGGCTCGGCATCAGCCCGCGCACCCTGCGCTACAAGCTGGCCCAGATGCGTGAGGCGGGGATCGATCTGCCGGCCTGAAGCCATTCCGAGCTCTGCTATGGGCCGCAGTGTGGGAGGCATCATGGTCTTGGCGGCCGGCCTCGATTATCATGGGGCCTCGGCGTTATGAGCCCGATTCCTGTCTGCATCGCAGCACAGGGGTCGGCGCCTTTATAAGGGACCCCTATGATCTCTCATCGAAAACTCGAAACCCTACTCAACCATCTGCTCGAACCGCACGCCATCAAGGATTACTGCCCCAATGGCCTGCAGGTGGAGGGGCGTGAGCGCATTCTTAAGGTGGTGACCGGCGTCACCGCCAGCCAGGCCCTGATCGATGCGGCCGTGGCCGCCAACGCTGACGCCATCCTGGTTCATCACGGCTACTTCTGGAGCGGTGAGCCGGCCCAGATCACCGGCATGAAACAGCGCCGCATCAAGACCCTCTTGACCCACGACATCAACCTGTTTGCCTACCACCTGCCGCTGGACGTGCACCCCGAGGTGGGCAACAACGCCCAGCTCGCCAAGCTGCTCGACATCAAGGTGCGCCGCGGCCTCGAGCCCTGGAACAGCAAGAGCGTCGCCATGGTGGGCAAGCTGGAAGAGCCCATGAGCGGCAGCGATTTTGCCAAGCTGATTGCCGAACGGCTCGGCCGTGAGCCGCTTCATTGTGGCGACAGCGGTCCCGAGCTTATCCGCTCCGTGGCCTGGTGCACCGGCGGCGGTCAGAGCTACATCAATCTGGCGGCGGAGCAGGGCATCGATGCCTTCATCTCCGGCGAAGCCTCCGAGCAGACCATCCACACCGCCCGCGAGATGGGCATGCACTTCTACGCCGCCGGTCACCACGCCACCGAGCGTTACGGCGTCAAGGCGCTGGGGGAGTGGTTGGCGACCGTGCACGGGTTGGATGTCACCTTTATCGATATCGACAATCCGGTGTAGGGCCGGTTAGCCGCGCAGCGGCGTAATCGGACGTGATGACAGCAAGTGCGCTGGTAGATAGAAATGACAAGGGAGGCCTGGGCCTCCCTTGTTCTATTTTGCATGCTGTTGTTAACGATTATTCGCTGGCATAGCCTGCCGGGCCAAGCTGCTTGCCATCGAGCAAGGCAGACCCGGCTCGCATCTGCAAGCGCCCTTCACAGAACCACTGTACCACCAGCGGGTAGATGCTGTGCTCCTGCACCTGTACCCGGGCCGCCACCTCGTCGGCATCATCCCCTTCGAAGATGGGGACGCGGGCTTGCAGGATCACCGGGCCGCCGTCGAGCTCTTCGGTGACGAAGTGGACGCTGGCGCCATGCTCGTCGTCACCTGCGTCGATGGCGCGCTGGTGGGTGTGCAACCCCTGATACTTGGGCAGCAGGGAGGGGTGGATGTTGATCATCCGCCCGGCAAAATGCCGCACCAGGTCGGCACTCAGGATCCGCATAAACCCGGCCAGTACCACCAGATCGGGCTGATAGTCCGCCATCAGCGCCAACAGGGCTGCGTCGTACTCCTCCCGGCTGGCAAACTGCTGCTGGGCGAGGATGGCGGTGGCCACCCCCGCCTCTTTGGCACGCACCAGACCATAGGCATCGGCCTTGTTGCTGATGACGCCGACCACCTGACCGGCAATCTTGCCGTCGGCACAACTGTCGAGGATGGTCTGCAGGTTGCTGCCGTTGCCGGAGATCAGCACCAGGATGCGTTTCATGGGGGAGGTCATTTGGCTGTTGATCCGGTCATTCATTGAATGATGACCTGCTCCTCACCATCGGCCGCCTTGGTGATATAGCCGATATGCCAGGCGTTCTCGCCTTCGGTCTTGAGCAGGGTCAGCGCTTTTTCCAGCTGATCTGCCGGCAGGGCGATGATCATGCCGACGCCGCAGTTGAAGGTACGGTACATCTCGTGGCGGGTGACGTTGCCGGCCTGCTGCAGCCAGCTGAACACCGCCGGCCACTGCCAGCTCTGCTCGTCGATCACCGCCTGGGTGTTGGCGGGCAGCACGCGCGGGATGTTCTCCCAGAAGCCGCCACCTGTGATGTGGGACAGGGCGTGGATCTCGCACTCCTTGATGAGCTTGAGCACGGGTTTCACGTAGATGCGGGTCGGCTCCAGCAGGGCATTGGCCAGGGTGGTGTCACCCAGCGGCTGCTGCACGTCGGCCTTGGAGACTTCCAGGATCTTGCGCACCAGAGAGAAGCCGTTGGAGTGGGGGCCGCTGGCGGCCAGGGCGATCAGGGCATCCCCTTCGCCGACCTTGCTGCCGTCGATGATCTCGCTCTTCTCCACTACACCGACGCAGAAACCGGCGATGTCGTAGTCTTCCCCCTCATACATGCCCGGCATCTCGGCGGTTTCGCCGCCCACCAGGGCGCAACCGGACTGCTCGCAGCCGGCACCGATGCCGGTGACCACGGCGGCGGCGGTGTCGACGTCCAGCTTGCCGGTGGCATAGTAGTCGAGGAAGAAGAGGGGCTCGGCGCCCTGCACGATCAGGTCATTGACGCACATGGCCACCAGATCGATGCCGACGGTGTCGTGCTTCTTCAGGTCGATGGCGAGGCGCAGCTTGGTGCCCACCCCGTCGGTGCCGGAGACCAGCACCGGCTCCTTGTAGCCCGCAGGGATTTGACACAAGGCCCCAAAGCCGCCAAGACCACCAAGGACTTCAGGACGACGAGTGCGCTTTGACACGCCCTTGATACGTTCAACCAGTGCATTGCCGGCATCGATATCCACGCCAGCATCCTTGTAGCTCAGTGAGGTTTTGTCAGTCACGCGTATTCCCCGTCATATAAAGAAGTGGAGGGTAAAATTCGGGGCGTATTCTAACAGTGGCGGTGAAAAACCAGAAAGGAAATCGTTTGCGCGTTTTTGCGCGGAAATGCTCTACAAGCGGCGGCTTTTGTTGTATGATTCCGCGATTTTTTTGCGGCAGTTAGAGGAGATAATAATGAAAGTCGTTGAAGTCAAACACCCCCTGGTCAAGCACAAGATCGGTCTGATGCGTGAAGGCGATATCAGCACCAAGCGTTTCCGTGAACTGGCCAAGGAAGTGGGCAGTTTGTTGACCTACGAAGCGACCTCTGACTTCGAAACCGAGAAGGTTACCATCGATGGCTGGAATGGGCCAGTGGAAGTTGACCAGATCAAGGGCAAGAAGGTCACCGTGGTGCCCATCCTGCGCGCCGGTCTGGGCATGATGGATGGCGTGCTGGAGCACATGCCGAGCGCCCGCGTCAGCGTGGTCGGTATCTACCGCGACGAAGAGACCCTGCAACCGGTTCCCTACTTCGAGAAGATCGTCAGCAACATCGAAGAGCGTCTGGCGCTGGTCATCGACCCCATGCTGGCCACCGGCGGCTCCATGATCGCCACCATCGACCTGCTCAAGAAGAAGGGCTGCCAGTCCATCAAGGTGCTGGTGCTGGTTGCCGCGCCGGAAGGCATCAAGGCGCTGGAAGCCGCTCACCCGGACGTGGAGCTGTTCTGTGCCTCCATCGACCAGGGCCTGAACGAGAAGGGCTACATTGTCCCGGGTCTGGGCGACGCCGGCGACAAGATCTTCGGCACCAAGTAAGCCTCGATCGCCTCATCGCGTGCCAGCAGGCGCGCAAACGGAGCCGGCATCCCGCCGGCTCCGCTGTTTCTCCCGCCCCGGCTTGCTGCCATGCGCGCCTTGCCGCTACCATAAGCACCATCTCCCATTTCGAGACTCCTCTCATGCTCAAACGTGTTGTGACCGCCCTCTGCTGCGGCTTGTCATTCATGGTGTCGGCCGCCCAGGTGACCGATCTCTATCAGGGCAAGGCGCCCACCAGCGGCGACATGGCGGCGGCCCAGTCCCAGGCCCTGGGCGAGGTGCTGATCAAGGTGACCGGCAAGCGCGACATCCTGACCCAGCCGGCGGTGGTCAAGGCGCTGGCGGCCCCCGGCGAATTCGTGCAGCACTACGGTTATCAGGACGTGGGGCCGGTGAAGTTTCTCAAGGCCGATTTCGATGTGGCCAAGGTCAATGCCCTGGTGGCCGAGAGCAAGTTCGCCCTGCTGGGTCCGGCTCGGCCGCAGGTCGCCATCTGGCTGGTGATCAATGAAGGGGAGCGGCGCATTCTGCCGGATCAGTCCAGCGATGGCTGGGCTGCCGCCCTGCGTACCCAGAGCCAGGCGATGGGGCTGCCGGTCAGCATTCCGCTGATGGACTTGGACGACAACATGGCGGTCAACGCCACCGACGTCTGGGGCCGCTTCGCCGACCCCATCCTCAAGGCGAGCCAGCGTTATGGCGCCGAGATGGTGGTGTTGGGCAAGCTGACGCCCGATGGCAAGGAGGAAGGAAAGTGGAGCATCGACTGGGGACTCTACGGCCCCAAAGCGGGCGGTGAGCTGAGCGAACTGACCAAGGGCGAGGGCGCCGGCACCCAGGCCGAGGTGGCGCAGACGTTCGCCGATGCCCTGGCAGGCTGGCTGGTGCAGAACTACGGGGCGCGCATCTCGGGGGTTGCCTCCAGCCAGACACTGGTGGTGGAGGGGTTGTCCGGCATCGACGGCATGATCACGGTGCAGAAGATGCTGCAGGGGATGGCCAGCGTCACCAAGGTGGAGATTGGCAAACTGGAGGGGGACAAGGTGACCTTCAACCTGAGCCTGCAAGGGGACAAGGCCGAGCTCATCCGCGGGCTGCAGCTGGAGAGCCGACTGCGCCAGCTGGCGGATACCCCCGAGGGGCTGAGCTATCAATGGTCGCAGCCCTGATCCTGGCGAAGATCCTGACCGGCTGTCCGCGCACAACCAGCTTGGGTCCAGAGTGCGGTTTTTCGCGCCGGCCAAGGAGTAGCCGCTTGCGTTAGCAATGGTCGCAGCCTGGATCCTTTATGAGGATCCACACCGCCCGGCATCGTCCGGGCGGTTCTCTATCCGCCTTCGCGATGATACACTTGCCCGCAAATGTCACAGTCAAAGCCCAACGAGTGAAGCAACCGGCCCAACTGTCTTTAGCCGTACAACTACCGGATGATGAAACCTTCGTCAGTTTTTATCCCGGCAACAATGCTCATCTGATCACCGCCCTCAAAAATGCGGCCATTGGTCAGGGCTCACCTTTCCTCTATTTCTGGGGGGCCAAGGGATCGGGCCGCTCCCATCTGCTGCATGCTACCTGCGCCGAGGTCAATGCCCGCGACGCCGCAGCCGCTTATCTCTCCCTCGATCAGTTCGAACAGCTCGACCCCAGCATGCTCGACGCCCTCGAAAGCCTGCCGCTGGTCTGCCTCGACAGCCTGGAGGCGATCGCCGGCAATGCGCTGTGGGAGCGGGCCCTGTTCGATTTTTACAACCGCTGGCAGGAGAAGGGCGAGGGTACCCTGGTGGTGACCGGTTGCAGCGCACCGCGCAAACTGGGGCTGCAACTGCCGGATCTCGCCTCGCGCCTCGACTGGGGAGTGAGTTTCCATCTCGACGAGCTGGACGATGAAGGCAAGCTCAGTGCCCTGCAGCTGCGTGCCGAGCTGCGGGGCTTCAAACTGCCCATCGACGTGGGCCGCTTCCTGCTCAACCGCCTCTCGCGCGACATGCGCACCCTGCTCACCACTCTCAATCAGCTCGACAATGCTTCCTTCCGTGCCAAGCGCAAGCTGACCATTCCCTTTGTCAAAGAGATCCTCGAGCTCTGAGAACCTGGTCACGTTCTTACTGTGAGGCCGTGAGCAAGGCTCATGTGCTGCTCGGAATCCTCATGTATCCATATACACTCCGGTTCCTGCGCTGCTCTTCACCTTGCTGACGACCTCTCGTCACAGACCGTGAACAGGTTCTATCGCTTTGTTCCTTCTCCCTTCGGGAGAAGGGCCTTTCAAAAAAGAAACCCCGGCCAGTGGCCGGGGTTTTGCTATCTCAAGGACTCTCTCAAAGAGTTCTGCCTATCAGTGGAACTGATCTTCTTCGGTCGAGCCGGTCAGGGCGGTCACCGAGGATTGGCCGCCCTGAATGACGGTGGTGACCTTGTCGAAGTAACCGGTACCCACTTCCTGCTGGTGTGCCACGAAGGTGTAACCGCGCTCGGCAGCGGCGAATTCCGGCTGCTGCACCATTTCGACATAGTGCTTCATCCCCTCGCCACGGGCGTACTGGTAGGCCAGCTCGTACATGTGGAACCACATGTTGTGGATGCCCGCCAGGGTGATGAACTGGTACTTGTAGCCCATGTCGGACAGCTCCTGCTGGAAGCGGGCGATGGTGGCATCGTCCAGGTTTTTCTTCCAGTTGAAACTCGGCGAGCAGTTGTAGGCCAGGATCTTGTCCGGGTACTGGGCCTTGATGGCTTCGGCAAACTTGCGCGCCTCGTCCAGATCCGGCTTGGCGGTTTCGCACCACACCATGTCGGCGTAAGGGGCATACGCCAGACCGCGGGAGATGGCCTGTTCGATACCGGCCTGCACCTTGTAGAAGCCTTCTGAGGTGCGCTCACCGGTCAGGAAGCCAGCATCGTACGGATCGGCATCCGTGGTCAGCAGGTCGGCGGCGTTGGCGTCGGTACGGGCGATCACCAGGGTGGTGGTGCCGCAGACGTCGGCTGCCAGACGGGCCGCGATCAACTTCTGCACCGCTTCCTGGCTCGGCACCAGCACCTTGCCGCCCATGTGGCCGCACTTCTTGACGGAGGCGAGCTGATCTTCGAAGTGCACGCCGGCGGCGCCCGCTTCAATCATCCCCTTCATCAGCTCAAAGGCGTTCAGCACGCCGCCGAAACCGGCTTCGGCATCCGCCACGATAGGCAGGAAGTAGTCGATGAAGCCCTTGTCCTGCGGGCCCACCTTGTTGGCCCACTGGATCTGGTCGGCACGGGCGAAGGAGTTGTTGATGCGCTCCACCACCGACGGCACCGAGTTGGCCGGGTAGAGGGACTGATCCGGGTACATGGTGGAGGAGAGGTTGTTGTCCGCCGCCACCTGCCAGCCGGAGAGGTAAATTGCCTCGATGCCCGCCTTGGCCTGTTGCACCGCCTGACCGCCAGTCAGCGCGCCGAGGCAGTTTACATAGCCTTTCTTGGCGCCGCCGTGGATCAGTTCCCACAGCTTGTCGGCACCGCGCTGGGCCAGGGTGTGCACCGGTTGCAGGCTGCCACGCAGGTTTACCACGTCTTCGGCGCTGTAGCCGCGCTTGATCCCTTTCCAGCGGGGGTTTTCCGCCCAGTCTTTCTCGATAGCCTGGATCTGTTGCTCACGGGTCAGTGCCATATCAGTTCCCTCTTTCATTGATTTCACGTTTCCATTGACTTGTTATTGGCGAGCCCCGCTGGGGAGGCCCGTAGTTCAGAGCCGCTCGTAACCGGGCAGCGTCAGAAAATCGATCAGAGTATCGGCGCAGGTGATCTGTTCCATCAGCTCGCTCGCCTCGGCGAAGCGGCCTGCCTGCCAGCGCTCGGCCCCCACTTCGGCTTTGACCACCTCCTGCTCCTCGGCCAGCATCTGGCGGAACAGATCCTTGGTCACCACCTTGCCGTTCGACAGGCTCTTGCCGTGGCGGATCCACTGCCAGATGGAGGTGCGGGAGATCTCGGCGGTGGCGGCGTCTTCCATCAGACCGTAGATGGGCACGCAGCCGTTGCCGTTGATCCAGGCTTCCAGGTATTGCAGCGCCACCCGGATGTTGGTGCGCATGCCTGCCTCGGTGCGCTCGCCCTCGCAGGGGGCCAGCAGCTCGGCGGCCGTGATGGGAGCATCCTGCTCGCGCAGCACGCCGATCTGGTTGCTGGCACCAGCCGGGATGGCGGCGTTGAACACCGCCATGGCGGTATCGGCGAGACCGGGGTGGGCCACCCAGGTACCGTCGTGGCCGTTGTTGGCTTCACGCTCTTTATCAGCCTTCACCTTGGCAAATACCTGTTCATTCACGGCAGGATCTTTCGCCGGGATAAAGGCCGCCATGCCACCCATCGCCAGCGCGCCGCGCTTGTGGCAGGTCTTGATCAGCAGCCGCGAATAGGCGGACAGGAACGGTTTGTCCATGGTCACGACCTGGCGGTCCGGCAGGACGCGATCAGGGTGGTTCTTCAAAGTTTTGATGTAGCTGAAGATGTAATCCCAGCGGCCGCAGTTGAGGGCGACGATGTGATCCTTCATCTGATAGAGCAGCTCGTCCATCTCGAACACCGCTGGCAGGGTTTCGATGAGCACGGTGGCCTTGATGGTGCCGCGGGGCAGGCCGAATTTGTCCTCGGTCCAGGCGAACACTTCGCTCCACCAGCGCCCTTCCAGATGGCTCTGCAGCTTGGGTACGTAGAAGTAGGGGCCAGAGCCCTTGGCCAGCAGTGCCTGATAGTTGTGCAGGAAGTAGAGAGCGAAGTCGAACAGGCCGCCGGGAATGGGGGCGCCATCGAAGGTGACATGTTTTTCCGGCAGATGCAGACCGCGCACCCGGCAGATAAGCACGGCCGGATCGGCGTTCAGGGTATAAGCCTTCCCTTCCGGGCTGGTGTAGGAGACGGTGCCGTTGACCGCATCGCGCAGGTTGATCTGACCCTCGATCACCTTGTTCCAGGCCGGTGCCAGCGAATCCTCGAAGTCCGCCATGAACACCTTGACGTTGGCGTTGAGGGCGTTGATCACCATCTTGCGCTCGACCGGGCCGGTGATCTCCACGCGGCGATCTTGCAGGTCGGCGGGAATGCCGCGCACCGTCCAGTCTCCGGCGCGGATGTGGGCGGTTTCAGGCAGAAAATCGGGCAGCTCGCCGCCGTCGATGCGGGCCTGGCGCGCCACACGTTGTTTCAACAATTCGTCCCGTTGGGGAGCAAAGCGTTCCACCAGTTCGGATACCAGGGCCACCGCATCCGGCGTCAGAATTTGCGCGTAATCGGGATGCGTCTCGCCCTGGATGCGCAGACGAGCGCTGCAGTGGGTCTGGGCCGGTGCCGACATAGGGTTCACTCCTTTGAGAATTACATTTTGAACTAATTAACTACGACTAAAGTCGATCCCTGTTTTTTCAAACTTCCCGTAACAACGGGGCAACACGATTCATAAGGTGCGAAATATTGCTCTATTCGTCAACAGGTTTTTTAAAACGCACGTTTTGGCCATGATGTTAAGTTGATGTTTATAAAGAACTTATGTGATTAGCGTAAAAACTCTATGCAGATGGTTATGCTCTTGTTTTTCATCCCCTGCCGGTGGCGGATGGTGAGGGGGAGCATGGACGCAGTCATGTAAGTTATTACGTAATAAAATTACAAATGCAAAAACAAATCCCGACCTAACTCCAAGCTTCTAAAAAACACACGTATGAAATGAAAGATGTAAACCCAGCAGGCATATAACTCCTGCTGACATTAAGGAGAGAACGTTTGTTTAAAACAATCCAGGCTAAAAGGGGTCGAATGGGATCTGGTCGGCAGAGGATGAGAAAGTGAGGCGCAATAACGTAGGTTTGTATCACTTGGGTGGATGAGGCACCTGGGGGCGGGGAGGGGATGTGGTAGTTGATATGACTACTATTGTTTAGTTATGCAGCATTTTGTTGTTATTTGTGTCAGCGGGCCATCCTGGCCCTCAAAGGAGGTAAAACGGGGCGCCATTTCCAGTGCCACTGCCATTTTCTCCCGGTAGTTCAAAAGCGACATGTCTGCGCCGTCGGCTCAGTAATCATCGTCCGGGGCCGCCAGATCGACGACATCGAGCCGCACCACCGGGCCGTGTTCGGTGGCATACTGATTGGTTGCCGACTCGGTAGCCGGTTGGGGCTGGGGGGCGTACTCGGGCTGTATGTCAACTGCTTTGGTCATGGGTGCTTGCCTCATTGATTGCAAGCCGGTCGGTGACTCCATCACCCGCGCTCCCACCTCCCTGTTTGAACTGCCGGCGGAAAAGTTGCGTATCCTAGCGGGACTCTTGAAAGGTTTCAAGCGGTTCTGAATGAAATTTGTACCACAACTGTGTGGTGACTCTGCGACAGGTTCACCCTGGAAGAGCATTTAGACGGTCTGCTGATGTGCTACGACAGTTGCGGCAGGAATATTAAAGCAGGCAAAAAAATAGCCCAGTCGCGAGACTGGGCTATTTTCGGGGAAATTGGTCGGTGTGAGAGGATTCGAACCTCCGACCCTCTACACCCCATGCAGATGCGCTACCTGGCTGCGCTACACACCGACGAGGTCAGTTCGAGCTGACGGAGGGAAGTCTAATGATCTGAGCAAATGGGTGCAACTCCTTTTTTATCAGAGAGATGCTGACTGCTTCTTTATTGTGCAGGCAAGATGCGACTTGGGGCTGTGGCGCAGATTTGGCATAATCGCCGCCCCGTATTGCCGGGGATCCCGCCATCATGCTGCTTGGTGGCATTACCCGGTTGCGGCCAATGGTCGGCAGGCAATCAAGCTGCAAGTGCATCGCCGGCAACCCGTCACAGAGAGGAACCAGGGTGTGAAACCATCAGACGTCACAGAATCAGTGAGCCAGCGCGAGCAGGATGAACGCTGGATGCGCCACGCCATGGCGCTGGCTGCCAGGGCCGAGGGGATAGGCGAGATCCCGGTCGGTGCCGTGCTGGTGCTGGGGGGCGAGGTGGTCGGTGAGGGGTGGAACCGCTCCATCAGCGAGCACGATGCCTGTGCCCATGCCGAAGTGATGGCGATCCGGGCCGCCGGCGTTCGGCTGCAAAACTACCGTCTGCTTGATACCACCCTCTATGTGACGCTGGAGCCTTGCTGCATGTGCGCCGGTGCCCTCATCCACAGCCGGGTCAAACGAGTGGTCTATGGCGCCCGTGATCTCAAGACCGGCGCGGCGGGCTCGGTGTTCGAGATCCTGCAGGACCCGCGTCACAACCACGGGGTTGAACTGACCGGCGGTGTGCTGGCCGATGCGTGCTCGGCCCAGCTGTCGGATTTCTTTCGGCGGCGGCGCGCCGAGAAAAAGGCCGCCAGATTGGCACTGCAACAAAGCGGCGGCCCCACTGACTGAGAACGGCGAAGTCGGCGAGGCCGCCTTCGCGCGTTATACTTTCCTATATCTTCTTATAAAACAGATGGTTGACAATGCTGTTTGCCAGCGAACTCTGGTCTGAACGCCCCTTCAAAATAACCTCTTCACAGAGGGCCTTGATGTAACAAAACTGTCATGCAACCGCCATATAATGCCGCCAAGCCTAGCTCACATTGAGGTTTTGCATGTCATCGGAATCGATAAACTTAGGTATGGCGGGCAGCAGAAAGCGCCGTATCAAGGATAAGTTGGCCAAGTACGGGGTCACCACGGGTGGTGCTCTGGTGCTGGTTGCCCTGTTGCTCATTTTCTTCTATCTGCTCTATGTGGTGAAACCCATCTTCAATGGCGCCACGATGGAGCCGACCGCGTCATTTACCTTGCCTGTGGCGGGCAAGACCGCCTGGCTCGGGGTGGAAGAGCAGAACGAGATTGGCTATCGCTTCAGCGACAAAGGCCAGGTCAACTTCTTCGCCGTCCAGGGGGATGGCAAGGTCAAGGTGGGCCAGGTGCTGGGTCAGGCGCAGGTGAAGGGTGACATCACCGCCGTCGCCCCTCCCGCGCCAGGGCAGAAGCTCATCGCCTATGGTTTTGCCGATGGCAAGGCCCAGGTGGTGCAGCCCTATTTCAAGGTCTCCTATCCCAACGACGTGCGGGTCATCGAGCCCAGCCTGCAGTCCCCCTTCGGCGAAGAGCCGGTGGTGGTGGACCCCCAGGGCAAGGCGCTGACGCTGATGGTGTTTGAAGCCACCAAGGACAAGATGGCCACCGCCGCCGTGACCGCCGATGGTCGTGGCGTGATGGCGGTGATGAGCGGCGAGGAGAACTTCCTCTCCGGTGACATCGAGTGGAGCGCCCAGAACTACAGCATCCCGTCCCTGCCGCGTCATGTGGATCAGATGCTGCTGACCCCCAACCTGCGCATTCTGTTCGTGCGCGAAGGCAACCGCCTCTCCGTCTACGACATTCACAACCTCAATGACATCTCCCTGCGCGATGTCATGGAGATCAATGCCCCCAATGCCAACGTGACCCGGGTCGAGCTGCTCTCCGGCGCCTCCTCCCTGCTGGTGGGCAACGACAACGGCGTCATCTCCCAGTGGTTCGAAGTGGCCCGGGATGGCAAGCGCCAGTTTACCCAGATCCGTGACTTCAAGGGCGATGGTGCCGTGGCGCAGCTGACCCCGGAGCACTTTCGCAAGGGCTTCATCAGTGCCGACAAAGAGGGCACTGTCAGCTTCTTCCACGCCACCGGCGAGACCAAGCTGCTGAGCGAGAAGGTGGAGGGCGGCGCCTTGTCGGCCCTGGCCATCTCCCCCCGTCACAACGTGCTGCTGATGCAGCAGGGCGATGCCTTCAAGCTGTTCGCAGTGGAGAACGAGCACCCCGAGGTGACCTGGTCGGCCCTCTGGCAACAGGTGTGGTATGAAGGCTATCCCGAGCCTCAGTACGTGTGGCAGTCCACCTCCGCCAGCAACGACTTCGAAGCCAAGCTGAGCCTGGTGCCGCTGGTGTTCGGTACCTTGAAAGCCTCCTTCTATGCCATGGTGTTTGCGGTGCCGCTCGGCGTCGCCGGTGCCATCTACACCGCCTACTTCATGTCGGCGGGGTTGCGTAAATACGTCAAGCCGACGGTGGAGATCATGGCGGCGCTGCCGACCGTTATCCTGGGCTTCCTGGCCGGTCTGTGGCTGGCGCCCATCATCGAGGGGGCGCTGCCCGGGGTGGTGCTGCTGCTGATCCTGCTGCCGATGGGGATGCTGCTGACCGCCTTGATCTGGAACTACCTGCCGGAGCGCGGCAAATCCTGGTTGCCGGAAGGGTGGCACGCTATCTTGCTGATCCCGGTGCTGCTGCTGATTGGCTGGGGCGCCTTCGCGGTGAGCCCGCTCATCGAGAACGCCTTCATGCACGGGGATTCGCGCATCTGGCTGACTCACGAGATGGGCATCAAGTTCGACCAGCGCAACTCGCTGGTGGTGGGCATCGCCATGGGCTTTGCGGTTATTCCGACCATCTTCTCCATCGCCGAAGACGCGGTCTTCTCGGTGCCCAAGCATCTCACCCAGGGCTCGCTGGCTCTGGGGGCCACCCCGTGGCAGACCCTGAGCCGGGTGGTGATCCTCACCGCGAGCCCGGGCATCTTCTCGGCGGTGATGATGGGCCTTGGCCGCGCGGTGGGCGAGACCATGATAGTGCTGATGGCCACCGGCAACACGCCCATCATGGACTTCTCCATGTTCCAGGGGCTGCGTACCCTGGCCGCCAACATCGCGGTGGAGATGCCGGAATCGGAAGTGGGCAGCTCGCACTATCGAGTGCTGTTCCTCGCTGCCTTCGTGCTGTTCGTGTTCACCTTCTTGTTCAATACCCTGGCCGAGTTCATCCGTCAGCGGTTGCGTGAAAAATACAGCTCTCTGTAATGGGCTGCTCTGAAAGGACCGAGGAATCGACAATGGGTA
Organism: Aeromonas hydrophila subsp. hydrophila ATCC 7966; assembly: GCF_000014805.1. Classification (NCBI taxonomy): domain Bacteria; kingdom Pseudomonadati; phylum Pseudomonadota; class Gammaproteobacteria; order Aeromonadales; family Aeromonadaceae; genus Aeromonas; species Aeromonas hydrophila. Next base: position 3,158,857 of record NC_008570.1, on the reverse strand, counting down.
AGTGGTTTAAATCGGGGGCCCCCTGGATCTGGATGACCGGCGGCGCCGTCAGCCTGAGTCTGGTAGCGGTACTGGGGCTGCTGCTGCTGATCGGCTGGCGTGGTCTGGTCTACTTCTGGCCCCATCCCATCTATGAGTGGCAACTGGAAGACGCCCAGGGCAACAAGAGCGTGCTGATCGGCGAAATCAACGACCGCGAGCTGGTGCCGGTAGAGCGGCTGCGGGCCGCCGGCCTGCCGCTGGAGGGGGAAGAGCGCGAGCTGCTGACCCGCTATCTGGTCAAGACCGGCAACCGCGAGTTCGTCGACCTGGATTTTCGCTGGGTACTGGAGACCGACATCAAGTCCCAGAGCCTGCCGACCGAGCTGGCCATGGTGGAGCGTGCCACCAACGGCAACTTCTACGGCTACATCGTCGGGGTGAAAGAGGATGGCAAGGCGCTGACCGAGAACCTGCATCCTGCCCTGCAGCGAGTGCTGGCTCGGGCCAACGGCCTCTCCGAGCAGGCCGACGATCTGCAAAAAGGGGACATCGGCAGCATCAACTATCAACTGGAGCGGCTGCGCCTCAAAGAGCGCAAGGCCGAGCTGGACGACAAGCTGACCGATCAGCTTAAAGCCGAGCTGGCGAGCGAGCGTCAGGCCCTCAACGACCGTTATCAGGTGCTGGAAAAAGAGCTGTTCTCCCTGCGTGCCCAGGCGGACAGAGACAGCATCACGGTCAAGGACATGCGCGGCGAGCTGGTGACCATGCCCATGTCCAAGGTGCTGGACGTGGTGTGGCCCAACGACATGAGTCTGCCGGCCAAGGTGGGCTACTGGTTCCACCAGATCGGCAAGTTCGTCTCCGACGATCCGCGCGAGGCCAACACCGAGGGCGGGGTGTTCCCGGCCATTTTCGGCACCGTCTTCATGGTGTTCCTGATGGCGATCATCGTGACCCCGCTCGGCGTGGTGGCGGCGGTCTACCTGCACGAATACGCGGGCAAGAACAGCCTGACCAAGATCATCCGCATCGCGGTGATCAACCTGGCGGGTGTGCCCTCCATCGTGTACGGCGTGTTCGGTCTGGGCTTCTTCGTCTACACCCTCGGGGGTTCGCTGGACCAGCTGTTCTATCCGGAAGCGCTGCCGAGCCCGACCTTTGGCTCCCCTGGCGTCATCTGGTCGGCGCTGACCCTGGCCATCCTGACTCTGCCGGTGGTGATCGTCTCCACCGAAGAGGGGCTGGCCCGGATCCCGAGCACCATCCGCCAGGGCTCGCTGGCACTGGGAGCCACCCAGGCCGAGACCCTGTGGCGCATCGTGCTGCCGATGGCAAGCCCGGCCATCATGACCGGCCTCATCCTGGCCATCGCCCGGGCAGCCGGTGAAGTGGCGCCGCTGATGCTGGTGGGGGTGGTGAAACTGGCGCCGACCCTGCCGATGGACGGCAACTTCCCGTACCTGCACGTGGAGCGCAAGTTCATGCACCTGGGCTTCCACATCTATGACGTCGGCTTCCAGAGCCCCAACGTCGAGGCGGCGCGCCCCCTGGTCTATGCCACCTCCTTCCTGCTGGTGACGGTGATCGTCGGCCTCAACCTGACGGCCATCGGTATCCGCAACCACTTGCGTGAAAAATTCCGGTCGCTGGAACATTGATAGACCAGCACCACAGAGACGGGCAGGGAACGGGGTTCCCTGCTAGCCAAGCGTTCCGGCCGTGGGCAATGAGAGTGCCCGCCGCCACCGACAGATTTTGAGGTAACAGATGATCAACGTAACGACCGCATCCAGCCAGCACACCGCGACTGACCTGCTCAACCTGAGCCCGGAGCAGACCGCGCTGGAAGTGAAGGATCTCAACCTGTATTACGGCAACAAGCAGGCGCTGTTCAACGTCAATATGAAGATCCCCAAGGGCCAGGTCACCGCCTTTATCGGCCCCTCCGGCTGCGGCAAGTCCACTCTGCTGCGTTGCATCAACCGGATGAACGACCTGGTGGAGATCTGCCGCATCGAGGGCGAAATCCAGCTGCACGGTCACAACATCTATGACAAGAGCGTGGATGTCTCTGCCCTGCGCCGTCAGGTGGGCATGGTGTTCCAGCGCCCCAACCCCTTCCCCAAGTCCATCTACGAGAACGTGGTCTATGGCCTGCGCCTGCAGGGCATCAACGACCGCCGCACCCTGGACGAGGCGGCCGAGCGCTCACTGCGCGGCGCAGCCCTGTGGGACGAGGTGAAGGATCGTCTGCACGACAACGCCTTCGGCCTCTCCGGCGGTCAGCAGCAGCGACTGGTGATTGCCCGTGCCATCGCCATCGAGCCGGAAGTGCTGCTGCTCGATGAACCGACCTCGGCGCTCGACCCCATCTCCACCCTCACCATCGAGGAGCTGATCAACGAGCTCAAGAGCCAGTTCACCGTGGTGATCGTGACCCACAACATGCAACAGGCTGCGCGGGTCTCTGATCAGACTGCCTTCATGTACATGGGTGAGCTCATCGAGTACTCGGACACCAACACCATCTTCACGACCCCGGCCAAGAAGAAGACTGAAGACTACATCACCGGTCGTTACGGCTAAGGGATGCTGGTGCAACAAGGGTTATTGAGATGAGCAAGATGGGCATCAACAAACAGATTACCGGTCAGTTCAACGACTAAGGCATACTCGGAGCATCAAGGATTATTTGTATGGACAATATGAACCTCAACAAACACATCTCCGGTCAGTTCAATGCCGAGCTCGAGAGCGTGCGCAACCAGGTGCTGGTGATGGGCGGGCTGGTAGAGCAGCAGCTGACCGACGCCATCGCGGCGATCCACGATCAGGATCTGGACGCGGCGCGCAAGATCGTCGCCAACGACCACAAGGTCAATGCCATGGAAGTGGCGATCGACGAGGAGTGCACCCGCATCATCGCCAAGCGCCAGCCTACCGCCTCCGACCTGCGGCTGGTGATGGCCATCATCAAGACCATCACCGATCTCGAGCGCATCGGCGATGTGGCGGACAAGATCGCCCGCATGCTGACCGACAACGCCAACAAGCCGCAGCCGCCGCTGGTGTCGCTGGAGAACATGGGGCGCCGCACCATCAAGATGCTGCACGACGTGCTGGACGCTTTCGCCCGCATGGATCTGGACGCGGCGCTGGCGGTCTACAAGGAAGATGACAAGGTGGACCGGGAGTACGAGTCCATCATTCGCGAGCTGATGACCTACATGATGGAAGATCCGCGCACCATCCCCCAGGTGCTCAACGTGCTGTGGGCGGCGCGGGCCATCGAGCGGGTGGGGGATCGCTGCCAGCACATCTGCGAGTACATCGTCTACTACGTCAAGGGTAAGGACGTGCGCCACACCAAGGCGGACGATCTGGGCACCCTGCTGGGGAAAGGGTGAGTCTGAAATGAATAAAAAGGCGCTTTGAGCGCCTTTTTTGTTGCCTTTTCAGTCAGTGCAAGATATCGCCACCCGCTTGGCGCTTTTCTGCTAGAATATGCCCCCTGTGTGAGTCCCGGATTGACTCACGGTCCGGTCCCCCGGACCCAGTTTGCCGTCTTGTGCTAAGGCGGCTGTTGCAATAGGTTAATCATGAGTTTTGCCGATAGTTTATTTTTCCTGATGCTGCTGGTCGCCGGCAGCGTGTTCTTCTCTCTCTCCGAGATCTCCCTCGCCGCCTCCCGCAAGATCAAGTTGCAGGTGATGGCCGACGAGGGCAACCGCCATGCCGAAAAGGTACTGGCACTGCAGGCCCAGCCGGGCAACTTCTTTACCGTGGTGCAGATCGGGCTCAACACCGTCGCCATCCTGGGCGGTATCCTGGGCGAGTCTGCCCTGAACCCGGCCATCAAGGAGTTCATCTCCGAGTTCTATCAGGGGCCCTGGCTGGGCGAGATCAGCTCGGCAGCCTCCTTCGTGTTCGTCACCGGCATGTTCATCCTGATCGCCGATCTGATGCCCAAGCGCCTCGCCATGACCATGCCGGAGCGGATCGCCGTGGTGGTGGTGCGCCCCATGCTGCTGTGCGTCACCCTGCTGATGCCGCTGGTGTGGCTGTTCAACGGCATGGCCAACGGCCTGTTTCGCCTGCTGCGCATCTCCATGGTGCGCAACGACGAGATCACCTCCGACGACATCTATGCGGTGATGGATGCGGGCGCCGAAGCGGGCGTCATCCAGCGCGAGGAGCACCAGCTCATCGAGAACGTGTTCGAGCTGCAGTCCCTCGGCGTCACCTCCGCCATGACCGCGCGCGAGAGCCTCATCTACTTCACCCTGCAAGAGGGCGAGGAGAGCATCAAGGCCAAGATTGCCGAACACCCCCACAACAAGTTCCTGGTGTGTGACCACAACCTCGACAGCATCAAGGGCTTCGTCGACTCCAAGGAACTGCTGATCCGGGTCATCAGCGGCCAGAGCATCGATCTCAATAGCGGCTCGTTGGTGCAGAACGTCATCATCATCCCCGACACCCTCAACCTCTACGAGGCGATGGAGTACTTCAAGAACCACAGGGGCGATTTTGCCGTGGTGATGAACGAGTACGCCCTGGTGGTGGGGATCGTCACCATGAACGATCTGATGAGCACCGTCATGGGCGAGTGGGCTACCCACGTGGTGGAAGAGCAGATCGTGCAGCGCGACGAGAACTCCTGGCTGGTGGACGGGGTGACCCCCATCTCCGACGTGATGCGCGCCTTCGACATCGAGGAGTTCCCGGAAAACCAGAATTATGAAACCATCGCCGGCTTCATCATGTACATGCTGCGCAAGATCCCCAAGCGAACCGACTCGGTCAAATACGCCGGTTACAAGTTCGAAGTGGTGGACATCGACAGCTACAAGATTGACCAGCTGCTGGTCACCCGGGTCGAGCCCACGCCGGCCGAGAAACCCGCTCAGGAATCGTAAAAGGAGCTAGTTAGCAATCATGAAGATGCAGTCTCATTCCCGTGCGCTGGCCTGTGTGGCGCTCGCCCTGGCACTCGGTGCCTGCAGCCAGAGCGCGCCGCGCAAGGCCACCACAGTTGCCAAACCGGCAGCCCCCAAGGCGGCCGTGGTCGTGCCGCAGCAGGACCCGGATGCGGTGGTGCAAAGCGCCGTGGCGGAGCCGAGCCCGGTGTTCGACGAGGAGTATCACGGCCCGGATCAAGGATCGCTCGAGTCGGTGACCGCCCTGTTTGCCCGTGGCTACATCGAATCGGCCATGCGCGAGACCATGCTGGCGGCGGTGCACAGCGACTACCCGCTGCTCGGCATGCGGGACGTGCGCCTGACCGATCCGGTGGCCAAGTTCCTCACCTCGGCCCAGGCACGCACCACGGCTCACGACTACCTCTATGCCGGGGTGCAGCGCCGGCTGGGCCGCCCGCTCAGCCCCACCCAGTGGGAGCAGATCTGGCAGGGGTATCCCCAGCAGGGTCGGGTGTCCGACTGGGTCAAACAGACCAAGCGGGTACTGGCCGGGCGTTGAGCCGCCAGTGCACTTGTCGCCACAAGAGGCCACCTTCGGGTGGCCTCTTGTCGTTTCTCATCCTGGTGTTGAGCCTTCAACAGCCATACCTCCCTTCCTTTGCCGTTATCTCCCTGAGCTTGTTCAGATTTGTTCGTAGCACCCGATTGCCTCTTGTTCTACTTTGGGTCATGATGAAAAGGCATTCTAGCCGTCTAGATGTTTTGATGGCTTATTTTGACTCAACACAATAAATACCCGTCACGACGGGGACACGCAGAGAGACAGAGATGGATACAAAGGATTTGTGGGTACTGGATGGCGGCATGGGACGCGAGCTGGCACGGCGGGGCGCGCCGTTTCGCCAGCCGGAGTGGTCGGCGCTGGCCCTGATGGAGGCCCCCGAGACGGTGCGCGAGGTGCATCAGGCCTATGTGGCGAGCGGGGCCCGGGTCATCACCACCAACAGCTATGCGCTGGTGCCGTTTCATATCGGTGACGCGCGCTTTGTGGCAGAGGGGGAGGGGTTGGCGGCGCTGGCCGGTCAGCTGGCCCGCGAGGTGGCCGAGGAGCAGCCGGGTCGCGTGCAGGTGGCCGGCTCCTTGCCGCCGCTGTTTGGTTCCTACCGCGCCGACTTGTTCGACGCAGGCAGGGTGAGCGAGCTGGCGACCCCACTTATTCGGGCGCTCTCCCCCCACGTGGATCTCTGGCTGGCGGAGACCATGAGCCTCATCGCCGAGCCGCTGGCCATCCGGGCCCTGCTGCCCGAGGATGGCAAACCGTTCTGGGTCTCCTTCACCCTGGAGGACGAGGCGCCGGGCGGCGAGCCAACCCTGCGCTCCGGCGAGCGAGTGGCCGATGCGGTTACCGCGCTGGCATCGGCCGGGGTGGACGCCATCCTGTTCAACTGCTGTCAGCCCGAGGTGATCGAAGGGGCGCTCAAGGTGGCCGGCGCCGCGTTGCAGACGCTGGACCGCAGCGACATCCGGCTCGGCGCCTATGCCAACGCCTTCCCGCCCCAGCCCAAGGAAGCGACCGCCAACGACGGGCTGGACGAGATCCGCACCGATCTGGGGCCGCTGGATTACCTTGGCTGGGCCGAGCGCTGGCGCGGGGTCGGAGCAAACCTCATCGGCGGCTGCTGCGGCATCGGGCCGGAACATATTCAGGCACTGAGCAGTCGGTTGCGCTAAGGAGAGCCCATGAAAGAGAGCAAGATCGGCCTCTGGTCCCTCACCGCGCTGGTGTTCAGCTCCATGGTGGGGGCGGGGATCTTCAGCCTGCCACAGAACATGGCCGAGGTGGCTGGCGCCCGCGCCGTACTGATCGGCTGGGGCGTCACCGGGGTGGGCATCCTGGCGCTCGCCATGAGTTTTCTGTATCTGTCGCGGTTAAGGCCGGATCTTGACGGTGGCATCTACAGCTATGCCCGCGCCGGTTTTGGCGATCTGGTGGGCTTCTTCTCCGCCTGGGGCTATTGGCTCTGCGCCACCATCGGCGTGGTGGGCTATCTGGTGATCGCCTTCGCGGCGCTGGGCAGTTTCGTCGACACCCCGGAGCGGGTCTGGTTTGGCGAGGGCAACACCCTGGCGGCCTTCATCGGCGAGTCCTGCATCCTCTGGGCGGTGCACCTGCTGGTGGCCCGCGGCGTGCAACAGGCGGCCCTGTTCAACCTGGTGGCAACCCTGGCCAAGAGCCTGCCGCTGCTGCTGTTCATCCTGTTCGCCTGCTACTGGTTCGACCCGGTCACCTTTGCGGCGGATCAGCAGGGCAGTACCCTGGCGACACCGGTCTCCGAGCAGGTGCGCAACACCATGCTCATCACCCTCTGGGTCTTCACCGGCATCGAGGGGGCGGCGGTGCTGTCAGCCCGGGCCAGAAACAAGCGGGACGTGGGCACGGCCACCGTGCTCGGGGTGGTGCTGGCACTGCTGCTCTATGTGCTCATCTCGGTACTGGCGCTCGGGATCCTGAGCCGCCCCGAGCTCGCGGCCCTGCCCAACCCCTCCATGGCGGGGTTGATGGCCCAGATGACCGGCTCCTGGGGCAAGCTGCTCATCAGCGTCGGCCTCATCGTCTCGGTGCTGGCCTCCTACGTGAGCTGGACCCTGTTCTCGGCCGAGGTGCCGTTCAGCGCGACGCGCCACGGCGCCTTCCCGGCCATCTTCCGGCGCCAGAACCGCAACGGCACCCCCATCGCATCGCTGTGGCTCACCAGCCTGACGGTGCAGGGCTGTCTGCTGCTGGTGTGGCTGCTCGGCAAGGGTTACACCAACCTGCTGCTCATCTCTACCTCGATGATCCTGGTGCCATACCTGTTGATCGGTCTGTTCCTGCTCAAGCTCTCCTTGCGTGGGGAGGGCAATGGCCTGATGCGGGCGGTAGCGCTGGTATCGAGCGGTTACGGCCTCTGGCTGCTCTACGCCGCCGGGGTGGAGTACCTGCTGCTCTCCTTGCTGCTCTACGGGCCGGGTCTGCTGCTGTTTCTCTACAGCCGCCGCCAGCTGGGGGCCGAGCTGCGACTCAGCGGGCGCGAACGGCTGCTGGCCGGGGTGACGTTGCTGAGCCTGATCCCCGCCATCTGGTCTTTTGCCCACGTCTGAGTGAGGTGGTGATCCAATGCAAGAGAGCGCCCAAGGGGGCGCTCTCATTTTGTCTGCGACGTGCACTTTTTAGCGGCGGCAAGGACTTAGCGGCTGGCGGGGCCGGCCGGTTTGCCAAACAGCACCGCGAGCTTTTGCCGCCAGGGGAGGCCGCGGGCCTCTTGCAGCATGTCGCGCCACTCGTGGAAGGTGAGGGTGAGGGGGTTGAAGCTGTGGATGGGCTTGGTGATGCCGAAGCGACACGGCTCGGCTAGATCTTCTTCCACGAAGGTGCCAAACAGCCGGTCCCAGATAATGAGCACGCCGGCGAAGTTGCGGTCTATGTATTTGGCGTTGCTGGCGTGGTGCACCCTGTGGTGGGAGGGAGTGTTGAAAACCCACTCGAGCCTGCCGAGCTTGCCCACCACCTGGGTGTGGACGAAGAACTGAAAACCCAGGCTGAGCAGCACGGTGGCCACCACCGCCTCGGGCGGGAAGCCGATGAGGATCATCGGGATCCAGAACAGCCACATGCCGGAGACCGGATACATCAGGCTCTGGCGAAAGGCGGTGGAGAGGTTGAGCCGCTCCGAGCTGTGGTGCACCACGTGAGAGGCCCACAACCAGCGCACATGGTGGCTGGCGAAGTGGAACAGCCAGTAGCAGAGATCCTGCAACAAAAAGAGCAGCAACAGGCTCCAGAGGTTGAGATCGATATCCAGCAGCCGCCAGCCCCAGAGGGCGTCGTAGAGGTAGGCGATGGCGATGGCCGTCAGCGCGTCCCCCCCTTGATGCATCAGTGCCAGGGTGGCGTTGGCGAAGAGATCCTTCCACTGGTAGCCGGCGGTGGGATAGGCGGCGCCATGCTTGCGCAGGTAGAGCATCTCCCAGCCGATGAAGGCCAGAAAGAGCGGCGAGAGGTAGAGCAGGATCAGTTGCACATCCATGTCGGGTATCCAGTCAGAGCAATTGCTCTCCAGCATAAAGGATGAATTTAATCTTTCATTAACAATTTTCACCCGATGGCCATCGCCATCTGACGCTGGCGGCGGGAGTCCGCAAACGCATTGCCATGAAAGGGCGTGATGGCCCTCTGAGCCATGGCGCAGTGACTATGCTTGATGAGGTTTTCTACCTCTGGAGTGGCAGATGATGCGGCTGTGGTGTTGTTTGTTGATGGGAGTCTGCCTGCTGGCGCAGGCCAAGACCCGGGTCGAGATCCTGGCCGATGCCAACTATCCGCCTTACTCCTGGCAGGAGGGGGAGGAGGTGAAGGGGATCTATGCCGACATAGTGCGCAGCGTGACGGCCTCCATGGATGAGTACGAGGTGGTGCTCAAGGCCATGCCCTGGCGGCGGGGTCTCAGCATGGTGGAACAGGGCAGCGCTTTTGCCATCTTCCCACCCTACTATCAGCCTGACAGTCGCCCCTGGATGTGGCCCTACTCCCAACCCCTGCTCGACGAGGAGCTGGTGGTGATGTGCGGTGCCGGGGTGGCGGTCAATACCCCGCAGGCGCAGTTCCCGGCCGACTACTACGGGCTGCGCTTTGGCATGAATGCCGGTTTCACCATAGGTGGTGCCCCCTTCTGGCAGGCGGTCCAGCAGCAGAAGATCGGGTTGGAGGAGGTGAAGAGCAACCGGGAGAACCTGCTCAAGATAGTGCGCGGCCGGGTGGACTGTACCGTCAACGACCGCCTCTCCCTGCTCTATGAGCTGCTCAACATGATCAAGGGCAACCAGCTGGCGGTGGCCGACATGTCCCAGCTCAAGCAGGGGCCGGTGCTCAGCAAGGAGCAGGGGTTTCTCGGCTACAGCCGCAAGGGAGAATTCGACTTCAAGGAGGACTTTGCCGAGCAGTTCGACAAGCGGCTCTACGAGCTCAAGAAGCGGGACGGGATCCGAACCATAGTGGAGCGTTATCTGGGAAAGTCCCCGCGCTGAACTGATAAGGGAGCCAGTCAGATTCAGCCGATAAAGACAGGGTTTCGGCCAATAGCAGAGGGACTGAGAGTCCCTCTGCTGTTTTTGGTGGGTCACCGGTGACGGCGGCGGGAAAGACAGCACCACAGGGAGTCCCCGGCACAGATCCGGGTGACCATCACAGACCTTGCGCGCATCCCCACCATCTGGCGACTGGTCTGTTTGATAAATCAATGTAACCTGTTGTTTTTATATGATTAGTGAGGTGGTTATGCAGTGGGTGAAAAGAGGGGTTGTCATCGCTCTGGTGTGGAGTGGCAGTGTGTGGGCCGATCCCGCTCAGGAACTGGTCAACCTGCTCAACAGTGAACAGCAGGCGGAGCAGCTGCAGGCCCAGATGATCCCGCTGATCATCCGGGGCGCCGGTGAACATGCACAGGAGTTGGCCCAGCACTGCGATGTACTGGAGGCCTGGGTGAGCCGTTACCTCTCTTGGGGGGCCATGAGTACCGAAGTGGCCGCTATCTACCGCAAGCATTTCACCGAGGCTGAGCTCAAGCAACTGATCGCCTTTTATCAGAGCCCGGTCGGGAAGAAATCTCTGGATACCATGCCGGCCATCTTTCAGGAGAGTTCGCTGGTGGGCCAATCTCTGGCCGAGCGCAACATGCCGGCACTGCAAGCCATGCTGGATGAAGCAAAACGCAAAGCGACAAAATAGATATGGTCGCCAGAGGTATAAACAGAAGAGGGAGCCATGGGCTCCCTCTTCTGTTTATACCTCTGGCGCTATTACAGCACCTGGCTCAGGAACTGGCGCAGGCGCGGGGAGGGGGGATTGTCGAAAAAGTCCGTCGGCTTCTCGTCTACCAGCAGCTCGCCGCTCTCCATGAAGAGCACGCGATCTGCCACCTCACGGGCAAAGCCCATCTCGTGGGTAACCACCACCATGGTCATCCCCTCGCGGGCCAGTCCCTTCATCACGTCCAGCACCTCGCCCACCATCTCGGGGTCGAGCGCACTGGTGGGCTCGTCAAACAGCATGATGCGCGGCTGCATGGCGAGCGCCCGGGCGATGGCCACCCGCTGCTGCTGGCCGCCGGAGAGCTGGGAGGGGTAGCTCTCGGCCTTGGCCGACAGACCGACTTTGAGCAGCAGGGCTTTGGCTCTGTCCTCGGCATCGCGACGCGACAGCCCGCGTACCTTCTGCGGGGCGAGGCAGATGTTGTCCAGCACGTTCAGATGGGGGAAGAGGTTGAAAGACTGGAACACCATGCCTACCTCTTCCCGCAATTTGTTGACGTCACCGGGTTCGGTCAGGCTGATGCCATCTACCACGATATTGCCGTCGTTGATGGTCTCCAGCTGGTTGAGGGTGCGCAGGAAGGTGGACTTGCCGGAACCGCTGGGGCCGACGATCACCACCACTTCCCCCTCGGCGACCTGGGTACTGACGTTCTTGAGGGCGTGCACCTCGGTGCCGTAGAACTTCTCCACGCCGCTGGCCTTGATAATGGGATCAGTTGCTGCGCGCATATTTCACCTCCAGACGACGCACCAGGAAGGAGAGAGTGCCAGTCAGCACCAGATAGAGCAGGGCCACGGTGAACCACACCTCGAACGGACTGAAGGTGGAGCTCACCACCTCGCGCCCCGCCTTGGTGAGATCGGTGATGGAGATGACAGAGACCAGCGAGGAGTCCTTGATAAGGTTGATGAACTGGCCTGCCAGCGGCGGCAGCACCCGCTTGAAGGCCTGCGGCAGGATGACGTAGCGCATGGTCTGGGCCGAGGTCATGCCGAGGCTTCTGCCCGCTTCCATCTGCCCCTTGTGGATGGAGCTGATACCGGCACGGACGATTTCCGCCACGTAGGCGCCGGTAAAGACCGCCAGTGCCGCCACCCCGGCAGTGAATCGGTCGAGGTTCAGCACGGTGCCGATGAAGAAGTAGACGATGAAGATCTGCACCAGCAGCGGGGTGCCACGGATGAGCTCCACGTAGGTAACCGCCAGGTTGCGCAAGGCGGGGTTGGGGGAGAGTCTGGCCAGACCGGCCAGGGTGCCGAGCAGGATGGCGAAGATGCCCGCCACCAGCGAGAGTTTGACCGTGACCCAGACGCCCCAGGCGATGGGGCCGGCAGTCCAGCTCAGCTGGGTGTCGAGGGTGTCGCCGCGAAAGACGGTGTCCCCTTCCGCTACCTGGCCGCCGCTGGTTGCGATGGCTTGGCGTTGGTTGGGATCGAGGTCGTTTTGCAAAAACAGCTTGCCCTTGTCGGTCTCGGTGGTGCCGGCGACCACGGTACCGTCAAATTCGGCGTAGTTTTTCTGTTCCGCCTGATAGGCGATGTACTGGGGGATCCGCTCCCAGCGCCAGGTGTAATCCACCGATTGCACGGCCTTGTAGATGCCAAAGATGGCGGCCAGCACGATCAGCAGGAAGATCCCGTGCCAGAGCAGTTGATTGGGTTGTTTTTCCATCTGTCTTGTTGGGTTGTGCACTGTCGCAACCTCGTTGTAGTTATTGTGTGGGGGTCTGCGTGAAGGGGCGGCGGGCCGCCCCTTGCGAGGTTACTTGAGCTGGTTCAGCCAGGCGGTGGACTCGAACCACTTCTGGTAGAGGCGGTCGTAGCTGCCGTCGCCCTTGATTTGGCGCAGGTAGTTGTTGAACCAGTTGAGGGTGTCCTGGTCGCCCTTGCGGATGGCCCAGGCCAGCGGTTCGAAGGTGAACGGCTTGTCGAGGTGTACCACGGCGCCCTTGTTCTGGGTGGCGAAGATGGCGTTGTAGGGCAGGTCGTAGACGAAGGCGTCGACCTTGCCGTTGATCACTTCCAGCTTGGCGTCATCCTGGGTTTCAAACTGCAGCAGGGTGGCTTTCGGGATCAGACGCTTGACAGCCTGCTCGCCGGTGGTGCCGAGCTTGACCGCGATCTTGTACTTGGGGTCGTTGAGGTCGGTGAAGGATTTGATCTCGCCGGCCTTGTCCTTGCGCAGGACAATGGTCTGCCCGACCACGATATAGGGGTCGGCAAAGTTGACGCGCAGGTTGCGCTGGGGGGTGACGGTCATGCCGCCCATGATGACGTCGAACTTGTCGGTCAAAAGGGCCGGAATGATGCCATCCCAGGCGGTGTTGACGAACTCGACCTTCACGCCCATCTCCTTGGCGACCATCTTGGCCAGATCCACGTCAAAGCCGATGTATTGGCCCTGCTTGTTGGTCATTTCGAAGGGTTGATAGCCGGCGTCGAAACCGACCCGCAGCACACCGCGCTCCAGCACGGCATCCAGGGTGGAAGTGGGCGCCGCGTTGGCCAGCCCGCACAGCAGCAGGGTAGAAAGAATGAGTTTTTTGATCATAAGTGACGTCTCTGTCAAAAGTGTGTTCGGCCTTGAACCTGATCCCGTGCGACTCCGTGGCACAAGAGACTGCTGCATCCGGCAACAGGGCAAGACAGGATTATTGTCTTGATTGAGGCAAAAGCCCCATATGAGATTCTATTTGCCGCGAGCTGAGTGAAAAATGTACCAAATTCCGATTGTGCCAGATGACTCAATAGGTTAGTGGTGCTTTTTCCCCGTGGCGACACTCATAAAATCACACGAAAACAACATATCTATCTAATGAGGCGGGTTCAAGCCAAAAATGTATTCAGCACATTTTGTTACAGGCCAGCCCGCCATCAGCAGTGTCAATTGTTGCTCACCTGGCCGCCAAGTGCCAAAAAACAGATTCGAATGAATTTAGTGAGTGCGATTGCTGCCCACCAAATGGTTTTTAATTGAGGATTTAGTCAGACACCGCTGGGTCTTGTTTTGCGCTTCCAATATACTCAGTTACCTTCGTTTAGTGGCACTGGTATGGACGCCTCAATACTGCTCAAGCTGGATGTATTCACCCTGATGATCATGGCGCTGGGTGGCTACAGCCTCGGCTTCATCACCCTCTCCATCATCTGGTCGACCCACAGGGAGATCCCCGGACTCGGATACTGGTGGTGGTCCAGTCTGTTCGCACTGGCGGCCCAGAGCCTTTTTACCCTGCAGGCCTTCATGCCGAGTCTGGCGGGGATCTGGCTGGCCAATCTGCTCATCACCGTCTGCATCGCCCTGATGCCGCTGGCGCTGCAGCGTTTCTTCGGCCAGCCCCTCAGCTGGTCTGCCAGCGGCTGGTTCATGCTGATCTATGTGCTGATCCTGAGCTGGAGCATTGCCTTCAACGATCAGATGGCTCCCCGGGTGCTGCTGGCCTGCCTGAGCTACATGGTGCTGGGGGCGGTGATCGTCTTTCTCATCTGGCGGCACGGCTATCCCGCCTATCTGCCCGCCGTACTGGTGTTCACCGTGGTCAACATCCTGCTCTATGGCTTCAATCTGCTGCGCATGGCATTTCTGCTGCAGGGGGATGCCAGAGTCTTGATGGATCAGAGCGGTGTCAACGTGCTGCCCTTCCTCTCCATGCTGATGGGCAGCTACCTCTCCACCTTCGGGGTGTTGCTGCTCTGTACCCAGTACCGGGCACTGGCCCTGCGCCAGCAGGCGAGCCACGATCCGCTCACCGGCCTGCTCAATCGACGCGGCTTCATGGAGCTGATGGCCCGGCGCCGGATGACCGAGTTCGGCGCCCTGGCGGTGCTGGATCTCGATGACTTCAAGCAGATCAACGATCGCCATGGTCATGAGATGGGGGATAGGGTGCTGGCCGCGGTGGGGGCCTATCTCGGCGCTCAGCAAGAGCTGGTGGCCAGTCGCTTTGGCGGCGAGGAGTTCGTGTTGCTGTTGCCGCAGGAAGATGAAGCGGCGCAGCAGCAGCGCTGCGAGCAGATCATCCGCTCTCTGGCGGCGCAGGACATGCAAGGGATCGGCATCACCGTCAGCATGGGGCTGGTGCGCTGCCAGCACAGCTGGCATTTCGACACCCTGTTCAGCCAGGCGGATCGCGCCCTCTATCAGGCCAAGCGGGAGGGCAAAAACCGGGTCTGCCGGCTGGCGCAAGCCTAGCCGGTCAACCGGCGTCGCGGGGGCGCGGTGCCTGCGCCTTGAGGAAGGGGAGCAGCAGCAGGGCGGAGACGCCGGCGGCCACCGAGATCACCACGAAGAAGCCCTGCCAGTGCCAGATCTCCAGCACCCT
The DNA here is from genome assembly GCF_000014805.1 of Aeromonas hydrophila subsp. hydrophila ATCC 7966. Classification (NCBI taxonomy): domain Bacteria; kingdom Pseudomonadati; phylum Pseudomonadota; class Gammaproteobacteria; order Aeromonadales; family Aeromonadaceae; genus Aeromonas; species Aeromonas hydrophila. The sequence goes on along the minus strand of NC_008570.1, from coordinate 3,143,778 downwards.
GGCCAGCGGATAACCAGAGAGCGCCGCCCCCATGTAGGCAAACAGGCCGACGAAGCCGGTGGCGGCCCCCGCCGAATTCTTGTGGGAGCACTCGGCCGCCGCCATGCCGATCAGCATCTGGGGGCCGAACACGAAGAAACCGATGGTGAAGAAACAGGCTGCCTGCATCACATAGCTGAAGAAGGGCATCAGCCAGAGCGATCCCACCGCCAGCAATATGCCCACCGCGAAGATGAGGTTCATCGGCCCGCGGTTGCCGTTGAACAGCTTGTCCGATCCCCAGCCCGCCACCAGGGCACCGATAAACCCCCCCACCTCGAACATGGAGATGGCTGAGTTGGCGCTCATCAGGTTGAAGCCGCGCTGCTCGGTCATGTAGAGATTGCCCCAGTCATTGATGGCGGTGCGCACCACGTAGACCAGCACGTAGCAGCAGGCCAGCAGCCAGATATAGGGGTTGCCGAGCACGTATTTGCGCAGGATCTGGCGATGGGAGAGGCCGGCATCCTGAGTCTGCTGGGCCAGCTCCATGGCATCGTTGCGCCACTCGCCCACCGTGGGCAGTCCCATGGCGGCCGGGGTATCGCGTAGCCGCCAGCAGAGGAACAACCCCGCCAGGATGGCGATAAGGCCGGGCACTATCATGCCGTAGCGCCAGCCGTGCTGCAGGGCGAGGGTGCTGACGATGAGGGGAATGAGCGCGCCGCCCACGTTGTGGGCCGTGTTCCAGGCCGACCACCAGAAGCCGCGCTCGCTGCGCGAGTACCAGCTGGTGAGCAGCTTGGAGCAGGGAGGCCAGCCCCAGCCCTGGAAGAAGGCGTTGGCCACCCAGAGGGCGGCGAACAGCCACAGCGACGACGAGAGCCCGAACAGTATGTTGATGACTCCGGTCGCCATCAGCCCGAGGCCCATGAAGTAGCGCGGGTTGGCGCGGTCGCTGATGATGCCTGAGAAAAACTTGGAGCAGCCGTAGGTGATGTAGAACAGGGTCCACAGCATGCCGATGTCGGCCTTGTTCAGCATGCCGCTGGCCAGCATGTCCGGCATGGCGAAGTTGAAGCTCTTGCGGGTGAAGTAGAACACCGCGTAACCCAGATACATGGTCAGCAAGATGTGCAGCCGCCAGTGGCGATAACAGGCGTCGATCTCGGCCTGATCGCGGATGAGGGGCTGGGGCGGTGCGCTTCTCATGAAGCTGAGCATCAGGCGGTTCTCCCCTGCGACTGGGTGTTACTCATGACTCTCCTCTCGTTTGCGGCCGGGCAGGGTCACGGTCAGCTGGGTACCGTGCACGCAAGAAAGCTGCAATGCGCCTCCCAGCGCCTGCACCCGCTCGCGAATGCCGAGCAGGCCATAGCCTTGGGGCGTGCGGTGTTCGGGCAGGCCGCAGCCGTCGTCTTCCAGCAGCAGAGTCAGTCGCTCACCCTGGCGGTGGGCCCGGATGGTGACCGAGCTGGCATTGGCGTGTTTCACCACGTTGTTGAGCCCCTCCTGACAGACCCGAAACAGGGTGACCCGCTGGGCATCGGAGAGGCCGGCATCCGCCAGCTGCCATTCAAGCCGGGTGACGATGCCGCGGCGCTCCAGCTCCAGCTCCCGCAGCAGGCCGCGTACTGCCTGCTCCAGGCTCATGTCGTCGAGCTGGCGGGGGCGCAGCCGGCCGAGCAGGCCGCGCACCGCGTCGTAGATGCCCAGCGACAGCGTCTCGATGAGGGCGCTGCTCTGGCCGACCCCGGCATTGTCCGGGGCGAGGCGGCGCACTATGCCGGCCTGGGTGCGGATGGCGGTGATGGTCTGGCCGATGTCGTCGTGCAGCTCGCGCGCCACCTCCTTGCGGATGCTCTCTTCGGTCTCCAGCAACCGCTCGGTGAGTTGGCGATTGTGGGCGAGCTGGCGGGTCAGCGCCTGGTTGAGCTCGCGCTGGCGCTGGATGCCGGCGCCGAGCAGCAGGCCGGTGAGGCTCTGGGCCAACAGGGAGAGCAGCAGGTCGAGCGGATGATCGTGCCAGGCCTGGCCGGCCATCAGCGCCACCGTGTTCATCAGGGTGGCGAGCAGGGCCCCCTGCCAGCCGTAGCGCCAGGCCATGGCCATGATGGGGATGGCCAGGCAAAACGGGGTGAAGCGCACCAGCGAGTCCGGCAGGCCGAGTTGCAGCCAGAGGCTCAGCACGAACAGCAGCAGATACCAGACCAGATGGCGAAAACGCCAGTCCACCGGCTGATCCACCAGGGTCGGCCCGAGCGGCACCCAGGTGGCGCGGGTGAGGTAGTGCCAGATCAGCATGCAGGTGGAGGTCAGCGTCAGCCCGCCGGTGAGGGTGAGCAGCAGCGCGGTGAGGCCATCCTCGCCGGCCAGATGCCAGAGCAGGGATTGCAGTCCCGCCGCCACCGTGACGGTGGCCAGCAGCACCAGCAGTTGCTGCCAGTCGTTGCGCACCGGCTGGCGGCGGGCGATCAGCAGCGGCAGCAGGGTGAGCAGGCTGCCCGCCTGAATGAGCGGCCACAGCGGCAGCCCCACCTCCTGGTTGAGCCAGTAGAGCAGCAGGGATTCGCACAGCAGCAGCGGCGGCCAGTAGGAGATCGGGCTTTGCAGCAGCAGCCCCAGACGCAGGCCGAAGGGGAACAGCAGAGCCGCCAGCATGGGTGAGCCCGCCAGGTGCAGGCCGATGCTCCACAGGCAGAACCAGCCGGCGGCAAAGATGAAGCAGGCCGCCAGCGAGATGGCGACATAGCTGGCAAGACGGGGGATCACCAGCTGTCCAGCATGCGGTGGGCCAGCTCCACGTTGTTGCTGACCTTGAGTTTGTCCATCAGGTTGGCGCGGTGCACGTGCACCGTCTTGGGGGAGAGGCCGAGCTGCTCGGCGATGGCCTTCACCTCCAGTCCTCGCGCCAGCAGCTGGGCCACCTCCCGCTCCCGGTTGGTGAGCGGATCCTGGCTGTTGCAGGCCAGCTTGTGGGCGATGTCCGGGGTGAGGTAGCAGCCACCGTGGGCGGCGGTGCGCACCGCGGCGATCAGCTCATCCGGGCTGCAGCGTTTGGAGAGAAACCCCTTGGCGCCGGCCTGCAGCGCCTGCTCGATCAACGCCGGGCTGTCGTGCACCGACAGCATCACCACGGCGAGGCCGGAAGGGAGGCGCTTGAGCAGATCCAGCCCGGACTGGTCCGGCATGGAGATGTCGCACACGCACAGCTGCACGCCGCTGCCGGGCAGTCCCGCCAGCGCCTCGGCGGCGGAGCCGAATTCGGCCACCACCCGCAGGTCGGGTTCGAGATTGAGCAGTTGGGCAAAGCCGGAGCGGACGATCTGGTGATCGTCTATGAGGGCAATCTTTATCATGATGTCAGCCTGAAATCTGCGGCCAGGGTGCTGGCGCGGCCAACAAGATACCTGCCGCCTCGTCCGGGCTCAAGAGAAAGCAGGGCATGTGAGCGGGATCGGCGGCGCTTCTGTGGCAAAGCTTGATCGGGATCAGGGGCGGGCACGTGCGCAGGCCTGCGCCAGCGGCTTGGCACGTACCCGGGAGGATTAGCGGTGCAGCTCGCCGGCACGCTCCGGCTGATAGACCACTTCCAGGATCTCTACCTCGATGGTGCGACCGGCCGGGCCGGGCCAGGCGATGCTGTCGCCTACCTTCAGGCCGAGCAGGGCGCTGCCGACCGGAGCCAGCACGGAGATTTTCGACTCGTCACCCTGCACGTCCTTGGGGTAGACCAGGGTCAGGCAGAACTCGTTGCCGCTGCTCGGCATCTTGAAGCGCACCGTGCTGTTCATGGTGACCACGTCCGGCGGCATGTCGGCCGGCTCGCGCATCTCGGCGCGATCCAGCTCCTCCTGCAGGGCAAGGTGCTGGGGATGGTTGCCGAGCAGCTGCTCGATGCGGTCGAGATCCAGGCTGGAGATCACGAGATGAGGTTGTTTCATAAGATATTCCTTATCAATGGGTTAAAGGACCAGGATGACGGGCAAGCTGGTCGAAAAAGAGTGTGCGATACGAAAAAAACAGATCGGGAATGCGATGCCCCCGAACGACTCGCTGTCGGAGGCGAGGGCGGGGGCTCAACGGGGTGTGAGCTGGCTTGATAAAATAATGAGCGCTTTCATGGGGATACCATAACCATTCTGGACTGCTTTGGCAATTATCCTGACAAGCTTGTCAGGGGGCCTGGTAATCGTACTGCTTGATGATGCGCGCCAGGCTGCCATCGTCGCGCATGGCGGTGATGATCTTGCGCCAGCGGGTCGCCTCGGCGGCCGGGAAACGAGGGCTGGCGGCCAGATAGAGCGAAGCCCGCTGTAGGGTGTCGCCACGCACCAGATCCGCCAGCGGCAGGCCGGCCTGCTGCTGGTTGTAGCGGGCGCTGTTCCAGGCCACCGCCCAGCCCTGGATGCGGCCCAGCGCCAGCTTGCTGGCGTTGTGGATCTCCTCGGCCACCAGCGCCTGTTTCACTTGCGGGTAGGGCTGCAGCAGGCTTTGGCCATAGGAGCCGCGCATCACGCCGATGGTGAGGCCGGGCAGCTCTTTGCTGGTGATGGGGGCCGGGTGGTAGTGGCGATGGCTGACCAGCACGAAGGCCTCGTCCAGCAGCGGTGCAATCCACAGGAACTGCGGCTCGCGTTGGGGGCTGCGCACCGGCGGCACCAGCAGCACGTCCTGGCGATGGCGGGTCTGGCTGAGGGCGCGGGCCAGTGGCATCAGCTCGATGGTCAGCGGCTCCTTGAGGCGGCGGGCCGCCTCCTCCAGCACCTCGATGGCCATGCCGCTCGGGGCGCCCTGATAGGAGCGAATGACATAGGGGGGGATTTCGGCGGCGATCACCACCACGGCCTTAGCCTGGGCGGCGGGGAAGAGCAGGGCGCAAAGCAGCAAGAGCGGGGAAGTACGCATGGCAGGCCGGATCCGGGATGAGTACACAGAGTGTAACATCCCGTCAGCACAAATCAGCTCACCCCATTCGGGGCGTCCCGTCAGTCGAAGAAATCCCGCAGATCCAGGGTCTGGTAGCCTTCCAGCTGCTGCCAGGGCAGGCTCTTTGGCAGGGGCTTGAGGGTCACCTCCATCCGGTAGCTGCGATAACCGTCGAGGCTCGCCGACTCCACCACCAGCGGCAGCTGCCAGCGGTTGGACCAGAGGATGCGGGTGCGCTGCCTGCCCTCGCGTTTTTCATACCAGCGCGCCTGTTCGGGGGCCGCCTCGTCGAGGGGGGTCATCTCTTGCAACAGGGCCGGGTTGATGAGGTGGTGGATCCGCTCCCAATCCGGCTTGAAGGCCACCTGGCCGTACTCCTCTTCCGGCACCTCCACCAGCTGGTTGTGCCAGCTGTCGGCGTAGCGCAGTTGCAGCATACCCTGCTGGTCGCGGGTCACCCAGCGCGCCGCCATCTGGTGGGTAAAGTGCTTGTGACCCGGGGTGGCATCATGGGTGGCGTGATAGGCGCGGGCAAGGGGCAGCGGGATGAGCCGCTGGCTCCACACCTGATCGCCAACCCGCAGCCACTTCTCCTGCCACTGGCTCTCCTTGCTGATGCCGTCGCTGCTGGTGACCCTGTCCTGATAGCGGATGCGGGCGGCCAGATCGGGGACTTCATCGGCCAGGAGGGGAAAAGCGAGGCTGCTGGCGAGCAGCCACAATGGAAGTAACAGTCGCATCATAGGGGATCGCTCGAATGAGCAGGGCCCGGCACCCTGCCGGGCCCTGCCGTTTACAGGCCGAGCGCCTCCTTCAGCTTGCCGAACACCTTGGTGTTATCCAGCGTGCCCTTGAAGCGGCTGCTGCCGGCGCCGTCCGCGAACAGCATCACATCGCCGCCGCCGTGGGTCTCGGAGCCGAGCTTGACCCCGGTCTCCTGCAGGTAGTCGTCCGCCATCACCTGATCGCTGGTGAGGGTGGGGCGCACGTCGGGGCGGTTGGGGCCGTTGCCGAACACCAGGGTGGTAAACGGCTTGCCATCCACGTCGTTCTGGGTCGAGCCATCGCCATTTTTCACCAGATCCAGCACCTTGTTGCCCTTGGCGGAGTAGCCGTTGATGGTCATGGTGTGGTCATGGTCGGCGGTGACCACGATCAGGGTATCTTCCAAGTCCACCTTGCCGAGCGCCGTCTTGACCGCGTCGTCCAGCGCCACCGCGTCGGTGAGCGAGCGCTTGGCATTGGTGCCGTGCAGGGCGTGGTCGATCCGGCCCCCTTCCACCATCAGGAAGTAACCCTGGCTGTTCTGGCTGAGCAGATCGATCGCCTTGGCGGTCATCTCGGAGAGCGACGGCTGGGTATTGGCCGGCCCCTTGGCGACGCGATCCAGCTCGTAGTCGAGGTGGGACTTGGCACTGAACAGGCCAAGCACCTTGCCCGAGTTGACGCCAGCCAGATCATCTTTGGTAGTGACGTAGCGATAGCCCTGGGCGGTCAGCTCGGCGGTGAGATCCCGCCCGTCGGCGCGGCCGCCCTTGTTGCTGGTGCTGTTGTAGGGTGTCCAGTGGTTGGCGCCCCCCCCCATCAGCACGTCGACCCCGTCCCCCAGCGCCTGGTTGAAGCCGGCACCGCCCGGTACCGCCTGCGCGGCGATGGCGTAGGCGGCATCGCGGTGGCAGATGTGGGAGTAGGTGGCGGCCGGGGTGGCATGGGTCAGCTCGGTGGTGGTGACGGCCCCCACCGACTTGCCCGCCGCCTTGGCCAGCTCGAGAAGGGTGGGTACCGGCTTGCCGTTGTCGCTGGCGCAGTTGTTGACGCCCTTGTTGCCGTTGGCGTCCTTGCCGGGGGCGACGGCTTTGGTGTCGCTGCTCATGGCGATCACCTCGTTGTTCATCTTGACCCCGGTGGTGTAGGCCGCCATGGAGGGGGCCGAGTCGGTGGTCTGGGCATCGTTGGAGAAGGTCTTGATGCGGGCGCTGCGGGCCAGTTTCATCATCTCCAGATTGCCCTCTTCTCCCACCTTGTAGAGGCGGGTGGCGGTGAGCACGGTGGGGCCCATGCCGTCGCCGATGAACAGGATGACGTTCTTGGCGTCGGCTGCCTGTGCCTGGGCCGCGCCGCCGAGGGCGGCCAGCAGGGCCGTACTGACCAGGGTTTTATGCAGGTTCTGCTTCATGGATTGGTTGATGGCTCTTTTCATGGGAATGCTCCTTACAGCCCGGCCGCAGCCTTGACCTTGCCGAACACGGCGGTGTTGTCGAGTGAGCCGTGGAAGCTATCCGCTCCCTGGCCGATGGCGCCGAGGAAGACGTCGGTGCCGCCGTGGGTCTCGTTGCCGATTTCGCCCACCTTGACCACCACCTCCTGGTGATAGTCGTTGGCGGAGACGGTGGCGTCGTCCAGCGGCGCCACGCTGCTGCGCGGCCCGTCCACCCGGTTGTAGCCGTTGCCAAAGCCGATGATGGTGTAGGGCATGCCATCGGCATCCTTGCTCGGTTCACCGGTTTCGTAGTTCTTCACCAGCCCGAGCACGCCGGGGTTGTCGGCGGTGGTCTTGCCGGTACGCTTGGCATAACCATTCAGGACTAGCGTGTGGTCATGGTCGGCGGTGACCACGATCAGGGTGTTTTTCAGCTCGGGATCGGTTTTCTTCACCTCGTCGAGAGTTGCCTTGATGGCGTTGTCGAAGGCGAGGGTGTCCTGCAGGGCACGCTTGGCGTTGGTGTCGTGCAGGGCGTGGTCGATGCGGCCCCCTTCCACCATCAGGAAGTAGCCCTGCTTCTGGTCTTTGAGCTGCTTGATGGCAGCCAGGGTCATCTGGGTGAGGGAAGGCTCGCTGGCGGGCCGGTCCAGGTCATATTTCATGTGGCTTGAGCCAAACAGCCCCAGCAGCGGCTTGCCCGCCTCGGCCTTGTTCAACTCGTCCAGATTGCCGGCAAACTGGTAGCCCTTGGCCTTCATTTCATCGATGAGGTTGCGGCCATCCTCGCGCTTGCCTTTGTCTGCCTTCGGCAGGAAGAAGCTGCTGCCGCCGCCGAGCACCACGTCCACCCCCTCTTTGAGGGCGCTGTTGTAACCGGCGCCGCCGGGCACCAGCTGGGCGGCGATGTCGGCTTCCAGATCCCGGTTGCAGAGGTGGGCATAGGTGGCGGCCGGGGTGGCGTGAGTCACCCGGGTGGTGGTGACCACGCCGGTGCCGCGGCCGGCGGCCTTGGCCAGCTCCAGCAAGGTGGTGACCGGCTTGCCGGCGCTCTTGCTGCAGTTGCTCTCCTGGGTGGCGTCGCTGTCCATGCTGATGACGCCGTTGTTGCTCTTGACCCCGGTCATGTAGGCGGACATGGAGGGGGCCGAGTCGGTCACCTGGGCGTCGTGGGAGAAGGTCTTGATGAAGGCCGTCTCCGGCAGGGTATCGATGGTGAGGCTGCCCTCTTCACCGACGCCGTAGATGCGGGCGGCGGTCAGGGTATTGAGACCCATGCCGTCGCCGAGGAAGAAGATCACGTTCTTGGCGCCGGGGGCGGGCGCACTGCTGTCGTTGTTGGAGTTGCAGCCGGCAGCCAGGGCGGCGCCGATCATCAATGCAAGTCCTGCCATCTTTCTCATTGGGGTTCGCTCCTTGTAAAACCTGAGCGCAGCCTAGAGGTCGCAGATGACACTTTTAGTGAAACGGGATGACAATCCGATGAAGGTGTTGCATGAATGTTATGTTGTATCAATAGCTTATATTAATGCAGCCGGAGCACGGGACGCCGGTGGGCGAGGGGGCCGGGTGGGGGAGAATCTGGCCGGATTGCGGGCTGGCGGCTAGAATGGCCTGTCAAATCAGGGCGTGTGCAGGTAAAATGCGCCCCCTTGCGACGCCCTGCGTCCGCCACCGCTCGCCGCTCGCGCCACCGCAAGCCAGCGCCCGCAGTCCCTAGATGAGAGTAACGGATATGTCCATCAACTGGTTCCCCGGCCACATGCACAAGGCCCGCAAAGAGATTGCCGAGGTCATGCCCCAGGTCGATGTCATCATCGAGATGCTCGACGCCCGCATCCCCTTCTCCAGCGAAAACCCGCTGGTGCCCGAGCTGCGCGGCGATACTCCGGTGATCAAGGTGCTCAACAAGGCGGATCTCGCCGATCCCGAGATCACCGAGCTGTGGGTGGCCCACATGGAGCAGGAGAAGGGGATCAAGGCATTGCCCCTGACCCAGCAGGAGCCGGAGAAGATCAAGCAGCTGCTGACTCTCTGCCACGAGATGCTGCCGGAGCGCAATCTGGAGCTGCGCGGCGTGCGTGCCATGATCATGGGCATTCCCAACGTGGGCAAGTCCACCCTGATCAACACCCTGGCCGGGCGCATCATCGCCCGCACCGGCAACGAGGCGGGGGTGACCAAGTCCCAGCAGCGGATCAAGCTGGACAACAACGTCATCCTGACCGATACCCCGGGTTTCTTGTGGCCCAAGCTCAACCCGCCCTCCTGCGGCTACCGCTTGGCGATCACCGCCGCCATCAAGGACACGGTATTTGACTATGCCGACATCGCCATGTTTGCCGCCGATTACTTCATCAAGGCCTACCCGGAGCGGATCCAGACGCGCTATCAGCTGAGCGAGCTGCCGGAAACCGAGATCGAGCTGCTGGAGCTCATCGCCCGCCAGCGCGGCTTCATGCGCAAGGGCGGCCTGGCCGATCTGCACAAGGCGTCCGAGATCCTGGTCAACGAGTTCCGCTCAGGCCTGTTGGGTCGCATCTCGCTGGAGACCCCGGCGATGGTGAGCGTCGAGATTGTGGAAGCCGAGGCCGAGGCCGAACAGAAGGCCAAGGAGAAGGCAGAGCGGGAAGAGGAGCGTCAGGCACGGGCACGTCGCAAGTACGCCAAGAAGCGTCAGCGCTAACCGGCATTGTGTCTGGTACTCATGAAGAGGCGGCCCCTGGGCCGCCTCTTTGTTGTTGGGCAGATTGAGCATCAGTGACGGGGCGGCTTGGCCACTGAGGTGGCGCGCTTTTGTGTGCGTGCTCCGCGGCCCTGTTGATAGCGCCGCGCAAGGTCGATGGGGATGATCGACCGGCCATGCCCCAGCAAGACCGCCAAACTACCCGTTAATCAAGGGGATGAGCCGGGCTGCCGAGCAAGTGCTGAGCGGTGCCAAATGAGGTTTTATTGCCGGCGTGAAAAAAACATCCCCAGCGCCAATTAACGCCGATTGACAATGGCATTGGCGGTGGCATGATTCGCTCGCATTTTGACTCTCCTCACGGTATTACCCATGACCACCTACACCCGGCCAGTGCTGTTGTTGCTCTGCGGCCTACTGCTGCTCACGCTGGCCATCGCGGTGTTGAACACCCTAGTGCCGCTCTGGCTGGCCCATGACAATCTGCCGACCTGGCAGGTGGGGATGGTCAGCTCCGCCTATTTCAGCGGCAACCTGCTGGGCACCCTGCTGGCGGGGGTGCTGATCAAACGCTACGGGTTCAACCGCAGCTACTACTTGGCCTCCGCCCTCTTTGCCATTGGTTGTGTCGGGCTCGGTATCACCCTTGGTTTCTGGAGCTGGCTCGGCTGGCGGTTCCTCGCCGGCATCGGCTGCGCCATGATCTGGGTGGTGGTGGAGAGTGCGTTGATGTGCAGCGGCAACGCGCGCAATCGAGGGCGGCTGCTGGCCGCCTACATGATGGTCTACTACCTGGGGACCGTGCTTGGGCAACTGCTGGTCAGCAAGCTGCCGACCGGCCTGATGGAGGTACTGCCCTGGGCGACCGGGCTGGTATTGGCGGCTATCCTGCCGCTGTTGTTCACCCGCATCGTCAGTGAGCGCAATGAGCAACAAGGGAGCACCCGGGTCTGGCCTATGCTGCGGCTACGACAGGCGCGGCTCGGGGTCGATGGTTGCATCATCTCCGGCATGGTATTGGGGTCGCTGTACGGCCTGATGCCGCTTTATCTGAACCATCGGGGGGTGAGCGATGCCGGCATTGGCTACTGGATGGCGGTGATGGTGAGCGCGGGTATCCTGGGGCAGTGGCCGGTGGGCCGTCTGGCGGATCGGTTCGGCCGCTTACCGGTGCTGCGGGTACAGGTGCTGGTGGTGATCCTGGGGTGCGGGGCCATGCTCGGCGGTGTGGCGATGGGCCCGGCGCTGTTTGTGCTGGGCGCCGCCGGTTTCACCCTCTACCCGGTGGCCATGGCGTGGGCCTGCGAGAAGGTCGAGCACCATCAGCTGGTGGCGATGAATCAGGCGCTGCTGCTGAGCTACACCATCGGCAGCCTGCTGGGCCCGGCCTGTACCGCGCTGTTGATGCAGCATTACTCGGACAATCAGCTGTTCATCGTGATCGCCGGCGTGTCGTGCATTTATCTGCTGATGTTGCTGCGCAAGCTGGGTGAACACCCGACGCCGGTGGCCCACGCCTGAACGGGGGCGGCATGATCCCAGCCCCGCTTCCCGACAAGGGGGCAAGACGGAGCTAGGGTGCCCGGTATCAATAGGGTACCCGGTATAAAGAAGAGGCGGCCCCAGGGCCGCCTCGTTGTTTGCAACGGTTGCCAGTTAGAGATTCATGGAGAGGAGAGATTGACGAAGCGATAAACGGCTAGCCGTAGCGCTTTTTCGCCTCTTCAAACAAGGACATATGCAGCGGGATCAACTGCTGCCAGTCACGCCGATAACCGCCGCCCGGCACGGCGGCGATGGGCAGCCCGTGCCGCAGTGCGCAGTCAAAGACCATGGCATCGCGCTGGCGGATCCCTTCATCGCTCAAGGCGAGATAGCCAAGCTCGTCATCCTTATGCACATCGACCCCAGCCTGATAGAGGATGAGGTCGGGGGCATAGAGCCGCAGCGCCAGGTTGAGCGCCTCTGCCAGCGTGGTGAGATAGGCATCGTCCGCCATGCCGCTTGGCAGGGGAAAATCCATGTGGGAGGCGGGCTTGTAGCGGGGGAAGTTGTGCTCCCCGTGCAGGGAGAGGGTGATGATGTCGCGCCGCCCCTGGCACAGTGCTGCGCTGCCATCCCCTTGATGGACATCGAGATCGACGATCAATACCTGCTCGCAGCGCCCTTCGTCCAGGCACACCTGGGCGGCGATCACCAGATCGTTGAAGAGGCAAAAGCCGCTGCCAACATCCCGGTGGGCGTGGTGATAGCCGCCGGAAATCTGCAGGCCACAACCCTGCTCCAGGGCGTGGCGGCTGGCGGCCAGGGTGGCCCCCACCGAGCGCAGGGTGCGCTCCATCAACAGGGGCGACCAGGGGAAACCGAGCTGGCGAATTGCGTCTGCATCAAGGGTGCCGGCGAGGGCGGCCTCCACATAGGCGGCATCGTGCACCCGTTTGATTTGCTCAGGGGTGGCGGGGGCGGCTTCTGCCAGCGGATAGCCTAGGCTGCCGAGCCGTTCGAACAGCGCCTGGTACTTGGCCAGCGGGAAGCGATGACGCGCGGGCAGGGTCAGGGCGGAGTAGAGGGGGTGATAGAAGATGCGCAGTGACATGACGGCAGGGCCTTGGTAGACAGGCAGATATGAAAAAGGGGAGCCAGGCTCCCCTTGTCGCACGAAACGAGTGCTCGCGCGCCATTACTGCTGCTGGATCACCCAGATCTGGAAGGCTTTGCGAGTTTCCGCATCGGCCTTGTTGTACCAGTTTTGCAGCTGGGTCAGGGCTTCCGGGTTGCTCTGAGCCTTGCTCGGGGCCACTTGCACCGGGGCGCTGTTGGCGGCCATGACGGCGGCGGTGGAGATGGCAACAGTTTTGGGCTGATTGAAGGCTTTGCCCATGTTGATCAGTTCTTGCTGATAGTCACGGGTCAGCTGAAAGCCTTCGACTTTCGGCAGTACGAACTGCTCGCTGGCAACGACCTGGTTGCTGCTCTTGTCTTTCAGTGCGACTTTTTGCTCTTTGACGAACAACTTGGCTTCAGCTTCGTTGCGCGGCTTCTTGTAGTCCAGCACCAGCTTCTGGTTGTCGGCGGCGGTGAAGTTGATCACCAGCGGCTCGGCAGTGACCAGCTTGGTCTCGCTGCGGCTGGAGTAGTTGCCTTCAAAGGCGACAACCAGTTGGTGCTTGCCAGCTTTGATAGGATAGGTACTCGTCTTGTCGAGCAGCTTGGGATTGATGGATTGGCCATCGACCAGCTGTACGACGTAGGGGTTGGTCACTTCCAATTGGGCATCGGCCAGGGCACTACCTGCCCACAACAGACCAGCCAGGGCCGGCACCAGAACAGTCAGTTTCATTTCATCTCCTTGAACAGTCGGCGAGTGCCCACTGAAAAACAGGGGCTCATTTTTACAGGTTTGCCCAAGGGCAGCAATAGGCGTTTATGGCGCCTGGGTTGCCTCTCGGCCCCGCTGCTTAAAGCGGACACGAGCCACGGCACGGGTGCTGACCGAGCCAATGGGCCCCTGTCTTACTCAATCCGACGGCTGAAGGGGGGCAGCGCGTCGAGCAACCCCTTGCCATAACGCTTGGTCAATAGACGTCGGTCGAGGATGGTGACCCGGCCCCTGTCCGCCTCTTTGCGGATGAGACGACCGCAGGCCTGAATGAGCTTGCGGGAGGCCTCAGGTACCGTCAGCTGCAGAAAGGGGTTGCCGCCCCGTTTCTCGACCCACTCGGCGGTGGCCTCTTCCACCGGCGAGTTGGGCACCGCGAACGGCAACTTGGTGATCACCAGGTTGGTGAGGTAGTGGCCGGGCAGATCCAGCCCTTCCGAGAAGCTGCCAGTGCCGAACAGGATGCTGGCCTGGCCGCCATCGCATTTTTGCTTGTGCAGGGTGAGCAGGGCATTGCGGGAGGCTTCGCCCTGCACCAGCAGGGAGAGCCCCTTGGCCCGCAGCCCCACCGCCACCTCGTTCATCTGCCGGTAAGAGGAGAACAGCACCAGGCTCGCCTCCTTGCCTGCCAGCAGGCGGGGCAAGGTGCTGATGAGCTCCTGGGTGAAGGCGGGGGCGCTGGGCTCGTGTTCCATTTTGGGCAGATAGAGCTCGGCCTTCTGGTAATCGAAGGGGGAGCGCAGCCGCAGATAGCGGGTGCCGTCGTGCTCTTTGAGCCCCACCTGATGGCGAAAATAGCTGAACGAGGAGAGGGCGGTCAGGGTCGCTGACACCAGCACGGCCCCCAGACACCTGGACCAGAGCCACTCTTCCAGCAGATAGCCGACCTCGATGGGGGAGGCATGCAGCCAGATGTCGCCGTCATCGCTCTTGACCATCCAGCGGGCCAACGGTGTCTTGCCCTCGGGCACATGGCGCCCCAACATCTCCCACAGGGCACAAAAACCCTCCAGTCGCTGCAGATAGAAGCCGCTCTCCGCCAGCAGGGGTTCGGCCTCCTTGCGGCGGATCTCGCCATCCTTCAACGCCTCGCCAATGGCGCCCTGCATTCTGTCCAGCGCCCGCAGTGCCTTCTTGCTCGCCTCCTTGAGGTTCTCCGCCAGCATCGGCAGCGGGTCGGGCAAGACGCCATCGGCGAAGCGACAGTGTTTTTCCTCATTGAACAGCCGGTCGTTGGCGGCGAGCCACTGCTCCAGCGCCTTCAGATCCGGCTGCAGGGAGGCCAGCGCATCCTGCAGCTTGAGCTGGGGATCGAGCAGGCTCTCCTTGTTGAGGGTTCTGGCCAGCTTGCCGGCACCCTGCGCCAGCTTCTCCAGCCAGCGGCGCGAACCCTTGACGCTGGCCGAGGCGGCGCCGTGATCGCGGGCGATGGTGGGCAGGTGGTGGGCCTCGTCCAGCACATAGATACACTCGTCCGGCGGCGGCAATATGATGCCACCCCCCATGGTGAGGTCGGAGAGCAGCAGAGCGTGGTTGACCACCAGCACATCGGCCGCATCCATGTCATTGCGGGCACGGTGGAAGGGGCAGTGCTGATGATGACTGAGCGCCTTGTTGCAGGTGTGGCGGTCGGCGGCGATGCGATCCCAGCAGAGATCGGTGATGGGTTTGGGCCAGTTGTCCCGATCGCCATCCCATTTGCCGTCGGTGTAGGCCTGCCACAGCGCCTGATAGCAGCTCTTGTCGGATTCTGACGGCTTGTGCTTGCTGAGGCTGCCGAAGTCGAACTCGAAGTTGGCCATCTCGCTGCCGCTTGCGGCCTGTTCCAGCAGGTGCTCGCAGCAGTAGCGCTGGCGCCCCTTGACCAGCATGAAGCGAAACGGCAGCTCGCTGTGGCGGTGGTAGAAGGGGAGGTCCTTGTGGATCAGCTGCTCCTGCAGCGCCACGGTGGCGGTGGAGATCACCAGCTTCTTCTGGGTGAGCCGTGCCACCGGGATGGCCCCCTGGGCATAGGAGAGAGACTTGCCGATGCCGGTGCCGGCTTCGGCCACCAGGATGCGACGCTGTTTGTCATATTCCCCGGTCAGTGTCTTGGCTATCTCGGCTACCAGAAAATTCTGCTCCTTGCGCGGCACAAAACCGGGTAAGCCATCGGCAATTTGTCGATAGGTATTGCGAATGGTGGTTTTGAGACGGGTAGACAGCATGAAAGAAATGACCGTTGCACAGGGTGAAGGGGGACAGGATACCTGCAACTGGCAACCGGGGTCGAGGCATGTGGCAACGCACAGATCCGACCTCCTCTTCTTTATATAGGGCGCGGCACCGCTATTGTGTGATAAATCACCAATCTGACCGAATAATACCAGCGGTTATCACTGTAAACGTTTTCCCATGACGTGCAAACAATGTGGGATTCAGGTCACAATTTTTCCGCTATGACTATGCTTTTCGTAAAAAGTTCCAAGTTTTTTCATTGCGGATTGGAAAACCCGGTGCTAGTCTCGGCGCCATAGTGATGCAAAGTACATCGCTAACACAGGGAATAACAACGACTTAGTGTTTAATTACAGTAGGCATTGGAAACTATGAAAAAGACAATTCTGGCTATTGCTATCCCGGCTCTGTTTGCATCTGCCGCTAACGCTGCAGTGGTTTATGACAAAGACGGTACCACTTTTGACGTATACGGCCGTGTTCAGGCTAACTACTACGGTGACCACAATACCGCTGACTCTACCGCTGCATCTGGCTACAAGGATGTTGACGGTGAGCTGGTTGGTTCCTCCCGTCTGGGCTGGTCCGGCAAGATTGCTCTGAACAACACCTGGTCCGGTATCGCCAAGACCGAGTGGCAAGTTTCTGCTGAAAACTCCGCCAACAAGTTTGACTCCCGTCACATCTACGTTGGTTTCGACGGCACCCAATACGGCAAGATCATCTTCGGTCAGACCGATACCGCGTTCTACGACGTGCTGGAACCGACCGATATCTTCAACGAGTGGGGTGACGCAGGTAACTTCTATGACGGTCGTCAAGAAGGTCAGGTTATCTACTCCAACACCTACGGCGGCTTCAAAGGCAAACTGTCCTATCAGACCAACGACGACAAGGCCGTCAAGGTTACTGACGTAGGTCAGGGTATCAAAGAAACTGCCGTTTACGGTGCCGATGTGAAGCGTAACTACGGTTATGCCGCTGCTGCCGGTTATGACTTCGACTTCGGTCTGGGTCTGAACGCAGGTTACTCCTACTCCGATCTGGAAAACACCAAGACCAACAACACTGGTGACAAGAAAGAGTGGGCACTGGGTGCACACTACGCCATCAACGGTTTCTACTTCGCTGGTGTTTATACTCAGGGTGACCTGAGCTACGACAACACCACCGGTGGTGACAAGGACAAGGGCCGTGGTTACGAGCTGGCAGCTTCCTACAACGTTGATGCCTGGACTTTCCTGGCTGGCTACAACTTCAAAGAAGCAAAAGTCAACTCCAATACTGCTGGTGCAGAGTACAAAGACCTGCTTGACGAAACCCTGCTGGGTGTACAGTACGCTTTCACTTCCAAGCTGAAAGCCTACACCGAGTACAAGATCCAGGGTATCGACAAACTGGACGACGAGTGGACTGTTGCCCTGCAATACAACTTCTAATCCAGCCTCTGCGCTGATTTAGTTGATAAACGGCCAAGCTTGCTTGGCCGTTTTGTTTTATCTGCTTCCCACTTGATTGTTTCTGTTCCCCTCTGTTGATCATTCTCTCCTTCTCCTGTTTGGTTTGCGCCAGTTCACGTTGTCTCTTTTCTGTACTTGGCTCCCGGTCAGCGAATCGCTAGATTATTCGGCTCGTTGCAGTATGTTCGGCAGACAGGGAAGGATGACGCTTGATTGACTTTAGTCACCCGCAGTGGCGGGAGCTGGCCCGCCAGCTGCTGGACAACCCCACCTCGGTGGTCCGCGCCCGTCAGTGGCAACCCCTGCTGGGCCTGCTCAAGGACAACCAGCTGCTGCTGGCGCTGGGCAACCACCACTATGAGCTGACACCTGCCGGCCGCCGCTACCTGACCCGTGAACTGACGCTGGCCGAGATCGCCACGGCACCACCGACCCCGGAGGAGTGGCTTCATGGGCAGGGGTGGCAGCTGGCGGAGCAGGTCAACGAACGGGTGCTCGCCGCGCTCTATCGCAAGAGCGAGGTGAGCTTTTCCCCCAACGAGCAGATCGATTTTGAAGACAAGGGGATCCGGCTCTGTGCCGATCAGCTGCTGCGTCTGCGCGCCCCCCAGCCGTTCAGCCTTTTTTTCAGCGGCGGCACCCTGCTCGATGCCGCCCCCTGGTTGCAGGCGCTCGGCGAGGTGGCGCTGCCCGAGCGCAACCTGGCCGGCCTCGGCAAGATCCTGTGGGGGGAGGGGGAGCTGCTGCGGGTGATCACCACCGACAGCGTCGGTGCCTTTGCCGAGCTGGTGCTGCCAGCGGGGACCCTGCTGGTCTGGGCTCCCGCCCCGGCACAGCAGGCGCTGCAGCAAGTGATCGCCGCTCTGCCGCCCCAGGTGCAGTGGAGCCATCTTACCTCCCTCGACCCGAGCGGGGTGGATCGGGTGCTGACTCTGGCCCAACGGCTGGGCCGTCCGGCCAGCTGGTGGCTGCCTACCTCACTGGCTCCCATCATGGCGGCCTATGCCCTGCCGCTGACCGACTCCCGTCCCTGGGAGCCGAGCCGGATACCCAAGTCATTGTTAGCAGTTTGTAGCGGTTTGGTTGAGTCCAATGGTGGCTTGTCTGCCGAGGTGTGCGCGTTGGCGCCGCAGTGGCATGCCATCGGTTGAGATTGCCGCAGATCCGGCCGAAAAAGCGGTTTGCCCCCACTCTGCACGGTGATATAAAGAGTTGACGAAGCGCTCGCCAGA
Organism: Aeromonas hydrophila subsp. hydrophila ATCC 7966; assembly: GCF_000014805.1. Lineage (NCBI taxonomy): Bacteria > Pseudomonadati > Pseudomonadota > Gammaproteobacteria > Aeromonadales > Aeromonadaceae > Aeromonas > Aeromonas hydrophila. The sequence goes on along the minus strand of NC_008570.1, from coordinate 3,125,696 downwards.
TGGGCGCTTTTGTTTGCCACGTGTTTTGCGTGTCACGGACGGTGTGCCAACACGCTTTGCCAGCCAACGAACTCAACGGAATACAGGGAATACCATGTTTGAAAAGGTTGTTGCCGCCCCAGCGGATCCGATCCTGGGCCTGACCGAAGCCTTCCGTGCTGACTCTCGCAGCCACAAGATCAACCTGGGGGTCGGGATCTACAAGGATGAGACCGGTGCCACCCCCATTCTCCACTGCGTCAAGAAAGCCGAGCAGAAGCTCTTGACCGACGAGAAGACCAAGAATTACCTCGGTATCGAAGGCAATATCGAATATGGCCGCATCGTGCAGCAACTGCTGTTCGGGCAAGATTCTGCGCTGGTCGCCAGCGGCCGGGCCAAGACTGCTCAGGCGCCGGGCGGTACCGGTGCCCTGCGCATCGCCGCCGAGTTCGTGGTGCGTAACGGGCTGGCCAAGACCATCTGGATCTCCGATCCCACCTGGGCCAACCACGTCAGCGTGTTCCAGGCTGCCGGCCTTTCCGTCAAGTGGTACAAGTACTACGATGCGGCCAGCAAGGGCCTCGACTTTGCCGCCATGCAGGCCTCTCTGGCTGAAGTGCAGGCAGACGATCTGGTGCTGCTGCACGGCTGCTGCCACAACCCGACTGGTATCGACCCCACAGCGGATCAGTGGCGCGCACTGGCCAAGCAGAGTGCTGCCGCCGGCTGGCTGCCGCTGTTTGACTTCGCCTATCAGGGCTTTGCCCGCGGTATCGAAGAGGATGCCGAAGGTCTGCGCATCTTCGCCGAGTGCCACGACGAACTGCTGGTGGCGAGCTCCTTCTCCAAGAACTTCGGCCTCTACAACGAGCGGGTCGGCGCCTTCACCCTGGTCAGTGCGACCAAGGAGATCGCCGACGTGGCCTTCACCCAGGTCAAGACCGTCATTCGTGCCAACTACTCCAACCCGCCGTCACACGGCGCCGCCGTCGTCACCGCCGTGGTGAGCGATCCGGCCCTCTATGCCGAGTGGGTGGAAGAGGTTGCGGCCATGCGGGTGCGCATTCGCGAGATGCGGGAGCTGCTGGTGGAGAAACTGGCGGCGCGCGGCGTGAACCAGGACTTCAGCTTTATCCGCGAGCAGAACGGCATGTTCTCCTTCTCCGGTCTCTCCAAGGATCAGGTGGAGCGTCTCAAGAGCGAGTTTGCCATCTACATCGTCGGCTCCGGCCGGATCAGCGTGGCCGGTATCACCCGTGCCAACATAGATCCGCTGTGTGACGCGATCGCCAAGGTGTTGTAAGCACCACCGCCGATATCCGTTCAGTAAAAAGCCCGCCGGGGAGACCCGGCGGGCTTTTTCATTTTCTGAGGCTGGTCTCAGCGACGGCGCTTGCCGTCCCCCAGCAGGGAGCCGAGGACGCCGCGTACCAGCTGGCGACCCACCTCGCTGCCGATGGTGCGGGCCACGCTCTTGGCGGCGGTCTGTACCACACCGTCGTGCTGGCCGCCACGGGGGCCGGTGCGGCCAAACAGGATGCCATTGAGGGCATCGAGCAAGCCACCTTCCCCGTTGGATGGCTGTTCGCTGCCTTGCTCGCCAGTGGTTGTCACCTTGCCGCCGTTGAGCCGCTCGAAAGCCGACTCGCGATCCTCCGGTGTCTCGTAGCGGCCGTGCAGCAGGGAGCGCTGAATGAGCGCCTGCCGCTCGGTGTCGCTCAAGGGGCCGATGCGGCTGGCTGGCGGGGCGATGAAGGCGCGCTCCACCATGCTGGGCCGTCCCTTCTCGTCGAGCAGAGAGACCAGCGCTTCGCCGACACCGAGTTCGGTGATGACGCCGGCGGCATCGAAGGCGGGGTTGGCGCGCAGGGTGTTGGCGGCGATCCGCACCGCCTTCTGATCACTCGGGGTAAAGGCGCGCAGGGCGTGCTGCACCCGGTTGCCAAGCTGCCCCAGCACGCTGTCGGGGATATCGGCCGGGCTCTGGGTCACGAAGTAGACGCCCACCCCTTTCGAGCGGATGAGTCGCACCACCAGTTCGATCTTCTCCAGCAGCGCCTTGGGGGCATCGTTGAACAGCAGGTGCGCCTCGTCGAAGAAGAACACCAGCACCGGCTTGTCCGGATCCCCTACCTCCGGCAGCTGCTCGAACAGCTCGGAGAGCAGCCAGAGCAGGAAGCAGGCATAGAGCCGGCTGGATTGGGTCAGCTTGCTGGCGGCCAGCACATTGATATGACCGTGGCCAGCCTCATCGGTCTGCAGCAGGTCCTGGATGTCCAGCATGGGTTCGCCGAAGAAGTGATCGCCGCCCGCACTCTCCAGGGTGAGCAGGTTGCGCAGGATGGCGCCGATGGAGGCGGTGGAGACATTGCCGTAACGGGTGGTGAGCGATTTGGCGTTATCGCCGGCAAACTGCACCATGGCGCGCAGGTCTTTGAGATCGAGCAGCAGCAGCCCCTCGTCGTCCGCTACCTTGAACACCAGTTCCAACACCCCGCTCTGGGTATCGTTGAGGCCGAGCAGGCGGGCGAGCAACAGGGGTCCCATGTCGGAGACGGTGGCCCGCACCGGGTGGCCCTGTTCGGCAAACAGATCCCAGAACAGGGTGGGGCTGGCGGCAAAGGCGGGGGCCGCAATGCCGAGCTGGGCCAGCCTGGCGTCCAGCTTGGCCGAGCCCGCCCCGGCGGCGCCCAGCCCGCTCAGATCCCCCTTCACGTCGGCCAGAAAGACTGGCACGCCGAGGCGGGAGAACCCCTCCGCCAGCACCTGCAGGGTGACGGTCTTGCCGGTACCGGTGGCGCCGGTGATGAGGCCGTGGCGATTGGCCATGGCTGGCAGCAGGGAGAGGGGATGACCATTGGCATGGGCCAGCGTGAGCGGTTCGGCCATGGTGGGCTCCTTGTGGCAAATGGGGGACGAAAAACAACGGGTTACAAGGAGTGTGGTGGCAGGTGCTGGGGATGGCAAGGGAGTGCCTCGTCAGCGCGCCAGAGGCTGACGAGGTGGGCGGGCTAGCGGCTGCGGACCAGCTTTCCGAGGCGCAACAGCAGCAGGGTGAGGAGGCCGCCGCTGGCGGCGGTCAGCACTGCCAGCAGCAGGCTGCCGAGCAGGAAGGGGGGCACCAGGGTGGCCGCCTCGTGCTCCAGCCAGTGCAGGGTCCAGCTGAGGTGAAACGGCTCCGGCGTCTTGTGCAGCACCAGACAACCGGTGCGATAGGCGTAGAGGTACATGAAGGGCAGGGTGAGCGGGTTGTTGAACCAGACCGCCAGCAGCGCCAGCGGCAGGTTGAGGCTGAACGCCAGCGCCAGCCCGACCGCGATGAGTGAATGCATGGGGATGGGAAACCAGCAGGCGAAAATGCCGGCCGCCACCGCCCCGCTCAGGGCGCGCGGCCCCCCTTGCCAGAGGGCGGGGGCGAGCAGGCGCTCGCCAAACAGGGAGAACCACTTCTGCTGGCGCAGGGTATCGGGGTCAATCTTGAAGCGGGCAAACCAGCGATTCAGCATGCGCGGGCCACCTTGCGTTTCTGCCACTGGCGCACGGTGCTGATGCGCCAGCAGGTACGAATGAGGGCGTAGCCGATGAGGGAGCTGAGCAGGGCGAGCACCAGCGAACCCAGCAGCAGCGGCGGGGCCACGGTCTCGAATACCGACACCAGCCAGGCCCAGGTGAACTCGATCTCGATGTGCTGGGAGGATTGCCCCAGCAGCTGGCAGCCGGTCAGATAGGCGCCGTAGAACAGCGGTGGCATGGTGAAGGGGTTGGAGAGCCAGACCAGGGCCACCGAGAGCGGCAGGTTGACCCGGCAGGCGATGGCGCCGCCGGCCGCCAGCAACATCTGGCAGGGGAGCGGCACCCAGGCCATGAACAGCCCCACCGCGAAGGCACCGGCTGCCGAGCGCCGATTGAGGTGCCACAGGTTGGCATCCAGCAGCAGCTTGCCAAACAGCCGCAAGTGCTTGTGTTCCTTGAGTGTCGCCGGATCAGGCAGCCAGCGTTGTATGAGTCGTTTGGGCATATTGAAACCTTGCTAAATACTTGCACCATGGATCTGCGTCTATTGTCGTTTGCCCTCGGGGCAAGCTCCTCACTGCTTTGGCCATGGTTGCCTTCATGGGAATGGGGTGGCCTGATGCTGCTGCTCGTGTTCCCCCTGGCCGGTTACCGCTGCTGGCGGCTGCTGTTTTTGCTGTGCGGCATCCTCTGGATGCAGGGGAGTTTGCACTACCGGCTTGCCTGGCTGGATCAGCTTGACAAAAAAACGAGCCACATCATAACCGCACAGCTGCAAAGTGCAGAACCCGAGGGCGATAAATTTATCCGGCTGGTGCTGCGGGTGAACAGGCTCGACGAGCAGGCGCTCACTCCGGCGCCGCTGGTGCGCATCAATGCCTACCAGGCGCTGCCCGTCATGACGGCAGGCAGTCACCTCACTCTGGTGGTCTCTCTCAAACCGGCCCACGGCCTGGCCAACGAGGCGGGGATGGATGGGCGGCGCCTGCTGCTCGGCAAGGGGATAACCGCCACTGGCAACCTGCGCCGGGTGATCCAGATTGAGCCGGCGCAGACGGGGCTGCGCGAGCGCTGGCTGGCCCGGGCCGCCGCCAGCTGGCAGGATCTGAGCCAGGGCCCGCTGCTGGCGGCGCTCACCTTCGGCGAACAGGGCGGTATCACGGATGAGCAGTGGAGCTTGTTTCGAGGCAGCGGGCTGACCCACATCATCGCCATCTCGGGGCAGCATATCGCGCTGGTGGCGGTGCTCGGCTGGTGGCTGGGGCGACTGTTCGGGCTGCGGGGAGCGATTCTGGTCGCCCTGCTGTTTGCCGCCCTCTACAGCTGGCTGGCCGGTTTTGCGGTGGCCACCGAACGGGCCCTCATCATGGTGCTGGTGTGGAGTCTGCTGCGCTGGCGACGGCGGGAGTGGCCAGCCCATCGCATCTGGTTGTGGGCCTTCGTGGTGCTCACGCTCTGGGATCCCTTTGCCCTCTATTCGGCCGGATTCTGGCTCTCCTTCCTGGCGGTGGCCCTGCTGCTGGTGGCGAGCCTGCTGGAGGCCAAACCCGGGCTCATCCGTCTGCAGGGCTTGTTGCTGCTGGGGCTGCTGCCACTGCAACTGGCGCTGTTCGAGGGGATTGCCCCGCTGTCGCTGCTGCTCAATCTGCTGGCATTGCCGCTCTTTTGCATCGGCATCATACCGCTGGCGCTCATCGGGGTGCTGCTGGCGCCGCTGTCAGGGGAGCTGGCCCACCTGCTGTTCTGGCTGGCCGATGTCGGCCTGCAGTGGGTGTTGTGGGCGTTGGCCCGGCTGGCCAGCCAGTGGCAGCTCTGGTGGCCGGTGCCGGGCTGGGTACTGCCGTTCACGGCGCTGCTGACCCTGCTCTGGTGCGCCTGGCATGTGCCGGGCGGCCGTCCGCTGCTGTTGCCGGGGGGCGTGGCCCTGCTGCTGGCGGCCTGGCCGGCGCCGACCCACTGGCAATTGAGGGTGCTGGACGTGGGGCAGGGGCTGGCGGTGCTGATCACCCGGGGCGAGCGCGGCATCCTCTTTGACACCGGCGATCGCTACCCGGGCGGCTACAACATGGCGGATGCCGTGATCCTGCCCTTGCTCAACCGGCTCGATGTGCGGGTGCTGGATTATCTGGTCATCAGTCACAAGGACAGGGATCACGCCGGCAATCGGCGCGCCATCCTGCAGGCTCTGCCGGTGCGCCACGAGCTCTCTTCATTCGATTTTGGCCGCTTCACGGCCCTGTGCCGGCGCGGCCAGCAGTGGCGCTGGCAGGGGCTCGAGATGGCGGTGCTCTGGCCGCAGCAACCGGGGCCTGGTCACAACAACGACGGCTGTGTGCTGCAGATCCGCGACGGGGAGCGGCGCATCCTGCTCAGTGCCGACATCGAGCGGCAGGCGGAGCAGCGGCTGCTGGCGCTGGAAGGGGAGGGGCTTGCCAGCACCCTGCTGGTGAGCCCTCACCACGGCAGCCGCACCTCCTCCACGGCACCCTTCGTGGCGGCGGTGGCCCCCCGCTATGTGGTGCACAGCGCCGGCTTCATGAACCAGTGGGGATTTCCCCGCCCCGAGGTGGTGGCTCGCTACCAGGAGGCGCAGCAATGGGTCACCGGGCTGGATGGGGAGATCCTGGTCGAGCCTGCGCCGGGTGGGCTGCGGATCCGGGCCGAGCGGGAGCAGGGCCCCTGGTTTCGCCGCAAGGGCGACTGGTGGCGCCCCAAGCTCTGGCCTGCTCGCTGAACCGGAGCGCAGGGCATCGCGCTGCTTATGCCGGGTGAAAACCCTACTGTGGCTGGGATAACGACCGTCATTTCCCGCCTTGGTGATGGGCACCGCTTGGTGTAATCCTGCGCTTTGGCTGGGATAACGACCGTCATTTCCTGTCTTGGCGAGGGACATGCGCTGGCGATGCTTGGTGTAATCCTGCGCTTTGGCTAGAATAGCCCGTCATTTCCCTTATTAACGGCTATTCATGCAACAAGAAACCTCACAAGACAGCTGGCCTGTCTTCAAGCGTCTGCTCGGCTATGTCCGTGACCGCAAGCTTGGCCTGATCGGCGGCATCATCGGCATGCTGGGCTACGCCGCCGTGGATACCACCTTCGTCTATTCCATCAAGCCGCTGATCGACCAGGGCATCAACGGCAACGATCCGACCGTGCTCAAGTGGATGCCCTTCTTCGTACTGGGTATCGTGGCCCTGCGCGGCGTCGCCAACTTCCTCTCCAACTACTGCATGGCCTGGGTCGGCAACCACGTGGTGATGCGTCTGCAGCAGCAGGTGTTCAATCACATGGTGGCGATGCCGATGAGCTTCTTCGACCGCCAGAACACCGGTCACCTGCTCTCCAAGGTGACCTATGACGCCAGCCAAGTCTCCTCGGCCGCCAGTACCACTCTGGTCACCCTGGTGCGGGAAGGAGCGACCGTGATCGGCCTGCTCGGCCTGATGTTCTGGCACTCCTGGCAGCTGTCGGTGATCTTCCTGGTAGTGGGGCCCGTGGTGGGCATCATCATCGGCCTTATCAGCCGCCGTTTCCGTCAGATCAGCCGCCACATCCAGCAGGCGGTGGGTGACATCACCACCTCCACCGAGCAGATGCTCAAGGGGCACAAAGAGGTGCTGATGTTCGGTGGCCAGAAGGTGGAGGAGAAGCGCTTCTTCAAGGTCAGCAACAACATGCGCCAGCAAACCATGAAGATGGTCGCCGCCGATGCCATCGGCAGCCCGGTGGTGCAGATGGTTGCCTCCATCGCGCTGGCGGCCTTCCTCTATGTGGCCACCATCGACAGCGTGCGCAGCGAGCTGACTGCCGGTACCTTCACCGTCATGATCACTTCCATGATGATGCTGCTCAAGCCGCTGAAAAGCCTGACCGACGTCAACAACCAGTTCCAGCGCGCCATCACCGCCTGCCACAGCCTGTTTGGCCTGCTCGACACCGAGCCGGAGCAGGATACCGGTACCCGTACCCTGGAGCGCGCCCGCGGCGAGATCGAGTTTCGCAACGTCACCTTCACCTACCCGACCAAGGACACCCCGGCGCTGCACAACGTCAGCTTCAAGGTGGAGGCGGGCAAATCGGTGGCGCTGGTGGGTCGTTCCGGTTCCGGCAAGAGCACCATCGCCAGCCTGTTGACCCGCTTCTACGACATCGAACAGGGGGAGATCCTGCTGGACGGCGTCAATATCCGCGATTACCGCTTGAGCGAGCTGCGCAAGCAGTACGCGTTGGTCTCCCAGCATGTCCACCTGTTCAACGACACGGTGGCGAGCAACATCGCCTACGCCGCGGAAGAGAAATACAGCCTCGACGAGATCAAGCAGGCGGCCCGCATCGCCCACGCCGACGAGTTCGTCAGCAAGATGAGCAACGGTTATGACACCGTGGTCGGCGAGAACGGCGCGTCGCTCTCCGGCGGTCAGCGTCAGCGTATCGCCATCGCCCGCGCCCTGCTGCGCGATGCGCCGGTTCTGCTGCTGGATGAGGCCACCTCGGCGCTGGATACCGAGTCCGAGCGCCACATCCAGGCGGCCATCGACGAGCTGTGCAAGGCGCGCACCTCGCTGGTGATCGCTCACCGTCTCTCCACTATCGAGAAGGCGGACGAGATCCTGGTGATCGATGAAGGCCATATCGTCGAGCGCGGCAACCACGCGGCGCTGATGGCCCAGCAGGGCACCTATGCCCAGCTGCGCGCCATCCAGTTCGGCCATGCCACCGCAGGTGGCAACGCCTGATGCTGGAGCGGCTCTGGTATGCAAAGAGTGGCTGGCGCTGGTTGCTGGCCCCCTTTGCCCTGCTGTTTGCCATCATCAGCGGCACCCGCCGCTATGCCTATCGCCACGGCTGGCGCAAGGGGTATCGCTCCTCCTTGCCGGTGATCGTGGTGGGCAATATCTCGGTGGGGGGCAACGGCAAGACCCCGGTAGTGGTCTGGCTGGTGGAGCAGTTGCAGGCCCGCGGCTATCGCCCCGGGGTGGTGAGCCGCGGCTATGGCGGCAAGGCGCCCCATTACCCGTACCGGCTCGATGCTGCCAGCACCACGGCGCAGGCGGGGGATGAACCGGTACTGATTGCCCGGCGCTGCGGCTGCCCGGTAGTGGTGGCGCCCAAGCGGGCCGATGCGGTACGTCTGCTGGAGCAGAGCGGCGAAGTGGACATCATCATCACCGACGACGGCCTGCAGCACTATGCGCTGGCCCGGGACATCGAGCTGGTGGTGGTGGATGGCGCCCGCCGTTTCGGCAACGCCTGCCTGTTGCCCATGGGGCCGCTGCGCGAGCCGGTCACCCGGCTCAAGCGGGTGGACGCCATCATCTGCAACGGCGGCGAGCCGGGGCGGGGAGAGTATCCCATGAGGCTGGTGGCCGACGTCCCCCGCCGGGTGCGCGACGAGGCCCCGCTGGCTGCCCCCTTGTCGGGCCCAGTCGACGCGCTGGCGGGGATTGGTCATCCGCCCCGTTTCTTCGCCACCCTCGAGGGGCTCGGTTACCAGCTGGATCAGCGGGTGGCCTACGGCGATCACCACCCCTTCGATCGGGACGAGCTGGTGGGCCGCTTTGCCGGCAAGCCGCTGCTGATGACCGAGAAGGATGCGGTCAAGTGCCGCTCCTTTGCCCTCGACAACTGGTGGTATCTGCCGGTCAGCGCCGAGCTGCCCGCCTCCCTGCTCGATACCCTGCTGCACAAGCTGGGCGCGGGCGGCAAGGGGCAAGGCGCAACCCAGGCACAAGGTTAATCTCTCTCGCCCGCGTGGGGGAGCAGGGGCTTATCATGCCCCACATGGCATATCTGGTTGTTCGACATCCATCGCCGGCGTGATGAAACCGCCGGTGCGACATCGTTGAAGGAGTATCGTTTTGGCTTTGGACATCAAGTTGCTCGACATCATTGCCTGCCCGGTCTGCAAGGGCAAGCTGCACTACAACAAGGCCGTGCATGAGCTGGTCTGCCGCTTCGACAAGCTGGCCTATCCGCTGGAGGAGGGGATCCCGGTGCTGCTGGAGAACCGCGCCCGTCCGCTCAGCAGCGACGAGCTGTCGTCATGAGCTTCGTCGTCGTCATTCCGGCCCGCTACGCCTCCACCCGGCTGCCGGGCAAGCCGCTGGCCGACATCCACGGCAAGCCCATGGTGCAGCACGTGGTGGAAAAGGCTCTGCAGTCGGGCGCCGATCGGGTGATCGTCGCCACCGATGACGAGCGGGTGCAGCAGGCGCTGGCCGCCTGCGCCGGGCAGGCCGGTTTCGAGGTGTGCATGACCTCGAAGGATCATCAGTCCGGCACCGAGCGGCTGGCCGAGGTGTGCCGTCACTACGGCTTTGCCGCCGACACCATAGTGGTCAACGTGCAGGGGGACGAGCCGCTCATTCCGCCGGTCATCATCCGCCAGGTGGCGGACAACCTGGCCGCCGCCACGGCGCCCATGGCGACCCTGTCGGTGCCGATCCAGGACGCCGAAGAGGTGTTCAACCCGAACGCCGTCAAGGTGGTGACCGACCAGGAGGGCTACGCCCTCTACTTCAGTCGCGCCTCCATTCCCTGGGATCGGGATCGCTTTGCCGCGAGTCGCGAGCAGATTGGCGATCACTACCAGCGCCACATCGGCATCTACGCCTATCGCGCCGGCTTCATCCAGCGTTATGTGGACTGGGCGCCGAGCGCGCTCGAGCAGATCGAGGCGCTGGAACAGCTGCGGGTGCTCTGGTACGGGGAGAAGATCCACGTGGCCCAGGCGCTCGAGGCGCCGCCGGTCGGGGTGGATACCCAGGCCGATCTGGACAAGGTGCGCGCGCTGCTGGCGAACTGATGCCGACAACAGCAAAAATGACTCTGAACGGTGCCTGCGGGCGCCGTTTTTTGTGTTTAATCTTTATATAATTATTTGATTCAAAACACCATTTATGAGCACTTTCAAACTTTTACCGGCCATGGTTTGCCAAATCAGCGAGTTTGGTTATGATGCAAGACGCCGTGTTAACCCTAACTGGCATATAACGAGATAAAAAACGGGGTGTTTGGGTGATTAATGTATTCCTGGTCGATGATCATGAGTTGGTGCGTACAGGGATAAGACGCATTCTGGAAGATGTCCGCGGGATCAAGGTGGTGGGCGAGGCGCAGAGCGGGGAAACCGCAGTCACTTTCTGTCGTCAGCACCATCCCGATGTGATCCTGATGGACATGAACATGCCGGGCATCGGCGGCCTGGAGGCGACCCGCAAGATCCTGCGGATCCGGCCCGATGTGCGCATCATAGTGCTGACCATTCATTCAGAAAATCCGTTCCCGACCAAGGTGATGCAGGCGGGTGCCGCCGGCTATCTCACCAAGGGGGCCGCGCCGGACGAGATGATCCACGCCATTCGCCTGGTCCACTCCGGTCAGCGTTACATCTCCCCGGAGATCGCCCAGCAGATGGCCCTGAGCCAGTTTGCCTCGGCCGACGAGAACCCCTTCAAGTCCCTCTCCGAGCGCGAGCTGCAGATCATGATGATGATCACCAAGGGGCAGAAGGTGACCGATATTTCCGAACAGCTCAACCTGAGCCCGAAGACGGTCAACAGCTACCGCTACCGGCTGTTCAGCAAGCTCAACATCAATGGCGATGTGGAGCTGACCCATCTGGCCATTCGCTATGGCATGCTGGATGCCGACACCCTGTAACGGGCGGCGTGTAGCCATCAAAGGCGGCCTGTGCCGCCTTTTTGCTTTTTGCCGGCCTGGCGCAGTATGCTCTGTGCCGTCTTCTGCTTTCATCCGTTGAGCCGAGTTGCCGATGAGCCTCTCTTTCGATCTTCCGTTTGCCGCGATCCCCCAGATCCAGCACCTCGATCCCCGTTGCCGGAGCCAGCATGACCTCGTCTGAACCTCTCTTCGACAGCAAGGCGTTTCTCAGTGCCGTCACCCACCAGAGCGGCGTCTACCGCATGTATGACAGCGGTGGCACCGTCATCTACGTGGGCAAGGCCAAGGATCTGAAAAAACGGCTCGCCTCCTACTTTCGGGCCAACGTCGACAGCATCAAGACCCGCACCCTGGTGCGCCAGATCGCCGACGTGCAGGTGACAGTCACCCACACCGAGACCGAGGCGCTGATCCTCGAGCACAACCTCATCAAGCAGTACCAGCCTCGCTACAACGTGCTGCTGCGCGACGACAAGTCCTACCCCTGGATCATCATCACCGCCCACCAGCACCCGCGCATCGGCGTCCATCGCGGTGCCCGCAAGGTGAAGGGGGAGTACTTCGGCCCGTACCCCTCCGGCGGTGCGGTGCGCGAGAGCCTGCACCTGATGCAGAAGATCTTCCCGGTGCGCCAGTGCGAGGATGCGGTCTATGCCAACCGCAGCCGCCCGTGTTTGCTCTACCAGCTTAAGCGCTGCGCCGGCCCCTGCGTGGCCGGGCTGGTGAGCGAGGCCGAGTATGCCCAGCAGGTGGAGCTGGCCAAGCTGTTTCTGGCGGGCAAGAACCAGCAGGTGATAGGCGAGCTGGTGGGCAAGATGGAGTCCGCCAGCGGCGATCTGCGCTTCGAGGAGGCGGCCCGCTACCGGGATCAGATCCAGGCGCTGCGCCGGGTCACCGAGCAGCAGTCGGTGAGCGGCAACGTACTGGACGAGCTCGACGTGGTGGGGGTGGCCTTCGAGCAGGGGACTGCCTGCATCCACGTGCTCTTCATCCGCCAGGGCAAGGTGCTGGGCTCGCGCAGCTACTTCCCGAAAGTGCCGGCAGATACCCAGCTCGACGAGGTGGTGCAATCCTTCCTGCTGCAGTTCTATCTGTCGGGACAGGGGGGGCGGCAGATCCCGAGCGAGGTGCTGCTGGACGTGGCGCTCGAAGACGAGAACGTCATCGCCGAGACCCTGAGCCAGACCGCCGGTTACAAGGTGCGGGTGGTGAGCCGTACCCGCGCCGAGCGGGCCCGCTTCATCAAGCTCGCCTCCATCAACGCCCAGACCGCGCTGCGCTCGCGGCTCGCCCACAAGAGCACCACCACCGCCCGCTACGACCAGCTGGAGGAGCTGCTGGAGCTGGAGCGCCCCATCGCCCGCATGGAGTGCTTCGATATCTCCCACACCATGGGTGAGCGCACCGTGGCCTCCTGTGTGGTGTTCAACCGGGAGGGGCCGCTCTCATCGGAGTATCGCCGCTTCAACATCGACGGCATCACCGGCGGCGATGACTACGCCGCCATGGAGCAGGCGCTGGAGCGGCGCTTTGGCAAGCAGCAGGAGCCGGACAAGGTGCCGGACGTGCTGTTTATCGACGGCGGTCTCGGCCAGCTGCGCCGTGCCGAGGAGATCCTGGCCCGCCAGCTGGAGTTTCTGGGGGGCAAATATCCGCTGCTGGTGGGCATCGCCAAGGGGGTGACCCGCAAGGCGGGGCTGGAGACCCTGATCCTGGGGGAGAGCCACGAAGAGCTGCATTTACCGGCAGATATGCCCGCCTTGCACCTGATTCAGCACATTCGCGATGAATCCCACCGTTTTGCCATCACTGGCCACCGCGCCAGACGGGCGAAAGCCCGCACCACCAGTACCCTGGAGGACATTCCGGGGGTGGGGCCGAAACGGCGGCAGGCGCTGCTCAAGTACTTAGGCGGGCTGCAGGAGGTGAAAAAAGCCGGGGTGGAGGAGCTCGCCAAGGTGCCCGGCATCAGCCAGGAGCTGGCCCAGTCCATCCACGACGCCCTGCACTCGCTCTAGCCATTGGTAGCCGAGACGGGGTGAATACGCCTCGTGTTGCCCCTGTTTGCCCTGACGGCGAACAGGGGCTGTCGCCCAAGGAATCGGCAAGGGGCGAGTTGAGTCACATCATTCACTCTGGGTTCATTCACTTCGGGGATCCCGGCACACAAGAGCCGTGACGCAGGGGGGCCGTAAATGCCATAATGGCCCGCATCCTGAGGTTGTTGATGGATTCATAGACCAAGGCGGGCGCCTGTCCGGTTGCATCCGTGATCGGCTTGGGGCTACCATGTAGCGGCATACAAGAAGTGGCTGAAAATAATGACAAATATTCCTAATCTGCTGACGTTTTTTCGGATCTTGCTCATCCCCGTCTTCGTCATCCTATTCTACCTTCCCTATCAGTGGTCCTATCTGGCGGCGGCCATCGTCTTCATCCTGGCGGCGGCGACCGACTGGTTTGACGGCTACCTTGCCCGCAAGCTGAATCAGTCCACTGCCTTCGGCGCCTTCCTCGATCCGGTGGCCGACAAGATCATGGTGGCGGCGGCGCTGGTGGTCATCGTCGAGCACTACAACACCATCTGGGTGACCATTCCTGCCATGACCATGATTGGCCGCGAGATCATCATCTCCGCCCTGCGCGAGTGGATGGCCGAGCTGGGCAAGCGCTCCTCGGTGGCAGTCAGCTGGATTGGCAAGTGGAAGACCATGATCCAGATGGTGTCGCTCACCGGTCTCATCTGGCAGTACGACATCTGGATGGTGTGGCTAGCCTATGTGCTGCTCTATGTGGCCACCGTGCTCACCTTCTGGTCCATGTTCCAGTACATGAAGGCCGCCTGGGGCGATCTGACCTACCACTCCCGCTTCTAGTCTGCGTTTGTACTAAGCATCGTTTCCCCGCACTTGGGGCAGGGAAACGGTCGTGAACGTTGAAAATGCAGGAAAAGGGCAAAAAACACCCGAACGATCAGGGTATTAAACATTTTTGGTTGACTGGGCGAGGAACATCGCTAGAATGCGTCCTCGTAGTCAGGCAGTCAGCCAGACCATTGCGGGAATAGCTCAGTTGGTAGAGCACGACCTTGCCAAGGTCGGGGTCGCGAGTTCGAGTCTCGTTTCCCGCTCCAAATTCAGACAATAGAGAGTTTCTCTCTTTTGCATGGCGCGTTAGCAAAGCGGTTATGCAGCGGATTGCAAATCCGTTTAGTCCGGTTCGACTCCGGAACGTGCCTCCATATTGACAAGCCCGCGGCGCGAGCTTGATACCGATTACGGTGCCCGAGTGGTGAAATCGGTAGACACAAGGGATTTAAAATCCCTCGACGTTCGCGTCGTGCCGGTTCGATTCCGGCCTCGGGCACCATTAAAATCAAAGACTTACAAAGGCCGCTAGCAATAGCGGCCTTTTTGTTTTTGGTCAATGTCCACATTTTGTCCACGCAGTTTTATTCCGGTAGCTCGTCGAGTTTCACCTCGAGCTGCAGGCGGTTGGTGCAGCCCTGGTTGGTGAGGTCGTGCACCACCTGGGTGAGTAGCCAGTCTGCCTTGTCTACCAGAGGGGTTGAGCTCCTAAGGTGACCCTTGTTGCTTTCTCTAGAGTTCCGAGATGATGGTCGACACTTCTTCGGCGCCATTCCTTATCTCTTGCATCACTTTCGCGACGTCGTCGATCTGCCTTTGTCCATGGATGGCGCCATCAGCCGCGGACTGGATCTGTTCGCTGACCTGATGGGTGAGCTGCTGGTTTTGGCTGACCACGCTTGCGATCTCGTTGGTGGATTGAGAGGTTCTTGCCGCCAGTTGACGGACTTCATCGGCCACGACGGCAAAGCCTCTGCCTTGTTCACCGGCTCGCGCGGCTTCGATGGCGGCGTTGAGTGCCAGCAGATTGGTCTGATCTGCAATGCTGCTGATGGTGGAAACGATGGCGGTGATATTTTGAGATTGGGCATGCAGCTTGCTCATCAGCGTACTGGCATTTTCCATCTGGGTGACGATGTTGTCCGAGGTGGAGACGACGGTGGTCAGCATGTCCTCACCCTTGATGGCGGAAGCCTTGGTGGTGACGGAGGTTTCGTTGGCTACTTTGGCCACATTTTGCACGGCCTGATCTTTTTTGATTTGCGAGGTGATGTTGGAGGCAAATTTGATGACCTTGATCACCTTGCCATGGCTGCCCCGCACTGCGTTGTAGGTCGCTTCCAGCCAGATTTCATGACCTTGCTTGTCAAAGCGCTGAAAGCGCCCTGATTTGAAGGTTCCCTGAGCCAGTTCCTGCCAGAAATCGGGGTGTTCCCGATAAAACAACTCATCACAGAACATGCGATGCTGACGACCTTTTATCTCATCGAGTCGATAGCCCATGGTGTCGAGAAAATTGCGGTTGGCGTTGATGATGACGCCGCTTGGCTCAAACTCGATGACCGCAAGGGAGCGATCCAGCGCTTCGAATATCGCTTTCTGCGTCATGAGCTGATCATGTTGCAAGGTCACGTCGGAGGCGATTTTAACGACTTTGCTGACCTTGCCATCCTGGCTGACCGGGAAGTAGGTTGCTTCCAGCCAGATTTCCTGGCCGTGTTTGCCGACCCTTTGAAACGTGCCGTGCTGGTTGTGGCCATTGGCCAGCTTCCTCCAGAATTCCCGGTAGGAGGGGGAGTCTGAGTCCTCTTTTCGACAGAAGATGGCATGGTGCTGCCCCACGATCTCCTTGAGGCTGTAGCCGACGGTACTCAGAAACAGCGGGCTGGCATCGAGGATATGGCCCTCGGGAGTGAATTCTATCATGGGGAGATGGGCATGCATGGCGTGGTTCAGCGCCTCGCTCTGCAAGGCTCTTGCTCTCTCTGCAACCAGCTCTTGTTTCAGTTTCGTGTTGAACATAAGCACTCCCCAGCCAGGTCGAAATTGTGCAATGAGCCTATTTAACTTTATCCACTCTTTTTGTGTGGTTTAGACTCTGCTTATGAGTGTAATGCATGCCGACTACTTAACTCAGATTCCCTCCATACAAAAACTAGGCCTAATACGCCATGGTGCGCCAACGGATGGTCTTGACCCCTGAGCTGGGTACCTGCCAATAGTGTGTTGATCATCAATATGGCCGGGCGTTGGCGGTGGCTCACCCCAGACCGGGAAGCCGCGTCCGTGAGCCGGGCATGGTAAAGGGAGTTGGGTCGATCAGGGCAAGGCGTAATGGTCCGAGGGGGTGGCTCGGGCAGAAAATACCGCTTTTATTGCAGTTTGCATCGCATTTTGCGCGCCTTGAGCGGACCTTGTGGCAAGTTGCTCGCTTTGGGGGGCGGGAGAGGGGGCAAACCAGGTCGTTTTTCCTGGCTTGGGTTTTGCTTGGGTCGACAAAACGGATCGGCTCTTTGCAGCTGAATGCCTTGCTGCGATGGCCCAATGACGCTCTGCTACCAGGATGAGGTGATGCCATGGCTACTGCACAAGGACTCTTGCAGGACACCGCCTTCGACCATACCGAGGCACATGCGGTGTCGCATGCGCCCCGAGGAAGGCATTCGGTCAAACGGATGATGATCCTGGGGGGGATCCTGGTGGCGGTGCCGCTGATCGTGGCATCCATCGTCTCCTTGTGGAGCAGCCAGGCCCAGCTGCGTGCACAGGATAAGGTCGAGCGCTTCAATCAGGCTCACCTCATCTTCAAGGAGACGCGCTATGACCTGGTGCAGATCCAGCAGTTCATCACAGATGCGGCGGTGACCGGCAACACGGAAGAGGGCCTCGCCGAGGCGGCCACGTTCCGCGATACCGCCTTGCAGAATCTCGATACCCTGATGCGCAGCCTGCCGGACTTGAGCGACGAACTGCTGCCGATGCAGGAGACGGTCAAGGGGCTGTATGAGAAAGGGGCGACCATGGTGGATACCTACAGTCGCCAGGGTCAGGCGGCGGGCAACCTGATGATGAGCAGCCAGGGTGGCTTTGATCACATGGTGATAAGCATCAACGAGCGGCTTGAGCGCATCAATCATCAGCTGGACAGCCAGGTCACCCGTGCCGTCGCCAGCCGCGACGAGGCCAAGGAGCTGGCCCTGCTGATGGGGCTGGTGGCCGGACTGGTCTCCCTGCTGTTCGTGGTGCTGGCCTATTTCATCCAGTACCGTCACCTGATGCGCACCCTGGGCGGCGAGCCGGATTATGCCGCGCGGGTGGCGGCCGAGATTGCGGCGGGCAACCTCACCGTCACCATCCAGACCCGTTCGGCAGACAATCACAGCGTGCTCGGGGCCATGCGGCTGATGGCGGCGCAGCTCAGCCGCCACATGCGCCAGATAGACCTGCGGACCCGGCAGCTGGCCCAGTCCTCCTATCAGATCTCCGATATCTCGAGAACCATCACCGACGCTTCCCAGCTGGAACAGCACCACTCGACGGAAGTGACCCGCGCCAGCAACGACCTCTCCTGCGCGGCCGAGGCGGTTTCCGGCCTGGCAAGCCAGGTGGGGCAGCAGGCCGAGCTTGCCTATCAGAGCGCCCATCGCAGCACCCGGGTGATGAGTGAAAACATCGAAGAGATGCGCCACGCCGTGACCGAGGCGCAGCAGGCGGAGCAGAAGACCCGCCAGCTGAGCGAGGCGAGCCAGCGCATTCAGGTGATCACCCAGTCCATCACCGCCATCACCGAGCAGACCAACCTGCTGGCTCTCAACGCCGCCATCGAGGCGGCCCGGGCCGGGGAGTATGGCCGCGGCTTTGCGGTGGTGGCCGACGAGGTGCGCAAGCTGGCCAACAATGCCGGTCAGGCCACCAAGGAGATAAACGAGATCGTCACGACCCTGAGCCGGCTCATCGGCGAGAACGAGTCCTCGGTGAAGAGCGTCATCGCCCGTACTCACCTGACCATGGACAAGGCGCACGAGGCGAGCCAGTCCATCAACGGCCTGATGACGGAGATCGAGCGCAGCGTCGGCGCGGCGGATCAGATCCGCGGCACCAGCGACGAGCAGATGGGCAAGCTCTCCTCGCTCAATGCCCATCTGCACGATCTGCTGCATGCGCTCGCGGAAAACACCGAGAAGGTGCAGACCACCGGGATCATCAGCCGCACCCTCTACCAGGAGTCGAGCCAGCTGCGCGACATCATGGAGCAGTTCCGCTTCGAGGCCGAGAGCGGGGCGGATCGCAGCGAGCATGAGCTGCGCCGGGCGCCGCGCATGTACCAGCACATGATGGTGAAGGTACAGGCCGGGGGCGGGTTCCACGAGTCGATCACCGAGGATTTCAGCGTCACCGGCCTGCGGCTGCGCACGGTGCAGCCCCTGGCTCTGGACAAGCGCGCCGAGGTGGAGCTCAAGATCTACACCCCCAAGCCCTCCATCGATCTGTATCGCAACCAGACGCCGCTGGCGATCAAGGCCAGGGTGATGTGGTCCCGTCAGGCGGAAGAGGGCGAGGTATACGGGCTGGAGTTCATCGAGGTGGCACCGCAGGCGCGCAGCCAGCTGGAGGCCTGCTTCAAGCACTATGCGCTGGAGCCGACCTATACCGGCTGATGCCGTGCCGAGCCCGACTGGTGGATGGCGACAGGGTGCTGAGGGCAATTTAGAGAACAAAGACGAGATGATGAAAGAGGGGAGCCTGGGCTCCCCTCTTTATTGTTGGGCTGACAACACAGGGTGTCTGCCCTTATCGGTGTGCAATCGTGCCTTTAGAACTTGTAGAGCCAGGAGACGGCGGTGAAGTAGCCGTTGTAGTCCTGGTTCAGGTTGCCAAGGTTGCGCTCTTCGCCGGTGTAGAGGTAATCCACATCCTGGAAGTATTCGTAACGCACATCCCAGCGCAGCGAATGCTGCTTGGTGAGCTGATAGAGGGCGTAGCCTTCCAGCCGGTGCTGCTTGCTGGTTAGATCCGGGTAGTCATAGCCCTTGCTGGCGTCGGTTTTGCCGCGGCCATAGGCGAAGCTGTAATCGAGCCCGAGCTCGAGATCCCGGTCAAACGCCTTCTTCTGGGTGAGCCCGAGCCCGAGGGTGGTGATCTCGTCGCGCACCTCCGTGCTGTAGGGATCCCAGTCCGGTGCGCCTGTGTAGGCGTGGTTCTGGCTGGAGGTGATCCACTGCAGGTTGCTGAACAGGTGGCCGCTCAGGTTGTCGTCGAACTGCTGGTTGAGGGTCAGGTCGATGCCATAATCCTTGCCCTCGCTGCGCCCTATGTCCGGCTCCTTGTAATCATCTCTTGCCCACCACCCTTCGAGGCGGGCATCCATCCCCTCGCTGAACTGATAGCCGAGATCCCCCCTGAGCTCGACCCTGTCCCTGTCCGCCAGATAGAACTGGCGCAGGGTCGGGCTGCCGTTGCCACCGGCGCTGTCGTGGCGCCAGTCCGAGCCGTCGCGGGTGCTCCAGGCGAGCTTGCCGCCCAGTTGCAGCGCCCCGGCCGGGCGGTAACGCCCCTTGAGGAACAGGGTGTGCTCGTCGGTATCCTGCCGGTCGGCCTGTTCGCGCTGATCGGCCTTGTACTGATAGCCGGTGGTGAGCTTGACCGAGCGGCTGAGCCGGTAGTCGGCCGCCAGATCCGCCTTGCTGCGGGTGCGATCGCTCTTGCCGCGCAGCTTGCCGACCACCGCGTATTCATCGGACTTGTCCTTGCGGTCCCGATACTCGCCGCCGGCGCGCAGGGTGAGATCCCGGCCAAAGCGGCCTACCCACTTGGCATCGGCCTGCAGGGTGCTTACCTCGCCGTGGAAGTCATCCTGGGTGATGGGGGCGTTGCGAAACGCGGTCAGGCTGCCGTTGGAGGTGGCCTGGCTGGTGAGCACGCGGCCGGTCAGGCTCTGCCGATCCCAGTTGTACTGGCCGGAAAGGCTCAGCTGGTGGAAGTTGTTGTCCGGCTCGTAGGCGCGCTCGTTGGCGTAAGGATCGGCGACGCTGCCATAGTAGAGCGCCGTATCATCGGTACGGTAGAGGGAGCCGTTGTAGGCGAGATCGACCAGCCAGCCTTCTCCCAGGTAACTGACGCCGCTCTTGACCAGGGTGGTCGAGCTGCCGTCGACGGGCTTGGGCAAAAGGCCTGGCCCGCTACCGATGCCGGGCACGCTCGACTGGTAGTAGGCGAGGGTGGCCTCTTTTTTCTCATGAGAAAAATCGGCGTAGGGGCGCCACGGGCTCTTCGGGGTATAGGCGAGCCCGGCGGTCAGCTTCTTGCGCACCACCTCCTTGTCGAACTCGGCCAGCGACCCCTGGGTCAGCGGGCTCTCGCCCGGCTGATAGACGCTGCGGCCGTGGCTGTTCCAGTAGAAGGGGGACTCCGAGTAACCCAGCCGGGCGCGCATGCCGTCGTAGTGGCCCTGTTCGGTCGCCAGGCTGAAGCGCTCCATGCCGAGGTTTTTCACCTCCAGGCTGCCGTAGCGGGAGCCTTCCCCCCGGTATTGCAGGTCGGCGTTGAAGATGCCGAGCATGCCGCTGTCCTGCTGGCTGGGAACCCAGTTGCGAAAGCGGGTGGCGCCATCGTCGTTGGCATAGCCGGCACCCAGCCCCACCTCGCCAAACCAGCCCTCATCGCGCTCGCAGGACTTGCAGCTCCAGCGTTCGGTCTTGGCCGGTTTGCTCTGCTGCAGGGCGTAATCCCCGACTGCCAGCGGCTCCTCGGCCGCCTGGGCCGAGCAGACCGCCAGCAGGGAGAGCCAAAGTGTTGAGTATTTCATGACTTCTCTCCTCAGCGCCGCAGTGATTGACCGTTGGGATGGTTGGTCCCGTGGATCTGGTTATGACAGTTCAGGCAACTGCCGCCACGCACCTTGAGATCCCCCTCGGGGATGGAGACGTTGGCATGGGGCACGCTGTGGCACTCCTGGCACAGCTGGGGCACCCGCTTGTTGAGCAGCGCCTGGTTGATGGAGCCGTGCGGGCTGTGGCAGAGAGAGCAATCCTCGGTCACCGGTTCGTGTTCCCACAGGAAGGGGCCCCGTTTCTCGGCGTGGCACTCGTAGCAGCTCTCGTTGAGGCTGGGCTGCTTGAGGCTGGCCTCGTTCTGCGACTGGTGCGGGTTGTGACAGCTGGAGCAGGGCAGCTCGCCATTGAGAATGGGGTGGCTGGTGCGCTTGTGCAGATCGGCTTTTTGCTGGGCGTGGCAGCTGGTACAGGTCTCCACCTGCAGCTTGCTGTCCATCACCGGATCCTTGGCCTGGTGCAGGCTGTGGCAGCTGGTACAGGAGACATCCTCCACCGCGTGAGCACTGGCATGCCAGCCCATCCGCTGGGTATCGGTGTGGCAGGAGAGACAGACGCTGTTCTGCTTCTCCACCGGCACCGGCGAGTCGGGGCCGAAGGTGATCATGGGCTCCCGCTGCTGCCCCTTGCGGGGATTGCGCGGGTGGTTGCCGGCGGGGCCGTGGCAGGCTTCACACTGCTTGTCGGCCATCGGCCCGTTCTGGTTGCCGAGGTTGCCGTGCACATTGTGGAAAATGCCGGTGGCGGGCTTGCGCGAGTCGGCATCGTGGCACTTGAGGCAGGTATCGGCCCCCTTGGGGGAGTATTTGCCCTGGTCGAATTTCTGGTCGAGGGTGGCCTCGACCTGCAGGCGCGGATCGGCATCGGCCGCCGGCTGGGCATCGCTCTTGGCCCAGACCGGCAGGCAACCGAGTGCCAGCAAACCCGCCAGGAGCCACTGCGGGGTGATTCTTTTCATATCGTGTCCTTCAACGGCAAAGGGCCGGGGGGAGGCATCCCCCCGGCCTGGTGGTCTCAACGGAAGTCATACACCTTGTGAACCTTGTCGACGCCCTGCTCCTGCCCGACGGCATGGCAGGACGCGCACTGTTCAACTCCGGTGGCGGCCTCTATCGTCTCTGCACCAAAAATGGCGCCGTTGTTCTTCATGTGGGTGGCCCACTCATCCCCGGCGACCGGGCTGTCCGGCTTGACCAGTCCCAGCGGCGACTTGAGGTGGCAGCTGGCGCAGACCACCAGGGTCGGACTGAAGAACTTGGGCTGCTTGTTGTCCGCCGTGGTCGCCACCAGCGAGGGTCGTTCGTTCTGCTGGTTGGGCAGGTTGTACTGACCCTTGGTGTGGCAGGACTCGCAGTTGTTCAGCTTGCCCGGGAAGGTGGCATCACCGCTGCGATGGGAGCCGAAGGCGTGGAAGGAGTGCACGTGGTACTTCAGATCCCCCGGCACACCCGCATAGAAGGAGGTGCGGGTGGCGTTGTGACAGCTGGTGCACTGGGCGAAGTCCTTGGAGGCGTGAGCCGAGCCCGCGTTGCCCTCGGTGTGGACTGCCAGATCCTTGTGACAGCCGTTGCAGGAGGCCAGATCCGCGCCTGCCTTGAGCACATAGCTGCCGTCGACCCCGCCCTCGACCCGGAAGTAGGCCTTGACCGGGTTGATGGCCACGTAGGAGAGGGCGCTGGCGGTGCTGCTGCAGGGGAGCAGATCCCCGGCGGCGAAGGCGCCGTTGCGATCTGCCTTGCGGGCCACGCACACCTGCAGTTCGGCGACCGTGGCCGCCAGGGTGCCGGTCACCTCGTTACCCACCTCTTTGCGGCACAGGAAGCTGCCGCCGCCCTGGCTTTCGCACTTGGTGAAGTCAATCTTGTTGCCGGCGACGAAGGTCTGCGGGTTGGTGTAGCCCAGCTCGAAGCCGCTGCCCTGATCCCAGTTGACCAGCACGTAGGGAGCCTTGGCCAGATCGCCGTACTTGATGTACTTGAGCACCCCGTCCATGGTCTCGACCGGCGTGCCGTTGGCGGTCACGGTCAGCTCGACCTCGATGTTGGGCGCGGCGTAGCGCACGTCGTCAAACTTGAACACCAGCTTGTCGCGACCGGCGGCCTCGTTGGCGAGGTAGCCCATGTGCACGCTGCTGGGGGACTTGGTGTTGCCGGGCGTTTCGGCGTGGCACTGGGTACAGAGGGTGCCGCTGTTGATCTTGCCGTTGATGTGGCTGACGTAGCCGGTCGCCGTGGTGGAGTCCGCGTGGCAGGCGCCGCAGGGTTTCTCCTGGGCGTGCTGCCAGTTGTTGGCATCCGGGGTGGTCGGGGTGACGCCCTTGTGGCAGGTGTCGCAGTTGCGCGGATCCTGCGGGAAGTGGCTCACCAGCTTGGTGGCGGTCGCATCCAGGTTGCCATGCAGCTTGTGCACCAGGGTGGTCAGATCGCCCCGTCCGCTGCCGGGCACGCTCTCGTTGTGGCAGGTGACGCAGAGCTTGGGATCGGCCCGGTTGCTGTGGTGGATCGGCTGCTTCATGTGGCAGCTGTCGCAGCTCTGCTGCTCCAGGATGTCGCGGGTCAGCAGTGGCGGCGTGCCGGCCGGTACCCAGTCCAGCACGTAGTCGGTGACCGGAATGCCGTTGCTGCCGCCAAAGTAGATGCCGAGGCGGTGGGTCGCTGCCTCATCCCAGCGGATCAAGCCGTTGTTGTCCTGCGAATCGCTCGGATAAGGGTCGCGCACCGTGGTGGCATTGAAGGAGAAGGTGTAGCGGTACTGGCCATTGCCAAGCGCTTCCAGCTTGCCGCCGTTCTCGCCGGTGGGCCGGTTGTTCTTGGTGCTGTAGATGAAGCTCTTCCAGATGACAGGGTCTTCCCGTTTGGCGTCGCGGCCGGGGATCACCTTGGCCAGGGTGAAGGAGGGAAGGGTGGTTCCCAGCTCATAACCCTTGCCTTGCTTGTCGGTTACTTTGAATTGCACCGAGAGCTGACCGCTCTCGCCAAGTTGTGGGGTGGAGGCCGAGATCACCAGCGAATCTGGGGTTCCCGGAGGGGGGGGAGGTGGATCCGTCTGGTCATTGCCATCACCGCCGCCCCCACAGGAGGAGAGGGTGAACACCATTGCTGCAGCCACCAATACTTTCCAGTATTTCATTGTTTTATCCTTTTTTATCGGACTTATTGTTCCATATATGAGCCAGCTCAAAAAATTCCCAAAAAGATACCACTTAAGGGTCAAAAGAGGACTAAATACGGTATAAATCATTTCCATCTTAATTGTAAGGTTTATATATTAGACGGCGTTGATCTAAGTCTCAAAAACGGATCGAAAATCAACCTTGAGTATAAAAATGTCTGTTTTTACTGGGGTTTATAGACCTTTTCTGGAAGAGGGATAAGAAATGAAACGCAGTGTGAAGCTGGAAATACTGGGACTGTCGTTGCTTTTGGGCTCTATTGGCACCGCACATGCCAGCCTGGACTCATTGGTGGATACATGTAACTCATGTCATGGAAATCAGGGGATCAGCACCCAGAACGATATTCCGACTATTGCAGGGCTGGCAGAATCAAATCTTGCCGAGCAGATGCGCACCTACCTGGACGGCCGGCCGGCCAAGACCGTTAATCATGTCACCGGTGATACCAGCAAGAAGGGGAACATGACCGACATTGTTAAGGGCCTTAGCGACGAGCAGATCGACGAGTTGGCGGTGCACTATGCCGAGCTGCCCTACAAGCCGATGAAGCAGCCGTTCGATGCGGCGCTGGCCAAGGCGGGGCAGAAACTGCACGACGACTCCGGCTGCAAGAAGTGCCACTCCGAAGGCGGTTCGGTGGCCGAAGACGAGGCCTCCATCCTTGCCGGCCAGCCCAAGGGCTACCTGCTGACCTCCCTGCAGGAGTTCAAGGCCGGCAAGCGCAGCAACGACGAGAAGATGAACAAGGCCATCATCGCCATGAGCGATGCCGACCTCAAGGCGCTGGCCGAGTACTACGCAAGCCAGCAGTAACGTCGCTGCCCCTCCCGTTGACGCAGCCACCCCGCTTCTGGCGGGGTGTGGTCTCGTGTTCATGACCGTCAAAGGAGCTGTCACCAGCTCCTTTTTGTTGCCAGGCGGGCAGACGGCACCCGGCGGGTGCCACCGTTTCGGAGTTTCCTATGAAAAAGATCATCAAGTGGCTGCTGCTCGCCTCTCTCGCCCTGGGGGCGGGTCAGCTGGCGCTGGCCAGTGCGCAGGCAGCGGATGCGACGCCAACCGCGCCGAGTGCCACATCCAGTGCCGAGCAGGCAGCGCAACCCACCCTGGCCGAACGGCAGGCCAAGGCGGAAAAAAAGAAAGCCGCCGCCAAAAAAGCCGCAGCCCGTTTCGCCAAGTGCGAGAAGTGCCACGACGGGGAGGAGGGGATGCACGGCAAGCATGGCCAGGTCACCAACCCCAACACGGGGGAGCAGGTCACCTGCACCAACTGCCACGGCAATGCGTCGGCCGATCACCGTAAACAGCGCGGCGGCATGGTCGACGTGATGCGCTTTGGCAATGACGCCTTCCCGCTGAGCCAGCAGAACGGCGTCTGCATGAGCTGCCATGAGCCGGATGACTTGCGCAAGGCCCTCTGGGCCCACGACGTGCACGCCACCCGGGTCAGCTGCACCAGCTGTCACCAGCTGCACCCGGCCAAGGAGCCCATGGTGGGGATCCCCGAGAAGTCGCGCATCAAGCTGTGTGTCGACTGCCACCGCAAGCAGCACGAGGCCGGCCTGGGTGGCGCCGTCAAGGAGGGCGCATGAGCACGACCCGCCGCGACTTCATGGTGGGCATGAGCGCCGGCGCCCTGATCCTGTTGACGGGGGCCCCGCGCGCCCTGGCCAACAGCATGACCATCAAGGGCGTGCGCTACGGCATGATCCACGACGAGACAGCCTGTATCGGCTGCACCGCCTGCATGGACGCCTGCCGCGAGGTGAACCAGGTGCCGGCAGGGGTAGCCCGCCTGCAGATCCTGCGCAGCGGCCCGGTGGGGGAGTATCCGGCGCAGGAGTACCGCTTCTTTCGCAAATCCTGCCAGCACTGCGACAACGCCCCCTGCGTGCACGTCTGCCCGACCGGTGCCTCTCACATCCGGGCGGAGGATGGCATCGTCGACATCAACCCCGACCTCTGCGTCGGTTGTCGCTATTGCCTGGCCGCCTGCCCCTATCAGGTGCGCTTCATCAACCCGGTTACCCGCGTTGCCGACAAGTGCGACTTCTGCCGCAAGACCAATCTGGCGGCGGGCAAGCAACCCGCCTGCGTCGAAGCCTGCCCGACCAAGGCGCTGGTGTTCGGCAATCTGGACGATCCCAACAGCCCCATCGCCAAACGGCTGGTGCAGGAGACCACCTATCGCTACAAGCAGTTCCTCGGTACCTCGCCCAAGATGTACCGGGTGCCGAAAGGGGAGGTGAAGTCATGATCCCATCTCATGTGTATGACGCAGACCGGCTGGCGGGAGGGAGGCACCATGTGGCATGAAGCGTTTCACTTCGACTCGCTGGTGTGGGATGGCCCCATCGCCATCTACCTGTTCCTGCTCGGTATCTCGGCAGGCTCGGCCACCCTCTCGGTGCTGCTGCGCCGGCAGGGGGCCGGCAGCGAAAGCGGTATCATCAAGGCGACCGCCATTCTGGCGCCGGTGAGCGTTGTGTTGGGGCTGCTTATCCTCATCTTTCACCTGGCCCGTCCCTGGACCTTCTGGAAGCTGATGTTCCACTACCAGTTCGACTCCGTGATGTCGATGGGGGTCATGCTGTTCCAGGTCTACATGGCGGTGCTGTTTGCCTGGCTGGCGGTGGTGTTCAGAGCCGAGATCGAGGCCCTGCGCCGACGGCTGCTGGTGGACAAGCTCGCCTTTGTAGACGGCCTCATCGGCTGGCTCGCCCGCCTCGAGCGGCTGCTGGCGCCGCTGCTGTTGCTGCTGGCCGTGCTGCTGGGGGCCTACACCGGCTTTTTGCTCTCCGCCCTCAAGACCTACCCCATGCTCAACAACCCGATCCTGCCGGCGCTGTTTCTGGTCTCCGGCATCAGCTCGGGGGTGGCCTCCACCATCTTGCTGGCGGTCACCCTGTTTCGGGAGGATGGCCACAGCCGCGGGGTGAGCTTCGTGCACCGCTTCGAGCGGCCCATCGTCGCCATCGAGCTGTTCCTGCTGCTCTGCTTCTTCACCGGGCTCTACTTTGGTGGCGGCCAGCGGGAAGCGGCCATGTGGGCGGCCATCGGCGGCGGTTTCTGGTCCCAGGTGTTCTGGTTCGGGGTCATCGGGCTGGGGATCCTGCTGCCCCAGCTGCTGGGGCGGGTGGGCAGTCCGGCCAAGGCTCATCAACCGGCCCGGCTGGCGCTTATCTGCAGCCTGAGCCTGGTGGGGATATTGCTGCTGCGCTACTTCATCCTCTACGCGGGGCAGATGACGGTGATGTAGCCGTTGTGCGAGTAGATAGCAGGCAAATCGCAGGCAAACAAAAGGCGGGATCTTCCCGCCTTTTTTATTGCTGCTAACCGACTAATTCAGATCAGCGCGTGCTGCTCGAGGCGCTGCTCGCCGGGGCGGCAGATCAGCACCGAGCCCTGCTCGAACCAGTCCCCCAGCACGATGCGCCGGGCAGGCGCGCCATCGAGTTGGAAGTCGTGGATGGCCGGTCTGTGGGTGTGGCCGTGGATCATCATCCGGCAGTCGTGCTGGCGCAGCATCTGGTCCACCGCCGCCGGGGTCACGTCCATGATGGTCTGGCTCTTGTGGGCATTTTCCATCTGGCTCTGGCCGCGCATCTTGTGGGCGATGGCCTGGCGGCGCGCGAGCGGCAGGCGCAGGAACAGCCAGCGCAGCCATTTGAGCTGGGTGATGCGGCGAAACTTCTGGTAGCCCTCATCCAGGGTGCAGAGCAGATCGCCGTGGCTCAGCACCACCCGCTCGCCGTAGAGCTCGATGACGCACGGATCCCCCAGCAATGTCATGCCGGCGCGCTTGGCAAAGGCCTGGCCCAGCAAGAAGTCGCGGTTGCCATGAATGAAGTAGAGGGGCACCCCCTGCTGGCTCAGGGCCGCAAAGGCGTCGGCCACCTCGCCGTGGAGGGGATTGGGATCATCGTCGCCAATCCAGAATTCAAACAGATCGCCCAACACGTAGAGGGCATCGGCGCCGGGGGCGTCGTGCGCCAGAAAGCGCACCAAGGCGGCGGTCATGTCGGGCCGCTGGGCACACAGGTGAATGTCGCTGATAAAGAGGGTGCTCATGAGAAAGTGCGCTGGGCCCTGTTGAGGTGGCTGGAAGTAGAGGTAGAAAGGGGGCTCATCGCCCCCGGCTGCCACGCCAGTGGGGCAAGCTCGCCGCCCTCCAGGGTGAGCAGCGCGGCATACGGGTCGCCGGCAAGGCCCAGCAAGTGGCACATGGCGGCCTCTCCTTTGAGCCCTTCCTCGAGGCGCAGGCGCAGCACTTGGTGATAAAACGTTGCACCGAACTGCTCAAGCAGGGCGGTCATCAGGCTGAGGTGGCGCCAGCCGTTGAGGCGCTCGAGGGGATCCGGGGTGAGGTAGAGCTCAAGGGGCCAAGGGTGGCCATCGGCGCCGGTGACGGTCTGCTCGGCGAGCCAGATGTCAGCGCCCTTTTGCGCAACCTGCCAGCCTTGGGCGGCTAGCGCCGCGGCAAACGCGGCCGGGTCCGGGTGGCGGCAGACGATGTCGAGATCGCTGCCGGGCCTGTCGAGCCCGATGGCGACCGTGCTCACCAGCGCCAGATCGCTGCACTGGGCTGCCAGCGCATCCCACACCCCGGCGGTGAGCAGGGCATGGGCCGAGCGTTGGCGCGGGTTGCCGTGGGCCAGGTAATCGAGACGGCGCCAGTCGATGGGGCCGGCCTTCGCAGATGGAAAAACTGCGGCCGGGGCCGCAGTCAGTTCATCTCGCAGAAGGCAGAGATCACTCGGCAAGGGTCACCTTGGTGATCACCACGTCTTCGGTCGGCACGTCCTGGTGGATGCGGCCGTAGTTGCCGGTCTTGACGCCCTTGATCTTGTTGACCACGTCCATGCCGGCGGTCACTTCACCGAACACGCAGTAGCCGAAGCCCTGGGTGGTGGCGGATTTGAAGTCGAGGAAGTCGTTGTTGTTCACGTTGATGAAGAACTGGGCGCTGGCAGAGTGCGGCTCCATGGTGCGGGCCATGGCGATGGTGCCGACCTTGTTGGACAGGCCGTTGGCCGCTTCGTTCTTGATGGGGGCGCGGGTGTCTTTCTCTTCGAAGCCCGGGGCATAGCCGCCGCCCTGGATCATGAAGCCGTCGATGACGCGGTGGAAGATGGTGTTGTCGTAGTGACCGTCACGGCAGTATTGCAGGAAGTTGGCCACGGTTTCCGGGGCTTTTTCAGCGTTCAGGGTGAGGGTGATGTCGCCGTGATTGGTGTGCAGAGTGACCATGATATGTCCTTTCATTTGATGCGGGCGACGAGGTGCCCGCAGGTGTATGGCATAAAGTGGTGGCAATTCTAGCCCATCAGGGCCCTGCGGCATAGATGGTGCGCCTGATCCGGCACGTTTTCTGCCTCGTTTTCTACGCGCGATGCGGGTAGAATGGCAGGCCATTTTACTCACAGGCAGTGGTCATAAGATGCTGAAGATATACAACACACTCACTCGTCAAAAAGAAGAATTCAAACCTATCCACCCGGGCAAGGTGGGCATGTATGTGTGTGGCGTCACT
This sequence comes from Aeromonas hydrophila subsp. hydrophila ATCC 7966, assembly GCF_000014805.1. Taxonomy (NCBI): domain Bacteria; kingdom Pseudomonadati; phylum Pseudomonadota; class Gammaproteobacteria; order Aeromonadales; family Aeromonadaceae; genus Aeromonas; species Aeromonas hydrophila. The sequence continues at coordinate 3,096,113 of NC_008570.1, read as the reverse complement.
ATCTACGATCACTGTCATATCGGCCATGGCCGCACCTTCGTCGCCTTCGACGTCGTGGCCCGTTACCTGCGCTACAGCGGCTATCAGCTCAACTACGTGCGCAACGTCACGGACGTGGACGACAAGATCATCAAGCGTGCCGCCGAAACCGGCGTCACCTGTGACGATCTGACCGCGCGCCTGATCGGCGACATGCACGCCGACTTCGATGCCCTCGGCATGGTGCGCCCGGACGTCGAGCCGCGCGCCACCCAGCACATCGGCGAGATCATCGAGCTGGTGCAATCCCTGCTGGATAAAGAGCACGCCTACGTGGCGGACAACGGCGACGTGATGTTCATCGTCGACTCCTACGCCGACTACGGCAAGCTCTCCGGCCAGGATCTGGAGCAACTGCAGGCCGGCGCCCGCGTTGACGTGGTGGATGCCAAGCGCAATCCGCTCGACTTCGTGCTGTGGAAGATGTCCAAGCCGGGCGAGCCGACCTGGGACAGCCCCTGGGGCCCGGGCCGTCCTGGCTGGCACATCGAGTGCTCCGCCATGAACTCCAAGCACCTTGGCAACCACTTCGACATCCACGGCGGCGGCTCCGATCTGCAGTTCCCGCACCACGAGAACGAGATTGCCCAGTCCTGCTGCGCCCACGGTGGCGACTACGTCAACACCTGGATGCACAGCGGCATGGTGATGGTGGATAAAGAGAAGATGTCCAAATCCCTTGGCAACTTCTTCACCATCCGTGACGTGCTGGCCCACTACGATGCCGAAACTGTCCGTTACTTCCTGATGTCTGGCCACTACCGCAGCCAGCTCAACTACTCGGAAGATAACCTGAAGCAGGCCCGCGCCGCGCTGGAGCGTATGTACACCGCCCTGCGCGATCTGCCGGCTGCTGCTGCGGCCGGTGGCGACGAGCAGGTGGCTCGCTTCAAGGAAGCAATGGACGATGACTTCAACACCCCGGAAGCCTACTCCGCCCTGTTCGACCTGGTGCGCGAGATCAACCGCCAGAAGGGTGAAGACATGGCCGTTGCTGCCGCGCTGGGCGCCCGCCTGCGTGAGCTGGGTGCCGTGCTCGGCATCCTGCAGCAAGACCCCGAAGCCTTCTTGAAGGGTGACGAAGCGGATGAAGAGGTTGCCGAAATCGAGCAACTGATCGCCCAGCGCAATCAGGCCCGTGCCGACAAGAACTGGGCTGCTGCCGATGCCGCCCGCAACCGTCTCACCGAGATGGGCATTGTGCTGGAAGACAGCGCCGGCAAGACCAGCTGGCGCCGTGCCTAAGGCCGGTGGCGCTGCTCGCGCCAACAGGTTGAGCTAATAAAAAACCGCAGCCTTAGGGCTGCGGTTTTCGGCATACTGCAGCAAGACCCGGACGCCTTCCTCAAGGGCAATGAGGCCGATGACGAAGTGGCCGAGATAGAGCAACTGATCGTCCAGCGCAACCAGGCCCGCGCCGACAAGAACTGGGCCGCCGACGCCGCCGCCCGCAACCGTCTCACCGAGATGGGAATAGGTGCTGGAAGACAGCACCGGCAAGACCAGCCGGCGCCGTGCCTAAGGCCGGTGGCCTTGTTGGTGCCAACCGGTTGAGCCAATAAAAAAACCGCAGCCCTGGGGCTGCGGTTTTTTTATGCCTTTTCCCTTTATGCCTCGGTTGCCTCCGCTCTGATCCCCTCTCCCCTTGTGGGAGAGGGGCAGGGTGAGGGGCGCTAGCGTCATTCCTCGGCAAACCGCCCTTATCCCTGATGGCGCTCCTGACCCGTTTAGCTCGACTCGGCGGTTTGCAGGGGGAAACAATACCGTGCCCGCCCGTGGTATCAGTTTTAATATTGACAGCCTATCCCACTGCAAGGAAATTGAAGTGCACTGTACTGGCTAAATAACGTTCTTGTTTAGGTGCGGACTGTTTGGCAGATAGAAATTAAAAACCGCATCCCTTGGGCTGCGGTTTTTATATGTTATAACTCGAAATGTTCATGTGCAATATTATTCTTCAGCATTTCAATTTCTGATATTAAATCATTCGATACATAACCTTCGTATTCTTTATATATAAATATTCTAATTAAATATTTAATTGACTGATACTTGTCGAGTTTGTCACCACTTTCGGATAGCTTTTTAATATCATAGCTTCCATGTAAATTTTTCCTTAGAAGTTTTATTTCTGTCTTATCTATATCTTTGAATGCATTGTCAGTCATTATGTCTATAGAAAAATGATATTTAGGGATAGTCTTTGAAATTAATTCAAGTAAATCACACTTGAGTTTTGATACGAATTCTTTCTTTGTGATGTCTGTTATTTTTAAGTTTTTCGGGTATATTTTAGATTCGTATTTTTTTGACCAAGGATTTCTATTTATAATATCGTTGAGTATTTTTTTGCCAAGTTCATGGTGTTTACTTTCCTCAACGAAGCTTGGCAGCTGTTCATTTAAAAAAAAGTCATCTGAATTATCTAAATAAAAGGCCTCTAGTTGTTCCAACTTACTCTCTGGGTTAGCCGCATCTGGTTCCTCAAGTTTAAATAGGCTCAAAGTCTCTCCAGATGTACTTTCTTTTGATATTTCACAAACATTGCCTAACATTGCTGAAAATGCTCTATTTGTTTTGTGGTAATAAACTTGCCCAAATAGACTTGATCTAGCATTTATAAACTCAACAATAGAGTCAATTCCACTTTCTTTATATGCCAAAAACACTTTGTTATTATCTATAACAGGTACAATAGACATAAAGAGCCTATTGTAATCATAGATACCACATTTCACACCGGAAAAATAACTGTCCCTTAGAAGATAATCCATTCGGTCAGCATCAATAGGGCAGGATGATATTATAGATGTAAATAGAGGGAGGATGTCTAAGCTTTTATCACCAAAACTTACTATAATTCTATTATTTTTATATTTGCTCTCGATTATACTAATAACATTGTTAATATCTATTAAGTTGCGTAACTCATCATTCAAGCTATTATAAATAATTTTTATGAAGATCGCAGACATATGCTCATGGTCAATGGTGGCACCACTGGAAATAATCTTGAAAATATCACTAAAGTCCTGTCCAAGATGTTCTGATAAATCCTCTTTTTTGCACATAAATGAATCAAACTGATGAGACATTGGACCATGGCCAAGATCATGTAATAGAGCTGCCAATCTCAGCTCCCGAATATTCTTTAAAGGAAGGTCCTCAATATTATTAAAAATTCTACCATCACTATACTTATTTTGATATCTATATGAATTTAAATTTAAATTCTTTAATATTTCATATGATAGATGCATAACGCCGAGAGAGTGTTCAAACCTACTATGCATTGCTGAAGGAAAAACTTTATATAAAAAAGTATTCTGCTTTATATTTCTTAGCCTCTGAAATAGAGGGTGATCAATGAATTTTATTTCCAATTCGCTTAAGCGGATTATGCCATGAATTGGGTCTAATATTTTACCAAGTAATTCTTTATCAAATTGCATATATAAGTCCCTTTATTTTCATCGTGGGTTGGAAATGTGAGCAATGTTAATGTTGTTGGCTAATGGGGAATGTTTTTTGTTAAGATTGACTTTTATATAAACTTACATAAAATTAACAATTGGTGTGGGATTATTAAAAACTTTATCTATCAAGCTATATATTAATTGTTTTTAAGAGAAGTGGCATTAATCCATGGGATTCATTTTTTGTATTAGTTTTTTCACTCTATTGGCAGACATTATTGGAAATGTTTGAGTGAGCATGAATAATGCTGTAGTGATAAAAATAAACCCTAGTCCTATTTGTGAAAACAGCTCTATCCATGTAATAGATCTATCTGTTGGTAATACCATGAGAAATAACCCTGAAAATATCAGAGCAATTCCAAAAAATAGATTGAAGACGAATAATGAATATTCAATAAAACTAATTTCTACGACAATCCTTTTGTTTTTATAAAAAATATGAGGCAGCCCTCTTTTAAAGTGAGCAAACGATATCTCTCCATGGCTTTTCTTATGTAGATTAATTAATGATTCTCGCATTTCTTTTTCTAATCGCATTCCGGTAGTTATTTTGAAATGCTCTGCAGCAAGTTCATTTTCTAAATGAGACTTAGTCGAACCTACGATTTGAGGACATTGTATAGCGGCTTCTAGCTTTATTATTCTAGCTTTTTGTCTCTCCTCAAAGAAACTAAATAGAGTTCGCAAATTAAAAATAATCGCAACGGCTACGACTGTTAAAGCTACCCATACATTACCTTTTTCTACAGCCTCAATAAGTTTGTTAACAATATCGCTCATATAGTTGAATCCATTATAAAGTTGAAGTGGTTAAAGTGTGCTCACATTTAAGGTTGAGTTAGGAGGAATAGTCACTATTTTTTCCTTGGTATATGTGAGAGCAGCATTCTGCTGTGCTCACACGTTACTTTTTAACCTATGCAATCAAGTTGATGTGACTTGCTGTATAGATACGACAAAATTGCTTTGCTATGAGGTGGGCTAAGAGAAAATTCAGAAATAATTATTCTTCCATTCATTGCCCCAAATATGCAACAGACGGTTGTTAACTAACCTCGGGGCTACGGGTTGGTTCTGGCCCCCTGTTGTTTGCCGAGGCGAGACCGTTTGTCCAAGCCGCGAGGCAGGACGCCGAGCGAGCGCCGATGGGCCATGGGCCAAACCGGAATTAGACGAGCAACGCTCGGCCCGGTTTGGCGCAAGGACATGGATGTCCGCAGCGGACTTTGACCGACGCCAGGGATGGCGAAGGTCAAAGCCCATCGGCGCGTGCCGTTGGACAAATGGGTGAGCCGAGGGAACCCGACGCAGGAGGGCGAACAAGTGGGTGAATAGACCTTTGGTGACTTTTGGTCTTTCCAAAGTCACTCGCCAAGCCGCGCAGCGGCGGTGAAACCCCGTCGAGGAAGGAGTCCTCGTGTCCTACATGGCTGAGCCGTGCCATTTAGACGGCGATATTTAGCCCAAGCAAAGACGTTACCGAACCCCTCACCCTAGCCCTCTCCCGCAAGGGGAGAGGGGACCGTTCCCCGGTGCAATGCGCTTCGCTTATTGGCACCCTACCTGTCTCCCACATGGGCAGAGGGGATCATTTACCCCGGTGCAATGCGTTTCGCTTATTGGCACCCTACCTCTCTCCCGCAAGAGGGGAGGGGATGGTTACCGCGGACGATTACGCTGCGCTAATCGACCCTACAGGCTTATTGCACCCTGCGCCTAATCCCGTGGTGGGAAAGGCGACCCTCCCGCTGCTTGGTGCGCCATCCTCTGGAATGCTAGGATGCCCAACCGTCCTTTATCCAACCCTTATCAGTTATGGCAAACCGGCTCGTTGGCAGTAAAAACAGGATCACTCGGGCAGGGCGCTGGCTCGCAACCCGTGGCGCTGCGCTTTTTGCCGAACTCTCGGAGTTTCAGCAGCGCATCTGGGTGGTCAGCATAGTGAACGACACCTACACGGATACCTTTATCGTCAACGAAGGCAGCTTCGAGGAGCCCATGCAGTGGATGCGGCGCAAGCAGTACAACGCCGACATGCTGCAGCGGGTCGATGCCATGCAGCGCTCCCAGGTGATCCAGGTCGAGCTGGGTGACGTCCGCCATCGCCTGATGCGGGTCAAATAACCCGGAGAGCGCCGAGTCGTATCGGGTGTTGGGCCAAACAGGGCGGCGGGCTCACAGTCCGCGCGCTATCCGCCAGAGACGCTGCCGCCCCTGACTGTCGCCGCCACCTTGCGCCCTTGACCATCCATGAATACTCGGGGCCAACAGGGGCCGATGGTCATCTTACGGAACCCGCTTCGGCGGGGCCATCCAAATCCATGAAATTAGTGATGCAACTATCAGAATTAAATGGTTTTTCTCCTTTGCTGCAAAGTGGCAACCGGCGATTGACCCGCGGCCGGGGTGTGATGGAAGATGAGCGCCGCGTCTGGCTGATAAGCAGACAAGCAGGATAAGCAGAGAGCCGGGCAGAGACAGAGCAGCGGGACAGCGCCATCCACAAAGGCGATGAGCACCTGGGGCCAGCATGGGCCCAGCCCTCGACGGCATTCACAGCGAAGCCGCCGTAGCCAATAACGCCGCACGACAGGCGCTGCTGCCCTCAATAGGGGGCGCTCACCACGGCTCAGGTCGGGCCGCCCCGCGTTGGCTGCAAACGGAGCGCGTTGCCGGACAATCGAGGGTCGTTCGACGACAAAGGCCGCCAAAACCGCAAAATTTGTGCCACGGCGGGGGCACGCGGCTTGTGAATGGCCCCCGGGGTTGGCTATCGTTTCAGGAATAGACATGCAAGCAGGGAGGTGTGCATGGACAGAATATTGCAGGCGTTGTCGCTGCAAGTGACCGGGGCGCGGGATCTGGAGAGCCTGACCCGCCCGCTGCTGGAGATGCTCGAGACGGTCACCGGGCTTGAATCCACCTATCTGACCGAAATCGACCTTGGTCACGACACCCAACATATCCGCTTTGCCCGCAACAGCGCCGACCTGCAGATCCCCGAGGGGGCCTCGGTGGCCTGGGGCGATGCCCTCTGCCGACGGGCCCTCGACGAGGGGCGCTTCTACACCGAGGATGTGGCGAGCTGCTGGGGGGATTCCCAGGCGGCGCGGGCCCTCGGCATTCGCACCTACCTGAGCTGTCCGGTGCAGACCCCTTCGGGCTCTCTTTATGGCACCCTGTGCGCCGCCAGTGCCGAGCAAAAGCCGCTGACGGCGGGCTCGGATCACCTGATCGCCTTCTTTGCCCGCTTGATCGCCGAGCAGGTGGAGCGCGAACAGCTGCTGCAGCAGTTGCAGCAGGCCAACCACGAGCTGTCACGCCAGGCGCTGAGCGACCCGCTGACCGGGCTGCCCAACCGGCGGGCGCTGATGCACGAGCTCAACCGGCTGTTTTCACTGGCGGAGCGGGTCGAGCATCCGCTGCTGCTCGGCTTCATCGATCTCGACGGCTTCAAGGCCATCAACGATACCCACGGCCACGACACCGGCGACCTGCTGCTGCAACGGGTCGCCGCAGCGCTGTCAACCGTGCTGCGCGGCAGCGATCTGCTGGCGCGGGTGGGGGGCGACGAGTTCGTGGCGGTGGGGATGGGGCCGCAGTGCGGCGAAGAGACGCGGGAGGCGGCGGTGCAGGGCTTTCAGCGCCGGTTGTTCGAGGCGAGCCTGGTGCCTCTCGAGGTGCCCGCCGGCCTGCTGCACTACCCCGGTGCCAGCGTGGGGGTGGTGGCCATCGATCCGGCCAGCAGCACGGTGGACGAGGCGCTGAGGCTGGCCGATGCCTGCATGTACGAGGTCAAGCGCCAGCGCCGTCGGCCGAGCTGACTGCGCAGGCGAGACAGACAAGCAAAAGGGGCCCCGGCGGGCCCCTTTTTCATGCCGCCCCTCAGCGGGCGGGGAAGTACTTGGCCTGGATCTGCTGGAACTCGCTGCTGGCCAGCACCTGGGTCAGGCCGCTCTGGAACTCCTTGACCAGCTCGTCGCTCACCGGGTGACTGAAGGCGAAGCAGAACTGCTCCGAGCTCAGCATCCAGAACACCTTGAACTGGGCGGGATCCAGCTGCTGGGAGGCGATCAGATCCAGCATGGTGGTCTTGTTGGTAGAGATGAGATCGACCCGGCCCGAGGTGAGCATCTTGAGTGCCTGGGGCAGGCGGTTGGCGGTCATGATCTTCTGCTCGTCAAAGCCGTTGTTGAGCAGCAGCTGCTCCCCCACGTCGGCCCGCACCGCCCCTATGTTGTACTTTTCGGCATCTTCCAGCTTGGCGATGTTGACCGGGCTCTTGGCCAGCCCCATCAGCACGATCTCGGCATAGCCGATGGGGCAGGCCCATTTGAACAGCGGATCCCGCGCCTCGGTGCGGGCGGTGGAGAAGAGCACCACGTTGGGTTTCTGGGTCAGCAAGTAATAACCCCGCGCCCAGGGCATGATGGTGATGGGTTGCTGCGGGGTGTTGGTCTTCTGCCAGACCTGCTGCAGCAGCTCGACGGCGAGCCCGGTGGGGGCGCCGGATTCGTTGGAGAAGTTGTAGGGTTTGTACTCTTCGGTGAGGTAGTGCAGCTTGCCAAGCTCCGGGCTGGCCTGGGCGAGGGTGACAAACGCGAGTGCGGCGAATCCAATCCATTTTTTCATGTTGGCCATCCTGGTGGGGTGTAGCGTCATTCTCAAGTGTTATCAAAGCCCGCCAAATCGCCACTCGCCGTGCACTGGCGGTGAGAGGTAGCGGGCCTTGCTCAGGGGGCGGGCAGGTATTTGAGCCGCAGCCCCTGATATTCCGAAGAGGCGAGCGCCTGGGTGAGGGCACGCTGGAACTGCTTGATGACGCCGTCATCCACCTGGCGACTGAAGGCGTAGCAGAGCTCCTCGGCATCCAGCACGAAGGCGACCGTGAAGTCATTGGCATCGAGCTGCAGCGCCTTGATGGCGTCATAGCCTGCCAGCTTGCCGGTGGCCAGCAGATCGGCGCGGCCCGACACCAGCATCTTCAGCGCCTGGCTCAGCCGGTTGGCGGAGATGATGCGGCTCTCGTCCATGCCGCGGTTGAGCAGCAGCTGTTCGGAGGCATCGGCGCGCACGGCGCTGATGCGGTAGTCGTTGATCTGCTCGACCGCGCTGAGGGTGAGGGGGCGGCGCTTGTGGGCCAGCAGCACGTACTCGGAGTAGCCGATGGGGCACACCCACTTGAACAGGGGGTCGCGGGTGTCGGTGCGGGCGGTGGAGAAGAGCACCACGTTGGGTTTCTGGGTCAGCAGGTAGTAACCCCGCGCCCAGGGCAGGATGCGAATGGGCTGGGCGGGGGTCTGGGTGCGCTGCCAGATCAGCTGCAGCAGCTCCACCGCCAGCCCGCCGGGCTGACCGGTCTGGTCGGTGAAGTTGTAGGGGGGATAATCCTCGGTCAGGTACTCCAGCTTGCCGAGCTCGGCCTGCGCCGTGCCAAGGCATGACAACAGCAGCAGGCAACCGCAAAACCTTATCCTCATGGGCATTCCTTGGCGTAGCGCGGGCGATCCATCTTGCCCTAGTGTGGGCAAAAAAGCCTGATATTGCCAGTAGTTACCAGCGCGCTCTGGTATTTCCCACCGGTTTCAACTGCTCATCGCGAAGCCCCACCAAGAGCGCCTTGCCGCTCTCCTGCAGACGAAACTCGCCGTAGCGCGCCGCCTCGTACTGCTCGCCGGTGCCCTCTTCGAAGAAGTAGGCATCGGGGCCGATGAGCCACTGGCCGTCGCTGCGGCGCACCTGCAGCCGCCGCTCATCGCGGGCCAGCTGATCCGGCTTGCCCCCTTCCACCCAGCTGGCGACCTGCTGCTCGTCGAGGCGGATCACCAGGGTGTCGGCGGGGGCTTCATCTTGCTGCCGGTTGCCAAGCTGGCGGACCAGCTCGTAGTTGAGGCGCATGTAATCCCCCTGCATCAGGGAGCGCGGGTCGACCGGGGCGAGGCGCAGCAGCACCACCTCGCCGCTGCTCATGGCGCGTTCGTAGCGCCAGACGGTGACATTGATGGCCGCCAGGATGGCGAGGCCGGTCAGCAGCAGGGCGAGTCGTCTCATGAGGGGCTCCGCAGGCTCAGCCGTTTGAGCAGCTGGCGGGCGCCGAGCAGCAGGGCGCCCGAGCCCAGCAGCAGCCAGGATTTGGTCATCAGGGTCAGCCCCAGATCGTAGTAATAGAGGGAGCCAAAGCCGACCAGCAGCAGGCCGGCCAGGGTCATCAGGCCGACGCTGCCGGCATAAAAGCCGAGCACCAGCACCAGGGCGCCGGCCCCCATGCCGGGGATGAGGGCGCTGATCAGCACCAGCGGCAGCCCGTACAGCAGCGGCAGTTTCAGCCGGACCATGAGCCCCAGCAACAGGGCGGCGCAGAGCAGCGGGTTGAGCCAGAGCGGCAGGCGGGAGTGGCCCAGCTCGTCGAGCATGCTGGCGCCGCCGTCCCACAGCGGGTGGTGCAGACGCCCCAGCACCAGCAGGGAGAGCGCCAGCCCCAGGGTGAGGGATTCATAGAGTTGATGGCGCAGTGGATCGCGCTCGGCCTGCAGCCAGCAGAGGGCCACCGCCGTCATCACCAGCGGCAGGGCCAGCAGTTGCAGGCCGAGGCAGGCGAGGCCAAGGGTGAGCAGGATGGCGGCGGCGAAGCTGTGAAACAGCCGGATCAACCAGTGCTCGAACAGGGCGGCGATGGCCAGTGACAGCAGGGCGAGGCCGAACCAGAGCGGAGCCGAGTGCAGATCCAGCCGATCGAGCAGGCCGTAGAGCAGCCAGGCGTCGCCAGCCAGCGCCAGCGCCAGCACGAACTGATCCCACAGATCGCTGCGGGTGGCGAAGCGGTTGAGGCAAAAGGCGATGACCATCAGCACGACGCCCATCAGCAGGGCGCTGTCGGCATCCCGGGTGAGCTGGGAGAACGACATGAACAGGAAGAACAGCAGGAACAGGGCGGCAATCCAGCCCACCATGCCGAGCAGAAAGCGGCTCGACCAGTGGGGCTGGTCGTCACGGGGGGCATCCCCTTCCACCAGCCGGGCCCGTTGCAGTCGCTGCCAGGGGGTCAGATCACTCATGGGGCCTCCGTTGTTGTTGCAGCCAGCGGCTGGCCGCCACCGACAGGCCGATGGCGATGAGGCAGAGCAGCAGGAAGCCATCCACGTCCGGCTCCATCCATTTGCCGAGCGCGGTCAGCAGCACCACGATGAGGCTCAGGCAGCCCATGGCGAGCCCGGCGATGAATCTGTGGTGCCAGCGCAGGTAGGCTGCCGCCAGCCAGCCGAGCCAGGCCGGCCAGACCCAGGGGGAGGCGACATCGAACAGCGCCAGCAGGGTGAGCAGGGTGACGCCGAACCCGGCGGCCAGCCCCGCCAGCCAGGAGGGCATCAGCCGGTAGTGAGCGGGCACCAGCAGCAATATGCCCCAGAGGGCGGCGTTGAACAGGGTCAGGCACCAGCCGAGGGCCTCCTCGTTGAAGGCGAAGAAGAAGTTGAACAGGCCGAGCCGCCAGTAGAGCACCAGCGCCAGCTGGCCGAGCAGCCAGCTCAAGGTCCACAGCAGCGGGCTCTGGCCGAGCGCCGCCAGCGGCAGCAGCATCAGCGCCCAGGTGGCGAACAGCTGCCAGGGATCGGCACCGGTCTGGTAGGTCTGCCCCACCAGCGCCAGCAGGGCGCCGATGTTGAGGGCGATGGCGAGCAGCAGCGCCTGGCGCTGGCTGTCGGCGAGGGGCTTGCGCCACAGCAACAGCAGCATGGCGAGCAGCGGCAGCTCCAGCAGCGCGAGGCGTGAGAGGCGGCCCAGCTCCTGCCAGTTGAAGGCGACGAAGAACACCAGGCCGGCGCCGAGACACAGGCTGCCAAGCCAGAGCAGCAGCCGATCGAACAGCCACTGCCAGCGGGCAGGGCCGGGGGGCAGCTCGCACAGGGCGAGGGCGGCGGGCAGGCTGGCCCGCTCGAGGCGTCCACGCCTGACCCAGTCGAGCAACGTCTGTCTTGAAGTGAAGTGCATGGGATGCTCCATCAGGTTTGCCGCATTATGCCACGGCCATGGCGCCGATTGGCAGCCCCCGTCTGCGGGCGCGACCAGCCCGGCAAGCGGATGCAAAAAGCCCCGCCAAAGGGCGGGGCTTGCTTGCAAGGACACGACATGGGCGCGGGAGCGGCGTCGGCAAGTGCTCACCCTTGCCTCGCCACCTTCTGATCCGGCCGGGTCAGGCGAACAGCAGGGTGCTCACCCCGAGGCCCACGAACAGGATGGCGCAGGCGATGCGGATCCCCTTGAGCGGCAGGCGATCGGCCCCCAGCTTGCCAAGCAGCACCACCGGCACGTTGGCCAGCATCATGCCGAGGGTGGTGCCGGTGATGACCTGGGTCAGCGAGTCATATTTGGCCGCCAGCAGCACGGTGGCGATCTGGGTCTTGTCGCCGATCTCGGCGATGAAGAACAGCACGAAGGTGGCCATGAAGGGGCCGTATTTGTCGAGCGGGCTCTCCTCGTCGTCCATCTTGTCCGGCACCAGGATCCAGGCGGCCATGGCAATGAAGGCACCGGCCACCAGGTAGGTCATCACCTTGGGATCGAGCCAGCGGCTGATGAACTCGCCAAGCCAGGCGGCGCCGGCGTGGTTGAGCAGGGTGGCTGCCAGCATGCCGGCGATGATGGGCCAGGGCTTGCGAAAACGACAGATGAGCAACAGCGCCAGCAGCTGGGTCTTGTCGCCGATTTCGGCGATGGCCACGCTGAGGGTTGAGGTTAACAAGGCTTCCATAAAAATGACCGGGGGACGGAATTGTTATACCTGAGACAAGCCTGCGCCATCCGTCCCCGGTATTGGCACTGGCCCGTCAAAGGTCTTGTCAAATCCGCGGCTGGCGTGGATCACCCTGACCATGGTGAGTTGGCACCAAGTATGTTGATCAGGGTCGCGAACCGGTTTGGGGCCGGCTGGCGAGACTACTCCCCCTCGATGGGAGCGGGCATTCTAGGGAAAAAGCGAAAGTGACGCAAGCCGGGCAGCGCGGGGATCAGCCGCCCACCAGCTTGACGCTGAAACCGGCCTTCTCGAGCTCGGCCTTGATCAGATCCCGTTTGTCCCCCTGGATCTCGATCACCCCCTCTTTCAGGCCGCCGCCGGTGCCGCACTTTTTCTTGAGCAGGGTGGCGAGGCTCTTTTGCTGTTCGGCCGGGACGCCGTGGATGGTGATGACCCCGGCGCCCTTGCGCCCCTTGGTTTCGCGGCGGATGCGCACCACCCCGTCGGTGGGGAAGGGGGAGGCAGATTGCGGCTGGCTCTGTTCTTTGATGATGCCGCCGTCCGTGCTGTAAACCAGGCGGCTGTTGTTGTCGTGACTCATGGCAGTTATTTGTGGGTTAGCTAAGCGGAGTTTGATTTTACTCAAATAAGCGTTGAAAACACGGATTATAATGCCCCAAGTAAAAGAGAATTATTATTGTTTAACTTCAGGAGTCAGTCATGGTACTCGCGCAGTTGTCACCGGGACAGAGTGCTCGCATCAAGAACATGAATCAATTAACCCGTCCCCTGCGGCGCAAGCTGATGGTGATGGGCTTGTTGCCCCAGACTGAAGTCATCTATTTGCGCGCGGCCCCGCTCGGGGATCCGCTGCAGATCCAGTGTCAGGGGATCTGCCTCTCCATGCAAAAAAGCCTTGCCCAGCAAATCGAGGTCGAGCCGGTATGAAACACACCTCACAAAACAATCGTCTTGGTCAAAGCACTATCGAGGTTGAACCGGTATGAACTACTCCCTGGTAACCGTCGGCAATCCCAATAGCGGCAAGACCTCCCTGTTCAATGCCCTGACCGGGGCCCGCCAGCAGGTGGGCAACTGGAGCGGTGTCACTGTCGACAAGAAGATGGGCGAATTCAGCGCCCAGGGTCACGACTACAAACTGATGGACCTGCCCGGCATCTACAGCCTGGCCAACCAGGAGGGGAGCCTGGACGAGCAGATCGCCAGCCGCTTCGTGGAGGGCCAGCAGCCGGATCTGCTGCTCAACGTCATCGACGCCGCCAACCTGGAGCGCTCCCTCTACCTCACGCTGCAACTGCGCGAGCTGGGGCTGCCCATGGTGGTGGTGCTCAACAAGATGGACATCCTGCAAAAGCGGCGCATCACCATCGACGAGAGCAAGCTCGCCAACACCCTCGGCTGCCCGGTGGTGGCCCTCTCGGCCCACAACCGCCAGCAGGTCGCCGCCTTCAAGAACCAGATCCAGCAGTTCATCGGCCAACCGCAGCCGGCGCTGTTGCTGGACTACGGCCATGAGCTTGAAAAAGATCTGGCGGAGCTCGAGACCCTGCTCGCCCCGCACCACCTCACCACCCGTGGTCGCGCCCTGCGCCTGCTGGAAGAGGATGCGGTGATGCAGGAGACCCTGCTGCCCGGCCAGCAGGCCGCAGCCGCCAACGTGGTGGCTCGCGCTCACCACGGGCAGGATGTGGACCTGCAACTGGCGGACATCCGTTACGGCCACATCCACCAGTGGGCCGCCCAGGCGTGCCAGCAGAAGGGCAAGCTCACTGCGGCCCAGAGCGAGCGGCTCGATCGGGTGCTGCTCAACCGCTGGTTCGGCATCCCCTTCTTCCTGCTGGTGATGTACCTGATGTTCATGTTCGCCATCAAGGTGGGCAGCGCCTTCATCGACTTCTTCGACATCATGGGCGGCGCCCTGTTTGTCGATGGCGTCCACCACCTGCTGGGGCTGATCCATGCGCCGGACTGGCTGGGGGCCATCCTGGCGGACGGCTTTGGCGTCGGCTTGCAGACCGTCGCCACCTTCATCCCGGTGATCGGCTGCCTCTACCTGTTCCTGGCGGTGCTGGAGAGCTCCGGCTACCTGGCCCGCGCGGCTTTCGTGGTGGATGCCCTGATGCGCCGCCTCGGCCTGCCGGGCAAGGCGTTCGTCCCCATGCTGATGGGCTTTGGCTGCACCGTGCCCTCGGTGATGGCGACCCGCACCCTCAACTCCGAGCGTGAACGGCTGATGACCTCGGCCATGGCCCCCTTCATGTCGTGCGGTGCCCGCCTGCCGGTCTACGCCCTGTTCGCGGTGGCTTTCTTCCCCGAATCCGGCCAGAACCTGGTGTTCGGTCTCTACCTCATCGGCATCCTGGTGGCGGTGCTCACCGGCCTGTTGCTGCGCAGCACCCTGCTGCCGGGCAAGAGTGACTCCATGCTGATGGAGATGCCGGACTACGAGTGGCCGCGCCCGGTCAACGTCGGCATCAAGACCTGGCAGAAGCTCAAATCCTTCGTCTTTGGCGCCGGTAAAACCATCGTGCTGGTGGTCGCCGTGCTGAGCGTGCTCAACTCGCTCGGCACCGACGGCAGCTTCGGCCACCAAGACCAAGAAAGCTCGGTGTTGAGCAAAATCAGCCAGGCGGTGACCCCGGTGCTGCACCCCATCGGCGTGCGCGATGACAACTGGCAGGCCACGGTCGGCATCGTCACCGGCATCTTCGCCAAAGAGGCGGTGGTCGGTACCCTCAACAGCCTCTACGCCGGCAGCGGCGACGGGGAAGAGGAGGCGAGCGAGTTCTCTCTGGTAAGCAGCTTCCAGGAGGCGATCGCCGCGGTCGCCACCAATCTGGCCGACATCGACCCGACCGACCCCATGGGGCTGGCGGTGGGCAACCTGGATGACCAGAAAGCTGCCGCCGAGGCGCAGGAGGTGGACGTCTCCACCTATGGCAACATGCAGAGCCACTTCGACGGGGCGGCCGGTGCCTTCGCCTACCTCTTGTTCGTGCTGCTCTACATGCCCTGCGCCGCCGCCATGGGCGCCCTGGTGCGGGAAACCGGTCGCCAGTGGGCCCTGCTGACCGCCGCCTGGTGCAACTACATGGCCTTCATGTGCGCCACCGTCTTCTATCAGCTGGCCACCTTTGCCGCGCACCCCGAGCAGA
Source organism: Aeromonas hydrophila subsp. hydrophila ATCC 7966 (assembly GCF_000014805.1). Classification (NCBI taxonomy): domain Bacteria; kingdom Pseudomonadati; phylum Pseudomonadota; class Gammaproteobacteria; order Aeromonadales; family Aeromonadaceae; genus Aeromonas; species Aeromonas hydrophila. The sequence continues at coordinate 3,080,688 of NC_008570.1, read as the reverse complement.
GCCTGTTCTGGGTGGCGAGCTACGGCGGCTCCCTGCTGCTGCTCTGGTGGGCCGGCCGTCGCCATGGCGACATCGTCGCCCGCAAGGTGGTGACCCTGTGATCCTGCGTGAGCTGGGGGAGTACCTCGCCGCGCAGCAGAAGGTGAGCCGGCGCGAGCTGGCCCGCCACTTCCACACCTCGGAAGATGCGGTGGAGGCCATGCTCGGCGTCTGGATGCGCAAGGGGCGGGTCGCCAAGCGGGAGACTCAGGTGTGCGGTGGCTCCTGCTGCGGCAAGAGCCAGGAGGTGATGTTCGAATGGTGCGAGCCGGGCCAGATTGGTCTGGTGCAGAAGGGCTGAACCAGCTCATCTGCTCGTGTTCGATACCCCGCATTCAGATATAAAAAAGACCCGCCGCTGGCGGGTCTTTTTATTGGCGCGTGTTGGCTGTGTTCGCGTAAGGGTGGAGGCAGATCAGCGCCCCGGCCAGCGCTGGCCCACTTCGGCGTGGCGATACCAGGCCATCAGCGCCTGCTGGCCGGCGACGTCGTCCACCGCCGGTGACCAGGGGGCGAAGTCCTCTTCCCGAAAGGGGGCGTAGGGGCCGTGTTTGACCTCGAAGATGACGGCGCCGGGATCCAGAGAGAGCACCGCATGCCAGCTGGCGACCGGGGTTTCCAGCACCGAGGTCTCTTCCCCCAGCACGGCGCGAGCAATGACGGTGCCCTCGTCATCGAAGTTGAGCACCACGAAGCGGCCTTGCAGCGAGGTGAGCAGCTCCCAGGTCTGCAGGTGGCGATGGGGGCGGATATAGGTGCCCGGCTCCATGGCGATGGCCAGGCGCTGGATGGGGTCGGCCAGCTCCTGATGCAGGTTGTGGTTCATGCGCAGGCGCGGGGAGTGGGCGGCCTCGTCGGCGAGGCTGGCAAGGCGGGCAACATCCAGTTTTTTCATATGCGATTCCATGGTGAGACGAAGGCTGGGCCGAGCGCAGAGTAGCATGCCCGGCAACCGGTCAGGCAAGGGGCGAGCGGTAAGCAAATGTAAAAAGGGAGCCTCTATGACTCCCTCTGCTATGACTGTTCGGCATCACAATCTGGCCAGCATCTCCTTGGTGACCAGCACTATGCCCTGCTCGGAGCGGTAGAAGCGGCGGGCATCCTCGCAGGCGTTTTCCCCCACCACCAGCCCTTCCGGCAGCTTGCAGCCCTTGTCGATCACCACCCGGCGCAGCCGGCAGCCCGGGCCTATCTCGACCCCGGGGAAGATCACCGCCTGATCCAGGGTGCAGAAGGAGTCGACCCGCACATTGGTAAACAGCACCGAGCTCACGATGAAGGAGCCGCTGACGATGGTGCCGCCGGCAAACATGGAGTTGATGGTCATGCCGTGCTGGCCGTTTCTGTCCTGCACGAACTTGGCGGGCGGGGTCATGTTCTGGCTGGTCCAGATGGGCCAGTCCTGATCGTAGATGTCGAGCTCCGGGGTGACGGAGGCAAGATCCATGTTGGCCTCCCAGAACGAATCCACCGTGCCCACATCGCGCCAGTAGGGGCGCTTTTGCGGGCAGCAGCCGACGCAGGACATGCTGAACGGGTGGGCATAGGCGGTGCCCTCTTGCACCACCCGCGGGATCACGTCCATGCCGAAATCGTGGTGGGAGGCCGGGTTGGCGAGATCCTCTTCCAGCAACTGGTAGAGGTAGTCGGCCTCGAAGATGTAGACCCCCATGGAGGCCAGCGCGGTGTCGGGCTTGCCCGGCATGGCGGGCGGGTTGGCGGGCTTCTCGACGAAGGCGTTGATCTTGCGATCCCCATCCACCGCCATCACCCCGAAGGCGCTCGCCTCATCCCTCGGCACCTCGATGCAGGCCACCGTCACCCTGGCCCCCATGTTGACGTGATCGAGCAGCATGGCGGCGTAATCCATCTTGTAGATGTGATCCCCCGCCAGCACCACCACATATTTGGGGCCGTGATCGCGAATGATGTCCAGATTCTGGTAGACCGCGTCGGCGGTGCCGCGATACCAGTTGACCTCGTCCACCCGTTGCTGGGCGGGCAGCAAGTCGATGAACTCGTTCATCTGGTAGCGCAGAAAAGACCAGCCGGACTGGAGGTGGCGCAGCAGGCTGTGGGATTTGTATTGGGTGACCACCCCGACCCGGCGAATGCCGGAGTTGATGCAGTTGGAGAGTACGAAGTCGATGATGCGGAACTTGCCGCCGAAATGCACTGCCGGTTTCGCCCTGTTGTCCGTCAACTGTTTGAGGCGACTGCCCCGCCCTCCTGCGAGAACCAAGGCCATGGTCTCGTTCAGCAACTGTCTGGACTGTGCTGTATTGGCAGGTTGTAACAACATTGAATACCCCTTTATTGATAGAACTCCTTGATACTGCCTCCTTTGAAGCCAGTATGAAAGTGCTTTCACTCACACTTCTCACACGGTTTTTCGGTGAAGTGATGGTTTTGTCATTTGTGATGACAAAATCTGTCGCAGATGGCGCGATAGTTCACCAGATGTCACGGCGGCGCTGGGCTGGCGGGGAGGGCGGTGGCCTTGAAGGGCGGCCAGATGCGGGCGTTTTTTGTGCAAACACCCGCCGAAGCGGGTGTTTGCAGGTGCCGTCAGGGGGCGGACGAGGTCAGAACAGATCGTCTTTCTCGTCCTTGGTGGGCTCGAGGCTCCAGCCGGTGGCATCGCTGCTGCTGGCGATCTGGCCCTTCTCCTTCCACAGCTTGATCTTGAGGCGCAGGTTGTTGGCCGAGTCGGCGTTCTTCACCGCCTCCTCCTCGTCGATCACTCCCTCCACCACCAGATCGAACAGGGCGCTGTCGAAGGTGACCATGCCGAGGGCCTTGGATTTTTCCATCACCTCCTTGAGGCCGCCAAATTCGCCGCGTTTGATCATGTCGCGAATGGTGTGGGTGCCCAGCATGATCTCCACCGCCGCCCGGCGGCCACCGTCGCTGGTTTTGACCAGCCGCTGGGAGACAAAGGCCTTGAGGTTGTTGCCCAGATCGTTGAGCAGCTGGGGCCGGCGCTCTTCCGGGAAGAAGTTGATGATGCGATCCAGCGCCTGGTTGGCGTTGTTGGCGTGCAGGGTGGAGATGGCCAGGTGGCCGGTCTCGGAGAAGGCCAGCGCATGCTCCATGGTCTCGCGATCGCGGATCTCGCCGATGAGGATGACGTCCGGCGCCTGGCGCAGGGTGTTTTTGAGGGCAGCGTGGAAGCTGCGGGTGTCCACCCCCACCTCGCGCTGGTTGATGATGCTCTTGCGGTGACGGTGCACGAACTCCACCGGATCCTCGATGGTGATGATGTGGCCGCCGCTGTTGCGGTTGCGGTGATCGATGAGTGCCGCGAGCGAGGTGGACTTGCCCGAGCCGGTACCGCCGACGAACAGCACCAGGCCGCGCTTCTCCATGATGGTGTCGAGCAGCACGGGGGGCAGTTTCAGATCCTCGAAGCGGGGGATCTCGGTCTTGATGTTGCGCGCCACCAGCGACACTTCGTTGCGCTGCTTGAAGATGTTGATCCGAAAGCGGCCGATCTGGGGCAGCGAGATGGCGAGGTTCATCTCCAGCTCCCGCTCGAACTGCTGCTTTTGCTCGCCGTCCATGATGGCGTCGGCTATTCTGGCCACCTCGCCGGGCTCGAGCGGCGTCTCACTGAGCGGACGCAGGCCGCCGTTGAACTTGGCGCAAGGGGGGGCGCCGGTCGACAGATAGAGGTCGGAGCCATCCTGCTTGGCCAGGATCTGTAGCATGTCTCGCAATTCCATTGGTTTTGCCTCGTCTATCAAGCAGATGCAATTACATCGAATGTCATTGAGTGTACAGCGTCAGGCGCCGGTGAGTTTCTCGCGAAAGACAAAAAACACCGCGCCCAGGATGCACAGGCCGGCCCACAGGTAATCCCATTTCAGATCCTCTTTCAGATAGAAGATGGAGAAGGGGACGAACACGGTGAGGGTGATCACCTCCTGCAGGATCTTGAGCTGGCCGACGGAGAGCACAGTATGGCCGATGCGGTTGGCAGGTACCTGCAGCAGGTATTCGAACAGCGCTATGCCCCAGCTCACCAGGGCGGCGATGATCCAGGGTTTGTGATTCATGCTCTTGAGGTGGGCATACCAGGCGAAGGTCATGAAGACGTTGCTGCACAGCAGCAGGCCGATGCTGGTAAAGATAGGGTTCATTAGGTTCTCCTTTAAAATCAATCGCATTTTATCTCCGAACCACGGGTTTTCATAAGTGGGGCGGCAGGGTATTTTTAATCCATCAAGGATGAAGTCACAGAGGGTTGTACGGGATGGGCAAGACAAGCTTGGGTGTGCTTGGTCTGCTGTTTGCCTGCCTGGTGCATGGGGCGCCGACCCTGACGGTGGCCACCGATGTCTGGCCGCCGTTTCGGATCGTGCAGCCGGACGGCCGCTTCGGCGGACTGGACATGGACATCTTGCAGCAGTTGCAGCGCCGCAGCGGCATCCGCTTCGAGGTGAAACGGGTGCCCTGGGGACGGGCGCTCAAGCAGATGCAGACCGGCCAGGTGGACCTGATGATCGGCTTGGCGATGACGGCAGAGCGGGCAGCCTTCATCGATTATCTGCAGCCGGCCTACTATCAGTGCCGGCCGGCCTTCTACGGCAAGGCTGCGGCGGTATCGACCCTGCGCACCTACTCCGATCTGCAGGGCAAGAAGGTGGGCTATGTGCTCAATTCGGCCTATTTTGCCCCCTTTGATGCAGACAACCGGCTCGACAAGCACGGGGTGCCCACCGAGGATCAGCTGCTGCGCATGGTGCAGCGCGGCCACCTGCCGCTGATGATCGGCACCGACTGCCAGGTGGACTACGCCCTGAGCCAGGACAACGAGGCCGGTCTGCTCAAGGCAGCCTATCAGCCGCCGCAACCTGTGGTGCTCTATCTGGGCATGAGCAAGCACTCCCCCCATCAGGCGCTGCAGCAACCGCTGGCACTGGCGCTGCAGGAGCTGGTGGCTAGCGGCGAGATTGCCGCCCTCGCCAAGCCTTACCAGCCTTGACCTCGGGTAGTAACACGCTGTTATCATGCGTTTTTCATGACTCGCGCCAGCTGCTCGACAGGCTCTGGCGCCGGCTCGTTCTCACCTTCGGAGAGCCTCTGTGTATCTCTCTTTGCTCGCCCGCCAGCAGCGCTGGCAGCGGCGCTGGTTGCTCGGCCTGCTGCTGCTGACCCTGGCGCTGTTTCTCTGCTCCCTCGCCTGGGGCGAATTCGTCTTGTTGCCCTGGCAGCCACTGGGGGATCTCGAGCAGCGCATCCTGCTGGAGCTGCGCCTGCCGCGCGCCCTGCTGGCCCTGCTGGCGGGGGCGGCGCTCGCCTGCGGTGGCGCCGTGCTGCAGGTGATGCTGCACAACCCGGTGGCCGAACCCGGCCTGCTCGGCGTCTCGAGCGGGGCGGGATTGGCCGCCATGGTGGCGATGGCGGTGGCCAAGGCCCTCGGCGTTTATCTGCCGGGCTGGGGGTTGTCACTGGCGGCCTTCGGCGGTGCCCTGCTGGTGACCATGCTGATCATTCGGCTGGCGCGCCGGGCCCGGCTTGGTCACGCCCGGCTGCTGCTGTTCGGGGTCGCCATTGGCATCCTCACCAATGCCGCCATGACCTGGCTGATGTACTTTGCCGATGACGGCTCCCTGCGTGAATTCATGTTCTGGATGATGGGCAGCCTGGCCTACGGCAGCCAGCAACTGGCCTGGTGGTGGCTGCTGTTCCCGCTGGCTCTCGGCTGGCTCGGCTGGCAGGGCAAGGCGCTGCAGCAACTGCTGCTGGGAGAGACCCAGGCCCGCCTGATGGGGCTCGATGTGGACAAGATGCGGGTGCGGCTGGTACTGGCGGTGTGCCTGCTCACCGGCATGGCGGTAGCGCTGTGCGGGGTCATCGGCTTCGTCGGGCTGGTGGTGCCCCATCTGCTGCGCCTGTGCGGCGGCAGCGATCAGCGCTTCCTGCTGCCCGCCTCGGCGCTGGGGGGCGGCGCCCTGCTGCTGGCGGCCGATCTCATCGCCCGCTCCGCCTTGCGGGCGGGGGAGCTGCCCATCGGGGTCATCACCGCCTCGGTCGGCGCCCCGCTCTTCATCTATCTGTTGTTGAGGCAAGATGCCCATGCCAGCACCTGATCACCTCGGGGGTCAGCCCCCCTTGCTGGCGGCCAGCTCCCTGGCCGTCGCCAACCGGCTCGCCCCCCTCGACCTTGCCTGGCAGGGGGGCCAGCTGGTGGCCCTGCTTGGCCCCAACGGCAGCGGCAAGTCGACCCTGCTCGGCGCCCTGGCCGGCCTCTTGCAGGGGCAAGGGGAGGTGCGCATCGGCGGGGAGTCGCTGGCGGACTTGAGCTGGCCGGCGCTGGCGCAGCGGCGCGCCATGCTGCCCCAGCGCCAGCCCCAGCTGTTCCATATTCCGGTATTCCAGGTGCTGAGCCTGGGGCTCGATGAGGCTCAACCTGCGGCCAGACAGAACGAGGCCATTCAGGCGCTGTGTCAGGCGCTGGAGCTGGAAGCCTTGCTGGCGCGGGACTTCAGCCAGCTGTCGGGCGGGGAGCAGCAGCGGGTGCTGATCGCCCGCACCCTGCTGCAGGTGTGGCCGAGCCTCAACCCGGGCGGGCGAGTATTGCTGCTGGACGAACCGCTGGCGGGGCTGGATCTGCATCATCAGCTGGCGCTGCTGCGGCTGCTCAAGCAGCTGGCCGGGCAGGGGTTGCTGGTGGTGCTCGCCATCCACGACATCAACCTGGCCATCGATTGGGCCGATCGCCTGCTCTGTCTGCAACAGGGGCGGGTGGTGCGGGAGGGGGGCGTCGAGCTGGTGGACGAGGCGCTGCTGGCGCAGGTGTTTCAGATAAAGACCGATCGCATCGAGGCGGGCGGCCGGGTCTGGTTTATGCCGAGCCTGTGAGAGACAAGCAAGGCCCTGGCGTCAGCCGAGGGCCTTTTTGAAGAAGACGACCCGCTCCGTTTCGGCAAAGCCGAGCCGCTGGTGCAACTGCTGGGAGGCAAGGTTGTCGATGGCGGCATCGGAGGCCAGCTCGCGGCAACCCAGCTCGCGGCCCCACTGGGCCACCCGGGCAATCAAGGCCTGGGCCAACCCGCGCCGGCGCGAAGCCGGCTGCACATAGACCCCTTCCAGATAGACCACCGGGCTGCTCTCGCAGCCGTTCACGTAATCGTGGCGCAGGGCAGCATCGGCAAAGGCCACCGCCTGGCTCTGCGCATCCAGCACCAGAAAGGCGTTGAGATGGGCTGCGGCCAGCAGTTCGGCCCCTTCCTGCAGATGGGCCGCCATTTCGTGGTGCGGCCACAGCTGCTGGCGCAGGGTTGCCCACTGCGCCAGCAGCGTCTCGTCGAGAGGCACTATCCGCCAGTCGGCGTTCGTCATCCGCACTCAGCCCTGCTGCTTGGCAAGGCGCACCTGGGCGGCCTCGGCCAGCATGGCCAGCAGGGTTTCGGTGTCGCTCCACGACAGACAGGCATCGGTGATGCTCTGGCCGAAGGTGACGGCGCAGCCGTTCTCCACATCCTGCCGCCCTTCCACCAGGAAGCTCTCGGCCATGATGCCGGCGATGCCGGTGCGGCCGCGGCGCAGCTGATCGCAGATGTCCTGCGCCACCAGCAGCTGGCGACGGTGATCCTTCATGCTGTTGCCGTGGCTGAAATCCACCACCAGCCGCTCGGGCAGGCCGACGTCGGCCAGCGCTTCGCACGCTTCATCGATGCTGGCGGTGTCGTAGTTGGGGCGGTGGCCGCCACGCAGGATCACATGGCCATAGGGGTTGCCGGCGGTGCGGTAGATGGTCATCTTGCCGTCCTTGTCCGGGGAGTAGAAGATGTGGCTGTGACGGGCGGCACGCACCGCATCGATGGCGATGCGGGTGTTGCCGTCGGTGCCGTTCTTGAAGCCGACCGGGCAGGAGAGAGCGGAGGCCATCTCGCGGTGCACCTGGGATTCGGTGGTGCGCGCGCCGATGGCACCCCAGGTGATGAGATCGCTGATGTACTGGCCGGTCACCATGTCGAGGAACTCGGTGGCGGTGGGCATGCCGAGGGCGTTGATGTCCACCAGCAGCTTGCGGGCCAGTTTCAGCCCTTCGTTGACGTCGAAGCTGCCATCGAGGCGCGGATCATTGATGAGGCCTTTCCAGCCGACGATGGTGCGCGGCTTCTCGAAATAGGTGCGCATCACGATGCACAGGCTCTCTTTATACTGCTCGCGCAGGGCATTGAGGCGCAGGGCGTACTCGTGGGCGGCGGCCGGATCGTGAATGGAGCAGGGACCGACGATGACCAGCAGGCGCTGATCCTCACCGGCCAGGATCGCTTCCACTTCGCGGCGGGCATCCAGCAGATTCTGGGCAACGGTGTCGCTTAACGGGAAGGCGTGCGCCAGTTCGCTGGGAGTGATCAGGGACTCCAGGCGACGGGTGCGCAATTCATCGGTGTGAATGGACATACGACTCGATTCTCGAAATGGGTGGCGTGGGCAGTAGCAATGACTGAGTGCCGAAGAGGCAAAGGGATAAAATAAAGCAAAAAACCCCTGATGGAAACCTCGAGGGGCTCTGATAGGATGTGAGCCCCAAAACGATTCCAAATGAGGTAGATAGCGTGGCAAAGCCAGGGGCAACCGGGGTCACCCGCATCATCAATGCAACCGGTTACAGCATGAAGGGGCTCAAGTCAGCCTGGATCAACGAGGCGGCCTTCCGGCAGGAGCTGATGCTGATCCTGCTGTTGATGCCGCTGGCGTTCTGGATCGGCGATACCCTCGAGCAAATCCTGCTGCTGGTCTGTATCAGCTGGCTGGTGGTGATCGTCGAGGTGCTCAACTCCGCGGTCGAGGCGGTGGTCGATCGCATCGGCTCCGAACATCATGAGCTCTCCGGTCGCGCCAAGGATCTGGGCTCCGCCGCCGTCTTTATCGCGCTGGCCCTGAACGCCCTGGTGTGGGGCGCGCTGGTTGGCCGCAACCTGCTGGGTTGGTGGTAAGTCAGGCCGCATTTTCTCTCGCGTCATTGCTCTCTCCATTTGGGAGATGACTGAGCGAGGGAGGTCTCTTCTCCCCTCATCCCCACCCCTTCTCCCGCGAGGGGAGAAGGGGCAAAAGAGCAACGATGCGGATGTGCGCTTAGCATCGCAGCATAAAAAAGCCCGTCATCACGACGGGCTTTTTGCTGGACGGCTCTGCAGGCCAATCAGTGCAGGATACGGGCACGGATGGTGCCGCCGATCTCCTTGAGCTTGGCCAGCGCCTTCTCGCTGTGTTCGGTCTCCACGTCGATCACCACGTAGCCGATGTGGCTGCTGGTCTGCAGGTATTGACCGGCGATGTTGATCCCCTCGTCGGCGAAGATCTGGTTGATCTGGTTCATCACGCCGGGCTGGTTGCGGTGAATGTGCAGCAGGCGGCTGGAACCCTTGTGGCCGGGCAGGGAGACCTCGGGGAAGTTGACGGCGGAGAGGGTGGAGCCGTTGTCGGAGTATTTGACCAGCTTGTTGGCCACTTCCAGCCCGATGTTCTCCTGGGCTTCCTGGGTGGAGCCGCCGATGTGGGGGGTCAGGATCACGTTGTCCAGCCCGCGCAGCGGGGTGAGGAACTCCTCGTCATTGGACTTGGGTTCGCTGGGGAAGACGTCGATGGCGGCGCCGGAGATGTGGCCGCTCTTGATGACGTCGGCCAGGGCATCGATGTCCACCACGGTACCGCGGGAGGCGTTGATGAAGATGGCGCCCGGTTTCATCATGCGCAGTTGCTCGGCACCGATCAGATCCTTGGTGGAGGCGGTCTCAGGCACGTGCAGGCTGATGACGTCGGACATGTTGAGCAGTTCGACCATGCTCGGTACCTGGATGGCGTTGCCCAAGGAGAGCTTGTTCTCGATGTCGTAGTAGTAGACCTTCATGCCGATGCTCTCGGCGATGATGCCGAGCTGGGTGCCGATGTGGCCGTAGCCGATGATGCCGAGCTTCTTGCCACGGGCTTCCACCGAACGGTTGGCCAGCTTTTCCCACACACCGCGATGGCACTTGGCGTTCTTCTCCGGGATGCCGCGCAGCAGCAGCAGGATCTCGCCCAGCACCAGTTCGGCCACCGAGCGGGTGTTGGAGAAGGGGGCGTTGAACACCGGGATGCCGCGCAGATGGGCGGCGTCGAGCTCGACCTGGTTGGTGCCGATGCAGAAGCAGCCGATGGCCACCAGCTTGTTGGCGGCATCCAGCACCTTCTCGGTGATCTGGGTGCGCGAGCGCAGCCCCACGAAATGCACGTCACGAATGCGCTCGATCAGATCTTCTTCGGAGAGAGAGGTCTTCAGATACTCCACACTGGTGTAACCTGCGGCACGAAAGGTTTCCACCGTGTTGGGGTGAACCCCCTCCAGCAGCAGTACCTTGATTTTATCCTTGTCCAGTGAAAACTTGGCAGTCATGACGATCCCTCTATGTTTGCAAAAGTGAGTGCAGATATGGTGTGTGAAGAAAACCGTAAAGTAGCAAAAACGTTTGGGAGAGGGAATATTTGTGACGAAAGTCAAATTCTTTGAAGTTTTCAACGATAGTTGTAAACGAGGGTTTGCAACTCATTGAGCAACCAATAAAAACGGCGCCATGGGGCGCCGTCTTGCATCCGAAGGGGGATTACTGGATAACCACGCCTTCCAGGGTGCCGATCAGCACCACGTCTGCCCCGCGGTGGGCAAACAGACCGTGGGTGACGGTGCCGACCATGATGCCATTGAGCTGCGTCTTGGCAGGCACCTTATTGGGTGATGACCCCGTCAGGAGTACCAATCAGCACCACGTCTGCCCCGCGGTGGGCGAACAGGCCGTTGGTGACGGTGCCGACCATGATGCCGTTGAGCTGCCTCTTGGCAGGCAACTTTATTGGGTGATGACCCCGTCGGGAGTACCAATCAGCACTACATCTGCCCCACGGTGGGCGAACAGGCCGTTGGTGACGGTGCCGACGATGGCATTGAGCTGCACTTCCAGCCCCTTGGCATCGGTGATGGCCATGCCTTTCACATCCAGGATGTGGTTGCCGTTGTCGGTGACCACCCCTTCACGCCAGACCGGGTTGCCGCCGAGCTTTCTGATCTCGCGGGCCACGTATTCGCGGGCCATGGGAATCACTTCCACCGGCAGCGGGAAGGTGCCGAGCACGTCGACCGTCTTGGTGTTGTCGATGATGCAGATGAACTTGTCGGCCACGGCGGCGACGATCTTCTCGCGGGTGAGGGCTGCGCCGCCGCCCTTGATCATGTCGCGGGTGCCGTTGATCTCGTCGGCACCGTCCACGTAGACGGAGAGGGCGTCGATCTCGTTGAGGTCATACACTGTGATGCCGAAGCCCTTGAGGCGTTCGGTGGAGGCCACGGAGCTGGATACCGCCCCCTTGATCTCGTCCTTCATGGTCGCCAGTGCATCGATGAAGTGGTTGACGGTAGAGCCGGTGCCTACCCCGACGATGGTGCCGGGAACCACATACTTGAGCGCAGCCCAACCGGCCGCCTTCTTCATTTCATCTTGAGTCATGATCGATCCTTTGGAAAAAAGCGGCCGCATTATATCCAAGCCGCCTCCCCAGAGCGACCACCCAGCTCACGTTCCGGGCCAAAAACCTGCAAGATGTAAATCGTTTGCCTGTTTATTGCGCCATGTCATTGCACCATGGCTGTGGCAGCAGGGCGTGACGATTGCGGCAGAGGGGGCCGATGGTCCTAGCCGGGAAAGTGCCAGCAGCGGCTGGGGGTGATGATCTGGGGCAGCGGCACGTCCCACTCCTCCTGCGGCACCGCGTCCACCTGCTGGCAGTCGTGGGCGAGCCCCAGCGGCTTGGGGCCGAGCCGATGTTCATGCCAGCAGGCGAGGGTGCGATCGTAGTAGCCGCCGCCCATGCCGAGCCGGTTGCCCGCCGCATCGAACGCCACCAGCGGGGTGCAAATCAGATCGAGGGTGCTGTGGGGCACCACCTGCTGCATGTCGAGCTCCGGCTCGGCGATGCCGTAACGGTTGCGGGTCATGGGGCTGGTGGCGGTGTAGCGCAAGAAGAGCAGGTGGCCCGGGGTGAAGGGGTGCAGCACCGGCAGGTAGACCTCTTTTTGCTGGGCCCACAGCCAGTGGATGGCGGGCAGGGGGTTGAGCTCGCCGTCGTTGGCCAGATAGAGGGCGATGCGTTTGGCCGCCAGGATCTCGGGATGCTGCTTGAACTGGGCAACCAGCTGCTGGGCCGCCTGCTGCTGCTCGGCCTGGGTCAGGCTCTTTCTGCGCTGGCGGATGAGCTGACGCAGGGATTGTCTTTCAGGCTGGGTATCCGGCATGGGGGCTCCTCTGATGAACGGGCGGGGGGCGACGAGCGGATCGCGCTGACAGGCGATCACCTTAACAAGGCCGCGCCGGGTTGAACAGCGCGGCTCGGCCGCCGGATCCTCGGGAACCCGGCGGCCGCACTATCAGGCGTGGGCGGCTTTGCGCATCTGGTGCTTGACGAACACTGCCACCAGGGCGGCCAGCGCCAGCGCCATGGGGTAGAAGCTCATGCTCACCACCGCCAGCGGCGAGAGGGCGAAGATGGAGCCCAGCAGCAGTGCCTGGGCACCCCAGGGGATGAGCCCCTGCACCACGCAGGAGAAGATGTCGAGCATGGAGGCGGCGCGGCGCGGGGTGACCCCGTGGTGATCCGCCAGCTCCTTGGCCACCTTGCTGGCGACTATGATGGCCACCGTGTTGTTGGCGGTGCAGAGGTTGGTGAGGCTCACCACCCCGGCGATGCCGAGCTCGGCCGCCTTCTCGTTCTGCTCGCCGTCATGCTGACGGGTGAAGCGGGCGATGAGGGCGCTGATGCGGCAGCTTATCCAGGCCAGCCCCCCCTGGCGCTCCATCAGGGCGCCGAGGCCGCCGATCAGCATGGAGAGCAGGAAGATCTCCTGCATGCCGGTGAAGCCCTGATAGATGTCCTTGCTGAACTGGCCGAGGGGGTAATCCCCCAGCAGGCCGACCCCGCCGGCCGCCAGAATGCCGAGCCCCAGCACCATGAAGACGTTCATGCCGGAGAGGGCCAGCACCAGGATCAGCAGGTAGGGCATCACCTTGAGCAGCTCGACATGGGCCTCGGTGGCAGGGGCATCCCCGACCGACCCCAGGGTCAGATAGAGCAGGATCACCCCGATGGCGGCCGGGGCGGCAATCTTGAAGTTCTCGCGAAACTTGTCCTTCATCTCGCAGCCCTGGCTGCGGGTGGCCGCAATGGTGGTGTCGGAAATGATGGAGAGGTTGTCGCCAAACATGGCGCCGGAGAGGATGGTGCCCGCCATCAGCACCGGATCGATGCCGGCAGCCTGGGCCACACCGAGCGCCACCGGTGCCACGGCGCCAATGGTGCCCATGGAAGTACCCATGGCGGTGGCGATGAAGGCGGAGATGAGGAACAGCCCCGGCAGCAGGAACCAGCCGGGGATGAGGGAGAGGCCGAGCGCGACCGTGGCATCCACCCCGCCGGTGGCCTTGGCCACGGTGGCGAAGGCGCCCGCCAGCAGATAGATGAGGCACATCGCCATGATGTTGCTGTCACCGACCCCCTTGAAGAAGGTCTCGAGGTTCTTGTTGAACCCCTCCTTGCCCAGCACCAGCGCCAGCATGACGGCGGGGAGGGCGGCGACGGGGGCGGGCAGCTGATAGAAGGCGAACTCGACCCCCTGCAGGGTCAGCCAGGTGCCGGTACCGATAAAGAGAGCAAGAAAGACCAGCAGAGGCAGCAGGGCTCTGGCGCTGGGTTGAGTCTGGATCATGTGTTCCTCGATGGTTGAACATGACCTCCCTGTCTCAGCCAGCCCGCAGTGGGGTGAGCGTGGCGGGCATCCTGCCGCTATGGGGCGTCTACAGTAGTGAGTCGCGCCCGCCGGGTCAAGATAGCCGTCCAGATGGATACTGCTTTTTGTCTGGTGATTTTGCTTAATTGATTAAATCCGTCAAATATTCGGATTTAAGGAGATATATTGTTGAATTTTCGGGTGGCTAATGGCGGCCACGGCGGGCTTTTCAAAGCGGGCGCAGGCTGGTAAAACGGTCTCTTTCCTTAATAGAGATGAGAGGGTGGAGATGGACAATCCGATCCGTGTGGCCGTGATGGGCTGTAATGGTCGTATGGGCAAGGTGCTGCTGGAGGCGATCAGCCATGCCGAGGGTGTGGTGGTCGGGGCGGCGCTGGAGCGACCGGGCTCCGCCGTGATCGGGCTGGATGCCGGCGAACTCAACGGGCTGGGTCGGCTCGGTGTCATCATCAGCGACAGCCTGGACAAGGTACGGGACGAGTTTGATCTCATCATCGACTTCACCCGCCCCGAGGTGACCCTGGCCAACCTGGCCTTCGCCCGGGCTCACCACAAGCAGATGGTGATCGGCACCACCGGCTTTGACGACGCGGGCAAGGCGGCACTCAAGGCTGCCGCCGGCGAGATCGGCATCGTCTTCGCCTCCAACTACTCGGTCGGCGTCAACCTGGTGTTCAAGCTGCTGGAGCAGGCCGCCAAGGTGATGGGGGATTACACCGACATCGAGATCATCGAGGGGCACCACAGACACAAGGTGGATGCACCGTCCGGCACCGCGCTCTCCATGGGCGAGGTGGTGGCCAAGACGCTCGGACGTGACTTGAAAGAGTGCGCCGTCTACGGCCGCGAGGGGATCACCGGCGAGCGGGATCGCAACACCATCGGCTTTGCCACCATTCGCGCCGGCGATCTGGTGGGGGAGCACACCGTCATGTTCGCCGACATCGGCGAGCGGGTGGAGATCAGCCACAAGGCCTCCAGCCGCCTCACCTTCGCCAACGGTGCGGTGCGCGCCGGCAAGTGGCTCAAGGGGCAGGGCGCCGGCCTCTATGACATGCAGGACGTGCTCGGCCTCAAGTAATCACATCAGCTGACCCCCGGGTCCCCGTGGTGCGCACGAAGGGGCTGCCCGCCCCGTTCGTCTGTTAAAAACCCCGCTCATGCGGGGTTTTTTATTGGTGATTTTGTATAAATGCCGCTTATGCAGCGATTTTCATGCGAAGTAGCATAAATCCTTCCTCTCTGCTGCTGCGCCGGATCTGCCATTGCACAAATGTCATCGGCTGGTAACGAAATTGGGCCTCAATAGCCCCTGTCAGGGCATTTTTTTACATCCATCAAAACAGACTAAAAATTCAAACACAGAAAAACGTTTTCCATTTTTAAAGGCCACTCATCCTCCCTAAAAAAGCTGTTTGTAGGCGTTGAGATTTTTTATATGAAACTTCATTGTATTGTTTTTTAAGGATTAAAAATTGGTTTTTGTATCAATGGCTGCCTCTTTGTCTGGATTGGCAGCAACTTTTGCCTTTTCTTTTCAGGGTGGGGGTTGCAAAGCGATTGAGTGCATAGATAATGGGTAATGTTGCTTGTTTATTGAATTTAGATGCATTTCGGATGAGAAAAGACGTTGAAATGCGATCGTTTTTAAGTAGAATGCGCCCAATTTGCCAGAAATCTGCCGGGTTCGAGTCCTGTCCAAGGCCGGAACCGAGCCCGCAACACCCAGGTAAATTGCTGAATTTAAAGCTAAATAACTGGAGGTTGTCTTGAATCACACTGCATTGCTAGTGCTGGAAGATGGAACTGTGTTCAAAGGCGTGTCGATAGGCGCCGAGGGATGTTCCGTTGGTGAAGTGGTTTTCAATACGTCGATGACGGGCTATCAGGAAATCCTCACCGATCCCTCTTATTCCCGTCAGATAGTCACCCTCACTTACCCCCATATAGGCAACACCGGCACCAACAGCGAAGATGAAGAGTCCAGTCAAATCCACGCGCAGGGATTGATCATCCGGGACCTTCCGATACTTGCCTCCAATTTCCGCAATCAGCAATCCCTCTCCGAATACCTCAAGTCTCACAACATCGTTGGCATCGCCGACATCGACACCCGCAAACTGACCCGCATCCTGCGCGAGAAAGGCGCCCAGGCCGGCTGCATTCTGGCGGGCAAGCAGATAGATGAAGGGTTTGCCCTCGAACAGGCCCGCGCCTTCCCCGGTCTGAAGGGGATGGACCTGGCCAAAGAGGTGACGGTTGGCGAGGCGTACAACTGGACCGAGGGCAGCTGGCAGCTCGGCAAGGGGCACGTCACCCCGGCTGCCGACCAGCTCAAATACCACGTGGTGGCCTACGATTTTGGCGTCAAGCGCAACATCCTGCGCATGCTGGTGGACCGCGGCTGCCGCCTGACCGTGGTGCCGGCCAAGACCCCGGCTGCCGAGGTACTGGCGCTGAACCCCGATGGCATCTTCCTCTCCAACGGCCCCGGTGACCCCGAGCCGTGTGACTACGCCATCGAGGCCATCGAGGCCTTCCTCAAGACCAATATCCCGGTGTTCGGCATCTGCCTGGGTCACCAGCTGCTGGGTCTGGCCTCCGGCGCCAAGACCATCAAGATGAAGTTCGGCCACCACGGTGCCAACCACCCGGTGAAGAGCCTGGACGACAACACCGTCATGATCACCGCCCAGAACCACGGTTTTGCGGTGGACGAGCAGACCCTGCCGGATTGCCTGCGCGCGACCCACATCTCCCTGTTCGACGGGTCACTGCAGGGCATCCATCGCACCGACCGGCCGGCCTTCAGCTTCCAGGGTCACCCCGAAGCGAGCCCGGGCCCGCACGACTGTGCCGGTCTGTTCGACCACTTTATTGAATTGATCAAGCAGTATCGCGCTTAAGAGGAAAAGAGAAGCCATGCCAAAACGTAACGACCTACAGAGCATCCTGATCCTCGGCGCCGGCCCCATCGTCATCGGTCAGGCCTGCGAATTCGACTACTCCGGCGCCCAGGCCTGCAAGGCCCTGCGCGAGGAGGGCTACCGCGTCATTCTGGTGAACTCCAACCCGGCCACCATCATGACCGACCCGGAGATGGCCGACGCCACCTACATCGAGCCCATCACCTGGGAAGTGGTGCGCGAGATCATCAAGAAAGAGCGTCCGGACGCCATCCTGCCCACCATGGGTGGCCAGACCGCACTCAACTGCGCGCTGGATCTGGAAAAGCACGGCGTGCTGGCCGAGTTCGGGGTGGAGATGATCGGTGCCACCGCCGATGCCATCGACAAGGCCGAAGACCGCTCCCGCTTTGACAAGGCGATGCGCAGCATCGGCCTGGAGTGCCCGCGCGCCGGCATCGCCCACAACATGGAAGAGGCCTGGGGCGTGCAACAGATGGTGGGCTTCCCCTGCATCATCCGTCCCTCCTTTACCATGGGCGGCTCCGGCGGCGGCATCGCCTACAACCCGGAAGAGTTCGTCGAGATCTGCGAGCGCGGTCTGGACCTGTCGCCGACCAAGGAGCTGCTCATCGACGAGTCGCTGATCGGCTGGAAAGAGTATGAGATGGAGGTGGTGCGGGATCGCAACGACAACTGCATCATCGTCTGCGCCATCGAGAACTTCGACCCCATGGGCATTCACACCGGTGACTCCATCACGGTCGCGCCAGCCCAGACGCTGACCGACAAGGAGTACCAGCTGATGCGCAACGCCTCCATGGCGGTGCTGCGCGAGATCGGCGTCGAGACCGGTGGCTCCAACGTCCAGTTCGGCATCAACCCGAAAGATGGGCGCATGGTCATCATCGAGATGAACCCGCGGGTGTCGCGCTCCTCTGCGCTCGCCTCCAAGGCGACCGGCTTCCCCATCGCCAAGATCGCCGCCAAGCTTGCCATCGGTTACACCCTCGACGAGCTGATGAACGACATCACCGGCGGTCGCACCCCGGCCTCCTTCGAGCCGGCCATTGACTACGTGGTCACCAAGGTGCCGCGCTTCAACTTCGAGAAGTTCGCCGGCGCCAACGACCGTCTGACCACCCAGATGAAGTCCGTCGGCGAAGTGATGGCCATCGGTCGCAACTTCCAGGAGTCCCTGCACAAGGCGCTGCGCGGCCTCGAGACCGGCAAGACCGGCTTCGACCCCATGGTTGACCTGAACGCTCCTGACTCCCTGACCCGCATCCGCCACGAGCTGCAGGATGCCGGCGCCGAGCGTATCTTCTACATCGCCGACGCCTTCCGCGCCGGTCTCTCCATGGACGGCGTGTTCAAGCTGACCAAGATTGACCCCTGGTTCCTGGTGCAGATTGAAGAGCTGGTCAAACTCGAAGAGCAGGTGAAAGAGCGCGGCATGGCCGGCCTCGATGCCGACTTCCTGCGCGCCCTCAAGCGCAAGGGCTTTGCCGACGCCCGTCTGGCCAAGATCCTCGGCGTGGCCGAAGGGGAAGTGCGCAAGCTGCGTGCCCGCCACAACATCTTCCCGGTCTACAAGCGGGTCGATACCTGCGCCGCCGAGTTCGCCACCAACACCGCCTACATGTACTCCAGCTATGACGAGGAGTGCGAGGCCAACCCCACCAACCGTGACAAGATCATGGTCATCGGTGGCGGCCCGAACCGCATCGGTCAGGGCATCGAGTTTGACTACTGCTGCGTGCACGCGGCGCTGGCCCTGCGCGAAGACGGTTACGAGACCATCATGGTCAACTGCAACCCGGAGACCGTCTCCACCGACTACGACACCTCCGACCGTCTCTACTTCGAACCGGTCACCCTGGAAGATGTGCTGGAAATCGTGCGGGTCGAAAACCCCAAGGGCGTCATCGTCCAGTACGGCGGCCAGACTCCGCTCAAGCTGGCCCGTGCGCTGGAAGCCAACGGCGTGCCGGTCATCGGCACCAGCCCGGATGCCATCGACCGCGCCGAAGATCGCGAACGCTTCCAGTCTGCCGTCGAGCGCCTCGGCCTCAAGCAGCCGGAAAACGGCACCGTTACCGCACTGGAGCAGGCGGTGCTGACCGCCGAGCGCATTACCTACCCGCTGGTGGTCCGCCCCTCCTACGTACTGGGTGGCCGCGCCATGGAGATCGTCTATGACGAGCAGGACCTGCGCCGCTACTTCGCCGAGGCGGTGAGCGTCTCCAACGAGTCGCCAGTACTGCTGGATCGCTTCCTGGACGACGCCACCGAGGTGGACGTGGACGCCATCTGCGACGGCACCGATGTGGTCATCGGCGGCATCATGGAGCACATCGAGCAGGCCGGCATCCACTCCGGTGACTCCGCCTGCTCCCTGCCACCCTACACCTTGTCCAAGGCCATTCAGGACGAGATGCGCGAGCAGGTGCGCAAACTGGCGCTGGAGCTTGGCGTGGTCGGTCTGATGAACGTGCAGTTCGCGGTGAAAGACAACGAGATCTACCTCATCGAGGTGAACCCCCGTGCCGCTCGTACCGTGCCGTTCGTCTCCAAGGCCACCGGTGCCCCGCTGGCCAAGATCGCCGCCCGCGTCATGGCCGGTCAGAGCCTGAAGGAACAGGGCTTTACCACCGAAATCATCCCACCCTACTACTCGGTGAAGGAAGTGGTACTGCCGTTCGCCAAGTTCCCGGGTGTCGATCCGCTGCTGGGGCCAGAAATGCGTTCCACTGGTGAAGTGATGGGCGTGGGCAGCAGCTTTGCCGAGGCCTATGCCAAGGCGCAGCTGGGTGCCGGTCACCAGGTGCCGCGCGAAGGGCGTGCCTTGCTCTCCGTTCGCCACAGCGACAAGGAGCGGGTGGTGAACCTGGCCGCCAAGCTGCTGGAGCTGGGCTATGACCTCGACGCCACCCACGGCACCGCCGTGACCTTGGGGGAGGCGAGCATCAACCCGCGTCTGGTCAACAAGGTGCACGAGGGGCGCCCGCACATTCTGGATCGCATCAAGAATGGCGAGTACACCTACATCGTCAACACCGCCGAGGGTCGCCAGGCCATCCAGGACTCCAAGCAGCTGCGTCGCGGCGCCCTGCAGCACAAGGTGGCCTACACCACCACGCTGCACGCCGCCTTTGCCACCTGCATGGCCATCAGCGTGGATGCCACCGCCAACGTCAACTCGGTGCAGGAGCTGCACCAGAAGGTGGAAAGCCAGCTGAAAAGCCGCTAAGACCGCGTGTTGAAGGAGGGACGCCTCCTTCGTGACCCGATAAAACCCCGCCAGCGATGGCGGGGTTTTTTATTGGCAAAGAGATCGGATGCCTATGGCAGCGGGTGTCACCGAGCAACGTGCTCTGGGTGATATTCGCCATCGTGAGACAGAAAGCATCGCAATGATTGCGCAATAGATATATTTGACAGCCTTCTTTGCAATCTCTCGCCCGCGTCGCCTCTCTATACTGGTTTCTCGTCACAGGATTTATCGACCTAGGTCGTCTGCGCCTGCCAACGCAGGGGCGAGCAGATCGGGCCCGCAACCTTATCGGGTTGTGCGGCCGGCCCCCACTTACCGGAAGGGGCCACAGGAAACCGGGCGTGGGGCTACCGCCGCACGACCGGCCAGGGCCAGCGTTACCGCGCCAACCCGCTTCCCCTCCTTGTCCCCGTCAATCAGCCCAGCCGTACCGCCAGGGCATCTGCCAAGGGAATCAGAATATGAGCTTCGATCATCGCAAATACCGCCGTGCCCCCGTCATCAATCTGGCGGATCGCCAGTGGCCCAACCGGGTGCTGGAGCGGGCGCCGCTCTGGTGCGCCGTGGATCTGCGCGACGGCAACCAGGCGCTGGTCGAGCCGATGACGGTGGCGCAGAAGCTGCAGATGTGGGCGCTGATGGTGCACATCGGCTTCAAGCACATCGAGGTGGGCTTTCCGGCCGCCTCTCAGCCCGATTTTGACTTCGTGCGCGAGCTTATCGATCGCAATCTCATTCCGGACGACGTCACCATCCAGGTGTTGGTACAGGCGCGCGAAGATCTGATAGCCCGCACCTTCGAGGCCCTCAAGGGGGCCAAGCGGGCCATCGTCCACGTCTACAACTCGGTCAACCCGACCCAGCGCAACTATGTGTTCAACTCAGGGCGCGAAGGGGTCAAGGCCATCGCCGTGCAGGGGGCGCGTTGGGTGCGGGAGTATGCGGCCCGCAATTCGGGCACCGAGTGGAGTTTTCAGTACTCGCCGGAGAGTTTCAGCTGCACCGAGGTGGAGTTCGCCGTCGAGGTGTGTGACGCGGTGATCGACCAGTGGCGCCCGGCGGCCCGCCCGATGATCCTGAACCTGCCCGCCACCGTGGAGGTGAGCACCCCCAACGTGTTTGCCGATCAGGTGGAGTGGTTCTGCCGCCACCTCAAGGCGCGCCCCGAGGTGAGTATCTCCATCCATACCCACAACGATCGGGGCTGCGGGGTGGCCGCCGCCGAGTTGGCGGTGTTGGCGGGGGCGGATCGCATCGAGGGCACCCTGCTCGGCAACGGTGAGCGCACCGGCAACATGGACATCGTCACCATGGCCATGAACCTCTACAGCCAGGGGATCGACCCCGAGCTCAACCTGGCGGACATGGATGCCATCGTCGCCACCGTGGGAGCCTGCACCCAGATTGCCCTGCACCCGCGCCACCCCTATGCCGGCGAGCTGGTCTACACGGCGTTTTCCGGCAGCCACCAGGACGCCATCCGCAAATCCCTGGCGGCGGAGAAGCCGGATCACTACTGGGACGTGGCTTACCTGCCCATCGATCCTGCCGATCTCGGTCGCAGCTACGAGGCGGTGATCCGCATCAACAGCCAGTCCGGCAAGGGGGGCGTTACCTACCTGCTGGAGCGCGATCTTGGTCTGCAACTGCCGCGTTGGCTGCAAATTGACTTCAGCCGCCGGGTACAAGCCGAGGCTGAGGCGAGCAGCAGCGAGATAAGTCCGGAGCAGATCCGCTCCCTGTTCGAGCGTCACTATCTCGAACCCGCCCACGGCTATCGCATCGGTCGCTTCCAGCTCGGTCGCGACAGCCAGGAGAGCCTGCGCCTCGAACTGCAGACCCCGACCGGCTCGCTGCAGTTGAGCGGTGAAGGGGAGGGGGCCATCACGGCGCTGGTCAACGGCTGGCAGCGTCAGACCGGGATGCACATCGACGTGCTGGATTACTCCGAGCATGCCTTAAGCGCCGGCACCGAGTCCCGCGCCGCCGCCTACGTGCTGCTGAGTGTCGACGGGACCCGCACCTGCGGGGTGGCCATCGGCCGCGATGTGGTCAGCGCCTCCCTGCAGGCGGTGATCAATGGCGCCGCCCAGATAGAGGCGCTGCGCCAGAGCGCCTGATCCCGGCGCCGTATCGACCCTTGGGGGCCCTCGTCACGCAGGCGGGGGCCCTTGTCATTGATGGCTTCTGCTCCCCGTCTCAATCCTCTACAATGCCCTGCCTGTCTGCGTCCGGATACCCTTTGCGGGGGCCGGGACGCCTCATCCACCGGGAAGCATTCATGTCTCATCTCATCGTCTGTCGTCATTATCTGGCCCCGCTGCTGGCCCCCTTGCTGCTGGCCGCCTGTGCCAGTGAACCCGTCAGTCAGGGCGATGCCAGCAAGCCTGGCAGCGCTGCCGTCACCGGGCCGGCCATCGCCAGGCCCGCCCCGCTGCCCAAAGCCCAGGTCCCCCGGGCGCCCGCCAGCATGCAGTCGCGCATCGTGCGGCTGCTGCCGGCCCGCACCGTGGATCGCAACGGCTGGGCCCAGGATATCGTCACCGCCCTCGCCAAACAGGATCTGGCGGTGACCGACGAGAACGTCTGCTCCGTGCTGGCGGTGGCGGAGCAGGAGTCCACCTTTCAGGCCGACCCCGTGGTGCCGGGCCTTGGCAAGATCGCCTGGAAGGAGATCAACGCCCGCGCCGGCAAGCTGCTGATCCCCGAGTTCGTGGTGCGCACCGCGCTCTCCATCAACTCGCCCACCGGCAAAACTTACGCCGAGCGCATCGACAAGTTGCGCACCGAGCGGGAGATGAGCGAGATCTTCGAGGACATGATAGGGGAGGTGCCCATGGGCAAGACCCTGTTCGGCAACATGAACCCGGTACGCACCGGCGGCCCCATGCAGGTGAGCATCGCCTTTGCCGAGGCCAACAGCGACGGCTATCCCTATCCGATCAAGGAGTCCATTCGCCACGAGGTGTTCAGTCGCCGTGGCGGCATCTGGTTCGGCACCCGTCACCTGCTCAACTACCCGGCCCAGTATCCGGATCACCTCTACCGCTATGCCGACTTCAATGCCGGCTGGTATGCGAGTCGCAACGCCGCCTTCCAGGCGGCGGTGAGCCGGTTGAGCGGCAAGCCGCTGGCGCTGGATGGGGATCTCATTCGCTACGACTCCGAGCTGCCGGGCAAGACCGAACTGGCGGTGCATACCATCGCCGGCCAGCTCAGCATGAGCACGCAGGCCATCCACCAGAGCCTGAAGCTCGGCGACACCAGCGAGTTTGCCCAAAGCGATCTCTATCACAGGGTCTTCGTGCTGGCCGATCGCAAGGCGGGCAGCCGGCTGCCCCGCGCCGTGCTGCCGGGGATCTCGCTCAAGAGCCCCAAGATCACCCGCAACCTCACCACCGCCTGGTTTGCCAAGCGAGTGCAGTGGCGCCAGCAAACCTGCCTGAAGCGGCTGGGGTCGCTGTAACTGCAATAACAAAGGCGGCCAATGGGCCGCCTTTGTTTTATGTAGATATCATGGCGTCAAGTTAACTGTTTAACCGCAACCAGTATCTTGTAATTGTTTTTCCACTCTCCTTCGACAGGAAGATCAGAAAACTCCAGTGTTTTACTATATAGAAATGGACCGCTATTTAGGCAGGCTGGCCAAGTATCAAAGATATCCTGCTTGCCTTTATTTTCTGTCCAGACATCGGCCAGCACTACGGCATAACGCTGGCGCTGTATTGGGTTAATTAGCCCCTTTTCAAGCAACAGGAGTGCTTCATTGGACTGCATTCGTTCAATATCATTCCTGACACTATTAGTTTTTGATTGAGGTGCCGTAAAGCGCTTAGCCTCAATAAGAAATAGCGCCGTTTCCGTGAAAACTACGGCGTCCATATGTTTCTTTTCCGTGAGGCTTATTGGAGCTTCAAACCATGAGAAGCATGAGCCGGGATAGAGGCTTTCAAGCGCAGAAACAAAGTTGTTGGTGAGATTCCGTTCGGTGAAGCCGGTAGCTCCATGTGCAGGGTAGTAGTGAGAAAAAATAGTTATATATCGGCTGTGCAAACGAGCCATTAATTTATCTAGAAATACTTTCATGTTATTGCTCCATAAATGTACTGATGTATCTAGACCAAGGGGTTTTAAAGCGGCGATAGGGTGTAAATATAAAATAAATCCCCTGCACAGCTTCAATGACTCTGGTCCGTTTAATGATTCGAGATAGTGTTCTCCGATTAAGGGGACTGACTGTGTAACAAAGTCACGCCCCTGCATTTTGGGAATCCGCTGCATCCCCAAAACTGATTGCCCTTGTTTTCCCCCCGAGTTGCGGTGCGCAATACCATGGTGTTGCCACATCTGGGGCAGAGCGGGGGTGGATTGTCCGGTGGCAATACGCTCTGTGAGGGTGGGTTTGCAACTGATTGCCTGACAGGTGCGCGGGTGGAAACATGGTTGGCGGATGGGCCGGCATGACGTGCCTTGAGCTGGGTGACATGCTGCCGGTGGGTTTGCCAACTGGCGGTCAAGCGGCCTTGCTGAATGGTGTCGACAATCCGAACGACGTCGGCGGTGCTCAAGACGGGAGTGGTCTTGCTCTTGATATAGCTGACCAGTCCGCGACGCATGACGTTCTCCGGCATGGGGGTTTTGAAAGTGCAGTCGCCAATAAAATAGACGATGGAATGCAACTGGTGATCCGCCAGCCCCAGCAGGGATTTGAGGGTCATCAGGTGCAGATAGTTTTGATGCAACGGGTTTTGAAAGCCGTGCCGGTGTCGAAACAGCTGCTGGGTCCAGCGCTTGTGTCTGGGATCGCCGAAGATCCACCCCTTCATGTTTTTGGTTTCTATCACGAATACGCCGAAGCGGGAGACGAGCACCTGATCGATCTGGGTGCTGCCCTGCTCGAGCGGCAAGGTGACATTGCTCAGCAGATGATATTCCTGCCGGTCGAGAAAGAGCCGGATGCTGAGATTGAGCAGCCACTCCCCGATCATGCCCTTGAACCAGGGGCTCTTGGCTATGGTGACCAGCAAAAGCAGTGGCAGCAGAAACCAGAACTGGTTCAGCAGAGCGGCCATCAGGGCGGTAACGTCCATGTGATCTCTCCTCGCTCCCGATGCCTCTCCCTGGCGACGGGGCACTCTGATTGGCGTGAGCCTGGTGTGGCACCACAGGATTGGTGCCATCCGGAAAATGGGGTGCCGAAGTGAACTACTTTAGCGAGTTGACTAGAGGGAATGTGTGACCGCTTGCACCAACTGAGCGGCGCATCACTCTTTTTGTGCCAACGCCAGAGAGGGAAGCAGCCGCAGGGAGTGGCCTAGAAGCTCATCGCCAGCCCGACGCCGTAGCCGCTGGTGTTGTGGCTGAACATATAGCGGGCCACCAGCCGGGTGCGGGTGACGAAGATATCGTACTTGCTGCTGTCGAGCTCCACCCCGAGGCCGAGGGAGTTGAGGGAGTTGAAGCCGAGCAGGCCGCGCTGCTCGCCCAGGTATTCGGTGCGGGCCCCCTCCATCACGTAGCGCACGGGTTTGCCCAGCAGCGTCAGATTGCCGATGGGCGCGCGCCGGCGCAGATAGAGGCCGAGGTTTTCGGCGTTGGCCTGGCCGGTCACGCTGGCGGCGGTGCCGCCAAAGCTCTGCAGGTGCTGATAGGAGTAACGCAGCTCGGCGTCGATGTCCTGGGCAGGGGAAAACAGCTCGTAGTCCAGCATCATGGCGCCACCGAGGCCGTAGACGTCGAGTCGGCCACCATCGAGAAAATCGAGGTTCTTGCCGGTGTATTGGCCCAGCAGCCAGTTGCCGATGCGCAGATCGCTTGCCACCGTGCCGAGGGTGACGTTGCCGATGGGGCGCAGCACCCAGTTGCCGCCGTGGCTGTCCCGGTGCAGCCCTATGTCCCAACCGATCCCGCCAGTGGCGGTCAGGCTGTTCCACTTGGTGGGAACGGTGCGGCTCTCGCTGCCGTTGCTGACCACGAACTGGGGATCGTAGCGGCTGAATCCCAGGGTTCCTTCCAGATAAATCGGCACGCTCTCGCTCATGGTGGCGCCGCCGCCGATCTGGGTCATGTTGAGGGCCGAGGATTGATTGGTGCCGCTGCCGATGTTGATGTTGCTGGCGGTGATGTCGGGCACCACGGTGAAGGTCATCAGCGACACCACGGCGTTGGCGCGTTGTTGCACCCGTGAGTCGTCGTCGGCCATGACCTGGCAACTGCACAGCAGGCCAAGCAGCAGGACGGGGCGCAGTGGAAGGGGGAGAGGTGTGAGCATGCCGGGATCCCGTGAAGCCTCTTCCGATGAGGCACGGTTACACTGTAGCGATTATTTGCTCGCTTGGCAGCTCCACCGTGAGCCGGATGACGCCATTTGTGCCCATTCACCCCATGGCAGTGCAGGTTGGTCGCCCTGGCGAGCTTTTTCGCGCAAGAGAGAGGTGCAGAGGCAAAATCCATTAAACTCAATGGGTCACCTGTTCGGGAGTGTGGGTAAAGATGAAGATCAGCCGCAAGATTACGCTGACCATAGTGCTGACGCTGCTGCTGTTGCTGGGGGTCGGCTATGTCGGCCTTCATTATGTGGTCGGCAACAAGTTCGGCGAGCTGGAGCGCATGAGCGTGGAGCGCAACCGCGAGCGGGTCCGGGCCGTGGTGCAGGCCGAGCTTGGTCAGCTCACCATGCTGGGGCAGGACTGGTCCGAGTGGGACGAGACCTACGCCTACATGGTGAGCCGCGATCCCGCCTATCTGGCGGCGAATCTCAACGTGCGCACCTTCGAGACCCTGGGGGTGGATCTGGTGGCGCTCTATGATGCGGACAAGCAGCCGCAGGCGGCGTTTGCCTATCATGGCGGCCAGCTGGTGACGCAGACGCCGGCCCAGCTGGCGCCTCTTACCGATTATCTGGTGCGTTACGGCAGCCTCAAGCCCAATGCCGGCATCTGGTTTGACGGCGAGCGTTACTACCTGCTGGCCGCCACCCAGATCCTGACCAGCGAGGGGGAGGGGCCGAGTCGCGGCACCCTGTTGCTGCTCAAGGCTTTCACTACCCGGCTGGTCCATCAGCTGCAAAAGCGCACCAATCTCTCGCTCTCCTTTTTGAGCCCGCAGCAGCTGGCCACCAGCCTGGGAGTCACCACCCTGGCCCGGCTAAGGGCCAACGACAGCCTGATCCTGCCGCAGGAGGAGCGACTGCTCACCCTGGCCCAGATCGATACCCTGCAGGAGGACTCCCCGCTCATCTTTCGCTTCACCTTGCCACGGGATCTGATGCTGGAGGGCAAGGCCATCGAGCGCCACATCTTCTGGCTGCTGAGCCTGGGGACCTTGCTGTTCGGGGCTCTGGTGCTGCTGATCCTCAACGGCTATATCGCCGCCCGTTTGCAGCGGCTGAGCGCCAATCTGCGGCTCATCGGTGACGATGGCGCGGTGCGCCGGCTGCTGGTGGAGGGCAACGACGAGATCTCCCAGGTGGCCATCGATTGCAATCGGATGCTCGATCATCTGGACAGCCTGCGTCAGCGCCAGCTCGACAGCGAAGCCCGCCAGAAACTGCAGCACGGCGCCCTCATTCATCTGGCCAAGAGCGATCTGCTGAGTGGCGAGGATCCGGGTCAGGCGGCGCGCCACATCAACGAGGCGATCTGCTCTGGCACCGGCGCGGCGCGGGCCAGCGTCTGGTTCAGTGCCGAAGACAAGCAGAGCATGTACTGCCAGGATCTGTTCTTTTTGCCCAAGCTCCATCACCAGCAGGGCTTTCACCTGCCCTATGCCTTGATCCAGGGGCGCTACGAGGTCTCCAAGCCCGAGCATGAACCCTGCCTCATCCTGCGCGAGACCTACGATCTGACGCGCTTTGGCGCCATGCTGGCCCAGCTCGGGCTGGAGGGGCTCTCCGGCACCATCCTGATGGCCCCCCTCAAGCAGGGGGATGAGCTGCTCGGCTTCATCATCGCCGAGCGGGCCAGGCTGAGCGAGGTATGGCATCCCGACGAACTCGCCTTCGTGCTGTCGGTGTGCGATCTCTCGGCCCAGACCCTGCTCACTCTCACCAAATTGCAGCGCCTCAAGCGCAGTTGACGCCGTTTTGCTGTCTGGGCCCCTCCAGCCGGAGCGGGCCCGATTTTTTTGATGGCCCTTGCCGATTATCTCCCCTATCCATGACCTGTATTAATTTCTTGTTCACTTGGCCGGGTGTATAACGGGCCACCCTCAGGGAGAAAAGGGGTTGGCGACAGGGAGGGTCTGCCGCACCGGAGGCCGTCAGGCCACCCAGGATGGATGCTCACGAAGTTGATGGGAGTCACCAGATGCAGGACATGCTGCTTGCCATATGGCAACAGGACTTTGACCAATTGATCCAGATGCAGGCGGTAGGCCTGCTCGTCACCTGCCTGGTGGTGATCCTTTTTCTCGAATCGAGTTTCGTGTTTCTGCCCCTGCCCGGCGACAGCCTGGTGCTGCTGGCCGGCGGGCTGGTGGGGATGGGGGTGCTCGGCCCCGAGGTGACGCTGCTCTACATGCCGCTGGCGGCGGGGCTTGGCAGCCTGATCGCCTATGTGCAGGGGCAGGCGCTGCACGGCACCGCCTTCATGGGCCACGTGGAGCGGATGATCCCGGATGGCAGCCTGCCGCGGGCCTCCCGCCTGCTGCACAACTACGGCTTCTGGGCCATGTTCTCCTCCCGTTTCGTGCCCTTCGTGCGGGTGCTGACCCCCATGCTGATGGGGGTCTCGCGGCTGCACCTGCCGCGGGTAATGATCGCCAGTTTTGCCAGCGCCTTCCTCTGGGCCCTGGTGCTGAGCTTGGTGGGCAAGGCCGTGATGGCGGCCCCGGTGTTCGCCCAGTATCACGAGCTGCTGACCAAGTGCCTGCTGGTGACCTCCCTCGGCCTGTTCGTCATCGCCATGGCCGCCATCGCCATCCGGCTGCTCAAGCGCCCGACCAACCGCATTCGCTGACCGGCCGGGGCAGGGGCCTCGCCGTCTGTTGCTCTCATTCTTCATGGCGCCGCCGCCCCTGGCTGGCCGGCGCCCCTTCACTCTGCAAGCAGGTACCTTATGTCATCCCATGACACCTTGACCCTTCGCCCCCTCGAGCGCGAGGATCTCAAGTTCGTCCATCAACTCAACAACAACGCCAGCATCATGCGCTACTGGTTCGAGGAGCCTTACGAGGCGTACATGGAGCTGGCCCAGCTCTATGACAAGCACATTCACGATCAGCACGAGCGCCGCTTCATCCTCGAGGTGGCGGGGGACAACGTGGGGCTGGTGGAGCTGGTGGACATCCGCAGCATCCATCGCCGCGCCGAATTCCAGATCATCATCGCCCCCGCCCATCAGGGGAAGGGCTATGCCAAGACCGCCACCTTGAAGGCGATGAAGTACGGCTTCAACGTGCTCAACCTGCACAAGCTCTATCTCATCGTCGATCGGGACAACGCCCGGGCGATCCACATCTATCAGGAGCTGGGCTTCGAGCCGGAGGGGGAGCTCAAGGAGGAGTTCTTCATCGATGGCCAATACCGCACCGCCATTCGCATGTGCCTGTTCCAAAGAGACTTCCTGGCCCAGAATGGTCTAGGTGGCTGAACTCCCGTACGGACGTGAAGGGCTGCTGGCGGGGTGTGTTCGCCTTGCCAGCCAGGCGGCCCTGGCCCCATGAAAAGGGCGCGTATTTGAGGCAGAATTTGCGCCATCTATCTGTTACACTTCGCGCCCGCCATTTTCCGGCCACTCTCTGACTTGATGTCAGGCACAGCCGTCGGTGGTCTGCACCGACTTTTCGCTCATGCCGAGCTAACCAAGCCAGCCACAGTCCAGCTGGAACACAGGAACCCATTATGAGATTTGAATCGTTCGATTTTGCCCCCGAGATTTTGCGCGCCATCTCAGAGTGCGGTTATCAGGAGATGACCCCTGTGCAGCAGCAGGCGATCCCGGCCATCCGCCGCGGTCGCGACGTGCTGGCCAGCGCCCAGACCGGTACCGGCAAGACCGCCGCCTTTGCCCTGCCCATCCTGCAGCGGCTGGTGGACAACCCCGCACCGGTGCAGCCTTCCAACGCCCGGGTGCTGATCCTGACCCCGACCCGCGAGCTGGCGGCCCAGGTGGCGAGCAACATCAATGACTTCGCCAAGCATCTGGATATCACCACCCTCACCATCTACGGTGGTGGCAAGCAGGATGTGCAGGCCAGAAAACTGAAAGCGGGCGCTCACATCATAGTGGCGACCCCGGGCCGGCTGCTGGAGCACCTCACCGCCTGCAACCTGAGCCTCTCCGGTGTCGAGTGCCTGGTGCTGGATGAAGCGGACCGCATCCTCGACATGGGCTTCAGTGCCGATGTGCAGCAGATCCTGCAAGCAGTCAACAAGACCCGTCAGAACCTGCTGTTCTCCGCCACCTTCTCCGAGGCGGTGAAGAAGCTGGCCAACCTGATGCTGGACAAGCCCCAGATAGTGAGCGTCAACAAGCAGAACTCCACCGCCGATACCGTCAGCCACACCGTCTATCCGGTGGAGCAGAAGCGCAAGCGCGAGCTGCTCTCCGAGCTCATCGGCAAGCAGAACTGGCCGCAGGTGCTGGTGTTTGCCAGTACCCGCGAGAGCTGCGACGAGCTGGTGGCCGAGCTGAACCTCGACGGTATCAAGTCGGCCGTGGTGCACGGCGACAAGGCTCAGGGCAGCCGTCGCCGCGCCCTGCGCGAGTTCACCGAAGGCAAGCTGCGGGTGCTGGTGGCCACCGAAGTGGCCGCCCGTGGCCTGGACATTCCGGATCTCGAGTACGTGGTCAACTATGATCTGCCGTTCCTGGCGGAAGACTACGTGCACCGCATCGGCCGTACCGGCCGCGCCGGCAAGAGCGGCATGGCCATCTCCTTCGTCAGCCGCGAAGAAGAGCGAACCCTGCTGGAGATCGAGGCGCTGATCGGCCAGAAGATCCGCCGCATCATGGTGCCGGGCTACGAGGTGAGCAGCCGCGACGAGCTGATCAAGCAGCTGCAGGAGCGTCGCCGCTTCGGCAAGCGCCCGCAGCGGGAAGACAACGCCGCCGCCCAGGCCATGGCCGAGGCCAAGCTGCAGGGCCAGCGCCTCAAGCGCCTGGCTGCCGCCAAGAAGCCGCGCCAGCCGAAATAAGGCGCGCAGGCCGCTCTATTGAACCGCAAAGGCGCCACTGGCGCCTTTGCCATCTCTGTCATCGGTGTTGACTCCTGGTAGTCAACTCAAGGATTGCTTATGACCGCTCCTACCTACAATCAGGCCCTGTTCGAGATGGCCAGCCAGAGTCTGGCCGAACTGGCCCGCACCGCCGAGCAGAAGGCTGGCAAGCGTACCCCGGCGCAAGAGAGCCATTTTCTCTGCACCTGGATGGCCGACTCCCTCAAGGAGAAGCGCTTCTCCCGGCTGGTGATGGAGGATTTGAAGGATTGGGTGCAGCTTGGTCGCACCCTGGGGGCCGGCGCCGATCTCAAGGGACTGCTTGAGCGGATCATGAGCCAGTATGAGCGGGCCATGGCCGAGCCGACCGGGCTCGGCAGCCGGCTGGCCGCCCTGTTGGCCGAGCTCGCGGCCGAGGGTTGGTTAGTGATTACCGACAGCGAGGTGAGCGCCAAGCTGCGCCTGCAATCGGGCGGTCAGCCTAGCCTCATCATCAGCGCCAGCGAGTATCAGGGCCACATCGAGGCCGGCGAGCTGGTGAAGCCGCTCACCCTCTATGTGCGCGGCGACGAGGCCCGGCTGGCACGGGCGGCCTTTGCCCACCGCCTGCTGCTGAGCCAGGGCAACAAGAAAACCACCCTGGTCAAGCACCACAAGGCTTACCGGCTGGTGCCGGGCAACGCGCAGCCAGCGCTGGCGCTGCTGGTAGGCCCCTGAACAGGGAGTGCTCCATCTGTCTGATACCCCGGCCCGGTGCCGGGGTTTTTTATAGGCGCGGGGCGGGGTGGCAGGCAGGGGAAAGGGGGAGGGCACCGCGACTCTTGTCGCAGCAAGCGGGGACATTGGGCATTCCCCCTATCCTGGGGGGCGTCCCCCATATGGTGGGATGGTCGCGGAAAAAAACTGCTCTAGGGTGAGTGGGCCCCAAAGAGGGCCTTGAAGGAAGCAAACCGCCTGACAAGGCGACACTCAATGAATGAGGAAACATGATGAAAGCGACTCCCATTGCCCTGTTGCTGGCCGGCGTGCTGGCCTCCCCGCTCTGCGCCGCAGGGCTCGACGCCCAGCTCACCCTGGTGGATGGCAACAGTGACGACGTGCGCGTCAACCTGACCCTGACCAACAGCGGGGACAAGCCGGTTCGCCTGCTCAAATGGCAACTGCCGGGCAGCGAAGATGCCCCCCTGTTCCTGGTGGAGCGGGACGGCCAGCCGGTCAGCTACGAGGGGGCCTTGATCAAGCGGGCAGCCCCGACCGACAAGGACTTCCAGCTGCTCAAGGCTGGCCAGAGCCTGACGGTGCAGGCCGAGGTCTCCGGTCTCTACGACATGAGTGCCCAGGGCCAGTACAGCATCCGCTACCTGCTGCCGACGTTGCCGCAAGAGGCGAAAGCCGCCAAGGCCAAGCAGGCCCAGGCGAGCGAATCCAATGCGGTGACCCTGTGGGTGGACGGGGTGAGTGACGAGCGGGTGCTGGCCAAGGCGGCCCCCCTGGCCGAGCCGCAGGCGGTGACCGCCTCGGTTAGCTTCAGCGGCCGCTGCACCAACACCCAGAAGAGCGACATCCTGGCGGCGCTCGATGCCGCCAGCGGCATCACCAACAACTCCAGTAGCTACCTGGCGGTGGACAAGCCGGAAGGCCAGCGTTATCGCAGCTGGTTTGGCGCCTATGATGCATCGCGCTGGGATCAGGCCGAGACCCACTTCAGCAAGATCAAGGATGCCATCGACAACAAGCCGCTCACCTTCGACTGCGGTTGCAAGCAGAGCTACTTTGCCTATGTCTATCCGGATCAGCCCTACAAGGTCTACCTGTGCAAGAGCTTCTGGACCGCACCGGTCAGCGGGACCGACTCCCGTGCCGGCACCATCGTCCACGAGCTGAGCCACTTCAACGTGGTGGCGGGCACCGACGATCTGGGTTACGGTCAGGCCAATGCCCGCAATCTGGCGAAGACGGATCCGGTCAAGGCGCTCAACAACGCCGACAACCATGAGTACTTCGCCGAGAATACGCCGAGCGAAAACTGATTTGCCGACCGGGGGCCGCAAGGCCCCTTCTTGTCCATGTCGTTTGTCATAGGAAGGAGCGACCATGATGACACTCTTGCTCACCACCCTGGCGCTGGCCCCCCTGCAGTGCGATCTGTCGGTCAAGACACAAAGCCGGGTCAACGAGCCACTGCCGCTGGTGATGACCCTGACCAACCGGGGAGAGGGGCCACTCGAGGTGCTGAGCTGGTTCACGCCGTTTGAAGGCTGGTTTGCCGATGCCATCGATCTCACCCTCGATGATCGGCCGATACCCTACAAGGGCCCGCTGGCCAAGCGGGGCAACCCGGGCGCCGAGGATTTCTTCTTGCTGGGGGCCGGTCAGCAGAGCCAGGCCGACGCGGATCTGACCCTGGCCTATGATCTCTCCCGCCCTGGCCGCTACCAACTGAGCTACCGCGCCCAGCCGCTGACCCTGACCCGGGGCGTGGCTCCCCGCTGCCCCGTCATTCACTTCACCCGGCTGCCCGCCTCCTAGGGCGGCCCCTGCGTACGACCTAGATGGCATCCGGCCCGGTGAGCGGCGCCAGCAGCCCTGCCGCGCGGGCGGCCACCGCCAGATAACGGTCTGCCAGCAAAGGCCTGGCGAGCCCCTCTCGCCAGCAGCAATGCACCAGCTTGATCACATGATCGTCGAGGCTCGCCACTGCCCGGGCCAGCACGTTTTGCCACGACAGCTTGCCGGTATCGGGCCAGACCGGCGTCTGCAGTGACGGCGCGCCGACCGTGACATAGGCGGCCGCCACCGCCTGCCACATCAGGGTCTGCCAGCGCGCTTGCCATGGCGTTGGCAGGTGGCTGGCGACGATGGCGGCGGCGCGGCTGCCGGTCACCATGTGCAGCACGGTAAAATTGCCGGTCTGCCAGTAGAGGGCGAGGGCCGCGTCGGCCAGCTGCACCAGCAGATCCGATGATGACGCGACCCCGCTCGGCAACCCGGTTGCCCAGGTCGGCGCATCCGTCACCTGCCGCAGTCGTTTGGTGATCCACTCGCCTTGCCAGCATGCGCCTTCCCACTGCCGGGCCAGCGCGCTCAGCAGAGCGTCGATATCCTGCACCGGCGCCCGCTGCCCGGCCGGCACCTGCAAGGGTCGGCACTGCCAGGCGGCCAGTGCGGCGGCCTGCTCTCCCAGATGGCCATTTTCCAGCGCGCAGGCAAGGCGGATCAGTGGATGGAAGGCGCCGCCGGCCGGTGAAAGACCCTGTTCCAGCAGGGTGGCAAAGGTGGGCAGCCACCCCTCGTCGGCCAGCCGTGTTGCCAACTGCTGACGCAGCCGGACAAACTGCAGCTCCTCCTCATCCCCCTGCTGTTGTTCACCCCCCGGCAGGGCATGGTTGGCCTGCCAGTGTGCGAAGAACTGCTGCAGCTGGCGGGGATTGGCGCCCATCTCGTGCAGGGCGTGCAATGCCATCGGGCAGTGGTTGGTGGTGCCGCGTCCATTGAGGGCAAAGGCTCGATTGGCATCGAGCAGATGATGAAGATCATGCATAATCATTTGACTCCTTTCATAAGGGGAGACAGGATTGTGCAAGTTAAAGCTAACTTGAGGTCAAGCGTGGCGATGGAACGCAAATGGCTGGCCATCGGCCAGATAGCCAAACGCTCGGGCGTCAAGGCCAGCGCCCTGCGCTTCTACGAGCAGAAGGGGCTGATTGGCAGTGTGCGCAGCGAGGGGGGCCAGCGGCTCTATCCGCAGGATGTGCTGCGCCGTATCGCCTTCATCCGGGTGGCGCAGGGCATGGGGTTGAGTCTGGGCGAAATAGGGGAGGCCCTGGCCGGTCTGCCCGAGGGGCGCACCCCGGATCGTCGCGACTGGGACGGCATTGCCAGCCAGTGGCAGAGCCTGCTCGATCGGCGCATCACCGCTCTGCAGCAGCTCCAGGAGAAGCTTGGCGCCTGC
Organism: Aeromonas hydrophila subsp. hydrophila ATCC 7966; assembly: GCF_000014805.1. NCBI lineage: Bacteria > Pseudomonadati > Pseudomonadota > Gammaproteobacteria > Aeromonadales > Aeromonadaceae > Aeromonas > Aeromonas hydrophila. The sequence goes on along the minus strand of NC_008570.1, from coordinate 3,045,564 downwards.
ATTGGTTGCGGTTGCCTCTCGCTGGAGCACTGCGCACTTTACAATCCGGATGATCAGGCCGCCCGGCAGGGCGAGGGTCCCCGCTATCTGCTGGGGGATACGCCACCGAGCGGGCCGGCAGCAAAATGATGAACATGAGGGGCGGTCCAGCCATGCCATGCACCGGGCCGACTCGTTTACACCGTCAAGGAGGAGACATGGCACTGGAACAACTGAAACGGGAGTTGGAGCTGTTTGGCGAGCAGAATGACGGCGCGCAACAGTCCCGTGGCAGCAAGATGCTCAACATTACCCGCGATACCGGCGAGCTGCTGGCGGTGCTGGTACAGACGAGGGGGGCCGATGCGGTGCTGGAGATCGGCACCTCCAACGGTTACTCCACCCTCTGGCTGACCGAGGCAGTAAAACGGCTGGGGGGCCGGGTCACCACCATCGAGCTGGACGAGGGTAAACGGGCCATGGCGGCCGCCAACTTTCAGCGGGCCGGGCTCGACCCCTGGATTGAGCAGTTGGCAGGGGAAGCAGGTACGCTGCTGCCCACCCTGCCGACGGCCGCTTATCCGCTTATCTTCCTCGACTCCGATCGCCAGCACTACCAGGCCTGGTGGCCCGAGATCCAGCGCCTGCTGGCCCCCCGGGGTCTGCTGGTGGTGGACAATGCCATCTCCCATCGGGAGGAGCTGGCCGAGTGGATGGCACAGGTGGAGCAGGATCCGGCGTTTGCGACCTCGCTGGTGCCGGTGGGCAAGGGGGAGTGGCTGGTGGTGCGGTTGTAGGGGACAGGCATGGAAAACAAGACCATGGAACCAAAAGCAGTGGTGGAGGCCTATTGGCAGGCCATGCAGAGCAACGATTTCGTCAAGGCCTCCAAGTGGCTGAGCGATGACTTCCTCTGTGACTGGCCCCAGTCGGGGGAGCGGATCGAGGGGCGGGCCAACTTCGTCGAGATCAATCGGCGCTACCCGGCGGCCGGGCCCTGGGATTTTGACATCGTCCGCCTGCTGGAGCAGGGGCGGGAGGTGGTGACCGAAGTGGTGATCACCGACGGTGAAGTCGAGGCGCGCGCCATCACCTTCCACACGGTGCGTGGCAATACCATCTGCCATCAGACCGAATTCTGGCCCGATCTCTACGAGGCGCCGCACTGGCGTCGTCACTGGGTCACCAGCATCCCGCGGGAGTCGCAACCCGCCTGACATGGTTTCCGCTGGCGGAGCGCCGCCAGCGGGGCTATTCCTCGGCCAGTCCGGCCACTATTTTTTCGTTATCCATTATTTCGATAAATATCCCCGTATTTCATGGTTGGGTCATGCCATGAGCCACGTTATGTTTCATCCATACCGCCGGCAAGAATTATGAAAGTTCTCTCAGCCGACAATTAATTTAAACATGATAACCGGCTGGTTTTATTTTGTGGTGGTTGGCAAGCGTTCTGGATGTTCATAAATATAACGAGGTGAATAATGAAAAAACGGCACTCCCTGTTTTTGATGGCGGCACTTCCGCTGGCACTGATGACATCGGTACAGGCACAGTCAAGCCTGGCCGAGATCCAGCGGGCCGGGGTGATCAAGATCGGTACCGAAGGGGCCTATCCTCCCTTCACCTATCACGACAAGAGCGGCAAGCTGGTGGGCTTTGACGTGGAGATCGGCGAGCTGATTGCAAGCGGTCTCGGCGTGAAGCCGCAGTTCGTCGAGGGCAAGTGGGACGGGCTCATCGCCGGGGTGGACGCCAAGCGCTACGACCTGGTGCTCAACGAAGTGGCCATCACCCCTGAGCGGCTGAAAAAGTATGACTTTTCAGACCCCTACATCACCTCCAAAGCGGTGATCGTGGTGCACAGCGACAACCACAGCATCAAGAGTTTTGCCGATCTGAAGGGCAAGAAATCCTCCCAGTCGCTGACCAGCAACTTCGCCCAGCTGGCGAAAGCATCGGGCGCCGAGGTGGTGGCCACCGAGGGATTCAACCAGTCCCTCGAACTGGTGCTGACCGGGCGGGTGGATGCCACCCTCAACGACAGCCTCTCGTTCCTCGACTTCAAGAAACAGAAGCCGGACGCCAAATTGAAGGTGGCGGCCACCGAGGCCAAGGGGGATCAATCGGGGGCCCTGCTCGCCAAGGGACAACCCGAGTTGCTGGCCGCCATCAATCAGGCGCTGCGCAATGCCAAGCAGGATGGCGCATATCAGAAAATATCGCAGAAATATTTCGGAACCGACGTCTCGCAATAATATCGCGGCAACATAATAACAACTGAGGATATTAACGTGCCGGCCTGGTTGCAGTTAATGATCGACTCTTTTTGGCCCCTGCTCAGTGCGGGGCTTATTTTTACCGTGCCGCTGACCCTGATTACCTTCGTGCTGGGAATCGTGCTCGGCTTGTCGGTGGCGCTGGCCAGATTATATGGTCCGGCCCCGTTGGTGATGCTGGTCCGTTTCTATGTCTGGCTTATTCGGGGCACCCCGCTGCTGGTGCAGCTGTTTCTGATCTTTTACGGTCTGCCGAGTGCGGGCATAGTGCTGGATGCCTTCACCGCCGCCGTCATCGGTTTCACCCTCAACATCGGTGCCTACAGCTCGGAGATCATCCGAGCCACCCTGGCGGCGATCCCGAAAGGGCAGTGGGAGGCGGCCTATTCGATTGGCATGAACTGGCCCCAGGTGATGTGGCGGGTGATCCTGCCGCAGGCGGCGCGCATCGCGGTGCCGCCGCTCTCCAACACCTTCATCTCCTTGGTCAAGGACACTTCGCTGGCGGCGGCGGTGACCGTGCCTGAGCTGTTTCAGGCGGCCCAGCGACTCGCCTCCGTCACCTATGAGCCGCTCATCCTCTATGTCGAGACGGCCCTCATCTACCTGTTGTTCAGCTCGGTACTCTCCACCCTGCAAGACAAGCTGGAGCAGCGACTGGCTCACAAAGAGACCGGGGAGGTCGCCCTATGATCCGCTTGAGTGGCATCGAGAAACAGTTTGCGGGGCAGCGAGTGTTGAAAGGGGTAGGGCTGGCGATGGCCGCAGGCAGCGTCACCGCCCTGATCGGCCCCTCCGGCAGCGGCAAGAGTACCTTGCTGCGCTGCGTGAACCTGCTGGAGCGGCCCGATGCGGGCCAGCTGATGCTGGGGGGCAGCGAGCTCGACTTTACCCGGCATCTGTCACGGCAAAGCGTGCTGGCCCTGCGCCAGCAGACCGGCATGGTGTTCCAGAATTTCCAGCTGTTCCCGCACATGACGGTGCTGGAGAACGTGATGGAAGGGTTGGTGACCGTGTTGAAGTGGCCCAGGGAGCGGGCGGCGGCGCGCGCCCTGCAACTGCTCGACAAGGTGGGGCTCAGGCACAAGGCCCAGGCGGTGCCTGCCACCCTCTCCGGCGGTCAGCAGCAGCGGGTGGCCATTGCCCGGGCACTGGCGCCGGCCCCCAAGGTATTGCTCTGTGACGAGCCCACCTCGGCGCTGGATCCCGAGCTTGCCCAGGAGGTTGTGGCGGTGCTGCGCCAGTTGGCCAATGAGGGCACCACCATGTTGATCGCCACCCATGACTTGCGCCTGGCGGCCCAGATCGCCCAGCAGGTGATCTTTCTGGAGGCGGGAGAGGTGGTGGAGGCGGGCAGTGCGCGCCAGATGTTCACTACCCCCAAGCGGGCGCGTACCTTCGAATACATCTCCACCCTCACCGAGCGGCTGCCGGAGAGTTGGAGCATCTAGCCGGTTCTGGCTGATTGAGAGCGATATAAAAAAACAGCCCCGCACGAGCGGGGCTGTTTGCATGGCAGTTTGGTTACGACGGCAGATCACACGGCCAGATAGTCCATGATCCCTTCGGCCGCTTTGCGCCCCTCATAGATGGCGGTCACCACCAGATCGGAGCCACGTACCGCGTCGCCACCGGCGAACACCTTGGGGTTGCTGGTCTGGAAGGCATGTTCGGCCTGCTCCGAGGCCTTGATGCGATCCCGGCCGTCAAGCTCGATGCCGTGTTCCGCCATCCAGGGTTGGGGATTGGGCTGGAAGCCGAACGCCATCACCACCGCATCGGCAGCCAGCACCTGCTCGGAGCCTGTCACAACCACCGGGTTGCGGCGGCCATTGGCATCGGGGGCGCCGAGCTCGGTGCTCACCACCTTGATGCCGCAGGTGCGGCCCTGGGCATCGAGCTCGACGCCGACCGGCTGCAGGTTGAACATGAATTCAACCCCCTCCTCGCGGGCATTCTTCACCTCCCGCTTGGAGCCCGGCATGTTCTCCTCGTCGCGGCGATAGGCGCAGATGACCTTGTCGGCCCCCTGACGGATGGCGGTACGCACGCAGTCCATGGCGGTATCACCGCCGCCGAGCACCACCACCTGCTTGCCGGCGAAGTCGATGTAATCGGCTTGCGCCTTCTCAAAGCCCAGCAACCGGTTGGCGTTGGCGATGAGGTAGGGCAGGGCGTCGTAGACTCCCGGTGCCTCCTCGTTGGCAAAGCCGCCCTTCATGTACTTGTAGGTGCCGACCCCGAGGAAGATCGCATCGAACTCGCCGAGCAGGTCGGCGAAGGTGACATCGCGGCCCACCTCGGTCTCGAGGCGAAACTCCACCCCCATTCCCTCGAAGATCTCGCGGCGACGCTGCATTACCTCTTTTTCCAGCTTGAAGGAGGGGATGCCAAAGGTGAGCAGACCGCCGATCTCCGGATACTTGTCGAACACCACCGGGGTGACGCCGCCCCGAGCCAGCACGTCGGCGCAGGCGAGACCCGCCGGGCCGGCGCCGATGACGGCGACCCGCTTGCCGGTCTTGACCACCTTGGAGAGATCGGGCTTCCAGCCCATCTCGAACGCCTTATCGGTGATGTATTTTTCAATGTTGCCGATGGTGACGGCGCCGAAGCGATCGTTGAGGGTGCAGGCACCCTCACACAGTCTGTCTTGCGGACAGACTCGGCCACACACCTCCGGCAGGCTGTTGGTCTGGTGGGAGAGCTCCACCGCCTCCAGAATGCGCCCCTCGTTGGCCAGCTTCAGCCAGTTGGGGATGTAGTTGTGCACCGGGCACTTCCACTCGCAGTAAGGGTTGCCGCAGTCGAGGCAGCGATCCGCCTGCATGCCGACCTGGGCCTGGTTGAAGGACTCGTAGATTTCCACGAACTGGATCTTGCGGATCTTGAGCGGCTTCTTGGGCGGGTCGACCCGCTGCACGTCGATAAACTGAAATACGTTCTGGCTCATAGGGTTCCCTCCTTATTGCGCCTGGATTCTGAGTTCTGCACTGGAACGGCTGGTGTGGCCAAGCAGCGATTTGACGTCGCTGGACTTGGGTTTGATCAGCCTGAACTTGGGCACATAGGAGTCGAAGTTGGCCAGGATCTCCTCGGCGCGCGAGCTGCCGGTTTCGTTGAGGTGCGCCGTTATGATGCCGCGCAGGTGCTCCTGATGGATGGCAAGATCCGCCACGTCCAGCAGTTCTACCAGCTCGGGGTTGGTGCGCTTGGCAAAGTTGCCGCACTCGTCGAGCACGTAGGCAAAGCCGCCGGTCATGCCCGCCGCGAAGTTGACGCCTGTGGTGCCGAGCACGGTGACGATGCCGCCGGTCATGTATTCACAACCGTTGTCACCGATCCCCTCGACTACCGCCAGCGCCCCTGAGTTGCGCACCGCGAAGCGCTCGCCGGCGGTACCCGCAGCGTAAAGTTTGCCGCCGGTGGCGCCGTAGAGGCAGGTGTTGCCGATGATGGCCGCCTCGTGGGATTTGAATGCCACGCCGACGTGGGGTTTGATCACCAGCTTGCCGCCGGTCATCCCCTTGCCCACGTAGTCGTTGGCATCCCCCGTGAGGATCATCTCAAGGCCACCCGCGTTCCAGACGCCGAAGCTCTGGCCGGCGGTACCGTTGAAGTGAACCCGCACCGGATCGGCCGCCATCCCCTGGTTGCCATGGCGCTTGACGATCTCGCCGGACAGACGCGCCCCCACCGAGCGGTCGGTGTTGCGGATGTCGTAGCGAAACTCGCCGCCGCTCATGTTTTCCACCGCCTCCAGCAGATCTTCCACCATCTTGAGGTTCAAAGGCCCCTTGTCGAAGGTGGGGTTGTGCTGCTGGCTGAACAGGCTGGAGCCTGCCGGTGCCACCGGGCTGGCCAGAATGCCGGAGAGATCCAGCTTGGCCTGACGGGCGGTGAGGCCGGGCAGCGCTTCCAGCAGGTCGGTGCGACCGATGAGGTCGGTCAGCTGGGTGACGCCCAGCTGGGCCATCAGCTCGCGGGTCTCCTCGGCGATGAACTTGAAGTAGTTCATCACCATCTCCGGCAGGCCGGTGAAGTGCTCGCGGCGCAGCTTCTCATCCTGGGTGGCGACGCCGGTGGCGCAGTTGTTCAGGTGGCAGATCCGCAGGTATTTGCAGCCGAGCGCCACCATGGGGCCGGTGCCAAAACCGAAGCTCTCGGCGCCGAGAATGGCCGCCTTGATGATGTCCAGACCCGTCTTGAGGCCACCGTCCACCTGCAGCCGCACCTTGTGGCGCAGGCCGTTGGCGACCAGTGCCTGCTGGGTCTCGGCCAGCCCCAGCTCCCAGGGAGAGCCGGCGTATTTGACCGAGGTGAGGGGGCTCGCGCCGGTGCCGCCGTCGTAGCCGGAGACGGTGATGAAGTCCGCATAGGCCTTGGCCACGCCGCAGGCGATGGTACCAACGCCGGGCTCGGACACCAGTTTCACCGACACCAGGCAGCTTGGGTTGATCTGCTTGATGTCGAAGATGAGCTGGGCCAGATCCTCGATGGAGTAGATGTCGTGGTGGGGTGGCGGCGAGATCAGGGTCACGCCGGGCACCGAGTAACGCAGCTTGGCGATTTGGGCCGTCACCTTGTCACCGGGCAGCTGGCCCCCTTCACCGGGCTTGGCACCCTGGGCCACCTTGATCTGCACCACGTCGGCGTTCATCAGGTAGTGGGGGGTGACGCCAAAGCGCCCCGAGGCCACCTGCTTGATGCGCGAATTCTTCTCGGTGCCGAAGCGCTTGGGATCCTCGCCGCCTTCACCCGAGTTGCTCTGGCCGCCGAGCCGGTTCATAGCCACCGCCAGCGCTTCGTGGGCTTCCGGGCCCAGCGCGCCGATGGACATGGCGGCAGAGTCGAAGCGGGGGAACAGCTTGGCTGCCGGCTCTACCTGCTCCAGTGCCACCGGGTTGTCGACCTTCTTCAGGGTGAGCAGATCGCGCAGGGTGGCGACCGGCCGTTCGTTCACCAGGCGGGCGTACTCCTTGTAATCGGCATAATTGCCGGAGCGCACCGCGGTCTGCAGGGTCTGCACCACGTCCGGGTTGTAGGTGTGGTACTCGCCGCCGTGGACGAATTTTAGCAGGCCGCCCTGAGTGAGGGCCTTGCGGGCCAGCCAGGCCTGACGGGCCAGATTGAACTGATCCTGCTGGATGTCGGCAAAATCGGCGCCCTGGATGCGGCTCGATACGCCGCGAAAACACATCTCGACCACGGCTTTGGAGAGGCCCACCGCTTCAAACAGCTGGGAGCAGCGGTAGCTGGCCACCGTGCTGATGCCCATCTTGGACATCACCTTGTAGAGCCCCTTGTTGATGCCGTTGCGGTAGTTGAGCATGGCCTGGCGCAGGCTCATCTTGAGCACGCCCTCTTCTACCTGCTTGGCGAGCGTCTCGTAGGCGAGGTAGGGGTAGATGGCGGTGGCGCCAAAGCCCAGCAACACCGAGAAGTGGTGCGGGTCGCGCACGCTGGCGGTCTCCACCAGGATGTTGGCGTCGCAGCGCAGGTTGTTGTCCACCAGGGTACGCTGCACCGCCCCCACCGCCATGGCGGCCGGGATGGGCAGGGTGTTGGCACTGACGTCCCGATCCGAGAGGATCAGCAGCACGGTACCGGCCTTGGCGGCAGCCTTGGCCTCTTCACAGATGCGCAGGATGGCCGCTTCCAGGCCCTCTTCGGGCTTGAAGTTGAGGCTGATCACCTGATGGCGATAGTGCTCCCCTTCCAGCGCCAGCAGCTGGTGGAAGTCGGAGTAGAGCAGGATCGGCGACTGGAACAGCACCCGGTGGGCGTGGCCGAAGGTCTCGTTGAACACGTTCTGCTCGCGGCCGATACAGGTGGCCAGCGACATGACGTGGTTTTCCCGCAGCGGATCGATGGGCGGGTTGGTGACCTGGGCGAACATCTGGCGGAAGTAGTCGTACAGGGTGCGCTGGCTGGAGGAGAGCACCGCCATCGGAGTGTCATCTCCCATGGAACCCACCGCTTCCTGGCCGTTTTCACCCAGTACCCGGATGATCTGATCCAGCTCCTCATAGGAGTAGCCGAACAGCTTCTGATAGGTTTTCAGTTGATCGTCGGAGAACTCGCGGGCGCCTGTGCTGGCGTCATCCATCTGCTCAAACGGCACCAGCCGCTTGCAGTGCTTGTCCATCCACTGTTTGTAGGTGTGACGGCTCTTGAGATCGTCATCGATCTCGAAGCTGGTCCAGATCTTGCCGTTGCTGGTATCGACCACGAACAGCTCGCCCGGGCCGACCCGGCCCTTCTCCAGCACTTCGTCCGGGGTGTAGTCCCAGGTGCCCACTTCAGAGGCCAGCGTGATGAACTTGTCCTTGGTGATGACGTAGCGGGCCGGACGCAGGCCGTTTCTGTCGAGCGCGCAGGTGGCGTAGCGACCGTCGGTCATGACGATGCCGGCCGGGCCATCCCAGGGCTCCATGTGCATGGAGTTGAAGTCGTAGAAGGCGCGCAGGTCGTCATCCATGTTCGGGTGCTTCTGCCACGCAGGCGGGATCAACAGGCGCATGGCGCGGAACAGGTCCATGCCGCCGGCCAGGAACAGATCCAGCATGTTGTCGAGGCTGGAGGAGTCCGACCCCGTAGTGTTGACGAAGGGGGCGGCCTCTTGCAGATCGGGGATCAGCGGGGTGGCAAACTTGTAGCTGCGCGCCTTGGCCCACTGGCGGTTGCCCGCGATGGTGTTGATCTCGCCGTTGTGGGCGAGGTAGCGGAACGGCTGCGCCAGCGGCCAGCGCGGGCTGGTGTTGGTGGAGAAACGCTGGTGGAATACGCAGATGGCCGCCTGCATGCGAATGTCGGCCAAATCCAGATAAAAACGCGGCAAGTCCACCGGCATGCACAGTCCTTTATAGACGGTGACCAGGTTGGAGAGGCTGACCACGTAGAAGTAGTCGTCGCTGATGCGTTTCTCGATGCGGCGGCGCACGATATAGAGGCGGCGCTCGAGATCTTTGCCGACCCAGCCGGGCGGGGCGTTGACAAAAACCTGTTCGATGCTGGGCAGGGAGGCCTTGGCGATCGGGCCGAGTACATTGGTATCGATAGGCACCTTGCGCCAACCGACCAGACTCAGGGTCTCCTTCTCCAGCTCTTCGTCGATGATGTCGCGAGTGGCTTGCGCCAAGACGGGATCGGGGTTGAGAAACAGCATGCCGACCGCGTAATTGCGGCCCAGGTGCCATCCCTTCTCTTCGGCGACAGCTCTGAAGAAGCTGTCGGGTTTTTGCAGCAACAGACCGCAGCCGTCGCCGGTCTTGCCGTCGGCAGAGATGCCGCCACGGTGCTGCATGCGAGCCAATGCTGACATCGCGAGACGGACAAGCTTGTGGCTGGCTTCACCTTCCATGTGGGCCAACAGGCCGAAGCCACAGTTATCCCTCTCCAGCTTTGGATCATATAGTGACATTGCATTTCTCCCTTGCTCGGCCTTGCATCGCACTGTCATCAACAGACTGCATAAATTGCGATTGGCTCTTGTGGTTCCGTCCGCCTGAGGTGGCGAACCTCCAAACTAATGGGATTTTTCGGCAAGGTCAATTGGACATCCCGGCTGTTTTCATTATCACAAACCCATAACAAAATGTCGGGGTGCGGGTCTGCATGGGGTATTAACTGGCGATTGCTCTGGTTATTTTTGTTTTTGTGGAATTTTGTATTGCCATATTGGGCTTTGCTGGTTGACTCAATGGGGGCAAGGATTTGTAGTAATTTTACCAATCCACTCGACAAGTGAATGGCCGAGATCACAATAACGAAGCAGGTGACTTGCATTTGCAAAACCACAGTCTATGAGAAAATTTTCATTATTCAACAAACTGTTAGAAGATGGTTTTGTGGTGGAGTTGAGCCTTAGCCAAATTGGGGATGAGTCTCGAAAGCGTCGATAACTACCCATTTTCTGATATTTATCCAGCTATTGGTGAATATTTATATGTTTTCCCGACCCTATCCTCCCTTGATCCAGCGCAGCGCTGCGCGCGGTCAAGCTCGTACAATGACGCCCCTTTACTGGAGGTGTCATGCAGTTACACGAACTCGTCAATACATTCGGCCAGGATCTCAAGCAACGCCATGGCCAGAAGATCCACAAGCTCTCCATTCACGGTGCCTTCACCTGCCCGAACCGGGACGGCACGCTGGGCCGTGGCGGCTGCACCTTTTGCAATGTATCTTCCTTTGCCGACGAGTCGGCCCAGCAGCTTTCGGTGGTGCAGCAACTGCTGGCTCGCCGGGATGAAGTGACCCGGGCCAAACGTTATCTCGCCTACTTTCAGGCCTATACCAGCACCTATGCCGAGGTGGAGTACCTGCAGCGCATGTATGAAGAGGCGCTGTCGGTGAGCGACATGGTGGGCTTGTGTGTAGGGACGCGCCCAGATTGCGTGCCGGATGCGGTATTGGACCTGCTGGCCGGTTATCAGGCCCGGGGTTACGAGGTGTGGTTGGAGCTGGGGTTGCAGAGCGCCAACGACAAGACGCTGCAGCGCATCAACCGGGGTCATGGCTATGCCGCCTATGCTGACGCTGTGGCCAGGGCCCATCAGCGCGGCATCAAGGTGTGCGCCCACCTGATCGTCGGTCTGCCTGGTGAAGTCGCCATGGACAGCCTGAATACGCTGCAGCGCATCGTGGAGACGGGCGTGGAGGGGATAAAGTTGCACCCGCTGCACGTGGTAGAGGGAAGCACCCTTGGCAAGGCGTGGCAGGCGGGTCGGCTGGAGGTGCCGAGCCTGGCGCAGTATGTGGAAGCGGCGGTTGCCATGATCCAGCACACGCCGCCCGAGGTGGTATACCACCGCATCTCGGCGTCGGCACGCCGTCCGACTCTGTTGGCGCCAGCCTGGTGCGAGAATCGCTGGACAGCCATGGCTGACATTGCTAGTGAACTGGCCCGCTCCGGCGCCCAGGGTCATGCGCTGGGGCGCCCTTTTTCGCTTTCCGGCAATATCGGCTAGGTAATCAGATTTCATCAAAAAAACAGTGAGTTATTAGATGAAATTCAGTCTTTGCGGTATAGTTTCGGTAAAATTGTCTTGATATAGTACTTGGCTTGAAAAAGATATCATTATCAATAAGCTTGTATTATTTCCAATTTGGACGGGATATATCGGATATAGCGCCATCTTGTGTCGCGATCCGCCACCAAACTGCCCGTCTCGCCTTTGGGTGTAATGCCTATCAGGTCTGCCAATGACATTCAGTGTCATGTACCTGTGCTTAATGTGTATCAGGCTGTTGATCCCTTCTCGGGGAGCTCTGTTCTTTATGTCACGGGATCGTCTGCGCCAAACTGCGCCCGTGAAGCTTGAATATCGGTGTGGCGATAGAGCCGGCCCAATCATGCAGTGACAGGATGCTATGCAAGCAGAAACTAACCGTATTGACGAGTTGTTGGAGTGCCTGGTCTTTCTGACCCGCTTTTATGGGGTGCCCAACAGCAAGGATGCCCTTACGACCGGTTTGCCACTGGTGTCCGGTCTGCTGACGCCCAATCTGTTTGGCCGTGCCGCCGAGCGGGGCGGACTGTCGGCCCGGGAAGTGATCCAGCCGCTTGCCGAAATCTCCCCCTTGTTGCTGCCTTGCGTGCTGCAGATGCGCAATGGTGGCGCCTGCATTCTGCTGGAGTGGAATGAAGACAGAAGCCAGGGCAAGGTCATCTTTCCTCAGGCGGGAGATGCGGCCCAGTGGCTCAATGCAGCCCAGCTGGGTGATGAGTATCTGGGAAGACTGTTTTTTGTCAAAAAGCAGTTCAAATTTGATGAGCGCTCCCCCAAGGTGCTGGAGACCCGTGACGGGCACTGGTTCTGGAGCACTCTGTTTGAATCCCGTGGCATCTATCGTGACGTACTGATCGCGTCCATCCTGATCAACCTGTTTGCCATCGCCAGCCCGCTGTTCACCATGAACGTCTACGACAAGATAGTGCCCAATCTGGCATTCGATTCCCTTTGGGTGCTTGCGGTCGGGGCCATGGTGGTGTTCACCTTCGATTTCGTGATGCGTCAGCTGCGCAGCTACTTCATCGACATTGCCGGTAAAAAATCGGATGTGCTGTTGTCGGCCAAGATCTTCGCCAAGGTAATGGGCATGCGGATGGAGTCGCGGCCGGCCTCGACAGGTGCGTTTGCCAAACATCTGCAGGAGTTTGAATCGGTGCGGGAGTTTTTTACCTCCGCCACCGTCTCTACCCTCATCGACCTGCCGTTCGCGGTTTTTTTCCTGTTCATCATCTGGATTTTCGCCGGGGTCATGGTCGTGGTGCCGATCGTCGCCATGCTGATCCTCATCATTTACAGCTTCTATATTCAGGCGCCGCTCAAGCAGTCCATCGAAGAGGGATCGCGGCTTGCTTCCCAGAAGAACGCCAACCTGATCGAGAGCATTTCAGGTCTTGAGACCGTCAAGATTTTCGGGGCCGAGAGCATGTTCCAGCATCGCTGGGAGCAGGCCGTCTCCCATATCTCGACCTGGGGCGTGCAGACCCGCCGCATCACCAACTCAATGTCCTCGCTGGCCAGTTACATCCAGCAGGTGGTGACGGTGGCGCTGGTGATTGTCGGTGTTTATCAGATTTCGGAAGGGTTGGTCACCATGGGGGGCATGATTGCCGCCGTCATGCTGTCAAGCCGCGCCATTGCGCCCATGGTGCAGTTGTCGGTGCTCTCCACCCGCTACAACCAGGCCAAGTCCGCACTGGAAATCCTGGAAAAAATCATGGTGACACCGGGTGAGCAGGAAGAGGGCAAGCAGTACATCCACCATCCCGTGATCTCCGGTCGGATCGAGTTTGACAATGTCTCGTTCAAGTACCCGGGAATGGAAACCAGCACCCTGCACAACATCAATCTGCGGATCGAGCCGGGCGAGAAGGTGGCCATCATAGGCCGGATCGGGGCGGGCAAAACCACGCTCGAGAAGATCTTGATGGGCTTGTATCGGCCTACCGATGGCTCGGTGCGACTCGATGGGTTCGAGCTGGATCAGCTGCCAGCCTCGGTGATCCGGCGCAACATAGGTTGTGTCCCGCAGGACGTGACCCTGTTTTTTGGCTCGGTGCGCGACAACATCATGCTGGGCAATCCGCTGGTGGACGATGTGCGGGTCATGCGTGCTGCCAAACGGGCCGGCGTCACCAATTTTACCAATCGGGATCCCAACGGGCTGGACCGGCAGATCGGCGAAGGAGGCCGTCAGCTCTCGGGTGGTCAGCGCCAGGCTATTCTGCTGGCGCGAGCCTTGCTCAACGACCCCCCCATTCTGGTGATGGACGAACCTACCTCCAACATGGATAACCAGTCCGAGATGCAGGTCAAGCATGAGCTGGCACGATTGGGGCCGGAGACGACCCTGATCCTGATCACTCACAAAACCTCCATGCTCGATGTCGCTTCACGGGTCATCGTGGTTGAACAGGGGCAGGTGGTGGCCGATGGGCCCAAAGAGGTTGTGCTGCAACAGTTGAAAGAGGGCAAGGTGCGTGTGCAGGAGGCGTCCAATGGCTAAATTTGGCCTGTTCAAGAAGGCACCATCCGATACCGTACTGCCAGCACCGGAGCACCTTGAATTCGTCGATGACGGTGCGGCTGCGGTACTGCTGAGTACCCCGACTCGAGCCAGGGCATTGCTGTGGGCATGCTTCCTGTTTTTCATGAGCGCCATCGTCTGGGCCGCCTGGGCCGAGCTCGATGAGGTCACCGTTGGACAAGGGAAGGTTATTCCTTCCCGCCAATTGCAGGTGATCCAGAATCTGGAGGGGGGGATCGTCAAGGAGATCTTCGTCAAAGAGGGTGACATCGTTGAAAAAGGGCAGCCGCTCTTGCGCATCGATGATACTCGCTTCCGTTCCGATTTTCGTGAACGGGAGCAGGAGCTGGTGACTCTCAAGGGGGATATTGCCAGGCTGCGTTCCGAAATCCAGAGCGTAGTGGTCAAGACCGGCCCCAATCTGGGGTGGCGCGAACAGGTCGTGGTCGACAAGCAACCCATCGATTTCCCTGATGGTTTCGAAAACGTCTTTGCCGAATATGCGGCTCGAGAAAAATCAGTTCAGGATGAGCGTCTCAACAACTTGAACAATCAGCTCTATATTCTGGGGCAACAGATTGAACAGAAAGAGCAGGAGACCATAGAGCTCAACGCCAAGATCAGGACAGTGGCGCGTAGCGTGGATCTGGCGCGGCAGGAGCTCAATATCAGCCGCCCCTTGGCCAAGGAGGGGATAGTACCTCAGGTCGAACTGATCAAGCTGGAACGGCAGGTCAACGAGATGCAGGGGGAATTGGAGAGCAACCGGCTGCTTATTCCCAAGCTCGATTCCGTGTTGCGAGAGACCATCTCCAAGCGCAACGACATTGCCTTGAAATTCCGGGCCGATTCACAGACCGAGCTCAATGAACGGCAAGGCAAATTGAGCCAGCTGTCCGAAGGCCAGGTTGGGCTGCGGGATCGGGTGGATCGCACCAGCGTCATTGCGCCGCTCAAGGGCACCATCAAGAAGCTCAAAATCAACACGCTGGGTGGTGTGGTGCAACCCGGCATGGATCTGATGGAAATTGTTCCACTGGAAGACACTCTGCTGGTCGAGGCCAAAGTGTCGCCCAAAGATATCGCGTTCTTGCGGCCAGGGCTGGAGGCCGTGGTCAAGATTACTGCCTATGACTTCACAATTTATGGAGGATTACATGGCAAGGTTGAACAGATAAGTGCCGACTCGATCCAGGATGAAGATGGCAACTCCTTTTACCTGGTACGAGTACGCACCGAGAAAAGTTACTTGGGCGATGAGCTTAACGCACTTCCCATCATCCCCGGTATGTTAGCCAGTGCAGATATTATTACTGGTAAAAAAAGTGTCCTAGACTATTTGCTTAAGCCGATTTTACGGGCAAAGCAGTCGGCACTGAGAGAACGATAAGCCAACAATCTAAAAACAACATGACTGGAGATACCATGAAGAAGACGATTGTTGCCATGTTAGTAAGTGGCGCCGTGCTGTTCCCGGGCCTTACCCAGGCCCAAACACTGGAACAGTCAGTGGCACAGTCACTGGCTACCCATCCCAAAATCAAGGAAGCTTTTGATCTCTATCAGGCGCGACTGTATCAGCATGATGGAGCCAAAGGTGGTTACTATCCCACCATCGATCTGCGTGGCGGTGTCGGCTATGAGAAGACTGACAGCCCGTCAACTCGTGCGGCCGGCGCGAACTCGACCACCATCGATGATTCCATGACCCGTAAAGAGGCCGGTATCAGCCTGCGCCAGATGCTGTTTGATGGTTTCAACGTCAGCAGCAACGTGGCTCGTACCGATGCCGAAGCCAATGCTCAGCGTCTGGCCATGATCTCCGAGGCGGAGAATACCGCTCTGCGCGTGGCTGAGGTTTACCTCAACATGCTGCGTCAGCAGGAGATTTTGGAACTGTCCAAACAGAACCTGGAAACTCACGAGCAGATCCGCAGCGACATCAGCAAGCGGACCGATTCAGGCTTGGGATCCACGGCAGACCAGACCCAAATTGATGGTCGTGTCGCCAGAGCCTATGCCAATCAGGCGGCTGCCGAAAACAACTACCGGGATGCCGAGAGCGAGTTCATCCGGGTAGTCAACGAGATGCCAAAAGATTTGGTACAGCCGGTGCCGGATGCTCAGCTCATTCCGAGCAGCCTGGATGCTGCATTGAAGACTGCGACCGAAGTGCATCCGACCTTGCTGTCATCCTTGCAGGATATCGAAGCCGCCAAGTATCAGCATGAAGGCTCCAAGTCCGGTTTTTATCCCAATGTCACGTTTGAAGTGGATCAGAACTGGAATGAGGACATTGATGCAGTAAAAGGACGCAATGACGATCTGACTGCCATGGTGCGCATGCGTTACAACCTGTTCCGTGGTGGTTCCGATCTGGCGCAGAGCAAGGCGACGTCCGCTCTCTATTCCCAGGCGAAAGATATTCATATGAATGCTTTCCGTCAGGTTGAAGAGGGAACCCGCCTGGCCTGGAACGCCAAAGAGTCTTTGACCAAACAGAAGACCTTCCTGAAAGAGCACGTGGATGCCAGCTATGACACCGTACAGGCCTACAAGAAGCAGTTCGGATTGGGCCAGCGTACCTTGCTGGACGTACTGAACACCGAGAACGAACTGTTTGAGGCCCGTCGCAGCTACATCACGGCCGAGTACGACTCCTTGTTGGCGGATTATCGGATCCTCAATGCCACTGGCAGTCTGCTCAATGCGTTTAATGTGAAGCAGCCGGCCGATTGGCAAGCTAAACAGTAATGGAGTACGCATCAGGTTTGATGCGAGTGAAAGGGATGGCTGCAGCCGGGCTGCCGCCATCCCTTGTCTCTGACGGCCACTTCTGGCCAGCGTTGTAACAGCCAGTGGATCTTTTGAAGATGCATGTGACTGAGCAGTATCGGGCAGGCAGTGTCGACATGGCGTCAAGCTTCGGTTTGGCTCCGTTTTTGCGCGCGCGCTGGTTGCGCTGGTCACTCTGGCTGCTGTTGGTTTCTCTACCTTTGCTGCTTTCTGCCAGCCAGCCTCTTACCCCTGAAGATCTCAAACTGGTACAGCGGGCACAGGAAACGTACGGTGTCAGAGCCGGCAAACGAGTCACGACTTGGCGCACGTTGGTCATGCAGAATCGTGCCGCCGGTCTGACGGACCGCCAGAAACTGGAGAAGGTAAACCAGTTTTTCAACCAGATGCGTTTTATCGACGACATCAAGTTGTGGCGCAAAAAAGACTATTGGGCGACCCCGTTGGAATTTTTAGGCGCGGCGGGTGGTGATTGTGAAGACTTCAGCATTTCAAAGTACTTTACCCTGCTGGAATTGGGGGTGCCGGATGAAAAAATGCGGATGGTCTATGTCAAGGCACTGGATTACAACCAGTTTCATATGGTGGTTGCTTACTATGACACGCCATCCTCAGTCCCCGTGATTTTGGATAACTTGATTGGGTCGATCCGGCCGGCCAGCCAGCGCCGGGATCTGATGCCGATATACAGCTTTAACGGTAGTCACTTGTGGTTGATGAAGGCGCGTGGTCAAGGGGAACTGGCTGGACAGTCCTCACGCCTGGGATTATGGAATGATTTACGCAATCGCATGACTTCGGGGCGATTGGCTCAGCCTGTGTTGAATTTGGATGATTAACCTATGACGCTCTACAGACAATTACTGGCCACCATGTTGATCCTGTTCGGGTTGTTGTTTGCAGCCACCTATTGGGTGCAATTCAACTCGACTCGTACCTATCTGGCGCAGCAGCAGGAAACCACCGTCATCAACACCGCCACATCCCTGGGATTGGCGTTGACACCTTATCTGGAAAATGGTGACAAGGTGGGGGCTGAATCCGTCATCCAGGCGATATTTGATGGGGGATATTATCGCTTGGTCCGTCTGGATTTGTTGGCTTCCAAGGATGTCATTGAGCAGGAAAATACCAACAATATTCAGGGGGTGCCGCAGTGGTTCATTAATTTGGGCCTGTTTCCGGAAGTATCCAACGAATCGATTCTGACCTCTGGCTGGTTGCAACTGGGCAAATTGAAGGTTGTTGGTCACCCCGGGCAAGCCTACTACGAGCTGTGGCGTGGTATGAGCGAACTGGCGAGCTGGTTTCTGATAGGTTTTCTCATCACCACCATTTTGTTGATGCGCGCGCTCAACTATTTGCTCAAGCCGCTCAAGCAGATCTGTGAACAGGCGGTGGAGATCGAGCTGCACCACTTTGGCCATGCCATTCCTGAACCCAAGACCCATGAATTGAAACAGGTGGTACAGGCCATCAATACGCTTTCCAGCAAGCTGGCCTTGCAGTTCAAGGAACAGGCTGATGAGGCTGAAAAATTGCGGGAGCGGGTTTATGTGGACGCCGTATCCGGCTTGGGCAACCGGGCTTATTTCGTGGGTCAGGTAAACGCATGGATTGCCGAGGCGGGACAAGGCGGCGTCATGCTGGTCGCTGTCGATATGCTGGATGACCTGTACCGTGAGGAGGGGTTTGCCGCTCGCGACAACATGGTCAAGTCGATAGCACAGGCTCTGAAGGAGCAGCTGAAAGGCTGGGATGGGTCGGCACTGGCACGGATTTCGGCCACGGAATATGCCTTGCTGTGTCCTACCGATGATCTGGCTCAGCTGAAAGATTTGGCGGAAGTGATCAATAGTCGCATTGCCGACCTGGTTGTGAACCCCATGGGTGAGGGCGGTGCACTCTCCGTTATCGGTATTGCAGGCAGGGATGGCAATGACGATTTGTCAGCGTTGCTGACCAAGGCCGACAACGCCTTGGGCAAAGCGCGTAATGAACGTCGTGGCGCAGTAGTCATGGAGGGCGGTGTTGATCAAGGGCTGATGGGACGTCTGGCTTGGCGCGATCTGGTACAAGATGCCATCGCTCGGCACTTGTGGCGCTTCAAGGCGCAACCTGCCTGCAGATTTGATAACGGTGTTCGTTTGCATGCGGAATTGTTTGCCTCTATTTCTCGTGATGGCACCGATTATTTTGCCGGTCAATTCTTGCCGGCCATCGAACAGTTCAAATTGGGTGGTGAATTCGATCAGGCGATACTTGAAGCTTCTATTCCATTGCTCCAGCAACAGGCGGATCTGGTCTTGGCGGTCAATATTACCGCTGGCTCGCTGTGTTCCGATGAGTTCAGAGCGTGGTTGACTGGCTATCTGACGGATCATGCTGAGCTGCAAGAACGGCTGCTGTTTGAAATCCCGGAAGCTGCCATCATGAAGCATAAAGATCATGTCACCGCCTTGGTGAAGGCCTTGCAGGAACATGGATTCCAGTGGGGGGTGGATCATTATGGACGTCACTTCCAGTCACTGGGATATCTGGAAGAGCTGGCTCCAGCCTATGTCAAAGTTGATCATGGCTATACCAGTCAGGTGATGGAGCCGGGGGCGGATACCTCCTTCCTGGCAGCAGTGTGCCGCGCCGCTCACAATGCAGGCGTCACAACCATTGCGACCCGGGTTGAAGATCAACATCAGGTTGAGCTGCTTGCCAAGTTGCATATCGATGGTTATCAGGGTTTTGTGCATCCCGCATTCCCACTGGCTTGAACGTTATCAAATCAAAAGGGCCCATAAGGGCCCTTTTTTTATTCTAAAGATGAATAAGAATAGGTATTTTTAGGGCACCTCTCTGTTTGAGATTCGCTTGAGGCGCCATCAAGTGATTGATTTGACATTATAAAAAAGACCCTTCGATTTAATACATTGCATCCCGCCAAGACGGAACAAATCCAATACATTTTTGCAACGGATGCGAAGCGTACAGACATCTATGGTGTAGACATCGAGATCTGTCACGTTGGAGCACAGGATATGCGCACTCAAATCATCGACAAAACGGTTGTGGTTTCTTCCATTGAAGGCAATGTTCAAATCGTGCTGGCTGATGGAAGCAGCCGCCCATTGCAAAAAGGCGAGATCCTCCAGCTGGGAGCCAAGCTTAATATTGCAGATGACGCCAAACTGGTATTGGCTCCCTATGACGATTCTCCTGCCGCCGCTACTCCAGATGCTCCCGCTCATGACGCACCAGCCCCTGGTCAACCTCAAGCCCCTGATGCGGGTACTGCGGCTTCTCCTGATATCGCTGCATTGCAAAAATCAATTCTGCAAGGGGTAGACCCGACACAAAACTTTGAAGCTTCTGCTGCCGGGGGGGCACCTGCCGCCGGTGGTGGTGGCGGGATCGGTGGTGTAGCCGGTGCTAGTGGCAATGGTGGCTTTGTCACCATTGACCGTATTGGTGATGCAACCATTGCTGCCGCAGGCTTTGACACCACATATCAGACAGAGCCGGTTGTAGATACACAACAAGTAGTAGAGCCGTTGCTGGTCAATGAACTGACGGATCAGGGCGAGCAGCTGGTTGTTGCGGAAGACGGTGTATTGAATGGCAATTTGCTGGATAACACGGTCAATACCGATGGGCCGTCAGCTGCGTCGGTTCTGCTCTTCAGCTGGGGAGGCAACGCCAATGTGGCTGTCGGAACCAGTGTGACAATCGACGGGATCGGTACGCTTGTCGTCAATGGCGATGGCAGCTTCACATTCACCCCGGCTCCCAACTACGACGGTGCTGTTCCCCCTGTCGTATACACGGTTACCGATGGCACCGATACGGTCCAATCCACCTTGGAACTCACTATCACGCCAGTCAATGATCTTGCTGATCAGAGTGAGAGCGTCGTGGTGACGGAGGATGCGGCGGTATCGGGCAATTTGCTTGACAACACCGTCGATAATGATGGGCCTCAGGCTGCTACTGTCACCGGATTTAGCTGGGGTGGGGTTGCCAACACGACGTTGGGCACACCCGTCACTCTGGCAGGGGTCGGTACCCTGCTGGTCAATGCAGATGGCAGCTATCAGTTTACGCCAGCCACCAATTATGACGGCCCTGTCCCGGCGGTGAGTTATACCGTCACAGATGGTACAGATTCAGTACAGTCCTTACTGACTATCACGATCACTCCTGTTGATGAGCCGGTTGAGCTTGCCGGTCTGCAGCTGGAGGGCGGAGAACTGACATTAAATGAAGCCTCATTGGCAGGAGGGAGTAATCCGAATGCAGCCGCTGTGACTCAGAGCGGTACTTTTACCTTCAGCGCAGCCGATGGTGTGCAGAGTCTGACACTGGGAGGCGTCGCTTTGGTCACCAATGGGCAAGCTGTTACCACCTTCCCGCAAACCATTACCAGCCCACTTGGTAATCAATTGATCGTTACTGGCATTAGTTACAATCCCGTGACCGGCACTGGTAGCGTGAACTACAGCTACACCTTGGGGGGGAGTGAAACCCACACCCAGCCTGCCAATGACAATTCGCTTAGCGAGAGTTTCAGCGTCGTACTGGTTGATACCGATGGCGACAATACCAGCGGCAGCCTGGATGTGGTCATTCTGGATGATGTTCCCAGCGTCACCCTTACTACCAATTCTGAAGGATTGGGCTCTGTGTCCGTAGATGAAAGCCTGGTCAGCCTGGGCGGTGCCGGCAGCGACGGAGTGGCCAGCGCCACCCTGAGCGCCGCCAATGTGCAGGCCCAGTTCAACCCGGCCTTCGGGGCCGACGGGGCGGGCAGCATCGGCTACAGCCTGGCGCTGACCGGCAGCAACGTGGCGAGCGGCCTGTATGCGGTCGATCCGGCCGCGGCCAACGGGCAGGGTGCCGCCATCGTGCTCAATCAGGTGGGCAACGTCATCACCGGCAGCGCCGGTGGGGTGGACTACTTCACCCTGACCATCAACCCGAGCACCGGCGAAGTGACCCTGGCCCTGCTGGACAACGTCTGGCACGGCGACACCACCAATGCGGATGACAGCGTGGCGCTGACGCTGGGGCAGGGCGTGCTGACCCTGGTGCAGACCGTGACGGATGCCGATGGCGATAGCGCCAGTGCGGCGGTGGATCTGGGCGCCAATGGCGTGTTCCGCTTCGAGGATGACGGCCCGCGGGCCGGGCTGGCGGTAGAAGCGCCGAGCCTGGGGGCGACCGTGGATGAAAGCCTGGTCAGCCTAGGCGGTGCCGGCAGCGACGGAGTGGCCAGCGCCACCCTGAGCGCCGCCAATGTGCAGGCCCAGTTCAACCCGGCCTTCGGGGCCGACGGGGCGGGCAGCATCGGCTACAGCCTGGCGCTGACCGGCAGCAACGTGGCGAGCGGCCTGTATGCGGTCGATCCGGCCGCGGCCAACGGGCAGGGTGCCGCCATCGTGCTCAATCAGGTGGGCAACGTCATCACCGGCAGCGCCGGTGGGGTGGACTACTTCACCCTGACCATCAACCCGAGCACCGGCGAAGTGACCCTGGCCCTGCTGGACAACGTCTGGCACGGCGACACCACCAATGCGGATGACAGCGTGGCGCTGACGCTGGGGCAGGGCGTGCTGACCCTGGTGCAGACCGTGACGGATGCCGATGGCGATAGCGCCAGTGCGGCGGTGGATCTGGGCGCCAATGGCGTGTTCCGCTTCGAGGATGACGGCCCGCGGGCCGGGCTGGCGGTAGAAGCGCCGAGCCTGGGGGCGACCGTGGATGAAAGCCTGGTCAGCCTAGGCGGTGCCGGCAGCGACGGAGTGGCCAGCGCCACCCTGAGCGCCGCCAATGTGCAGGCCCAGTTCAACCCGGCCTTCGGGGCCGACGGGGCGGGCAGCATCGGCTACAGCCTGGCGCTGACCGGCAGCAACGTGGCGAGCGGCCTGTATGCGGTCGATCCGGCCGCGGCCAACGGGCAGGGTGCCGCCATCGTGCTCAATCAGGTGGGCAACGTCATCACCGGCAGCGCCGGTGGGGTGGACTACTTCACCCTGACCATCAACCCGAGCACCGGCGAAGTGACCCTGGCCCTGCTGGACAACGTCTGGCACGGCGACACCACCAATGCGGATGACAGCGTGGCGCTGACGCTGGGGCAGGGCGTGCTGACCCTGGTGCAGACCGTGACGGATGCCGATGGCGATAGCGCCAGTGCGGCGGTGGATCTGGGCGCCAATGGCGTGTTCCGCTTCGAGGATGACGGCCCGCGGGCCGGGCTGGCGGTAGAAGCGCCGAGCCTGGGGGCGACCGTGGATGAAAGCCTGGTCAGCCTAGGCGGTGCCGGCAGCGACGGAGTGGCCAGCGCCACCCTGAGCGCCGCCAATGTGCAGGCCCAGTTCAACCCGGCCTTCGGGGCCGACGGGGCGGGCAGCATCGGCTACAGCCTGGCGCTGACCGGCAGCAACGTGGCGAGCGGCCTGTATGCGGTCGATCCGGCCGCGGCCAACGGCCAGGGTGCTGCCATCGTGCTCAATCAGGTGGGCAACGTCATCACCGGCAGCGCCGGTGGGGTGGACTACTTCACCCTGACCATCAACCCGAGCACCGGCGAAGTGACCCTGGCCCTGCTGGACAACGTCTGGCACGGCGACACCACCAATGCGGATGACAGCGTGGCGCTGACGCTGGGGCAGGGCGTGCTGACCCTGGTGCAGACCGTGACGGATGCCGATGGCGATAGCGCCAGTGCGGCGGTGGATCTGGGCGCCAATGGCGTGTTCCGCTTCGAGGATGACGGCCCGCGGGCCGGGCTGGCGGTAGAAGCGCCGAGCCTGGGGGCGACCGTGGATGAAAGCCTGGTCAGCCTAGGCGGTGCCGGCAGCGACGGAGTGGCCAGCGCCACCCTGAGCGCCGCCAATGTGCAGGCCCAGTTCAACCCGGCCTTCGGGGCCGACGGGGCGGGCAGCATCGGCTACAGCCTGGCGCTGACCGGCAGCAACGTGGCGAGCGGCCTGTATGCGGTCGATCCGGCCGCGGCCAACGGCCAGGGTGCTGCCATCGTGCTCAATCAGGTGGGCAACGTCATCACCGGCAGCGCCGGTGGGGTGGACTACTTCACCCTGACCATCAACCCGAGCACCGGCGAAGTGACCCTGGCCCTGCTGGACAACGTCTGGCACGGCGACACCACCAATGCGGATGACAGCGTGGCGCTGACGCTGGGGCAGGGCGTGCTGACCCTGGTGCAGACCGTGACGGATGCCGATGGCGATAGCGCCAGTGCGGCGGTGGATCTGGGCGCCAATGGCGTGTTCCGCTTCGAGGATGACGGCCCGCGGGCCGGGCTGGCGGTAGAAGCGCCGAGCCTGGGGGCGACCGTGGATGAAAGCCTGGTCAGCCTAGGCGGTGCCGGCAGCGACGGAGTGGCCAGCGCCACCCTGAGCGCCGCCAATGTGCAGGCCCAGTTCAACCCGGCCTTCGGGGCCGACGGGGCGGGCAGCATCGGCTACAGCCTGGCGCTGACCGGCAGCAACGTGGCGAGCGGCCTGTATGCGGTCGATCCGGCCGCGGCCAACGGCCAGAGTGCTGCCATCGTGCTCAATCAGGTGGGCAACGTCATCACCGGCAGCGCCGGTGGGGTGGACTACTTCACCCTGACCATCAACCCGAGCACCGGCGAAGTGACCCTGGCCCTGCTGGACAACGTCTGGCACGGCGACACCACCAATGCGGATGACAGCGTGGCGCTGACGCTGGGGCAGGGCGTGCTGACCCTGGTGCAGACCGTGACGGATGCCGATGGCGATAGCGCCAGTGCGGCGGTGGATCTGGGCGCCAATGGCGTGTTCCGCTTCGAGGATGACGGCCCGCGGGCCGGGCTGGCGGTAGAAGCGCCGAGCCTGGGGGCGACCGTGGATGAAAGCCTGGTCAGCCTAGGCGGTGCCGGCAGCGACGGAGTGGCCAGCGCCACCCTGAGCGCCGCCAATGTGCAGGCCCAGTTCAACCCGGCCTTCGGGGCCGACGGGGCGGGCAGCATCGGCTACAGCCTGGCGCTGACCGGCAGCAACGTGGCGAGCGGCCTGTATGCGGTCGATCCGGCCGCGGCCAACGGCCAGGGTGCTGCCATCGTGCTCAATCAGGTGGGCAACGTCATCACCGGCAGCGCCGGTGGGGTGGACTACTTCACCCTGACCATCAACCCGAGCACCGGCGAAGTGACCCTGGCCCTGCTGGACAACGTCTGGCACGGCGACACCACCAATGCGGATGACAGCGTGGCGCTGACGCTGGGGCAGGGCGTGCTGACCCTGGTGCAGACCGTGACGGATGCCGATGGCGATAGCGCCAGTGCGGCGGTGGACTTGGGCGCCAACGGCGTGTTCCGCTTCGAGGATGACGGTCCCAACGTGACCATCAACGCGGTGGTGGACGGTGGCATCACCCTGACCACCCAGGATGCACAGACCATCGGGTCGGCCAGTGACACGGCGACCGGCAGCTTTGCGGCGGCGTTCCTGGCGGCGGCGGTGCCGAGCTATGGCGCGGACGGTCCGGGCACCACCACGGTGAGCGGCTACAGCCTGAGCGTGACTGACAGCAACAGCGGACTGACCAGCAATGGGCTGGCCATCACCCTGACCAAGGTGGGCAGCGACATCGTTGGCTCGACCTCGGCTGGGGAGGTGTTCCGCATCAGCGTGGCGAGCAATGGCACGGTGACGCTGACGCAGTCGGCGGAGCTGGACCATCTGCCGGAGGACGTGGACAACAGCAACGACAACAACCTCATTAGCCTGGCCAATGGCAAGGTGCTGCTGAGTGCGACGGTGACGGTGGTGGATGGCGACAACGACACCGCGACCGGGACGGTGAGTGCAGACCTTGGTGGCAACATCAGCTTCGAGGACGACGTACCGAGCGTGACCATCAACGCGGTGGTGGACGGTGGCATCACCCTGACCACCCAGGATGCGCAGACCATCGGGTCGGCCAGTGACACGGCGACCGGCAGCTTTGCGGCGGCGTTCCTGGCGGCGGCGGTGCCGAGCTATGGCGCGGACGGTCCGGGCACCACCACGGTGAGCGGCTACAGCCTGAGCGTGACTGACAGCAACAGCGGACTGACCAGCAACGGGCTGGCCATCACCCTGACCAAGGTGGGCAGCGACATCGTTGGCTCGACCTCGGCTGGGGAGGTGTTCCGCATCAGCGTGGCGAGCAATGGCACGGTGACGCTGACGCAGTCGGCGGAGCTGGACCATCTGCCGGAGGACGTGGACAACAGCAACGACAACAACCTCATCAGCCTGGCCAATGGCAAGGTGCTGCTGAGTGCGACGGTGACGGTGGTGGATGGCGACAACGACACCGCGACCGGGACGGTGAGTGCAGACCTTGGTGGCAACATCAGCTTCGAGGACGACGTACCGAGCGTGACCATCAACGCGGTGGTGGACGGTGGCATCACCCTGACCACCCAGGATGCGCAGACCATCGGGTCGGCCAGTGACACGGCGACCGGCAGCTTTGCGGCGGCGTTCCTGGCGGCGGCGGTGCCGAGCTATGGCGCGGACGGTCCGGGCACCACCACGGTGAGCGGCTACAGCCTGAGCGTGACTGACAGCAACAGCGGACTGACCAGCAACGGGCTGGCCATCACCCTGACCAAGGTGGGCAGCGACATCGTTGGCTCGACCTCGGCTGGGGAGGTGTTCCGCATCAGCGTGGCGAGCAATGGCACGGTGACGCTGACGCAGTCGGCGGAGCTGGACCATCTGCCGGAGGACGTGGACAACAGCAACGACAACAACCTCATCAGCCTGGCCAATGGCAAGGTGCTGCTGAGTGCGACGGTGACGGTGGTGGATGGCGACAACGACACCGCGACCGGGACGGTGAGTGCAGACCTTGGTGGCAACATCAGCTTCGAGGACGACGTACCGAGCGTGACCATCAACGCGGTGGTGGACGGTGGCATCACCCTGACCACCCAGGATGCGCAGACCATCGGGTCGGCCAGTGACACGGCGACCGGCAGCTTTGCGGCGGCGTTCCTGGCGGCGGCGGTGCCGAGCTATGGCGCGGACGGTCCGGGCACCACCACGGTGAGCGGCTACAGCCTGAGCGTGACTGACAGCAACAGCGGACTGACCAGCAACGGGCTGGCCATCACCCTGACCAAGGTGGGCAGCGACATCGTTGGCTCGACCTCGGCTGGGGAGGTGTTCCGCATCAGCGTGGCGAGCAATGGCACGGTGACGCTGACGCAGTCGGCGGAGCTGGACCATCTGCCGGAGGACGTGGACAACAGCAACGACAACAACCTCATCAGTTTGGCCAGTGGCAAGGTGCTGCTGAGTGCGACCGTGACGGTGGTGGATGGCGACAACGACACCGCGACCGGGACGGTGAGTGCAGACCTTGGTGGCAACATCAGCTTCGAGGACGACGTACCGAGCGTGACCATCAACGCGGTGGTGGACGGTGGCATCACCCTGACCACCCAGGATGCGCAGACCATCGGGTCGGCCAGTGACACGGCGACCGGCAGCTTTGCGGCGGCGTTCCTGGCGGCGGCGGTGCCGAGCTATGGCGCGGACGGTCCGGGCACCACCACGGTGAGCGGCTACAGCCTGAGCGTGACTGACAGCAACAGCGGGCTGACCAGCAACGGGCTGGCCATCACCCTGACCAAGGTGGGCAGCGACATCGTTGGCTCTACTACGGCTGGGGAGGTGTTCCGCATCAGCGTGGCGAGCAATGGCACAGTGACGCTGACGCAGTCGGCGGAGCTGGACCATCTGCCGGAGGACGTGGACAACAGCAACGACAACAACCTCATCAGCCTGGCCAATGGCAAGGTGCTGCTGAGTGCGACGGTGACGGTGGTGGATGGCGACAACGACACCGCGACCGGGACGGTGAGTGCAGACCTTGGTGGCAACATCAGCTTCGAGGACGACGTACCGAGCGTGACCATCAACGCGGTGGTGGACGGTGGCATCACCCTGACCACCCAGGATGCGCAGACCATCGGGTCGGCCAGTGACACGGCGACCGGCAGCTTTGCGGCGGCGTTCCTGGCGGCGGCGGTGCCGAGCTATGGCGCGGACGGTCCGGGCACCACCACGGTGAGCGGCTACAGCCTGAGCGTGACTGACAGCAACAGCGGACTGACCAGCAACGGGCTGGCCATCACCCTGACCAAGGTGGGCAGCGACATCGTTGGCTCGACCTCGGCTGGGGAGGTGTTCCGCATCAGCGTGGCGAGCAATGGCACGGTGACGCTGACGCAGTCGGCGGAGCTGGACCATCTGCCGGAGGACGTGGACAACAGCAACGACAACAACCTCATCAGCCTGGCCAATGGCAAGGTGCTGCTGAGTGCGACGGTGACGGTGGTGGATGGCGACAACGACACCGCGACCGGGACGGTGAGTGCAGACCTTGGTGGCAACATCAGCTTCGAGGACGACGTACCGAGCGTGACCATCAACGCGGTGGTGGACGGTGGCATCACCCTGACCACCCAGGATGCGCAGACCATCGGGTCGGCCAGTGACACGGCGACCGGCAGCTTTGCGGCGGCGTTCCTGGCGGCGGCGGTGCCGAGCTATGGCGCGGACGGTCCGGGCACCACCACGGTGAGCGGCTACAGCCTGAGCGTGACTGACAGCAACAGCGGACTGACCAGCAATGGGCTGGCCATCACCCTGACCAAGGTGGGCAGCGACATCGTTGGCTCGACCTCGGCTGGGGAGGTGTTCCGCATCAGCGTGGCGAGCAATGGCACGGTGACGCTGACGCAGTCGGCGGAGCTGGACCATCTGCCGGAGGACGTGGACAACAGCAACGACAACAACCTCATCAGTTTGGCCAGTGGCAAGGTGCTGCTGAGTGCGACCGTGACGGTGGTGGATGGCGACAACGACACCGCGACCGGGACGGTGAGTGCAGACCTTGGTGGCAACATCAGCTTCGAGGACGACGTACCGAGCGTGACCATCAACGCGGTGGTGGACGGTGGCATCACCCTGACCACCCAGGATGCGCAGACCATCGGGTCGGCCAGTGACACGGCGACCGGCAGCTTTGCGGCGGCATTCCTGGCGGCGGCGGTGCCGAGCTATGGCGCGGACGGTCCGGGCACCACCACGGTGAGTGGCTACAGCTTGAGCGTGACTGACAGCAACAGCGGGCTGACCAGCAACGGGCTGGCCATCACCCTGACCAAGGTGGGCAGCGACATCGTTGGCTCTACTACGGCTGGGGAAGTGTTCCGCATCAGCGTGGCGAGCAATGGCACAGTGACGCTGACGCAGTCGGCGGAGCTGGACCATCTGCCGGAGGACGTGGACAACAGCAACGACAACAACCTCATCAGCCTGGCCAATGGCAAGGTGCTGCTGAGTGCGACGGTGACGGTGGTGGATGGCGACAACGACACCGCGACCGGGACGGTGAGTGCGGACCTTGGCGGCAACATCCGGTTCGAAGACGATGTACCGACAGCCAAAGACAACAGCGTCGTCATCACTGAAGCAGGGTTGCCCCCCTTCAACCTGGTGATGGTCATCGATACATCAGGCAGCATGTTGTGGCAGATCGGTACGTCGACAAATGGTTCGCCAAATCGCCTGGAGCTGGCGAAGGATGCACTAAACCACATGATCGACTCCTATGTGGCGCTAGGTGTGCCGCTGGTCTTCACGGTCATTGATTTTGCCAGTGGAGCTGTATTGATCCCGCAAACCAGTGATCCTGATGTGGCCAAGGCCAGTATTTCCGGTTTGCCGACAGATGGTGGCGGAACCAACTACAACGCACCACTCGTATTGGCGCAGAATCAACTGACGGCGGATCTGGCGAACCCCGCTTTGGCTGGGTATGAAACCAAGGTCTATTTCCTGTCGGATGGTGCTCCCAATGAGGGGAATGTCCCGGCCGGCTGGACCAGCTTTGTGAACAGCAACAATGTTGAGGTTTACGCGGTGGGGTTGAACGTCAGCGGCAATGCGACGGCGATCGCTCAGCTTGGTCTGGTGGAGGATCATGGGGATGCCGTCACGTTGGTCAACAATATCTATGACCTGGACGCCACACTCCAGGCGACTGTGCCGCCGCCTGCTACTGGCAATGTGATCACGGATGTGGATGCCAGTGCCGGTGTGGACAGTGCCGGTGCCGATACCCCCGTGACCGTATTGCAGGTCAGCTTTACCGTCAGCAATCCGGCCGCTTATGTCGGGGTTGCCGATAGTGTGAATGGCAATGTGGTGACCTTCCTGGTGCAAGGAGGCACGACCGGCCCCATGACTACACCTCTGGGCGGGCATCTGACCGTGAATGCGGACGGTTCCTACTCCTACACTCCGCCCAATGATGTGGCCGTCGATACACAGGAGACCTTTACCTATACCATTGTGGATGCCGATGATGACACCTCCAGCGCCCTGTTGAAGATACTGGTACTGGATACCACCCCGATCACGGCTTCCGTGTTCGAAGATGGGTTGCCTGCTGGTCTGCCTGGCAACAACCCGGCCCTGACCACGGTTGCAGGCTCTCTGGCCCATATGGTGGTCGACAGTATCGGCGTCAATTTCGGCGTCGGAAGTACAGCCGGTTTGCCTGCGTTGACATCAGGTGGTGTGGCGATTACCTACAGCATCATCCACGGTGTCGGAGTCGATACCCTGGTTGCAGTGGCAGCCAGCAAACCCATCTTCACGCTGGCTGTCGAGGCTGATGGTGATTACACCTTTACCCTGCAGGGCCCGATTGATCATGCCCTGGCTGATGGCAACGACCTGGAACTGAAGGCATTGAATCTGTCCAGTGCGATCACGGCCCACGAAGGAGTGGATAACGTGACGCTGGTTCGCGACTTCATCGTACAGGTTGAAGACGATGTGCCGGTTGTCATGACGCCTGCCATGGGGGTCATGCTGAATCAGTCCGGGGTGACTGGCATCTTCCTACTGGATGGTGATGGTACCTTGTCCAACAACTACGGGGGGGATGGTGGTTCAATCCGGTTCGACAGCAGTTTGAATGGCAGCAGCAGTGGCATGACCTCGGGCGGTTTGCCTGTCACCTATACCGTGTCTTCGGATGGCATCACTCTGACTGCCGCAACGGCGGCAGGTACTGTGTTCATTGCCACCCTGCAGCCGGCATCCGGGACCTATCAGGTTCAGATGATTGGTGAGGTCGATGGCGGACAGACCACGATCGACTTCAATGGTGGTGATTACAACTTCGTCGGTGGTAATGCTTCCTGGGCCGGTTTTAATACGATTGCGAATGACAACAGCAAGGATCTGTTGTTGACGGCGATGACCAATGGTGCGGATGGTGGCACCGTCAACACCTCTGCCAATACGGGGGGGATCAGTGGCGGTTCATCCGTCGGGTCGGGTGAGGCGATGCGGATCGACTTTGTCATCGACCTGACAGGTAATCCGGTTAGTGGTGGCTCCTACGGTGTCTTGGCCAACCAGACCCATGCCTTTGAAGCCCACTATGATGTGAATGGCGCTTCCGCCCTGTTCACATCAATCAGCAGCGGTGGCTCCAGTGTGAAAGTGGTTGCCCGTCAGGATGTCGATAGTGACAACGATATTGGCGATGGCAACAAGGAGTCGCTGACCGCCGTTGCAATCAGCTACAACGGTTCGACCAGGATCGTCAGCATCGGTGCTGGCATGTCCCAGACTGTGGCGGTGGGAGGCCGCAGCTTTACAGTCAACTTTACTGACGATGATCCCACCTCTGGCGTTGCATATGCCGCGACTGTGGTAGGGGTTGTGTCCAATACCAAGCTGGCGGCCTACACCGCGGATGGCTATAACAGCCTGGAATTCCATTATGCGGCCGGGAGTGACTTCAAGATTGGGGACTTCGGTTCCAGTGTTGCCACTCCTGGGATCCCGGTCAGTTTGCAGCTGCCGGTCACGCTGACGGATGGAGATGGTGATGCAGTCCACAGCAACATTGGTCTTAGCCTGCTGCCGGAAGCACCGTTTACCCTGGACTACGACAATTCTGCCAGTGGTGTGAATGTGACCTTCAACAGCACGCAAGGGCACGCCATCGGGTCTGATTTCGGTGACAGCATCACGGGCAACAGTCTGGACAACATCTTGTCCGGCGGTGATGGTGATGACTTGCTGTACGGAATGGGTGGCAAGGATACCCTGGTTGGTGGCAAGGGCAACGACGTACTCGATGGTGGCAGCGGCAACGACAC
This sequence comes from Aeromonas hydrophila subsp. hydrophila ATCC 7966, assembly GCF_000014805.1. Lineage (NCBI taxonomy): Bacteria > Pseudomonadati > Pseudomonadota > Gammaproteobacteria > Aeromonadales > Aeromonadaceae > Aeromonas > Aeromonas hydrophila. The sequence goes on along the minus strand of NC_008570.1, from coordinate 3,013,746 downwards.
GCTCTACGGGGAGGCTGGCGACGATACCCTGATCGGCGGGATTGGCAACGACATACTGCAAGGAGGCGATGGCAAGGATCTGCTGATCGGTGGTCTGGGTAGCGATACCATGACGGGGGGAGCTGGTAGCGATACCTTCAAGTGGCTTGCTGGCGATGCGGATGGCAGTACCGACAAGATTACCGATTTTACGTTGGGCAATCCGACCAGCGGTGGCGATGTACTGGATCTGTCGGATCTGCTGGTTGGTGTTCCCTCGGCAGCCAACAACAACGATCTGGCGACGGCGCTGGACAACTACTTGAAGTTTGATACTGCAACCAACAAGCTGACCATTGATACAAATGGGCTTACCAGTGGTGGTTCACAACTGACGGTACAGTTCCAGGGTAGCCTGGATCTGGATCACAGCGGTGGGCTGACGACCAACCACGACATCATCAAGCAACTGCTGGATGACGGCAACCTCAAGGTTGATCCGTAACCAGCTAAGGGGGCCGGGTAATACCTGGCCCCTGTTTTTTGACTGAGGGGGCGGCTAAGATAGCGGCAGTACAGGAGAGGGTCACCATGCAGTCATTTAATTGGGTTGATATCGATGGCATTCGCTATAGCTGGGACGGGCAGGGCAGCATTACCTGTACCGGCCAGTTTGGCTATCATGCCACGATGGCGGGTGATCGGATTGATGCGCTGGATCTGGAGAGCGATGATGGCGAGGTTGCTGGTTCACTGAATGTGGACTTTGCGGCGGCCACTATCTCATTCACGCCAGCCGTGGATACCGCGCCACCCCACATGATGGTGCTGGTCGGTCATGAACAGGGGCAGCAGGAGTATACGTTGCAGAGTTTGAGCGATGTCTGCCTGCAGGATCTGCTCGGCCACTCCGACAACATCGATTGTGCCCCCCTGGTGACCACCACGATGACAGAGCCGGTAGCTCCGCTGGCCGGACATGTTCTGTCGTGGGACTCCTTCCATTTTGATGATGATGTGCTGCTGGGTTCCCGCAGCGCCACGCCACTGGCTGCTACTCATCAGGGGCTGCCGGGTGGCGAGATCAGCATCAATATCGATATGACCAATCAAGTGCTGGATCAGATCCCGCCGTTGCACGATATATGAATCCCATTCGACGACGGGCATAATGACCTCACTCCAATAGATTGAGGTCTTTTTTTATGTGGCGTCCCCTGCTTACCCTGTCTGCTCTGGTTATCAGTGCACCCCTGTTTGCCCTTGAAGTGCCGCAAGCCCCCCATCTGGTGGTGAGCGGTTATGCCGAGCAAAAAGCGGAGCCCGACATGCTGACGCTGAATGTCTCCGTGACGGCGCTGGAAAAACAGGGCATCAAGGCCAAGCAGCAGGTGGATGGCAAGGTTGCCGCCTTCTTTGGCCAGCTGGAAGGGTTGGGCATCAAGCGCAGCGATGTGGAGGCGGGCAATCTGGTGATCTCTCCGGAATACCAGTATCCGCAGAACAAGAAGCCGGAACTGGTGGGCTACCGTGCCCAGCGCCAGCTTGCGGTCAAACTCTATCAACTCGACAAGCTGAGCGAGCTGATGGACACCGCACTCAAGGCCGGGCTGGAATCCGTATCCCAGATTGAGTACGGACTCAAGGCGCCGCAAACCATCAAGGAGCAGGCGCGCCTCGGAGCGGTTGAAGATGCCAAAACCAAGGCCGAGTCTCTGGCCAAGGCGTTTGGCATGAAACTCGGCAAGGTTTACAGCGTCGAGTACCGCAACAATAGTCCCATGCCGATCTACAGCCGGGCCCTCAAGGTTGCCGCCATGGCACCTGCCGCCGACATGATGGAAAACAGCTACCAACAGCAGCAGATCACCATCACGGACAACGTGGAAGCCGTCTTCCTGCTGGAATAATCCCGCATTTTTCTACCTGCCTTTCTGCAACAAGCCCGAGCACTCTGTCTCGGGCTTGTTGTTTTTAGACGTGCAAGGATGCTTGCCAAAGAGAGAGGGCTGGCGATGGCCGCTTGCTGAGTGCGTGATCACAGGGTCATGGTGGACTGGAGAGGGAGGCGGGTAATGCCTACTTGCGGGGGGGAATATCCGGGTCGAAAAAAGCCGGTCAGTGACCGGCTTTTGAGGGACGATAAGGCTGATGCCATCAGCCCAGGTTGGCCGCAACGCGAGCCTGGCGCTTCTGCTTGAACTGATAGCCGATGGCCAGCACGATGATCCAGACCGGGATGAGCAGTACCGAGATCTGGATGCCCGGTGTCAGGTACATGATGACCAGGATGCCGGCCATGAAGGCGAGGCAGAGGTAATTGCCGAACGGGTACCAGAACGCCTTGAACTTGGGAACCACGCCTTCGGCTTGCTTGCTCTTGCGAAACTTCAGGTGGGCCAGGCTTATCATGGCCCAGTTGATGACCAGGGCGGAGACCACCAGCGCCATCAACAGCTCGAACGCCTTGCCCGGCATCAGGTAGTTGATGAGTACGCACAGCAGGGTTGCTGCGGCGGAGACGGAGATGGCCACCACCGGTACCCCGCTCTTGTTGGTCTTGAGCAGGCTGCGCGGGCCGTTGCCCTGCTTGGCCAGACCAAACAACATGCGGCTGTTGCAGTAGACACAGCTGTTGTAAACCGACAGGGCCGCGGTCAGTACCACCATGTTGAGCACGGTGGCCACCAGATTGCTGTCAAGTGCGTGGAAGATCATGACGAAGGGACTGCCACCTTCCACCACTTTGCCCCAGGGGTAGAGGGACATCAGCACGGCCAGGGCGCCGATGTAGAAGATGAGGATCCGGTAGATCACCTGATTGGTGGCCTTGGGGATGCTCTTCTCGGGATTGTCGGCTTCGGCAGCCGTGATGCCGACCAGCTCGAGCCCGCCAAACGAGAACATGATCACCGCCATCGCCATCACCAGTCCGCTGATGCCGTTGGGGAAGAAGCCACCCTGGGCCCACAGGTTGCTGACGCTGGCGTCCGGGCCGCCGTTGCCGCTGGCCAGCAGGTAGCCGCCAAAGCCGATCATGCCGATGATGGCCACCACCTTGATGATGGCAAACCAGAACTCCATCTCGCCAAACGCCTTGACGTTGGAGAGGTTGATGGCGTTGATCAACACGAAGAAGAAGGCCGCCGACATCCAGGTCGGGATCTCGGGCCACCAGTACTGGACATAAATGCCCACCGCGGTCAGCTCGGCCATGCTCACCAGCACGTAGAGCACCCAGTAGTTCCAGCCGGAGGCAAAGCCGGCGAAGTCACCCCAGTATTTGTAGGCGAAGTGGCTGAAGGAGCCGGCTACCGGCTCTTCCACCACCATCTCGCCCAGCTGGCGCATGATCAGGAAGGCGATAAAACCGCCGATGGCATAGCCAAGCAGCACAGAGGGGCCTGCCATCTTGATGGTCTGGGCAATGCCGAGAAACAGGCCGGTGCCGATGGCGCCGCCCAGTGCGATGAGCTGGATATGGCGGTTTTTCAAACCGCGTTTCAGCTCCTCGCCGTTTTGTTGAAGATCCATTCTTCCTTCCTTACGTCTTCTGAAGTCATTCGTCTGTCATCTCGTCCGTCGGGTCACTCCATGTGACCGTGCACGGCAAAGTGTGCCTGAAACGTGACGAAATCCGTATTTATTTCGTTACAGTGAGTCGCTTTCTGTTTTTTATGGCGACTACCAACGGAAGCAGAATAGTGATAATCCATCGAGGATGCACCTATTTTCCTCATCATTCGCTGGTTTTTTCGGCGAAAGGCAGGTTTTTAGGGAGCGATGAAGCTGGTAGGGAAGTGACTGGTTGTATTGTGAGCAGTTGGGCTCGATTTGGTTGACTCTATCGGCAATTCCTGTTTTATGAAGCCTCCTTTGCAACAAGGATGCACTTCATGCAACGTATTATTGGCAGTTTGCTGGCCGTCGCGCTGTGGCTCACCGTGTGGCTGTCGCCCCTGCTGCTGACCATGGCGGCGGGGTGTCTGCTGGTGTGGGCCGTGCAGGGTGATGACTATCTGGTGATGCACTTGCGGACGGTCTTGTTGATCGCCGGTGCCATCGGCCTGCTGCCGGCCCTCTGGCTGACCGAGCGGGTACGCCGGCGTCACGGTGTGCTCAACTTCTACGCCATGCTGATGAACAACAAAGAGCTGAACCGCCCGGGCTCCCAGCCCCGCTGAGGTCTAGTCGACAAGCGCCGGATACGGCTGTATCCGGCGCTTTTTTATTGGCGTTTGCCGTGTCGTCAGCTTGCCGGTGGGCAGGCTTCTCAATAAAGCTGACGGCGCAGGCCGGTGGCCTCGAGGATCTTGGCGCTGATCTCCTCCACCGAGTGGGAACTGGTGTCGAGGAAGCGGATCGCCTCCTGGCGAAACAGCCGCTCGACGCAGGCCAGTTCCTGTTCGCACTGCTCCAGCGAGGAGTAGCGGCTGTTGGCGCGGCGCTGGTTGCGGATCTCGTGCAGCCGCTGGGGGGCGATGGTGAGGCCGAACAGCTTGTGACGATTGGCCTTGAGGGCGGCCGGCAGATCCAGGACCCCCATGTCCTGCTCGATGAAGGGGTAGTTGGCGGCGCGAATGCCGAACTGCAGCGCCAGATAGAGGCTGGTCGGCGTCTTGCCGCAGCGGGAGACCCCGATCAGGATAATGTCAGCCTCGTCGTACTCCTTGGTGGTGATGCCATCGTCGTTGGCCAGCGCGAAGTTGACCGCCTCGATACGATCGTCATAGAGCTTGCGGTTCTCCATGCCGTGGGTGCGATGCAGCCTGGGTTCGGCCTTCACTCCGAGCTCGTGTTCCAGCGGGCTGACGAAGGTGTTGAGAAAGTCGTGGCTGCTGGCCTGGGCCTTGAGCACCTCCTCACGCACCTGATGATCGACGATGGTGTGGAACAGAATGGGGCGAACCCCGGTCTGGCGGAACTGCTCGTCGATGCGCATCCGTACCTGGCGCGCCTTCTCCAGGGTTTCGACAAAGGGGATGGTGATCTGCTCGAAGGCCAGCGGAAACTGGCTCAACACGGCGTGGCCGAACACTTCGGCGGTGATGGCGGTGCCGTCTGAAACATAGAATACGGTGTGCACTGGAGGCTCCTGTGAGGGGGGCGGCGAGCTGGCAAGCAAGAAGTATCTCTCGAAACCATATCGTTTTTGTCAACCGGTCTGCCGTGCCCAAGTTGTGAAGTGGCTTGCAAACCTGAGTCGTTACCTTTTTGTGTTGGCATTGTAGAATGTCTGTGTCATTCGGCCATCCCCAAATCTTGCTCGGGGATTTTTTTGACAATAAGTAGAAAACGTTTTCATGGTCGTTGGCAACAGTAGAAACAGACAATAACGCACATAAACTGGCGCACAAGGTGCCATGGCGGCACAGTGCCCACCAACCTGGAGACATGCAAGTGCAACAGTACGTACTCTGGTACGAGCAACTCGGAATGCAGGACGTAGAACGAGTTGGCGGCAAAAATGCATCCCTTGGCGAGATGATCAGCAACCTCTCTGGTGCCGGAGTGTCGGTGCCGGGCGGGTTTGCCACCACCGCCTTTGCGTTTAACGAGTTTCTGGAGTCAAGCGGCCTCAACGGCAAGATCCACGATCTGCTCGACAGCCTGGATGTGGACGACATCGCCGCCCTCAACCGGGCCGGCCAGCAGATCCGTGACTGGGTGATCGAAGCCCCGTTCCAGAGCGCGCTGGAACAGGCGATCCGGGTTGCCTACGACAAGCTCAGCGGTGGGCTTGACGCGTCCTTTGCGGTGCGCTCCTCTGCCACTGCCGAGGACATGCCGGATGCCTCCTTTGCCGGCCAGCAGGAGACCTTCCTCAACGTGCGCGGCATCGACGCCGTCATGATTGCCGTCAAGCATGTGTTTGCTTCACTGTTCAACGATCGCGCCATCTCCTATCGGGTGCATCAGGGCTATGACCACAAGGGGGTCGCCCTGTCGGCCGGGATCCAGCGCATGGTGCGTTCGGACTTGGCCGCCTCCGGCGTCATGTTCACTCTGGATACCGAGTCGGGCTTCAACGACGTGGTGTTCATCACCGGCGCCCAGGGCCTTGGCGAGATGGTGGTACAGGGTGCGGTCAATCCCGACGAGTTCTACGTGCACAAGCCGACCCTCAAGTCAGGACGCCCGGCTGTGGTGCGCAAGACCCTCGGCTCCAAGCTCATCAAGATGACCTATTCCGGCGATGCCAGCCACGGCCGCCAGGTGCAGATCGTCGACACCAATGAAGCCGAGCGCAGCCGCTTCTGCATCACGGATGCCGAGGTAATGGAGCTGGCCAAGCAGGCCCTCATCATCGAGCAGCACTACGGCCGGCCGATGGACATCGAGTGGGCCAAGGACGGGCAGGATGGCAAGCTCTACATCGTGCAGGCACGCCCGGAAACCGTGCGCAGCCGCCAGGAGGCCAACACCCTCGAGCGTTTTGCCCTCAAGCAAGCGGGCAAGGTGCTGATCGAGGGGCGCGCCATCGGCCACAAGATCGGGGCGGGCCCGGCGCGGGTCATCTCCTCCATCAGCCAGATGGACGAAGTGCAGCCCGGCGACGTGCTGGTCACCGACATGACCGACCCGGACTGGGAGCCCATCATGAAGCGGGCCTCCGCCATCGTCACCAACCGGGGCGGTCGCACCTGTCACGCCGCCATCATCGCCCGCGAGCTGGGCATTCCGGCGGTGGTGGGTTGTGGTGATGCCACCAAGCGCATCGAACCGGGTCAACTCATTACCGTCTCCTGTGCGGAAGGGGACACCGGTTTCATCTACGACGGCGAACTCGACTTCGACGTGGCGGTGACCGAGGTGGGCAACATGCCGCGCCTGCCCATCAAGATCATGATGAACGTCGGCAACCCGGACAGAGCGTTCGACTTCGCCCAGCTGCCGAACGCCGGTGTTGGGCTGGCCCGCCTCGAGTTCATCATCAACCGGATGATTGGGGTGCACCCCAAGGCGCTGCTGGAGTTCGACAGCCAGAGCCCCGAACTCAAGGCCACCATCGGCAAGATGATCGCCGGCTACGAGAGCCCGCGCGAGTTCTACGTCGCCAAGCTGACCGAGGGCATCGCCACCCTGGCCGCCGCCTTCTGGCCGGAGCGGGTGATCGTGCGGATGTCGGACTTCAAGTCCAACGAGTACGCCAACCTGGTGGGCGGCCGTGGCTACGAGCCTCACGAAGAGAACCCGATGATCGGTTTTCGTGGTGCGTCGCGCTACATCGCCGACAGCTTCCGTCCCTGTTTTGCCCTCGAGTGCGAGGCGATCAAGCGGGTTCGCGATGTGATGGGGCTGACCAACGTCGAGGTGATGATCCCCTTCGTGCGCACCGTAGGCGAGGCAGAGCAGGTGATCGACATCCTGGCCGAGAACGGTCTGCGCCGTGGCGAGCGGGGGCTCAAGGTGATCATGATGTGCGAGATCCCGAGCAACGCCCTCCTGGCAGACAAGTTCCTCGAGCACGTGGACGGCTTTTCCATCGGCTCCAACGACATGACCCAGCTCACGCTTGGACTTGACAGGGACTCGGGGCTTATCGCCCACCTGTTCGACGAGCGCAACGAGGCGGTCAAGGCGCTGCTGGCGATGGCCATTGCCGCCGCCCGCAAGGCGGGCAAGTACGTGGGGATCTGCGGCCAGGGGCCATCCGATCACCCGGACTTTGCCGCCTGGCTGGTCGAGCAGGGGATTGACTCTGTGTCCCTCAACCCGGATACAGTGGTCGACACCTGGCTCTATCTGGCCGAGCAGCACAAGGCGAACTGACGCAGGCAGGCTGCACAGCTCCCACCAAAATGGCGCCCACGGGCGCCATTTTTCATGGCTGAACCTGACGCAACTGGTCCGACATGGCGGCCAGATGTGCCTAAAATGGCGCGCTGGCGCGTGCTTTTACACTCCGTTACATCTGCTCGCTTTGCAACCGCCCCATAATGGTCGCGCCAGCCCGCTGCACGGGGTGGCAGGCCCGCCGTCAGTGGCGGGCCGGGGGATCACGAGCAGTTTCCTGTCAGCACGGAGGCCAGGACGGCAGATGTCACAGAGCGTATCAAACCAGGTGATCAGACGAATGCTGGGAGCCTGCCAGCAGCAGGGGGGCGATCCCGATGCCATTCTGATGGCGGGCGGCCTCACGTCGTTCGACATCGAGCGCGAGCAGGGCAGGCTGCCGGCCCACAGCCACTACCGGATGCTGCAACTGATGCAGCCCTATCTGGCCAGTTTTCACGAAACCATTCTCTCCTACGACATCGGCCAGCTCTACCAGCATTATCCACCGCTCATCAGCCTGTGTCTGAACCAGCCCTCGCCGCGGGCGGCACTCGAGGTGCTGCTGGCCTATCGCCCCATCATCGGCAGTTGTGACGAGCTGCGGGTGCGGCGGGGGGCGCAGGCCAGCCAATACCTGTATGTCAATCAGGGGCCCGCCAGCCTGGGGGCGAGTCAGGCCATCCCCAACTTCATCATGCTCTACCGGATCCTGCGGGTCTATCTGGCGGATCCTCGGGTCTCGGTGGGCTTCACGGGACGGCCGCCACCGCGCCATCAACTGCTGGACCAGTTCTTCGCCACCCGTTGCCGCTGGGAGCAGGGGGAAAACACCCTGACCATCGACAACGCCCAACTCGACTGTCCCAGCCACTGCTACAACGAACCGCTGGGTCATCTGCAACTGGCTCAGCTGGCGCAGATCTGTGCCGACATCGCCGAGCGAGCCCCCTTTGCCTATCTGGTGGGGGAGCGGATCCGCCACAAGATCCGGGAAGGAGAGCTGGAGAGCGACGAGAGCCTGCTCAAGGAAGTGTGCGCGGCCATGAATGTCAGCCGCTGGACCCTCAATCGCAAATTGCAGGGGGAGGGGAGCAGTTTCTCCACCCTGCTGAGGGAAGCGAGGGTGAGCGAAGCCTGCCGCTTGCTGGGCGAGGGGGATCAACCGCTGCAGAACATCAGCGATCGGGTCGGCTTTTCATCCCAGAGCGCCTTCAACCGCTTCTTCAAGGCCAACACCCGGATGACGCCGCTGGCCTATCGCAACGCCCGCCAATAACAACGGGACCGGCGCAAGGCCGGTCCCGTGTCGGGTCATTGCTGGGCAACTGTCAGGCAAGGCCGGGCTGGGTGCCCGGCCGTGCCTGCCTCTGTTAGCGGGTGATTGTGGTGACGCTGGCGGGGTCCACCCCGGCCGGCAGTGCCAGCGCCCCCGGCGTGGTGTTGCTCACTACTATCTCCTTGCTCACCGTGAAGCTGACCGGCGTGCTGGCGGAGACATCCGACGAGGGGCTGATGTAGGCGCTGTAGCGACCCGGCTCCACGATCCACTGGTTGCTGGCCTCATCGAAGCTGGCAAGGATGCTGGCCGGAATGGTGAAGCTCAGCTGTTCACTGGCCCCCGGTGCCAGTTGCGCCGTCTTGGCAAAGGCTTTGAGCTCGATGAGCGGTTTCTTCAGCTTGACCTCGGGGGCGGTCACATAGACCTGGGCCGCCTCCTTGCCTGCCACGGCGCCGGTGTTGGTGATGGTGGCGGTCAGCACCAGGTTGCCGGCACTGCCGCCCTCCAGGGTATTGCTGGCGATGGCGGGGCTGGTGTAGCTGAAGCTGGTGTAGGAGAGACCGAAGCCGAACGGGTAGGAGACCGCCTGCTCGAAGGTGCTGTAGTAGCGATAGCCCACGTAGATCCCCTCGTTGTAGTAGAGATCGTCCGGTTCGCCGTCCCCGTCGGTGTCCTCGCCTGGGAAGGTGCCGGCAGAGGGTACGCTGGCGTAGCTGTGCGGGAAGCTCTGGGCCAGTTTGCCGCTCGGGTTGACCGCGCCGGAGAGCACGTCCGCCACCGCGTGGCCGGTCTCCTGGCCAGCCATGTAGGCCAGCAGGATGCCATCCACCTTGTCGCTCCACTGGGCGGTGTCGATGACGCCGTTGACGTTGAGCACCACCACCACCTTCTTGCCCTGGGCGTGGAAGGCGCTGCTCACCGCGTCGATGAGGGCGCGCTCGTCATCACCGAGCAGATAGTCTCCCTTGCCGCTGCTGCGATCCGCCCCTTCCCCGGCCTGGCGGCCGATGCTGATGACGGCGGCTTGCTGGGTGGTGGCCGCATTGGCGATGAGGGCAGCCAGATCGCCGCTGATCGGCGCCTCGGCGCAGGTGTAGTAGCCCTTGGCGCCAAATTGCCCCTCGTGATAGACCTTGTTGTTCTCGTAAAAATCGCGGTAATAGCTTTGCAACGCCTCGTTGACCGGGAAGCGTGCCGCCAGTCCCTGCGCGATGGTGGTGGTGCTGGCGGCGTTAACATCCCCGCTGCCGGTGCCACCCTTGTAGGTGTTGATCTGGTTGATGCCAAAACTGGCTAGGGTGCTGCTTGCCGCCAGCGGCAGGGCCGCGGCGTCGTTGCGCAGCAGCACCATGCTCTCGGCGCCGGCCTGACGGGCCAGTTTGGCGTGAGCGATCAGATCCGGGCTGTTGCTGATGGCCAGCTGGTTGTAGGAGGGGCTCTTCATCACCTGGGTCAGGATGTGGATGGCGGCCTCGTTCACCTTGGCTTCGTCAAGATCGCCGTGCTCGATGGATTGCTGCAACTGCTCCTTGACGTTGCCCGGCTCGATCAAATCCTGTCCCGCCAGCACCTGCTTGTAGGCGTTGTTGGCCACGTCGCCGGCAAACCAGTCGGACATCACCAAGCCGTCGAACTTCCACTCGCCGCGCAGCAGGTCGGTCACCGCATCCCTGCGCTCGTTGACATAGGTGCCGTTGACCTTGTTGTAGGAGGTCATCACCGCCCAGGGCTGGGCCTCGTCCACCGCTATCTGGAAGCCGCGCAGATAGATCTCGCGGAAGGTTCTCGGTTCACCGATGTCGTTGATCTGGTTGCGGTTGGTCTCGGAGTTGTTGCCAAAGTAGTGCTTGATGGTGGTGCCCACCCCGTTGCTCTCCACCCCGTTGACCATGGCGGCGCCGATTTTACCGGTCAGCAGGGGGTCTTCCGAGTAGTACTCGAAGTTGCGGCCATTGAGCGGGTTGCGCTGGATGTTCATACCCGGGGCCAGCAGGATGTCGACCCCATACTGGCGCACCTCGTCCCCCATGGCTTCGCCGACGGCCTTGACCAGCTTGACGTCCCAGCTGGAGGCGAGCAGCGAGCCGATGGGCCAGGCGGTGGCGTAGTAGCTGGCGCTGTCACCGTCGCGGTTGGCGTTGATCCGCACCCCGGCCGGCCCGTCCGCCAGTTTGAGGGCCGGAATGTCGATGCCGTCCGCGCTGCGCAGCACGCCGTTGATGTAACCCGCCACGCCGGGCACGTCCTGTTTGACGTTGATGGCGCCGTTGGCACTGCCGTAACCGGGGCCGGAGAGCAGGTCCAGCTTCTCGCCGAGGGTCAGCTTGGCCACCATGGCCTCGGCCTGGCCGCGGTAATAGGCATCGTCCTTGACCAGGGGATCCGAGTCATTCTGGTTGCAACCGACCAGCAGGCCGGCCAGCGCCAGGCTGACACCCAGTGAAACCGCTTTCAATTTTGTGGTGATAGGCATGAAGACGTCCTCGTAACTGTCTGAATAAAAATAAAAAGGAGATATCGACACCGGGTGGAAGGCATCCGCCCGGGCTGGGCCGCTCTGCTGGCGGCTGCCATTGGATATCGCAAGGAAGGCCGAACGGGCCCGTGGGCAGACGTTTGGCTGCAGGCAGGTTAACAAGCCGGGCGAGGGCCGCCTTGCCCCGGGGGAGCGAGAAATGTGCCGGCGGGAGCAAGGGGGCCGAGTTGTGAGCAAGGTCGCATCGAAAGGCGGTGTCAAACCAAGGGTGGAAGGTGGCAAGAGGGGAGAAGGGCAGGGGAGGTGCGGAAAAAACGGGTGACCTGATGGTCAATGAGGATGGCTGCGAGCAACGCGCGAGGGGGCCGGCGGCCCCCTCGAAGATCAGCTGATATGCCCGGGCAATGGCCCGGGACGGCTCACTTGGGCTGTTTGAGGGCCCCGGCGAGTTCAATCTGCACCTTGACCCCCTCCTGCTTGAGCGCCGTGGCGACGGCGTTCAGATCGGTGCCCGGCTTGGCTTCCAGCAGGGCGATGCCGCCGCTGCTCTGCTTGAAGCGCAGGCCGTGACGGCTGGCCAACGCGCTGGCCTGGTTGTCATCGGCTTCCACCAGCAGGGTGCCGCTGGCGGTGAGCTGTGGGCTGGCCACCCCTTGCAGCAACACGTCGCCGCTGCGCAGGGTTTGCCGGGGCGCCTTGCCGTCTGCGCTGCGGGCGACCCGCTGCTTGCTGCCGTTGTCCGGGGTGAGGTAGGTCTGACCGTTCACCTCGATGGTGCGGTACTGCTTGCCGTCGATCACCACCGATTCATCGGCGGCGTGCACGCCGGCCGAAGCCAGGAGGCCGGCCAGGGCCAGGCCGAGTAAGCTGTGTTTCATCTTGTGACTCCTTGTGATCATGAGCGGGCGGCATCGTGGCCGATCACCCGCAGGGACCAGTTGAGCAGTTGACCCGGCTGGCTGTTGTTGCGCTCGGTCAGGGTGCTGCGGCGGTTGGTGTTGAGGTCAACCAGCGTCAGCTGGCGGCTGCTGTTGGAGACGTCGGTCACCTCCAGTCGCCACTCGCCCTGGGCCGCTTCGCCATAGAACTTGTGGGAGAGCATGCGCATGTCGCGCAGCCCCTTGGTGCGCACGTAACCCAACTGCTGCCGGTCGAGGGATTGCCCCACCAGGCTGTTGTTGGGGTTGAGCAGCACGCTGCGAGTGCCGGACGGGGAGACCAGCTCGATCAGCAGGTCGGGCAGGCGCTGATGATCCAGGCTCACCGTGACCTGGACCGCTTCCACGGTCAAGGCTTGCACCACCTGGGTGCTGGAGCGGGTGGCACTGCTGCCCACATCCGCGATGCTCCCTTCACTGCGCGGCACCGTGATCTTCTGAGCCGGCAATTGCACCAGTGGCGGCAGCGGGGTGTGGTTGGCGGCGGCCGTCAGGGTCTTGTTCACGTCGATGAGGCCAAAGCCGTAGGTGGGGCTGTACCAGAGGCCGGCGGCGTTGCGCTCCCACCCTTCCAGGCCGGTGACCTGGCGGGGTTGACCGTTGGCGGCGGTATAGCTGACCTGGACCGGCTGCTGGCCGGCATCGATGCGGGTGGCGTTGCGGGCCAGCAGATCGCGCAGATCCCGCACCGACAGATCCGGGTAGGCGGACATCAGCAGCGCCATGGCGCCCGAGGTGTTGGGGGTGGCCGACGAGGTGCCGTTCATCACGCCGTTGTAGTCGCAGGTGGCATCCAGCTGCGGGTTGTTGTGCAGCCGGTTGGTGCTGGGATCGTCGGTGCGGTTGTAGCCCATGTCGCAGCCGGGCAGATCCGTGGTCACCATGGCCGGCGCATCGGTACCGTACTCCCCGCCGGGGGCGCTCAGGAAGACGTTGCTGCCGACGCTGGAGTAGGAGGAACGCACTCCGTCGGCGTTGATGGCGCTCACCACCAGGTTCCAGAAGTTGCTGTTGGAGGGGTCTATGTTGCTGTTCTCGAACGGCAGCTTGGGCAGGACGCCGGTGCGGCTGAACATGTAGTCACCCGCGGCGATGCGGTTGAAGCCGTTGCCTGCCGCCTTGATGTAGGCCGCGCCCTGCGCCTGCTGGGTCTGCTGCTCGAACAGGCGATCGAGCTGAACCTGATCCAGCCCGCTGGCGCTTTGCGGATCCACCAGGCTCATACCGTAGCTCTGGTTGAAGACCCGGTTGTCGGCGGTGGCGGTGCTGCCGCCCAGCGCATAGATCCAGTCTTTCTGCAGTTGCTTGCTGCGCTCATCCAGCAGGTTGAACCCCTGCAGCTGGACGCGGGGAGCCACCCCCAGGGTGCCTATGCCGTTGTCGACCGCCCCGATCAGGCCAGAGACCGAGGTGCCGTGAGCACTGTCCGGATCGGTCGGGGTGGGGTCGCTGCTGCCGGTCACCACGTTCTTCGAGCCGGAGCGCACATTGTCGGCCAAGTCCGGGTGGGCGATGGCCAGGCCGTCATCCACCACGGCCACGTTGATGCCCTGACCCTGCACGCCGGTACGGTGTGCCCACCAGAGGTTGAGGTCGTTGCCAGCCACACCGCCGCGGGGGCTGAAGGCATTCTGGCCGCTGTTGAGCAGGTGCCACTGCTGATCCTGCAGCGGGTTGATGCCGGGCAGGCAGCGCGCTGCGCTGCTGCGACCGGTATCGAGGCCGGCTTCCTTGCCGGTCAATGGGGTGCAACTCTCACTCGCCTGAACTGAAGCGATGGGCAGGGCCGAGAGCAGGGCCGAGATTGCCAACGCTAACGATGTTTTTCTCATTAATAAACTCCATCTTATATCGCACCGTCCTGGGTGCGACTGGCATCTATACACGGGAAAAACAGAGTCAAAAAGCACTCGTTCTGATTCTGAGATAAGGCTCAAAAAAATCCCACAACAAATATTTTACAGACCATGTGGGGGTTCCTGTGAATCCTTTTATGTGGTGTATTGAGAACTTTTCTCAGCTGGCTGGTGTTGATATTTATCTTTGTAGATCAACCTATTAGTAACTATTCATTAACGTTTGGTGAGGATGCCGGTGCGAAAGGGGTGTGCGGAGCGGCGTGAAATGGGAGGCGCCCCGTGCTGGCGGGGGGCCGCCGAGATCGAAAGCAGAGTGAGGGTCAGTGCAGGCAAGCCACACGGCGCCACTGGCGCCGTGTCGGATGAAGTCGCTGGTCGGCAGGGGGAGGCTATTTGAGCAGCGCCAGAATGGATCGAAAGGCCGGATGGTGGGGCCGGTCGACAGGAGAGCTATTTGATCAACGCCAGAATGGATCGAAAGGCCGGATGGCGGCAATCGCCCAGCAGTTCGTAGAGGCACATCTCCACCGAGGTGAGTTCGGCCCCGTGCGCCGCCAGCTTGTTGATGGCGAGCTCCCGGTTGGCGGCGCTGCGCGACGACACCGCATCCACCACCAGCGACATCTGGCTGCCCGCGTCCAGCAATCCCTGCACCGTCTGGTAGACGCAGATATGGGCCTCGATGCCGCACACCAACCAGTGGCTGACGCCCTGGCGGGCGAGGGCGTTGGCCAGCGCCGGTTCCCCCAGGGCGCCGAAGCTGTGCTTGGGCAGCACAAGATCGCCTGCCTGCATCAACTGCAGCTCGGGCACGGTGGCCCCGAGCTTGTCCGGGTTCTGCTCCAGCCAGACAACCGACAGGCCCAGCAGTCTGGCTCCCGCTACCAGCCTGGCGGTGTTGGCGATCAGGGCGTCGCTCCCCTCGACCAGACGGGCCAGTTTGCCCTGAATATCGACGACCAGCAGGCCGGTGTGCGTGGTGGTCAGCATGATGAGCTCCTTGCTAGGGAATGAAATGGGTAGCCGATGGTGCTTAGCCGTATTGAGTCCTTATATCAAAGGCCGTGATTTTTTATAAATAAGCTTGCCCGGTTTTGTTGCTTGGCGAAGAGAAACGGCTCTGTTATGGTGTGCTTAATTAGCCGTTTGGATGGCTGGATGGTTGCGATGGTTCAAGCACGACTCTGCCATCGCGCCAGCCGTTGAGATATTTACAGGGAGTTTTTATGCAGCGTCGTTCCTTCTTTGCCCTTTCCGCTCTGGTCCTGCTGGCCGGTACTCTGCCATTGGCCGCGCTGGCCGCCGATCCGGCCAAACAGGAGATCGTCATCGGTACCACGGTGGGGGATTTTGCCGACATGGTGACCGACTCCATCAAGCCGCAGCTCGAAGCCAAGGGCTACCAGGTCAAACTGGTGGAGTTCACCGACTACGTGACGCCCAATATCGCGCTGGCCGACGGCTCGCTCGATGTGAACTGTTTCCAGCACAAGCCCTATCTGGAGAGCTTTGCCAAGGATCGGGGGCTGTCACTCGCCCCCATCACCCAGGTACCGACCGGCCCCATGGGCCTCTATGCCGGCAAGCTGGGAGATCTGAAGGCGGTGCAGGAGGGGAGCACGGTGGCCATTCCGAACGACCCCACCAATCAGGCGCGGGCGCTGCTGATGCTGCAGGATCTGGGCTGGCTGACCCTGAAGGAGGGGATCAACCCGCTCAAGGCGAGCGAGTTCGACGTGGTGAAAAACCCGCACAACCTCAAGCTGGTGTTGCTGGAGGCGGCTCAACTGCCCCGCTCGCGCGAAGACGTGGACTTTTCGGTCATCAACGGCAACTTTGCCGCCTCAAGCGGCATTCCTTTCAGCTCAGGTCTGTTCCTTGAGCGCAGCTACAACTTCATCAACTGGGTGGTGGTAAAAAGCGCCGATGCGGACAAGCCCTTTGCCAAAGACGTGGCTGCGGCCTACAACTCGGTCGCTTTCAAGGCCTATGCCGCCAAGCGCTTCGTCGGCTACAAGTACCCCGAAGGGTGGCAGGGCGCGAGCGCCAGCAACTGAGTGGCCAGCGTCACAGGCTTTGAACAAAAACGGGCACCCGCGGGTGCCCGTTTTTTTGTGTCGTGCACATGTCAGTAATGGCGTAGCCACCAGCGGGCGGCAAACAGCGCGGTGAGGCTGCCGAGCAGGGCGCTTGCCAGCACATCCAGCGGCCAGTGCATGCCGATCAGCATGCGCGACAGGCCGACACCGATGGCCCACAGCGGCAGCAGCCAGGCGCCGGCAGGGGCGCGCGCCAGCCAGATCAGGCCGAAGAACTGGGCCAGGCTCATGGCGGCGATGCTGTGGCCGGAGGGGAAGGCGTAGTTGACCTCCGCCTGCCAGTGGTTGGCGAGCCACTCGGGCAGCGCCAGCAGCTGGCTGGCGGCATGGACCTGCTCGCTGCGCACCTCCACCTTGCCGGCGTAGAACTGCTGGATGGCGGGGATCAGCTGCTGGCTCTCCAGCCAGAGCAGGTAGGGGCGAGGCTCCTCGGTCAGATGCTTGATCAGGCTCTTGATGAGCCAGTCGCCGGCCAGTACGGCAAACAGGGCGCCGCCGAGGGCCAGCAGCGCCGGCAGGCTCAGCGTCAGCTTGTGTCGGGTCAGCAGCAGCAGGGCCAGGATGCTGACGGCGATACCGGGCACATCCACCATGCGGGTGAGGGCGTAGGGCCACCAGAGCCAGTCCGAGTGCAGGGCCTGGCTCATGAACGGCTGCCAGGGCAGGCAGGCCAGCAGGAGCAGCGGCAGGATCAGGGCGGCACTGAAACACAGCACCTGGCGGCGCGGCAGGGAAGAGGCGTGAGTCGGCATAACGGGGCTCGGCAAGGTGCCCATTCATGGGCAGCAAAAAAAGAGGCGCCATTGTGCCAGCCCAGTGCGGTCGGTCAAGTCGCGCCCCGCTCGCTGTAACACGGGGTTACAAATGAGTTTGGTGATGGCCAACCCGCCGAGTGCAATCCGGCTGGTGGCGAGAGGGAGCTCCCGAGGTTGCTTGTGCAGGCCGGCCACTCGGTTGAGCAGAGATGAGCCAGCCGCGCGCTGGTTCCCGCCAGAAAGTCGCGGCGGCGGCCGCTCATGGATGAATAAGCATCTGAAACTTCGGTCTGTTTGGGCTAGAATGGCGCGCTTGTGGCCGCTAGCGAGGTGAGAGAGCCCGATGAAGATCGTCGTTGATGAAAATATGCCCCACGCCCGTGAGCTGTTTGCCGAATTTGGCGAGGTCATCCCGCTGCCCGGCAGGCAGATGCTGGCGACGGATCTGCAAGAGGCCGATGTGCTGCTGGTGCGCTCCGTCACCCGGGTGGACGCCGCGCTGCTGGCCAGCTGCCCACGACTGAGCTTCGTCGGCACCGCCACCATCGGCACCGATCACGTGGACAAGGGGCTGCTGGCCGAGCGGGGCATTCCCTTCTTCAGCGCCCCCGGCTGCAACAAATATTCGGTCGGCGACTATGTGCTCTCCGCCCTGCTGGTGTTGGCCGAGCGCCATGAGCTCAACTTGGGCGCGATGAGCCTCGCGGTGATTGGTGCCGGCAACACCGGCGAGTGTGTGGCAGGCAAGGCCGAGGCCCTCGGCATGCGGGTGCTGCGCTGCGATCCGCCCCGTGCCCGCGCCGCCGAGGCCAACGAGGCGGCGCAGTTTGTCGACTACCAGCAGGCCCTTGAGGCCGACATCGTCAGCTTCCACGTTCCCATCACCCGTCAGGGGCCGGATGCCACCTTCCACCTGCTGGACGCGGCGCAGATTGCCGCCCGCCCGGCCGGGCAGATCCTCATCAACGCCTCCCGTGGCGAGGTGTGGGACAACCAGGCCTTGCTGGCGCGCCAGCAGAGCCAGGCGCCGCTGCGGCTGGTGATGGACGTGTGGGAAGGGGAGCCGGAGCCGCTGCAGGCCCTGGTACCCCACACCGAGCTCGCGACCCCGCACATCGCGGGTTACAGCCTGGAAGGCAAGGCCCGCGGCACCTGGATGCTCTATGAAGCTCTCTGCCGGCAGCTGAGGCGCACGCCGCGTCAGGATCTGCAGAGCTTGCTGCCGATCCCTGAGGTGCGCGAGGTGACACCGGGCCAGTCGGCGGATCAGGCATTGATCAAGCAACTGGTCCACCTTATTTATGACGTGCGTCGCGATGACGCCCGTTTTCGCAACCGGCTCGGTGTGGCGGGCAGCTTCGATGAGCAGCGCAAACACTATCCGGAGCGGCGCGAGCTCTCTTCCCTGCAGCTGAAAGGGCCGTTTGCCGGCGCAGCCCTGGCCCGGCTCGGGTTTGTCTGCCAGCCAGACTGAACACTTTACATACTTGAAGGGGCGGGAGCCTTGCCCCGCCCATACCCGGTCTGGCCCGACGCCAGACCCGCTATCAGGCAGGTCCGCCTGCCAGCGGTGATGCTAGCGCGCGTCACCGGCACCATCATAGGAGAGAACAGCAGTGAGTCAGCAATTCAACGTAGCGGTATTGGGCGCCAGCGGCGCCGTGGGCGAGGCGATGATCGAGATCCTGGAAGAGCGTGCCTTCCCGATCGCCACCCTCTATCCGCTGGCCTCCAGCCGCAGCGCCGGCGACACGGTGCGTTTTGCCGGCAAGAATGTCGAGATCCTGGATGTGGAGGCGTTTGACTGGAGCCAGGTGCAGATCGCCCTCTTCTCCGCCGGAGCCGAGGTTTCTGCCAAGTGGGCGCCGATTGCCGCCGAGCACGGCTGCATCGTCATCGACAACACCTCCTGCTTCCGCTACGACGAAGACATCCCGCTGGTCATTCCGGAAGTGAACCCGGATGCGCTGGCCGATTTTCGCAACCGCAACATCATCGCCAACCCCAACTGCTCCACCATCCAGATGCTGGTGGCACTCAAGCCTTTGCACGATGAGGTGGGTATCGCCCGCATCAACGTGGCGACCTATCAGTCCGTCTCCGGCTCCGGCAAGGAGGGGGTGAGCGAGCTGGCCGGCCAGACCGCCCACCTGCTCAACGGTCGTCCGGTGGAGCCGAGTCTCTATCCGCAGCAGATCGCCTTCAACCTGATCCCGCAGATCGACAGCTTCACCGACAACGGCTACACCCGGGAAGAGATGAAGATGGTGTGGGAGACCCAGAAGATCCTGGGGGATGCCAGCATCGCCGTGAACCCCACCTGCGTGCGGGTACCGGTGTTCTATGGTCATGCCGAGGCGGTCCACGTCGAGCTGCACCAGCCACTCGACGCCGAACAGGTGAAAGAGCTGCTGCGCAATGCGCCGGGCGTCACCCTGTTTGACGACGAGAGCGACTATCCGACCCCGGTGCGCGACGCCACCGGCAAGGACGAGGTGCTGGTGGGCCGGGTTCGCCAGGATATTTCTCACCCCTGCGGTATAAATATGTGGATCGTGGCCGATAACGTTCGTAAGGGCGCGGCGACCAACAGCGTACAGATTGCCGAACTGCTGGTGCGCGATTACCTCTGATCGTCGGGTCCATTGGCCTGGCGGGGAGGGAAATCCGCCAGGCTGCCAGCCTGTGCACCCATGGGGTGGATGTGACCGGGGGCGCACTCTGCAGCCCCGAGAATTTTTCGCGATATCAACTGATTAAGTTTTTTCCTACACTCAGGGGCAAGTTGGGTGCTAAATGTGTCGGACTGCTGGCTTGCAACCTGAGCCTGATTTATATTGAACCGACTGTTTTGGGGTAACTATCCAGATTTTTCAATGTGATAGGGCCGTCATACGAAGGAACGAATATGGGACATTCCCGCATAACATTGGCAACGCTACTCGCATTGGGTCTGCTGGGCACGGCCCAGGCCGAAGACTCGGCGCGGGAGCCTTTTTTTGTTGAGCTCAAAGGCCCGGACGAGCCGGCTCCGCCCGCCGTCAATTCCCAGCCGCTGGCACAACCCGTCGCCGCTCCCCGCGCCACGTCCCAACCCAGCCGAGCCACGGCCCAGCCGATCGTGCGGCAGGTCGCGAGCAATGCCGGTAGTTATGGCCCCATTCGTCCCACCGACACCCTCTGGAGCCTGGCGAGCAAGTACCGTCCCTCCAGCAGTGTCAGCGTCTACCAGACCATGGTGGCGATCTACGAGAAGAACCCCCGCAGTTTCGCCGATGGCAACATCAACCACATTCTGGTGGGCTCGCGCATCCAGCTGCCCACCACCGCCGAGGCCAGCGTCATCACCGATGCCGAGGCCCGCGCCAAATTCCGCAGTGACAACGCCAGCTGGAAAGGGCTGAGCCCGAAATACCTGGCGAGCAAACATACCCAGCCGGCCAAGCCGGTGGCCACCAAAACAACCCCGCCCAAGGCGGCTGAGCCGGCCAAACCCGAGGTAGCCAAGGTCGCGCCCGCCAAGGCGGCGCCCATTCCGGCCCCGGCACCCAAGGTGGAGACACCCCAGCCGGCCACCGAGGTGAAGGCGGTTGCCAAGGCTCCCGAGCCGGTAGCCAGCCAGGCGGCTGCTACCAGCGCCGCCACGGCCAGCGCACCGGCGCCGTTGCCGGCCGATGTCAATCAACCGGTCGGCAAGCCCTCCACCGAGATGGCGCTGGCGCTGGAAGATGCCAATGCCCAGCTCGGCCAGGTCACCGAGATGAACCACAGGCTCAAGCTGCGGCTGCAATCCCTGACCGAAGAGGTGGAGACCCTCAAGGCCCAGCTGCAGGATCAGACCGCGCTGCAAAAAGAGATTGCCGAGCTCAAGGCCAAGCCGGTTCCGCCGGTGGCACCGGCCCCCGAGCCCAAGCAGAACTGGCTGATGGACCTGCTCTCCTCGCCGCTCAACCTGGCCATGATCATCCTGTTGCCGGTGCTGCTGGTGCTGGCGTTGGTGACCCTGTGGCTGCGGGCGCGGGCCCGCCGCGAGCTGGAAGAGCAGGAGAAGAGCCTGTCCGAATCCACCGCCATGGTGATGGATCAGGAGAGCAGCGAATTTGACGAGCTGATGACGGTCGGCATCACCGACGACGAGCCGGTACGACCGCGCCCGGATCTCAACACGCCGGATGGCTACATGGCGGTGGAAGAGCCTGCCGCGCCGGCCGATCTGGTGTTCAGCGATGATGGCGAGATGGACCTGGCCAGCTTCGATGCCGAGCCGGCCCCGCCCGCCAAGGCCGCCATCCGGGATCCGGATCTGGTGCCCGAGCTGGATCTGGCCCATGACGAGTCCATCACCCTCGACACCGAGCCGGATCTGGACCTTGCCAGCGAATTCAATCCCAAGCCCAAGGCTGGCAACGAGATCATGAGCGAAGAGGAGCTGCAGGCAGCTCTGTTCGCCGAGCTGGACGCAGACCTGGAAGCCGATCTGGCGCTGGACGGCAGCGATGACGGTCAACCCGATGCCGACCCCATGGTCAGCGACGAGGATCTCGCCTCCTTCGATTTGAGCGACTTCGAGACCGCCTTTGCCGAGCCGGGCGCCGACAAGGCTACCAGTGCCACGGCCGACGCCAGCGCCGATGAGCTGCTGGCGGAGCTGGGGCTGGAGCCCGAACCGACCAAGGGGAAACAGGAGGCCGCTGCGGATCTGGAGTGGGATCCCAACGAGCTGGCCCTGGCCGATTTCGAGGATGCCTTCGCCGAGGTGGAGTCCCATCCGGGCGAGGTGAAACCACGGGAACAGGCTCAGGAGAGCGGTTATGTCGAGATCGACAAGCTGCTGGCCGAGGCGGACGCCACCACCACCGAGCAGGAACCTTATCAGGGCTTCTCGCTGGACGTGGGGCTGGATGGCTTCCCCGAGGTGCTGCCGGAGTCCACCGGGTTTGACGTGGATGCCGACGATGGCGGGGTGGGGGCCAAGCTGGATCTGGCCCGTGCCTACCTCGAGATCGACGACAAGGATAGCGCCCGCGAACTGCTGCAAGAAGCGGCGGAGCAGGGCACCGAGCATCAGCGGGCCGAGGCCGAGAAGCTGCTCAAGCGCCTTGGCTAGAGAGCCAGCGCATAGTGGTGAAAGCAGGGGCAGCCGATGGGCTGCCCCTTGTTTTTGGCATCGGTGTTTCTGGCGCCTGGTCTGGCCTGGGCGCGGCTATTTGGGATTTTTGAGGCGAGACGCGTATAATCCGCCCCGTTTCGTTCACCGCTCCTTTTCATCAGAAGACAAGTTTATCCATGCGAATTGCCCTAGGTATTGAATACGACGGCAGCCGGTATTTCGGCTGGCAGCGTCAGCGCGAAGTGATCAGCGTACAGGAGGAGCTGGAAAAGGCCCTCAGCCGGATCGCCAATCACCCCGTCTCCATCCAGTGTGCAGGGCGCACCGATGCCGGTGTCCACGCCACCGGCCAGGTGATCCACTTCGATACCGATGCGAATCGCGCCGAAGGGGCCTGGACCCTGGGTCTCAACTCCAACCTGCCGCCGGACATCGCCGTGCGCTGGGTCAAGCAGGTAGACGAGGGATTTCATGCCCGCTTCAGCGCCACCGCCCGTCGCTACCGCTACGTCATCTACAACCACAACTACCGGCCGGCCATCCTCGGCAGTGGCGTCAGTCACTACCACGAAACCATCGATGCCGATCTGATGCACCAGGCGGGCCAGAGCCTGCTCGGGGAGCATGACTTCAGCACCTTCCGGGCCGTCGCCTGCCAGTCCAACACTCCATGGCGCAATGTGACGCATCTGTGTGTCAGCCGCTCCGGCCCCTACATCGTGCTCGACATCAAGGCCAACGCCTTCCTGCACCACATGGTGCGCAACATCACCGGCTCACTGCTGCTGGTGGGGCAGGGGCTCCAGCCGGTGGAGTGGATTGCCGAGGTGCTGGCAGCCCGGGATCGCAACCTGGCAGGCCCGACTGCCAAGGCGGGGGGACTCTATCTGGTGGACGTGGATTACCCGGCAGAACTGGGGTTGCCGCAGATGCCGCTCGGCCCGTTGTGGCTGCCGGACTCGGCACCGGGTACGACCAGTTTTTAGTAACTGGCCCCGAAAATTTGTGGTTTAATGATCCGTCATTTATTGCCATCGAGCTATTAAGTCATTGAACAATCTAGGCTCGATGCGTTTTGTCAGGCACAAAAGCATTAAGGAATTCCATGAGCTGGCTTGAGAAGATCCTTCCCAAGAGCAAGATCACTACACCTCGTCGTCACAACATTCCGGAAGGGGTGTGGACCAAGTGCAGTGCTTGTGAACAGGTGCTCTACCGGGCAGAGTTGGAGCGCAATCTCGAAGTGTGCCCCAAGTGTGATCATCATATGCGCATCAGCGCCCGTGCCCGTCTCGAGAGCTTTCTCGACGAGCAGGGCCGCACCGAGATCGGTGCCGAGCTGGAGCCGCAGGATGTCTTGAAATTCAAGGATTCCAAGCGCTACAAGGATCGTTTGTCTGCCGCCCAGAAAGAGACGGGAGAAAAAGATGCGCTGGTGGTGATGAAGGGGACCCTCAAGGGGGTGCCGGTCGTCGCCTGTTCATTCGAGTTCTCCTTCATCGGTGGCTCCATGTCCTCCGTGGTCGGTGCCCGCTTCGTGCGCGCCGTCGAGGAGAGCATCAAGGAAGGTCGCGGTCTGGTCTGTTTCTCCACCTCGGGTGGTGCCCGCATGCAGGAGGCGCTGTTCTCCCTGATGCAGATGGCCAAGACCAGTGCGGCGCTGGACCGCCTCTCCAAGGCCGGCCTGCCCTATATCTCCGTGCTGACCGACCCCACCATGGGTGGCGTCTCCGCCAGTCTGGCCATGCTGGGTGACATCAACGTGGGCGAGCCCAAGGCACTGATCGGCTTTGCCGGTCCGCGCGTCATCGAGCAGACCGTGCGCGAGAAGCTGCCGGAAGGCTTCCAGCGCTCCGAGTTCCTGCTGGAGAAGGGCGCCATCGACCTCATCATCGATCGCCGCGAGATGCGTAACCGTCTGGCCAGCCTGCTTGCCAAAATGCTGAATACTCACGTCATCGAAGAGTGAAGATGAGTTCCAACATGCAACAATCCCAAAGCCGGTCGCTGGTCGACTGGCTTTCTTATTTGGAGCAGATCCACCCGGTCAACATCGACATGGGGCTGGATCGGGTCGGCGCCGTGGCCCGCCGCATGGGCTTAACCCACCTGCCGTTCAAGGTGATCACGGTGGCGGGCACCAACGGCAAGGGCTCCAGCTGTGCCATGGCGGCCAGCATACTGATGGACGCCGGCTACCAGGTCGGCGTCTACTCCTCTCCCCATCTGCTGCGCTTCACCGAGCGGGTGCGGATCAACGGGGCCGAACTGGCCGACAGCGATCACTGCACCGCCTTTGCCGAGGTGGAAGCGGCTCGCGGCGAAATTGCCCTTACCTTCTTCGAGTTCGCCACCCTGGCGGGCTTGTGGCTGTTCCGCCGCGCCGCGCCGGATGTGCTGCTGCTGGAAGTGGGGCTGGGCGGTCGGCTCGATGCCACCAATGTGGTGGAGTCCGATGTCGCCATGATCACCTCCATTGCGCTCGATCACTGCGACTGGCTCGGGGATACCCGCGAGGCGGTGGCGGTGGAGAAGGCGGGGGTGTATCGCGCCGGCAAACCCGCCATCAGCGGTGAGCCCAATCCGCCCGTCACCATCGCCAGCGAGGCTGCCCGCCTCGGCGCCTGCCTGCGTCAGGTCGGCATTGATTTTCGTGGTGATGAGCACGACACCGGCTGGGATTATCACGGCCTTCATCAGTGGCTCGACCTGCCCAAACCGGCCCTGCCGCTGATGAACGCGGTCACCGTGCTGGCGGCGCTGGAGTCCCTCGGTCTGCCGCTGCCGGAAGAGGCTATTCGGCAAGGGCTGGCCAATGCCCGGCTGGCGGGGCGGATGCAGCAACTGCAAAGCGACCCGCTGGTCATCGTCGATGTGGCCCACAACCCCCATTCGGCGGCTTATCTGGCAGCCCAGCTGCGCAAGATGCCCTGCACCGGCGTGCGCCGCGCCGTGGTCGGCATGCTCAAGGACAAGGACATGGCGGGGTCGCTCGGCGAGCTCGATGGCCTCATCGGCGAATGGTATCTGGCCAGCCTGACCGGCCCGCGGGCGGCGAGCGCGGCTCAGCTGGCTGGAGCCCTTGGCAGCGAGCGGGGGCCGGCGACCACCTTTGACAGCGTGGGGCAGGCCTATGCTGCGGCGTTGGCCGCATCGAGTCCTGATGATATGGTCATTGTGTTTGGTTCGTTTTACACTGTTGCCGACATTCTGGCGGGTGCCGCCGTCTAGGCCACACCCCGGCTCCCCGGCCCTCTGGCGGGGAGCCGAATCGCATATTGAGTTACGTAAAGGTAGGATTCAACTTGGCCTCTAAGTTTCAAAACCGTCTGGTGGGCACCGTCATCCTGGTGGCCCTGGTTGTCATTTTTCTGCCGGATTTGATGGACGGCCACAAGCTGGAGCAGAAGGAAGAGGCGTTTGCCAAGATCCCGCTGCGCCCGGAGCTGGAGCCCGCCAAGCCTGCCTTGCAGGTATCGGCCGCCAGCACCTTGCCGGCGGAGCACCTGGCCAGCCAGCAGCAGGCCTCTGCTGCCCAGCAGTGGCAGGTGGAAGAGGTATCTGAGCCGGTAACCCTGGGGGCCAAGCAGGGCCAGCCGCCGGTGCAGCAACCGGCCGCCAAGCCGGTGACCCAGCCCGTCACTCCGCCTGTGGTCAAGCCCCAGCCCAAGCCTGAAGTGATCGCCAAGAAACCGGTGGAGCAGCCCAAGCCCAAGGTGGTGCCACCCAAGCCGGTCGAGGTGCAAAAACCGGTTGAGAACAAGCCGCAGGCGGGCCAGATCAAGTCGATGGACGATCTCATCGCCAGCAAGATGGGACAACCGACCACGACGACCGCCCCGGCGCCAGCGGCTACTGCGCCGGCCCAGGGCAGCTGGATCCTGCAGCTCGGCGCCTTCAAAAACGTCGACAGCGTCAATGCGCTGGTGGGCAAGCTGCGGGCTGCGGGCTACTCGGCTCACACCTCGCCGCGCACGCCGGTCCAGGGTCAGCTCAACCGGGTCTTCATCGGGCCGGATGTCTCCAAGGCCAAGCTGCAGGGCATGCAGAGCCGCATCGGCCAGATGACCGGCTTGAGTGGTTCCGTGGTGGCTTACAACCCCTAAGAGGGTCGACAAGGTAAAAAAATACCGCGCTGCATCTTGGATGGGCGCGGTATTTTTTTAGATGCATTTCACCGGTTTGGGCAGGCCGCCAATCTTGGTGGCCTGCTTGGCTGGCCCTTCCGGGAACAGCTTGTAGAGGTAGCGGCTGTTGCCCTTCTCGGGGCCGTACTGCTTCTCCATCGCCTTGACCAGGGCGCGGATGGCGGGGGAGGTGTTGAACTCCAGATAGAAGGCGCGTACGAAGCGCACCACTTCCCAGTGCGGCTCTTCCAGCACGATACCTTCCTGTTCGGCCAGTACCAGTGCCAGCGCCTCGCTCCAGTCGTTGCTGTTGAGCAGATAACCCTTGGCATCGGTTTCGATGAGTTGGCCGTTGAATTCCAGCTGGTGATGCTCGGACATGGTGGGCTCCTTGTGGCCTGTCAGGATTGGGCGGGCATGGTAGCGCCTTGTTCCCGGGTGAGCAACCGGCTCTCGTTGGCCAGGGTGAGCAACTCATCCGCCAGCTGGCTGATGAGGTTGAGCTGCTGGGTCAGCATCAGCTGCTCCTCGCTGCTGTCCGGGGTGATGACCGGGCACTGCCCCTCGATCTGTTCCGGCATCTCTCCCGCCAGGTGGCCGGCAGCCCGCTCCAGGGTGTGGCTCAGGTGACGGCTGATCTCGTCCAGCTCGCCGATGGCCTCCAGCTTGTCGCGATGGGCGCCCAGCGCCGAGATGTAGGAGAGCAGGGCGTGGTTGCGCCAGGTGAGGGTGAAGCAGAGATCGAGGAAGCGACGACGCTTTTGCGGCTCCACCAGCATGCTCTGCCAGGCCATGGCCAGCTCGCTGTCCGCCAGATGGGCGCTCTTGCGCGCTACCCGGTAGTCGATGGACTCATCCCGCTGCTGCTGCAGGCTGGCGAGCACCGCCGAGAGGTAGCGGGCGTTGGCCGAGAGCGAATTGGCGATCAGGGTCGGCAGCCGCTTGTACTGCCAGTCCGGCCACAGCCAGGCCACCAGGGCGTAGGAGAGCAGGCAGCCGAGGAAGGTATCGAGCATGCGCGGCCCCAGGATGGCGAAGCCGATGCCGTCCAGCAGGTTGAACGCCATCAACACGTAGAGGGTGATGAAGCAGACCGCGGCGCTGTAGTTGCTGCGCACCTGGGTGAAGAAGAGGAAGGCGGCCAGCCCCATCACCACCAGCTGTACGTGCAATTCCGGGAACAACCAGAGCACCGGGATCCCCACCAGCAGGCCGGCGAAGGTGCCGAGCATGCGCTGCACCAGCCGGCGACGGGTGGCGCTGTAGCTCGGCTGACAGACGAACAGCACGGTCAGCAGGATCCAGTAGCCCTTGTCCAGGTGGAACGCCTGCAAGATGCCATAGCCCACCACCAGCCCGAGCGACAGCCGCAGGGCATGGCGAAACACCATGGAGTTTGGGGTGAGATGCTGTTTGAGCTGGGTCAGCAGCGGCAGGCGGGCAGGCCGGGCCAGGGGCGGCAGGCTCTGCGGGGCCTGCTCGGGATTTTGCAGCTCCTCGGCGCTTTGCAGCAACTGGTTGATGCTGGCCAGATTGCGGCGCAGAAACTTCATCGGCGTCAGCAGGGTCTTCGGGTAGTGCTGCTTGAGGTGGGTGAACTCCAGCTGATCGCCGAGGGCCTCCAGCGTCCAGTGGATGCGCTTGTTGTGGGCATAGGGCTTGTGCACCAGGATGGCGTAGCCGAGCCGCTGACACGCCTCGGAGAGCTGCAGGAACACCTCCTGAAAGCCGTCAAGCACGATGCCCTGCTTGAGCTCGGCCTCCAGCTTGCTGTAGGGGTAGTGGCTGGAGGTGGCCCGCTCGTGGATCTCCAGCGCCAGCAGGTAGAGGCGCAGCAGGCTGGCCAGCTCGGGGGAGGCCCGGTGGCGGGTGCTGAGGCGGGCGTTGAGCGCCGACTTGGTGAGCGTCAGGGCGTTGACCAAGTTGATGTTGAGCTGGGCCAGGTTGTGACGAATGGCCTGGGCGCCGTGCTCGTCGGCCGGAAAGAAGCGGGATTTTTCCAGCAGATAGCGGGAGAGGGCAAAGTAGCTCTGGGCCAGCTGTTCGTGCAGGGTCTTGTAGGGTAGCAGCCAGAGCCAGACCAGCGACACCAGGCCATACCAGAGTGCCCCGGCGCCGAGTGCCAGCGGCTGATAGAAGAGATCCGGCGCCTTGGCGGCCCCCAGCATGGTGTAGATGGCGATGAGCAGGGAGCCGAAGCTGATGGTGGCGTAGCGCTGACCGAGCGCCCCCACCATCACGAAGATAAAGGTGGAGCCCGCGAGCCCCAGGGCGAACAGCCAGGGAGTGGGGAAGAGGTACTGCACGCACAGGGAAGCGAACAGGAAGCAGAGCAGGGTCATGGCGAGGTTCTTGACCCGGCCCCACAAACTGTCGTCGGTCTCGGCGATGGCGCCGGCCACCACCCCGAGGGAGAGCAGCACGGTGAGCTGGATGTCGCCGGTCGCCAGGGTGAAGGCAAGCAGCCCCATGATGGCCAGCAGTACCTTGAGGGCGAAATAGATATGACTGTCAGTCAGCAAACGGCGCAACAGGCCAGAGAAATCCATGGGCATGGGAGAGCGCAACCCTTGAGCGAAACGAAAACCAGAGCATAACCGGTCAACAACGAAACGGCCCTGATTTGGATCAGGGCCACTTCGCTTCATATCCTTGATTTACAACTTATCCTGACAGAAACAGGTGCCAATAAAAACCCCGCCGAAGCGGGGTGTTTGATTAGCTGCGGTTGCCGCCAAGCAGGCTCAGCAAGCTCAGGAAGATGTTGTAGATAGAGACGTACAGGGTGACGGTGGCGGAGATGTAGTTGGTCTCGCCGCCGCGCACGATTTGCTGGGTGGTCAGCAGGATGGCGCCGGAGGAGAACAGCATGAACATGGCGGACAGGGCCAGGCTCAGGGCGCTCATCTGCAGGAAGATGTTGGCGATCATGGCCACCAGCAGTACCCAGAAACCGACGAACAGCATGCCGCCGATGAAAGAAAGATCACGCTTGGTGGTCAGGGCATAGGCCGACAGACCGAAGAAGGTGAGCGCGGTGCCGCCGAGCGCGGTCATCACGATCTCGCCGCCGCCGTTGTTCATGTACATGTTGATGATGGGGCCCAGGCTATAGCCCAGCAGACCGGTCAGGGCGAAGGTGAACACCAGCCCCATGCCGTTTTCGCGATTCTTCTCGGTCAGGAACATCAGACCGTAGACGCCGATGAGGAAGATGGCCCAGTGCAGGGGCGGCATGTTCATCACGGTGGCTACCCCGGCCACCACGGCAGAGAAGCCAAGAGTGAGGGAGAGCAGCATATAGGTGTTGCGCAGTACCTTGTTGGTATCGCGCGCGGCACTCTGGGTGCCGGTATAGATAGAACGGGTATCCATCTTGGGTGTCCTCTTGATTTCCGTGGTGAGGCGGCAATCCGCCTCGTTAACGCATTGTATGCACTGAATGTCGGGATGACGAGCGCTGATTTCAAGCCCCACCCCACCCTCTTGCCCCCTACTATCCCAAATCAAATATGTATTGCATATGAACAAGGGGCTGACGTAGTATGCACGCCGTTCGGAGGGGTGGCAGAGCGGCTGAATGCACCGGTCTTGAAAACCGGCGATGGGCGACCATCCGTGGGTTCAAATCCCACCTCCTCCGCCATCTTCAGAAATGCCCCGGCAACCAACTTGGTTGCCGGGGCATTTGCTATCCGGACGCCGGTGTTTTCGGGTCATGGTGCCGTGCTGGATGTTGGCGGCTGGTATTTGCTGAGTATCAGCAGAGTGAGCAGGCAGCAGGCGGCGCCGGCGTAGAAGGTGAAGGCGGGGCCCAGGTTGTCCCACAGCAGGCCGGCCAGCAGGCTGGCCAGCAACATGGCGAGGCCACAGACGAGGTTGAAGAAGCCAAACGCGCTGCCGCGCAGATCCGCCGGGGCCGTGGCGGCCACCATGGCGGCCAGCAGCCCCTGGGTCATTCCCATGTGAATGCCCCACAGCATCACCCCTGCCAGCAGTACGACCCAGTGGGTGCTGGTCGCCAGCACCAGGTCGGCGGCAATCAGCATCAGCAACCCCCAGATCAGCAGGAGGCGGTGGCTCATGCGATCCGAGAGGCGGCCGAACGGGTAGGCGCTGAGGGCATAGACCAGATTCATCGCCACCATGACCAACGGCACCAGCGCCAGCGCCATGCCGCTTTGTTGGGCACGCAGCACCAGAAAGGCTTCGCTGAAGCGGGCCAGGGTAAACAGGGCGCCGATCAGCAGCACCCAGCAATAGGGTTTACCCAACCTGAGCAGGTTGTCGCGTCGCAGGGGGTTGCGGCGCTTGCGCCGGTCGCTCTCTTTGGGTTCCCGCAGGCCGATGGCGAGCAGGGCGACCGAGGCCAGCCCAGGAATGACCGCCAGCCAGAAGATGGCGCGAAAATCATCGTGCCAGAGCAGCATCAATCCGACGGCCAGCAGTGGCCCCAGCAGGGCACCGACCGTGTCGAGGGACTGGCGCAGGCCAAAGGCGGCGCCGCGCAGCTCAAGGGGGGTGAGGTCGGCCACCAGCGCATCGCGGGGGGCGCCGCGAATGCCTTTGCCAATTCTGTCCAGCAGGCGGGCGGTCAGTATCAACCCGCTGCCAGTGGCGATGGCGAACAGCGGCTTGGTCAGGGCTCCCAGCCCGTAACCCAGCAAAGCCAGCCCCTTTCGTCTCCCCAGATAGTCGCTCAAGGTGCCGGAGAAGACCTTGACCATCAGTGCCGTGGCCTCCGCCATCCCTTCGATGAGCCCGATGGTGAGGGCGCTGCTGCCGAGCACCGTCACCATGAACAGGGGCAGCAGGCTGTGGATCATCTCGGACGAGATGTCCATCAGCAGGCTGACGAAGCCCAGCACCCAGACCCCGCGCGGGATCTGGCGGGAGGGTGGGGCCGGGTCTTGTCTGTTGCCTGTCGTCATCGGGGGGAGCCTTGCCTTGCATCAATTCCCACAGAGCATAGTCAGCCCGGCGACCCAGAGGCGGCCGGGCTGACTTGCTGCGTGATTACTGTTCGATATCGAGCTCAGCCCGAACCGGTTGCCGGTTGCGCAGGGTCGAGATCAGCACCAGCGCGGCGATGGCTGCCAGCAGGGTGAAGGAGGCAGAGTAACGACTCAGCTCCAGCCCGCCCTTGCTGAGCGGCTTGTCCAGAAAATCCCCCACTACAGCCCCCAGCGGCCTGGTCAGAATGAAGGCGGCCCAGAACAGCAGGGTCCGCGACACCCGGGTCAGGTAGTAGGTCGCCACGATGGCGGCCAGCATGCCGCCGAACAGCACGGCGCTGCCTGCATACCCAAAGCCGGCCTCGTCTGCGGTCCAGTCACCCAGTGCGGTGCCCAGTGTCTGGGAGAACATGATGGTGACCCAGTAGAACAGCTCGGTGCGCGGCGTGGTAATGCTGCCGGTGGAGATGCTGCCCTGCAGCCGATACCAGAGCAGGAAGGAGCCCATCAGCAAGGCCAGCAGCAGGGTGGAACCACCGGCATAGCCCAGCCCGAGCGAGCGATCGGCAAAGTCTGCCAGGGTGGTGCCGACCGTGGTGGTGGCGATGATGGTGGTCCAGTAAAGGAGGGGGTTATAGGAGGTTGCCGCGATCTGCGCGCTGACCGACACGAAGAAAATTACGGCAAAGATGGCCGTGCTCACCAGATAACCGAGTTCCATCGACATGGAGACTGCGTCACCCCCCGTCTCCCCCAAGGTGGTCGCCAGAATCTTGATGACCCAGAACGCCAGGGTGATCTCTGGCACCTTGCTGATTGCTGCGCTGTTGCTGTTGTGCATGTTAACCCTCTCTCGCATCTGTCGTGTGACGAGGACTCGTCAGGGAACAGCCTCGCCGAGCAGTCTTAAGCAAAACTTAAGGACGAGCGGCCGTCTTGAAAAAGAGTGGTGCGAGCGCGAGGCGGGGAGGTGAGTCGTATATGCATGGCTGTTTTTTGAGCGATTGCATAACACGGGTATCTTAATTTTTCCTTAAGTATCGTCGGCTAGGCTGTCAGTTTGCTGATGATTGTTGATATACATCACATTATTGAAGATATTTGAAAATAGTATATTTGGTGTTTTCAGCACGCTGTTACTATCCGGCGCCAAATATCGGCGTGTCGACTCTGGTTCGGCTATTTCGACGTGTAATAAAGAAGCGTAACAGGGAGATATGCATGCCTTCTTTTCTTAGAATAAGAATTGTTCCATTTATTTTGTTATTGGCATTTATCTTTGCCTTCTTGCTCAACTGGCCAGTCCTGCTGCATTTTTATGAGATATTGACGCAGCTTGAGCATTTTAAAATCGGGTTTGCCATCTCCATTCCCATCGTATTGGTAGCGGCATTGAACTTTGTATTCATGCCATTCTCTGTGCGTTATTTCATCAAGCCTTTCTTTGCCTTTCTGTTTATCACCGGTGCCATTGCCAGCTACACCATGATGAAATACAAGGTGCTGTTTGATGGCGACATGATCCAGAACATCTTTGAGACTAACCAGAGCGAGGCTTACTCCTACCTGAGCGTGCCCATCGTGGTCTGGGTATTGCTGGCCGGAGTGCTGCCGGCGGTACTGCTGTTTTTCGTCAAGATAGAGTATCCGGCCAAATGGTATCAGGGCCTGTTGCAGCGCGGCCTCTCCATGCTGGCCTCGCTGGTGGTATTGGGGTTCATCGCCGCAGCCTACTATCAGGACTATGCCTCGGTCGGGCGCAACAACCAGACCCTGAACCGGGAGATCACGCCGGCCAACTACATGTACAGCACCACCAAGTATCTCTACAAACGCTATCTGGCGGAGCCGGTACCGTTCCAGCGCATGGGCGACGACGCCAAGCGGGTGGCCGGCAAGGAGAAGCCGACCATGATGTTCCTGGTGGTGGGGGAGACGGCGCGCGGCAAGAACTTCTCCATGAACGGCTATCACAAGGAGACCAACCCCTTCACCAGCAAGCAGGCGGGGATCATCTCCTTCAACGACGTGCGCTCCTGCGGCACGGCGACGGCGGTCTCGGTACCCTGCATGTTCTCCAACATGGGGCGCAACCAGTTCGACGGCAACCAGGCCCGCAACAGCGAAGGGCTGCTGGATGTGCTGCAAAAGAGCGGCATCTCCATCTTCTGGAAGGAGAATGACGGCGGCTGCAAGGGGGTGTGCGATCGGGTGCCGAACATGGTAGTCAAGCCCAAGGATCACCCCAAGTTCTGTGACAAGAACACCTGCTATGACGAGGTGGTGCTGGAGGGGTTGGACGACGAGCTGGCCGGCATGAAGGGGGACAAGCTGGTGGGCTTTCACCTCATCGGCAGCCATGGCCCGACCTATTACAAGCGTTATCCGGGGTCGCATCGTCATTTCCTGCCGGATTGCCAGCGCAGCGATATCGAAAACTGCACCGATCAGGAGCTGGAGAATACCTACGACAACACCATTCGCTACACCGATTTTGTGATTGCCAGCATGATCGAACGGCTGAAAAAATATGAAGACAAATACAACACGGCGCTGATCTATATTTCCGACCATGGCGAGTCACTGGGGGCATTGGGGCTCTATCTGCACGGTACCCCTTACAAGTTTGCGCCGGATGATCAGACCCGGGTGCCCATGCAGGTGTGGATGTCGCCCGGTTTTTCCAAAGAGAAGGGAATGAATCTCGATTGTCTGCAGCAGAAGGCAGCCAATACCCGTTATTCCCACGACAACCTGTTCTCGTCCATGTTGGGGATCTGGGATGTGAATACGGCGGTATATGACCAGCAGCTGGATATCTTCAGCCAGTGTCGCAGCGTGCAGTAACGCCATATTGAGATAAAGGGGAGCCTGGCTCCCCTTTTTATTTGGGCGCAGCCTGATGATGACCCGTGAGCGGCTTGCCAACCTGACCAGATGGGTCGGGTAAAGCGCGTTATCTGGTGTATGATGTCACTGCTCATTAATTGTGCTGTGCGCCAACGGGATGTGGCGGGGCTGACCGCCAGGGTAAGCGGCGAATTAATCTGCCAGCAGCTGAGTAATTTTATTTCGAGGGCAAGACTCGTCTTTTGCAAAAAAGTCGATATAAAGTGGGATGCCATGCTGGGCGGGGGCATTTTCCGGGCAGCCAGGGCCAAACTGGCCATGTCATCAGTGTCGACCGTTCACCGCCCACGGCCCATAACACATCTATTTGAAGGCCAAGGCGCGAAGGAGTGCAGTCTGTGCTTCCCGCTGCGGGTGGCCATGTTCAGCAACGTGACGCGCATGGCCATGGCCTCGCGTCGGTAGGGATCGGCAATGCGGCGTCATCTGTTTATCTGGTTAGGCCCGTTATGTAGCTTGTTGTTGTTGGGTGCGGCGCTGGCCGTGCTCTATCGTCTGACTCACCTCTGGCACTGGCACGACATCCGGCTGGCCATCTGGTCTTTGCCGCTGCCGCTGTTGGGCGGTGCCCTGTTGCTGACCCTGCTCAGCTATGCCTGTCTTTGCTGCTACGACATGCTGGCGGTGCACGCCCTCGGCAAGCGGCTGCCCTGGCAGCAGGTGGGGGTCACCTCGTTCATCGCCTACACCTTCTCCAATACTCTGGGTTTCGCCCTGCTGACCGGCTCGTCGGTGCGCTATCGCATCTACTCGTCGCTGGGGCTCGGCACCGGGGAGGTGGCCAGGATCATCGTCTTCTGCTCGGTGACCTTCTTCCTCGGCCTGCTGGCCTGGGGGGGCACGGCCCTGCTGGTGGGGCAGGCCACCACCTTGCTGCCGGACTGGCCGCTGTGGGCCGATCAGCTGCTCAACGTGGCGGGTGGGCTGGCGCTCTTGGCGGTGCTTGGCTACCTGTTCTGGCCAAAGCCCGCGCTGGTCTGGCGCGGCCACGAGCTGGTGTTGCCGGTATTCAGAACCCGGCTGCTGCAACTGCTGGTGGCGCTGCTGGACTGGATGGCCGCCGCCGCCGTGCTCTATGTGCTGCTGCCGGCGGACAGCGTCTCCTATCCGGTGCTGCTCAGTGCCTTCGTGCTGGCCAGCTTCCTCGGGGTGCTGGCCCATGTGCCCGGCGGGATCGGGGTGTTCGAGGCGAGCATGAGCCTGCTGCTGGCCAAATACCTGCCGGTGGACAAGCTCTTGGCCTCCCTGCTGCTCTATCGCTGCATCTACTATGTGCTGCCTTTCCTGTGCGCCCTGCTGCTGTTCACCAGCCAGGAGCTGTTGCAGCAGAAGGCGCGCTGGAGCCGGCTGCAGGGCATCATGACCGCGGTGCGCGAGTTCCTGCCGGCGCTGATCAGCCTGGGAGCGTTCGCGGCGGGCAGCCTGCTGCTCTGCTCGGGGATGATCCCCACCATGCGCGGGCGTATCGAGATGTTCCTGCAGGTATTGCCGCTGCACCTGCTGGAGCTCTCCCATGTGCTTGGCAGTGTCAGCGGCGTGCTGCTGATCCTGCTGGCCCGCAGCCTCTACCGGCGCCACGACGCGGCGTTTCGCATCACCCAGCTGCTGCTGGGGCTGGGGATGATCTTCTCCCTGCTCAAGGGGTTTGACTGGGAGTCGGCCCTGCTGCTCGGGCTGTTCCTGCTCATCATCACCCCCTGTCGCTCGTTGTTCTATCGCAAGGGCTCCCTGCTGCACGCCCAGTTCACTCCGGGCTGGCTCATCTCGGTGGGGGCCGTGCTGCTGGGGGCGCTCTGGCTGCTGCTCTTCTCCTACCGTCAGGTGGAGTATGACCACGCCCTCTGGTTTCACTTCTCGCCCCATGGCGCCGCCTCCCGCGGCTTGCGGGCCATGGGCAGCGTGGTGGCCGTGCTGGCCGTGGTCGGGGTGGCCCAGTTGCTGGCGCCGCTGCGGGTCTCCGGGCGCAAGCCGGAAGCAGAGGAGCTGGCCCGCGCCCATGCCCTGGTGCTGCGCGAGGGGGGCGGTCATGGCTACCTGGCCCAGCTTGGCGACAAGTCGCTGCTGTTTCATCCCGGCGGCGAGGCGTTTTTGATGTACGGCGTCGAGGGCAATGGCTGGATCGTAATGGGGGATCCCATCGGTCAGCCTGAGCTTATCGAGGAGCTGCTCTGGCAGTTTCGCGAGCTGTGCGACCAGCACGATGCCAGCCCGGTGTTCTACCAGGTGTCGGCCCGCTACCTGCCGCTCTACCTGGAGCTGGGCCTGATCCCGTTCAAGCTGGGGGAGGAGGCCATCGTCGATCTGGCGGCCTTCGAGCTGGCTGGCAGCCGGCTGCGCAACCTGCGCCAGAGCCATGCCAAGGGCAAGCGGGAGGGGCTGTCGTTCGAAGTGGTGGCGCCTGAATGCGTGCCTGCACTGTTACCGCGCCTCAAGGAGGTGTCTGACACCTGGCTGCAGAGCAAGCAGGGCAAGGAGAAGGGGTTCTCGGTGGGCAGCTTTGAGCCCACCTACCTCAGCCTGAGCCCGGCCGCGCTGGTGCGTCACGAGGGGCAGATCGTCGGTTTTGCCAACCTCTGGGTCAGCGACAACAAGGAGAGCCTCTCCATCGATCTGATGCGCTACAGCCTGGACACGGGCACGGCCCCCATCATGGACTTCCTGTTTGTCGAGCTGCTGCTGTGGGGCAAGGCCGAGGGTTACGCCAGCTTCAACCTCGGCATGGCGCCCATGTCCGGTTTCAACGATCACCCCCTGAGCGGCTACTGGACCCGGCTTGGCAACACCATCTTCACCCGGGGCAGTCGTTTCTACAATTTCCAGGGGCTCAGACGCTACAAGGAGAAGTTCTCGCCGGACTGGGAGCCGCGCTACCTGCTCTGTACCAGCAAGCTGGTGCTGCCGAGGGTGCTGACCAACCTGATATCCCTGATCAGCCGAGGCCCGTTCGGGCTCATCAAAAAATAGGAGTCGGCCATGAAAATCCTGTTATTGCTGCTGGCGTGCTGCGCCTTTTCGCTCTCTGCCGCGCCGGTGAAAGAGGAGTTGGGGCTGGTGGAGCTGCCGGTAGCGCAAGCCTCAAGTGCCCCCATGGTGGTGTTCATGAGCGGTGATGGCGGCTGGGCCGCGCTGGACAAGGGCCTCAGCGCCCAGCTGCAGCAGCACGGCATGCCGGTGGTGGGCTGGAGCTCGCTCACCTACTACTGGAAGAAGAAGGATCCAGAGCAGGTCACCGCCGATCTGGTGCGGATCCTGGATGATTACCAGTCCCGCTGGGGGCGCCAGCGCTGGCTGCTGGTGGGCTTCTCCTTTGGTGCCGAAATCGTGCCCTTCGTCATCAACCGGTTGCCCGAGCCTTATCGCAAGAGCCTGATCGGGGCCGTGATGCTCTCACCCTCGACCGCCTCCGACTTCGAGATCCACGTCAGCGACATGGTGACCCACGACAAGGCGGGCAGCTATCCCACCCAGCCCGAGGTCAACGCCATCCACACCCTGCCGATGCTCTGCGTGCAGGGGGCGGATGACGACTCGCCGGTGCGGCTCTGTCCCCGTCTGCAGCAGCCCAACGTGACCACGCTGACTCTGCCCGGTTCGCACCATTTCGAGGATGACTACCCGGTGCTGTTCAAGACCATTGCCAGCCATCTTTCACTGCAATAAATATCGCGCGCCGGCAGGAAATGTTGATTTAAATCAATGATTATTTCCTGCCGGTCCGATCCGTTTTCGCCCCGTCAGAATCTTTTTGCATTGACCTTTACAGGTGCTGATTGCTTCCCTACACTCTACTGAGCAACAACGTAAGAGTGGGGGCTACATGCGCGAACAAAAAGGCCATCTTGTTGATCAGGAAGTGGATTTCGCAGCTGATGAACAGCTGGTGTCCACCACGGATCTGCGGGGCGTGATCACCTACGCCAATGACAACTTCTGCCGGGTCGCCGGTTACAGCCGGGCCGAGCTGGTGGGGCAGCACCACAACATGGTGCGCCATCCCGACATGCCCAAGGCGGCATTTGCCGACTTGTGGGGCAAACTCAAGCAGGGCCAGCCATGGCGCGGCATGGTGAAGAACCGCTGCCAGGATGGTCGCTATTACTGGGTGGATGCCTATGTCACCCCCATCTTCGAGCAGGGCAAGATCAGCGGCTATCAGTCGGTGCGCTGGCGCGCCGATCCGCAGATGAAGCAGATCGCAGCCCGCACCTATGCCCGGCTGCGAGCGGCGGAGCAGGGCGGCGGCAAGCCCAGGATTTCGCTGGCGCGGCTGCGCCATGGGGTCGCGGTGGCCGGGTTGCTGGCGCTGGGCTGGCTCGGCACCGTGCAACTGGGCGGTTGGGCCGCGCTTTACATGGCGTTGCCGCTGATCTTGCTGGGGCTGCTCTATCGCCACGAGCTCATCACCACCCCCCGTTATCTGCAGCAACTGGCCGGCGAGTACGACAGCCTGACCCGGCTCATCTACTCGGGCCAGGAGCCAAGCGCCATCGCCGACTTCCACATCAAGCTGCTGCAGGCCCGCATTCGCACCGTGCTCGGCCGGGTGGATGATGCCACTCACGCCCTGCAGGATCTGGCGGTGCACCTGAAGAGTGCCTCCAGCGAGGCCAGCTCGGACATCGCCGAGCAGGATGCCCAAACCCAGCAGATGGCGGCCGCCATCACCGAGATGGCGAGCACGGCCCAGGAGATCGCCCGCGACATCCAGGACACCAACAGCCAGATTGCCGAGGCCAAGGCTCACTGCCAGCACACGGATAAGCAGTTGATCGAGACCGAGCACAAGATCACCGATCTGGCGAAGGAGGCGGAGCACGCCTTTGCCTCGGCGGTGGCGCTGGCCAGCGAGTCGGATCGCATCGGGGTGCTGATGGGGGAAATTCAGGGTATCGCCGATCAGACCAACCTGCTGGCGCTCAACGCCGCCATCGAGGCGGCCCGGGCCGGCGAACAGGGGCGCGGCTTCGCGGTGGTGGCGGACGAGGTGCGCACCCTGTCTACCCGCACCCACAAGGCGACCGAACAGATCCAGAGCAGCATCGGCCAGATCCAGCGCACCCTGAACGGCTGGAAGGGGATGATGCAGAACAACCTGCAACAGACCCAGGCCTGCGTAGAGATGACCCGGATGGGATCGGACAGCCTGCATCAGGTACTGACGGAGATCGAGCTGGTGATGGACTTCTCGGCCCAGATCTCGGCGGCGGCGGAAGAGCAGCAGGCGGTGGTGGAAAACATCAGCCAGAACGTCAACCTCATCTCCCAGCACTCCCATGCCAACAGCAGCAAGATGCACGACGTCGACGAGTCGAGCGAGATCCTGCTGACCAAGGCCAGACAGCTCAAGTCCCTGAGGCAGACCTTCGGCTAGTCGCCGCTGCCATCCATACAACAACAAGGCCACCCGCGGGTGGCCTTGTGCTGTCGGAATTTGGATCAGCCTGGGGACTCAGCCAGCGGAGCCCCCTTGTCGTGGTACATGGCGCGGTCGGCCTGGATGAGCCACTGCTCGGCGCGCCAGCCCGGCTGGTACTGGCTGATGCCGACGCTGATGCCGACCGTCAGCGGGACCCCTTCCACCTCGAACGGCGACTGCATGACGGCCCTGATCTGCTCGGCGATGGCATCGGCCTGCGCCTGATCGTGGCCCGGCAACAGCAGCACGAACTCGTCGCCGGCCAGTCTGGCGAAGAAGTGCTGTGGCCCGAGGCTGCGGCTGATCCGCTCCGCCAGCTGGCAGAGGAGGGCATCGCCGTGGCTGTGGCCGAAGTTGTCGTTGACCTGCTTGAAGTCGTCGAGATCGCAAAACAGCAGGCAGCCGGGGGCCGGGCCCTTGACCTGGGCATCAAGCCGCTCCATCAGGCTCAGCCGGTTGGGCAGGCCGGTGAGCGGGTCGCGGCGGGCGAGCTGCCAGATCTCCTCCTCCCGCTGGCGGCGCAAGGCGATTTCGCGATTGAGCCGCTGGTTGCACATCAATAGATAGAGGGCCAGCAGCAGGATCAGCACGCTGGCCGCCAGGCTCAGTAGGAACCAGGGACGCCAGAAGATCCACTGCTCGGAAGGGGCCTGATAGAGAAACTCGTGCAAGGAGACCGGCTTGGACACCAGTCCGATCTCGACCAGCTGCTGCATGATGTGGGTCATGCGATCGGGATTCATATACCCGATCTCCACATAGAGCGGCTGGATCATCTCCTTGCTCACCTGCAGCTCGTACTC
This sequence comes from Aeromonas hydrophila subsp. hydrophila ATCC 7966, assembly GCF_000014805.1. Taxonomy (NCBI): domain Bacteria; kingdom Pseudomonadati; phylum Pseudomonadota; class Gammaproteobacteria; order Aeromonadales; family Aeromonadaceae; genus Aeromonas; species Aeromonas hydrophila. The sequence continues at coordinate 2,973,261 of NC_008570.1, read as the reverse complement.
CATGTGGGCCTGACTGCGGTTGACGCCATACTCCTTGCGCAGCAGGGCGATGGCTTCTTGCGGGTGGGCGAGGGCATAGCGCCAGCCCGCCAGGCTCGCGGCCCGAAACCGGGCCACCCGATCCGGATGGGCGCGCTCCTGCGCCTGGGTGGTGAACAGGATGTCGCTGTAGAAATCGATGCCGTAGTTGCGCGGATTGATGACGGAGACGGGGATGCCGCGCTCCTCCAGATAGAAGGGCTCGTTGCTGAGGTAGGCGTTGAAGATGTCGACCCGGCCCTCGATGAGATCCTCGATGTTGACCGAGGTGGGCAGCGGGATGAGCTGGTGCTCATTGAGCCCCTGATAGAAGAGAGTGGCCAGCAGTTCGGCGTCCTGATGGGCCGAAAACATCATGATCCGTTTGCCACGCATGTCGTCAACGGTGAGAATGCCGCTGTCACGGCGAGCAAGAAAGATGGACGGGGAGTGCTGGTAGACGCTGGCCAGCGCCAGCAATGGCTGGCCGCTGGCGTAGCTGGTGAGCACCTCGGTGTTGCCGACCCCGAAGTCGGCCCGCCCGCTCAGCACCTCTTCTACCGGGCTGATGTCCTTGCCGCCGGGCCGTATCTCGACGTCCAGCCCGGCACTGGCATAAAAGCCCTTGGCCTTGGCCATGTGATAGCCAACGAACTGGGGCTGATGCAGCCAGCGCAGCTGGAGTACGACCCGCTCCGGCGCTTCAAGGGTGGATTCGCTGGCCCGCAAGGGAACAGCATGACTGATGCCAATCAGCAGCAGCCAAAGCAGGTATCTCTTCATCCGTGCGAGTCTTGTTCTGAGTGTTCATGGGGTGCGACCCCGCAGGGTCATGTTCTTGTAATTAAAAACATTCTAAAGGGTTATTGATGTACCGGATACTAGCGCAGCACAAAGATTTCATGGTTATCAACAAGGGGCCCGGGCTCGGCATGCATGACGAGACCGACGAGGCCGGACTGCTCCATCCGGGGCTGGTCAGTCGGGTCAAGGCCGATACCGGTCTGCTGCTCTATCCGGTGCATCGGCTCGACAAGATGACCTCCGGGCTGGTGCTCTTGGCGCGCACCACCGAGGCCAACCGGGCCCTCAGCATGGCCTTTGCCGCGCGGGAAGTGAGCAAGCAGTATCTGGCCCTCTCCGATCGCAAGCCCAAGAAGAAGCAGGGCTGGGTGAAGGGGGACATGCAGAAGGGGCGGGGCGGCAGCTGGATGCTGACCCGCACACTCGACAACCCCGCCATCAGCTGGTTCGACTCCGTCTCGGTGCGCGAGGGCTTGCGGCTCTACCGGATCAAGCCCAGAACCGGCAAGACTCACCAGATCCGGGTGGCCTTGAAGAGCGTGGGGGCGCCGATCTTGGGGGATGCGCGCTACGGCGGCACGGCGGCCGATCGCGGCTATCTGCACGCCTGGCGCCTCGCGTTCACCCTGGCGGGGGAGGCGTTCGACTTCGTCTGCCCGCCCGATGAAGGCTCGTTGTTTGTGCTGCCCGAGTTGCACGCCGCCATCGCGGGGCTGGCCGAATGAAGGGAGCGACAGTGCCAGGAGTGCCGGATCTGCCCGCCAGCGGCTGGATCCTGGCGGATTTTGACGACACCCTGGCGCCGGATGACAGCCATGCCGGGCTGCTGCGTTTCATCCTGCGCCGCCGCATCTGGCCGCTGCTGCTGTGGCCGGTGATGGCGCTGGGTGGGCTGGTCTATCTGATGCCAAGCCAGCGTCGGCGCGGCATTTCACTGATCTGGTGGGCCATCACCCTCGGGCTGCCGCCGCTAGGGTGGCGACGCCTAGTGCGGGCCTATTGCCGCACCCGGCCTGGGCTGTTTCGTGAAGCTCGGGGCCTGCTGCTGGCCGAAGGGCTGCGCTGCTGGGTGCTCTCCGCCAGCCCTCGCGCCCTGGTACGGGGCCAGCTCCATCAACAACTGCCCGGCCGTCTGCCCCATCGCATTCTGGGTTCGCGGATGCACTATCGCCTCGGCGGCCTGATGCCGCGTTTTTACTGCCACGGCCGCCACAAAATCCTGCCCGGGATCCACGCCCTCGGCGCCACCCTGGCTCTGAGCGACAGCCTGCACGACTTGCCACTGCTGGCAGAGGGGCAGGTGGCGTGGCTCATCAACCCCACCCCGGCGCGGCTGCAACAGGCGCGGCAGGCATTGCCCCGCATCGAGCCCAGATACTGGTCCCTGTAAGGCAAAGCTGACAGCCTTGCGGGGCGCCACCGAGCGTGCCACAAGGCTGCGGCCTCAATGTCACAATCTATTTACATCTTTTGACCGTCCCCCCCGGCAAACTATCTGAACGCCGCCTCTTCTCTTCCGCCGCGCCGCCACCTCTAATGAAACAAGTTGTTAACAATATTGGTGGCGGCTGCCCGCAACGCCCCGGTGTTACCCTCTTCGTTATCAGTCAATCGCAAGGAGCGCATCATGACGACCACTTCTTCTGCCCGTACTCACACCATCAATCCGCTCGGCACCGATGGTTTCGAATTCGTCGAGTACACGGCGCCGGATGCCAAAGGGATTGTCGCCCTCAAGGCGCTGTTCGTCTCGCTGGGCTTTGCCGAGGTGGCGCAGCACAAACACAAGCAGTGCTGGCTCTACCGCCAGGGGGACATCAACTTCGTGGTCAATGCCGAGCCCCACTCCCAGGCCGAGCAGTTTGCCAGCCTGCACGGGCCGAGTGTCTGCGGCATGGCGTTTCGGGTGAGCGATGCCGGCAAGGCCCAGCAGTACGCCATCGGCAAGGGCGCCAAGCCGTTCGTCGGCAAGATTGGTCCCATGGAGCTCAACATACCCGCCATCTACGGCATCGGCGAGAGCACCCTCTCTTTCGTCGACCGCTACGGCGACAAGGGCTCCATCTATGACGTGGACTTCGTCTTCTATCCCGACTGGCAGGCGCGCATGGCCGAGGTGGATGCCGGGTTGTACGAGATTGACCACCTGACCCACAACGTGCAGCGCGGCAACATGGACGTCTGGTCCAATTTCTACGAGCGGATCGGCAACTTCCGGGAGATCCGCTACTTCGACATCGAGGGCAAGCTGACCGGCCTGCATTCCCGCGCCATGACCGCCCCCTGCGGCAAAATTCGCATCCCCATCAATGAATCTTCCGACGACAAGTCCCAGATCGAGGAGTACCTGCGTCAGTACAAGGGGGAGGGGATCCAGCACATCGCCATGGCGTCGAGCGACATCTACCACACCATCCGCACCCTGCGCGGCCGTGGCACCGGCTTTATGCCGACCCCGGACACCTACTACGAGAAGGTGGATAGCCGGGTCGAGGGGCACCAGGAGGATCTGGCGGCGCTCAAAGAGCTGCGTATCCTCATCGACGGCTCTCCCACCAAGGACGGCATCCTGCTGCAGATCTTCACCGACACCGTGATCGGCCCGGTGTTCTTCGAGATCATCCAGCGCAAGGGCAACGAAGGCTTTGGCGAGGGCAACTTCCAGGCACTGTTCGAATCCATCGAGCTGGATCAGATCCGCCGTGGGGTGCTCAATGATGCGTAACGGGAACCGCCACGGGCGGGTTGGTTGTCAAGCAAGGGAGGTTGGCGATGCGCAACTGGATTAACTTTCCCCACCGGGAGGGGACACACTCCCGCCAGGCTCATGCCGACCTGCCCGAGCAGGCCATCTATGAGCGCGAACTGGGCCGCTCCGGCTTTTTCGGGCCGGCCACCCACATGCACCACAAGCATGCCCCCACCGACTGGGTCAACTGGGAGGGGCCGCTGCGCCCGCGCCTGTTTGATCTCAATGCCCTCGGCGAGGAGGTGAGTTCCCTCTCCCCCTGGGTGATGCCGGATATTCTCAGCAACCCCCACTGCCGTTACCGCATCTGGCGCCTGCATGAGCCCATGCCGTTTCTGGTGCGCAACGCCGATGGCGACGAGCTCCTGTTCATCCATGAGGGGAGCGGCGAGTTCTATTGCGACTACGGTCACCTGACCCTGCGCGATGGCGACTACCTGGTGATCCCCCGCGGCACCATGTGGCGCATCGAGCCGACGGCGCCCCTGTTCATCCTGATGATCGAGGCGACCAACGACAGCTACCAGTTGCCGGACAAGGGGCTGGTGGGCAATCACGCCATCTTCGACCCGGCGGCGCTGGACGTGCCGGCCATCAACGAGCGCTTCCTGGCCCAGCAGGATGAGAACCCCTGGTCGCTGCAGGTCAAGCGTCACAACCAGGTCTCGGTCATCACCTGGCCGTTCAACCCGCTTGACGCGCAGGGTTGGCACGGAGATCTCTGCGTGGTGCGCCTCAACTGGCGGGACATCCGCCCGCTGATGAGTCACCGCTACCACCTGCCGCCCTCGGCTCATTCCACCTTCGTGGCGAGCCGGTTCGTGGTCTGCACCTTCGTGCCGCGCCCCATCGAGAGCGATCCCGGTGCCCTCAAGGTGCCCTTCTACCACAGCAACGACGACTACGATGAGGTGCTCTTCTACCACGCCGGGGATTTCTTCAGCCGGGACAACATCGAGCGGGGCATGGTCACCTTCCATCCCGCCGGGTTCACCCACGGTCCCCATCCCAAGGCGTTTGCGGCAGGGCAGGCCTATGCCAAGAAGTTCACCGACGAGGTGGCGGTGATGCTCGACACCCGCGATGCGCTCAACGTCGGCAGCCTGTGTGACGGAGTGGAAAACCCGCGTTACGTCACCAGCTGGCTGCGCCCGGAACTCACGCCAGCCACGAACGGCAAATAAAAGGAATCCCTATGAAACTGGCAACCCTGAACAATGGTAAACGGGACGGCGCCCTGGTGGTGGTGAGTCGCGATCTGAGCCGCGCGGTGCGCGTGCCGCAGTTGGCCGCCACCCTGCAGGCGGCCCTCGACGAGTGGGCCGAACTTGCGCCCAAACTGACCGCCGTCTATCAGAAGCTCAACGATGGCGCCTGCGCCGACGCCTTCCCGTTCGACGAGACGGCCTGTCTCTCTCCGCTGCCGCGCGCCTACCAGTGGGCTGACGGCAGCGCCTACGTCAACCACGTGGAGCTGGTGCGCAAAGCCCGCGGTGCCGAGATGCCAGAAAGCTTCTGGCACGATCCCCTGATCTATCAAGGGGGCTCGGACAGCTTCCTGCAGCCCCGTGGCACCATCCCGATGGGGTCGGAGGAGTGGGGCATCGATTTCGAGTCGGAGATCGCCGTCATCACCGACGACGTGCCGATGGGCACCAGCCCGCAGGCGGCCGCCGGCCACATCAAGCTGCTGATGCTGGTCAATGACGTGAGCCTGCGCAACCTCATCCCGGGGGAGCTTGCCAAGGGCTTTGGCTTCTTCCAGTCCAAGCCCTCCAGCAGCTTCTCGCCGCTGGCCATCACGCCGGACGAGCTGGGGGATGACTGGCGCGACGGCAAGGTGCATCTGCCGCTTGAGACCCACCTCAACGGCGCCCTGTTCGGGGCTCCCGATGCCGGGGTGGACATGACCTTCAACTTTTATGAGCTGATCGCCCACGCCGCCAAGACCCGGCCGCTCGGGGCGGGCTGCATCATCGGCTCGGGCACCGTCTCCAACTACGACCGAAGCCGCGGCTCATCCTGCCTCGCCGAGCTGCGAATGCAGGAAATTATCGAGTCAGGTCAAGCCACTACACCCTTTCTGCGCTTTGGTGATACAGTGTCCATCGCGATGCAGGATCGCAACGGGATGAGTCTGTTTGGCACCATTTTGCAGCGGGTCACGCCGGCGGGGGCCAGTCAGACGAAGTGAGGGGCCAGCATGGATACGAGGCCGGCTGGTGAGCGGCAGGTGCCCTTGCACCTGCCAACACAGGGACAGATTATGTTGCAGTTGTTTGGATATTGGCGTTCATCGGCAAGTTATCGGGTACGGATCGTGATGCAGCTCAAGGGGCTCGATTATGAGCAGCATCCGGTCAATCTGCGGCAGGGCGAGCAGCGCGAGAAGGCCTATCGCCGGCTCAACCCCCAGGGGCTGGTGCCGTTTCTGGTGGATGGCGAGGTGCAGGTGGGTCAGTCGGTGGCCATCATGGAGTACCTCGACGAAACCTACCCCGCCCACCCGCTGATGCCCTCGGCCCCGCAGGAGCGGGCCCGGGTACGCCAGATCGTCAACATGATCGCCTGCGACATCCATCCCCTCAACAACCTGCGGGTGCTCAACTATCTGGAGCAGTCGCTGGGGCAGGGCAAGGCACACCGCGACGAGTGGTATCGCCACTGGATTGACGAGACCTTCACCGCGCTGGAGCAGCTGCTGATGACCACCGCCGGCATCTATTGCGTCGGCAACGAGGTGACCCTGGCCGACTGCATGCTGGTGCCCCAGGTCTACAACGCCCGCCGCTACGACATGTCGCTGGAAGACTACCCCACCATCAATCGCATCGTCGCCAACTGCGAGCAACTGCAGGCGTTTATCAAGGCCGCGCCAGAGCAGCAGCCGGATGCCCAACCCTGACATACGGCAGGCCGGGCCCGGTCATCCCGACCCGGCCTGCCGTGTTCACTCTGCCAACTCCCTCCCTTCCCGTTCGCCTCAGGGCGTTCCGTTGCAGCCATGGCGCCGAAAGCCGGGCCGCTCGCCCAGGCGCTGGTAGTAGTCGTTCACGGCCGGCAGCAACGGACGATCATAGGGCGTCTCCAGCCAGCGGTTGACCGACAGCCCGATGGGAATATCCGCCAGCGAGAAGTGGGGGCCGGCCACATATCCCCCGGTTGCTTGAAGCTGTCTCTCCAGGATCTCCATGCAGTGAGACCACTGCAGGCAAGCTGCGTGAAGGGCCTGATGGTCTTGATGCTGGGGGGAGCGCCGCACCAGCGACAGGAAGGCGTAGCGCCAGGCGCTGTTCAAGTCCGATGCCTGCCAGTCAATCCATTGATCGACCCGGGCCCTTGCTCTCGCCTCGACGGGATAGAGCGCGTTGTCGCCGTAGCGCGTCGCCAGGTAGCGGATGATGGTGTTCGATTCCCACAGGGTGAAGTCGTCATCCTGAATGACCGGCACCATGGCATTGGGGTTGAGTGCCAGAAACGCCGGGGTGTCCGTCGGCTTGAAGCCGGCACCCCATTCCTCCAGCTCGAACGGGAGATCCAGCTCGGCGCAGGTCCACAGCACCTTGCGCACATTGATGGAGGAGGCTTTGCCCAGTATCCGTAACATCTTTTCGTCCTTGTCGGGGGAATGGCCGGCTTGCCGCAGGCCTACAGCCCCTGCTTACACGGCCATCGAGGCCCAACACAGTCACCGACCGTGCGGGGCCCTGATTGCATCGATTGGCGAGTCAGCCGTGGGTGGTCTTGGGCTGGAAGAAGGCGATGAACTTGCCGAATTTCTCCCCGTCGTAGCTGTCCCCCTTCTCCAGCAGCCCGGTGTTGAAGGATTCCAGCAGCTTGCCCTTGGCATCCAGCACGTAGAAGTGGGGCACCCCCAGATACTCGGGATAACCTTTGAGGAAGGATTCGTTCTTGTTCTGCTTGCTGACGTTCACCTTGACCACCACGAAGGTGCGGTTGAGCTGACTGGCAAGATCGGGTTGTTGGTCCAGAAAGTGGTTCATCTCCTGGCACCAGCTGCACCACTCGCCGCCCACCAGCAGCAGGACTTTCTTGCCCTCGGCACTGGCCTTGGCGGTGGCGGCGGCGAGATCGCGGGCCGGGTCCCGCTGCTCGTCATAGCCCTGGCTGTAATCGGGTAGGCTCTGGCTCCAGAGGTGGCCGGCGCTGTACGCCTCGCCATGAAACAGGGCGGTGCCAAGCACCAGCGGCAATAGCAGTCGGTTCATCACGTGCTCCTTGTGTTGTTGTGGTTGCTTCCAAGCCGCAACAATGTGACACGAGCGAGCCCGGCCGCCAAGGGTGAGATGGGCGCTTGTTATGCAAAAAGCGGGAATGGGTCGGCGGGAAAAAACCAAGCCCCTCGCAGGAGGGGCTTGGCATTGAGGCAAAGGAGGTTGCCGGCAGATCAGTAACCCTGCTGGTGGACGTCCATCACGGCGCGACCGGACGGGTCGGCCATCTCTTTGAACTTGGCATCCCACTCCAGCGCGGTCGGGGTGGAGCAGGCGACCGACTTGCCGTAGGGCACGGTACGGGCGGCGGACTCCAGCGGGAAGTGCTCGTCAAAGATGGCGCGGTAGAAGTAGGCCTCCTTGGTGAGCGGGGTGTTGACGGGGAAGCGGAAGGCCGCCGCCTCGAACATCTGATCCGTCACCTCTTCCTCGACCATGGCTTTGAGGCTGTCGATCCACGAATAGCCCACGCCATCGGAGAACTGCTCCTTCTGGCGCCATGCCACTTCGTGGGGCAGCAGATCCTCGAATGCTTCGCGCAGGATGTGCTTTTCGATCTTGCCCTTGCCGCACATCTTGTCGGCAGGCTGCAGGCGCATCGCCACGTCCATGAACTCCTTGTCGAGGAAGGGCACGCGACCCTCCACCCCCCAGGCGGCCATCGACTTGTTGGCGCGCAGGCAGTCATAGAGATGCAGCGAGGCGAGCTTGCGCACGTTCTCTTCGTGGAACTCGCGGGCGTTGGGCGCCTTGTGGAAGTAGAGGTAGCCACCGAACAACTCGTCGGAGCCTTCGCCGGAGAGCACCATTTTGATCCCCATCGCCTTGATGTAGCGGGCCATCAGATACATGGGCGTGGAGGCGCGGATGGTGGTGACGTCATAGGTCTCGAGGTGATAGATGACGTCCCGCAGGGCATCCAGTCCCTCCTGCACGGTGAAGTGGATCTGGTGGTGGATGGTGCCGAGGTGATCGGCCACCTTGCGGGCGGCGGCGAGATCCGGCGAGCCTTCCAGGCCGACGGCGAAGGAGTGCAGCTGGGGCCACCAGGCTTCGCTCTTGCCATCATCTTCAACCCGACGGGCGGCATAGAGCTTGGTGATGGCGGAGATGACGGACGAATCCAGCCCGCCGGAGAGCAGCACGCCATAGGGCACGTCGCACATCAGCTGGCGCTTGACCGCCGCTTCCAGCGCGGCTTTCAGCTCGGCCTTGTCACTGACGTTGTGCTCGACCGCGTCATACTCCATCCAGTCGCGTTTGTACCACTGTTTGAGCTCTCCATCCTTGCTCCACAGGTAGTGTCCCGGCGGGAAGGTTTCGACGCTCTTGCAGACCGGTACCAGCGCCTTCATCTCGGAGGCGACGTAGAAGTTGCCGTGCTCGTCGCGGCCGGTATAGAGGGGGATGATCCCCATGTGGTCGCGACCAATCAGGTAGGCATCCTGCTCCGCGTCATAGAGGATAAAGGCGAAGATGCCGTTGAGATCGTCCAGAAACGCCGGGCCCTTCTCCTTGTAGAGGGCCAGCAGCACCTCGCAGTCGGAGTGGGTCTGGAACTGGAAGTCGACCTTGAGGCTCTTCTCCAGCTCCTTGTGGTTGTAGATCTCGCCGTTGACGGCCAGCACGTGGGTGCGCTCGGGGTTGTAGAGCGGCTGGGCGCCGTTGCCCGGATCGACGATAGCCAGGCGCTCGTGCACCAGAATGGCTTTGTCGGAGCTGTAGACGCCGGACCAGTCAGGACCGCGGTGGCGCAATCGCTTGGACATCTCCAGCGCCGATTTGCGCAGCGCGGCCGCATCGGATTTGATGTCCAGAATGCCGAAAATAGAACACATTGGCGGTAATCCTCTTGATTTTTATATGAGCCCCCCACGTTCGGGCTCGAAATTCCATTTACATTCCTCGCCAATCACAATGCCTAGTGCAAAAACCTTTTGCAAGCGGGAAAACCGCAGAAAATCATGCCGTACACGTCAACCCGGTCGGCCTGAAAAAGGGTGGCTACGGCGGCCTGGGTTGACGCAGACGTCAAGTCGCGGCGGGCTCGAAGATCACGTAGAGCTTGCGGCAGGGGGTGAGGGTCTCCCACTCCCCGACAAAGCCGGCCGGGATGACGAACTGATCGCCGGGCTTGAGGGGCAGCCTGCCGCCTTGGCCGTCGTGGATCACCGCCTCGCCCTCCAGCAGCTGGCAGTATTCGTGCTCGGTGTAGTGGATGGCCCAGCGGCCCGGCTCGCAGGCCCAGAAGCCGACGTGAAACTGCTGGCTCGGGTCGGAGTAGTGGTTCCATACCGTCTGGCGCGGATTGCCGGCGCGCAGGCGCTCGGGGGCCGGTATCAGCGGGGTGGGGACCACCTCATTGCGGTCGAGCAGGATCCAGTCGTTGAGGGTCTTCATGCTGCCTCCTTGGCAGGGATAAAAAACGGGGCCATCCAGGCCCCGTGATTGTTCGTTTTATTAAACGAGGTTGCGCATAACGTAAACGATACCGTTCCCCTTGCCAAGGGGGCCGCGGCTCCCCATCAGCGTGGCTGCAGCCGCTTGATGACGTGGCGGGCAAAGCCGCTGCCCGCTTCGTCGTAGACGTTGAACACCGCATCCACCCCTTGCTCTTTCAGGGAGGCGATGTCGTCCTCGAAGCGGACGATGGCGGCAATCTTGCCGGCAAAGCCGTGGCTGCGCAGCTTCTCGATGGCGTAGAGGTTGCCCGAGTGGTGGGGCATGGCCAGCAGCACCAGGTTGACCTGGTTGGAGAGCAGCACCTTGTCCCAGAAGTCGGTATCGGTGGCGTCCCCCTCGATCACGTTCATGCCCTGGGCGCGCAGGGTGGGCAGTTTCTCGCTGTCGTTCTCCACCCCGAGGATCACGGTGCCGTACTTGTTCTCCAGCTCGAAGTAGGCACCCTGACCGATCCGTCCCATGCCGAGGATGATCACCTCGGCATCGCCGAGCTCGATGGGCCTGTCCTCTGGATGCAGGGTGGTAGCCTGCATGCCGCGCAGCCAGTTGCCGAGCCGATGGTAAATGCGCTCGCTCTGGCCGTTGAGGGGAGCCGAGATCATGAAGCTGGCCGCCAGCGCCAAGGAGAGCGCAACCAGCCACTCGTGGGAGATCCAGCCCGCCTTGGCGGCGATGGCCGCGACGATGAGACCGAACTCCGAGAAGTTGGTGAGCGCCAGGGTGGAGAGCAGGGCTGTACGCACCCGCAGGTGGGCGCCGCTGTAGACCAGGTAGTAGAGCGCGCTTTTCAGCGGTAGGGCCAGCACCAGGGCCAGCGCCAGCAACATGGTGTCGTGGGTTGGCAGGCCGTTGAGGCCGATGGTGAGAAAGAAGCAGATGAGAAACAGATCTTTGAGGTTGAACAGCGACTTGGCCAGCCCAGCGGAGGCGGGGTGGGAGGCGATCAGCATGCCGATGACCAGCGCCCCCAGATCCGGTTTGAGCCCCACCACTTCGAAGCCGGCGGCTCCCACCACCAGCGCCAGGAAGATCCCGAACAGCACCTGCAGCTCGCCGTGACCGGCCCGCTCCAGCAATTTCAGCAGCAAGGGGCGCAGCAGCGGCAGCCCCAGGATCCAGAGCGCCCAGATGCTGGGCCACTGACCGCTGGAGACTGCCAGGAAGGCCACCGCGAACAGATCCTGCATCACCAGCACGCCGACGGCGAGACGGGCATAGAGGGCGTTCATGTCGCTGCGCTCCTCCAGCACCTTGACCGCAAACACGGTGCTGGAGAAGGAGAGGGCAAAGCCCAGCAGCAGTGCGAGCCGCCAGTCCAGCGACATGGCCAGTGCCAGTCCGAGCCCCTTGCACACCAGCAGCACCACGGTGAACAGCAGGGTGGAGAGCAGTAGGTGCAAACTGGTGGTACCCCAGACATCGCGCCGCATCAGGATCTTGACGTTGAGCTTGAGGCCGATGGTGAACAGCAGCAGGGTGACGCCCAGATCGGCAATTTCGTTCAGGGCCGGGGTGTTCTGATAGCCCATGCCGTTGAGCAGAAAACCGGCCGCCAGAAAGCCCAGCAGGGGCGGCAGGCCGATGAGGTTGACCAGCATGCCGCAGCCAAAGGCCACGGCGATCATGACAGGTTCCATTACGCGTCCTTCAGGGGTAACGAGGCAGACCTGGACCTTGCGCCAGGCCGGCCCGTCAGCCGGCAGGGATCAGACGATGTCGATATCCACCACCGAGTCGAAGATGTGGTTCGGCCGAAACGGCATGCGGTCGATGTCGGCCACCTTGCTCACCCCGGAGAGTACCAGCACCGTCTCGAGGCCGGCCTGGAAGCCCGCCAGAATGTCGGTGCGCAGGTTGTCGCCGATGATGATGGTGTCGTCGGAGTGGGCCTCCATCCGGTTGAGCGCCGCGCGGATGATCCAGGCGCTCGGCTTGCCGACATAGAACGGCTTCTTGCCGGTCATCCGCTCGATGGGGGCGCACAGGGCGCCGCAGGCCGGGTGCATCATGGGGCCGTGGGTATCCGGGTTGGTGGCGATGAAGCGGGCCCCCTGATCGACGAACTTGGCCCCCAGCTGCATCATGGTCCAGTTGTAGTTGCGGGTCTCGCCCACCACCACGAAGTCGGGGTCGATGTCGGTGATGGTGAAGCCGGCCTTGTAGAGCTCGTGGGTCAGCGCCCCTTCGCCGATCACATAGGCCTTCTTGCCGTCCTGGCGCTTGAGAAAGTCGGCGGTGCCCATGGCGGAGGTGTAGAAGCACTCCTCCGGCACCTCGATCCCGGCGGAGCGGAAGCGGTTTTGCAGATCTTTCTGGGTCTGGGCCGGGTAGTTGGTCAGAAACAGCAGCTTGCTGCCCTGCTCCAGCAGGCGATGGACGAAGCGGTCGGCACCGGGCACCAGATCGTTGTTGTGCAGGATGACGCCGTCGATGTCGCAGATGACGTTTTTCTTCATGGGGACTCCTTGTGTAGGCGCAAGAGGCGGCGGAAAGTTGCGCCAACTCTCAAGATCTTCAAATAGTTATGTTGTTTTTGTGACGCCATTATAAGTCTGTTTGATGACAAGTCTCCCCCATAAACAGAGATAGGTGCACAATGAACGATAGAGGGGAGGGATCCGCTCTGCCACTGGCTGGTCCCGCTGTCTGTGAACCGATGGAGCCGTCATCATGGATAACTTTATTGCCGGTCTGCCCAAGCTGGAGCTGCACCTCCATATCGAAGGCTCGCTCGAGCCGGAACTGATGTTTGCCCTGGGCCAGCGCAACGGCGTGGCCCTGCCCTGGCCTGACGTGGCCAGCGTGCGCGCCGCCTACGAGTTCGACTGTCTGCAATCCTTCCTTGATCTCTACTACCTGGGGGCCAGCGTGCTTATCACCGAGCAGGATTTCTTCGACCTCACCTGGGCCTATCTGGAACGCTGCGCCGCCGACAAGGTGGTGCACGTGGAGATTTTCTTCGACCCCCAGACCCACACCGCCCGTGGCGTGCCCTTCGCCACCGTGCTGGGCGGCATCGAGCGGGCGTTGCAGACCGGGGAGAAAGCGTTTGGCATCAGCTGGCGGCTCATCATGAGCTTCCTGCGCCACTTGAGCGAGGAGGATGCCTTTGCCACGTTGGCGCAGGCCACTCCCTTTCTGTCGCGCATTCACGGCATCGGGCTCGACTCGGGGGAGCGGGGCAACCCGCCCAGCAAATTTGCCCGGGTCTTTGCCCGCTGCCGCGAGCTGGGGTTGCCGGTGGTGGCCCACGCCGGCGAAGAGGGGCCGGCGGACTACATCTGGCAGGCCATCCGGGAGCTTGAGGTGCGGCGCATCGATCACGGGGTGCGCTGCGTCGATGATCCCGATCTGCTGCGCTATCTGGCCGATACCCGGCTGCCGCTCACCGTTTGCCCCCTCTCCAACACCCGCCTCAAGGTGTTTGACAAGATGGCCCACCACAACGTACTGGCGCTGCTGGAGCAGGGGCTGTGCGTCACCATCAACTCCGACGATCCCGCTTATTTTGGCGGCTACATAAATGCCAACTTCCACGCCCTGGCCCATGAGCTGGGGGCCAGCATGAACCAGCTCTGCCGCTTGTCACTGAACGCGGTGGAGGCGAGCTGGCTGAGCCTGGCCGACAAGGCGCGGCTGACCCGGGAGATCAGAAGCTACGCCGCCTGCTACGGGGTCAGCCTCCATTAGCCTGCGGCGCCGGCAAGCATGACAGGCAGAAAACGACGCGCCCACCAGTGATGGTGGGCGCGTCTCGTTATGCCTGGGCGGGTTTGACTCAGACCGTGTGGGGCAGGGGGGCCGCCTGATAGGTCGGGTAGTCAATCAAGCCCTTTTCACCGCCGCCGAACAGGGTGGCCGGGTCGTGAGGGGCCAGCGGATAGCCGTGGCGCAGCCGCTCGGGCAGGTCGGGGTTGGCCACGAAGGGGCGACCGAAGCCTATCATGTCGGCCCAGCCCGCCTCGAGCGCCGCCCGGGCACGCTCGCCGTCGTACTTGCCGGCATAGATGAGGGTGTTGGGGAAGGCGTCGCGCAGCCCCTGCTTGAAGCCCTCCGCCATCAGCGGGGCATCGTCCCAGTCCGCCTCGGCGATGTGCAGGTAGACCACGTCGAGCCGGCCCAGCAGGCGGGCGGCGGCCAGGTAGGTCTCCTGCGGGTTGGCATCCACGGTGCCGTTGAGGGTGGTGAGCGGCGCGAGGCGCACCCCGACCCGGTCGGCCCCGATCTCGCTGCAGACTGCCTCGGTCACCTCTTTGAGGAAACGCAGCCGGTTCTCCAAGGAACCGCCGTAGCCGTCGGTGCGGGTATTGGACTCGGAGTCGAGGAACTGGTTGATGAGGTAGCCGTTGGCGGCGTGCAGCTCGATGCCGTCAAAGCCGGCCAGCATGGCGTTGCGAGCCGCCTGACGGAACTGCCCCACTACCGCGTCGATATCGGCCTGGGTCATGGCGCGCGGGGTGACGGTTTCGACGAACCCGGGGGCATCGCTGCCGTTGTCGACGAACACCCGCACCCCTTTCGCCTGAATGGCGGAGGAGGAGATGGGCTGGGCACCGCCGAGGTTGTCGGGGTGAGTGACCCGGCCCACGTGCCAGAGCTGGGCGAACATGGTGCCGCCCTTGGCGTGGACGGCGTCGGTCACCTGCTTCCAGCCGGCCACTTGTTCGGCGCTGTGGATCCCCGGCGTCCAGGCGTAGCCCTTGCCCATGGGGTCAATCTGGGTGCCTTCACTGATGATGAGGCCGGCCCCGGCGCGCTGGGCGTAGTAGGTGGCCATCATGGCATTGGCCACGTCACCGGGTTGGCTGGCGCGGGAGCGGGTCATGGGGGGCATGACGATGCGGTTGGCAAGGTGCAACTGGCCGAGGCGCAGGGGGCAGAACAGGTGATCGTGGTGCATGGTGAATTCCTCATGGTGATGATGGGCTCACTCTAGTGCCGGCATCCCTTGCGAAAAAGAGGGGTAATTGCACAAAAGAATTGCGCTGATGACAGCAATGGTGAAAAGAGGGAGGGGCAGGGGGAGGCGCCTGAATAAAAAAGGGGGCCCGCAAGGCCCCCTTTTTCAGCATGGTTCAAGCAATGGCGTCAGGCCTCCAGCGGCATGACGCGCACCCGCTCGATGCGCCGCTCGCTCACCTCGACCACTTCGAAGCCGAGCTGCTGCAGTTGCAGCTGCTGGCCCGGGGCGGGCAGGGTGCCGAAGTGGGAGAGCAGCATGCCGGCCAGGGTCACGTACTCGTCGCTCTCGCTCACCAGCCCTTCGTGTTCCAGCACCTGCTCCACGTGGTGGATGTTGGTGCTGCCGTTGATGAGCCAGCCTTCCCCATCGCGGACGATGTCCGGCGTTTCATCTTCATCGGGCAGCTCGCCGACGATGGCCTCCAGCAAGTCGTGGGTGGTCACCAACCCCTGGATCACGCCGAACTCGTCGGCCACCAGAATGAGGCTGCCCTTGGCCTGGCGCAGCTCCGCCAGCAGCTTAATCACGTTGATGGTCTGCGGCACTATGATGGGGTCGTTCTGCTTGGCCAGCTCGCTCAAGGATTGCCCTTCGTTGAGGGCAAACAGCAGGTCGCGCGCCTTGACCACCCCGATCACCTCGTCCAGATCGCCGTCACAGACCGGGAACAGGCTGTGGGGCTCCTGCTGCAGCAGGGCGCGGATCTCGTCGTTGGAGTCGTTGACGTCGATCCAGGCCATCTCGGAGCGTGGGGTCATGATGGTGCGAATGGAGCGTTCGGCCAGCGACAGTACCCCGGTCACCATGTAGCGCTCCTCCTCGCCAAAGCTCACCGGCTCGGCGGCGGGGGCGTCCAGATCGTCGTCCGGTCGGTCCTGATATGCCTTGCTGCCCATCAGCTTGAAGATGGCGGCGGTGGTGCGCTCGCGCAGGGGCTGCTTGGCCTCGTGGCGCTCGGCACTGCGCTGGGAGAGCTGGTTGAAGAATTCGATCAGCACCGAGAAGCCGATGGCGGCGTAGAGATAACCCTTCGGAATATGGAAGCCGAACCCTTCCGCCACCAGGCTGAAACCGATCATCAGCAGGAAGCTCAGACAGAGCACCACGACGGTGGGGTGGGCGTTGACGAAGCGGGTCAGCGGCTTGGAGGCGAGTACCATCACCAGCATGGCGATGGTCACGGCCGCCATCATGACGCCGAGGTGTTCCACCATGCCGACGGCGGTGATGATGGAGTCCAGCGAGAAGATGGCATCCAGCACCAGGATCTGGGTGATCACCACGCCGAAGCTGGCGTAGACGCCGACCGGCCCGTCTTCGGGCGGCTTGGCTTCCAGCCGCTCATGCAGCTCGGAGGTGGCCTTGAACAGCAGGAACAGGCCGCCCCCCATCAGGATCAGGTCCCGCCCGGAGAAGGGGTGATCCCACAGGTGCAAAATGGGGGTGGTCAGGGTGACCAGCCAGGACATCACGCTCAGGAGCCCCAGGCGCATCAGCAGGGCCAGTGACAGGCCGATGACGCGGGCCTTGTCCCGCTGGGCGGGGGGCAGCTTTTTCACCAGGATGGCGATGAAGACCAGGTTGTCGATCCCGAGCACGATTTCCAGGACGATCAGGGTAAACAGACCGATCCAGATGTGGGGATCCAGCAGCAATTCCATGTAGTGACCTCAATAAAAACAGACAAAGCAAAGAGTAAGCACGGCGTACGATGGCCGCAGTGACAGCAAGGCAATGGCGTTATTCAGAGGCGCTGATTAAGCAGATAAAGATAGGCTTTGACGGGAAGAAACGAAGGGCAACTTCGGGGATTGTCCATGATGGGCAATAAAACCTCGGGTTAAAAGTGAGCCCTGATGATAACGGGAATCCCGTATTTGGCAAGAGGGGGCGGGCAGCATAGGGGGAGGCGCGCTCGCCCAGCGGGGCGACAGGAGCGGGCGGAGCTTGCCAGGCAAGCCCCGCCTTGCGGCTTACAGCCAGCGTTTCTCGCGGGTGAAGCAGACCGACAGCCAGGCGTCCCCCAGGGTATCGCCGAGGCGAGACCAGAGCTCCTGGCGCAGGGCATCCTGGCGCTCGACGGGCCACTCCTGGCCGGGGGCCACCAGAATGTTGAGTTCGAGATCGAAGCGGCGGCCGCTTTTCGCCAGATGGCTGTAGCATTCGATGCCATGGCGCAGGCGCAGGGCCTCGACTTCGCTTGCCACCAGCCGGGAGACATCCCCCTTGGGGGCGATCTTCAGTACTTCCCGCAGGTTGCGACCGAGCACCTTGATGGGAATGAGGGTAGCGCACAGGGCCAGCAGCGAGACCAGCACCGGGTCTATGTAGCGGTTGTAGTGGCCGTAGCCGATGGCATCGAGGCCGATGGCGACCACGAAGCCGATGAGCAGGGTGGTGCTGAGCAGGGTGTCGACCAGCCACTCCTTGGAGTCCACCCGCACCAGCTCGGAGTTGACCCGCTCGGCCACGTCGGCCTCGACCCGGTAGATGATGCCGCAGAAGAAGGTGGAGACAACGGCATAGATGAGGGCATGGCCGAGATCGATCTCCCGTCCGCCCGCCAGCAGGGTGGTGAGGCCGTTGTAGAGTGCCGCCAGACAGAGCAGCAGAATGATGGTGCCGTTGATGACGTTGGCGATGGGTTCGAAGTGGGCGTAGCCGTATTGAAAGCGGGCGTCGGAAGGGCGGGTAACCAGGTAGGCGGTGATGAGCCCCAGCCCCGTCATGCCCATGCTGAACAGGGTGAAGATGCCGTCCAGCATGATGGCGTTGGAACCGACGAACAGGCCATAGCCGATCCCGAAAATGGCAAAGGTGATGCAACCAAACAGCGACAGGGTCAGCGCCTGTTTTTCGGTGCGAATAAGCGTACTGATAACATGGCTGTAATGAGCCATAAAAGTCCTCCTTTCAAATGGTGAAGATTGCGCGCGCAAGCGGTTTTCTAGCTGATATACTGCCCGCTCACATGTGAGCGGACTGGTTCGGGGGCCCGCGAAGAGGCTGGCCCGAACGGTCGTTGTCGCCGGAGTTCCGGCATCAAGCAAAGGAAGGGAACAAGGATTCATGATCCCGAGACTCGATTACCAGGACAGTTTGTCACCTACAACCCTGCAGTTTCTTGAGTTGCTGGCGCGATCAGCATTTCGTGGTGATATCGAAAAGTCTTATGCAAGCCGGTTGGCGATGGCGACGGATAACAGCGTCTATCAGGTAGTACCTCAGGCGGTTCTCTATCCGCGCAGTGCGGACGATATTGCGGTGATGCTCAAGCTGGCCCAGGGGCCCGAGTACGCGACCTTGAGTTTCTTCCCTCGCGGCGGCGGTACCGGCACCAATGGTCAATCCTTGGGCGGCGGCATTATCGTCGATCTCTCGCGCCATATGAACCAGATCATGGAAATTAATCTGGAAGAGGGCTGGGTGCGGGCCCAGGCCGGGGTGGTCAAAGACCAGCTCAACGCCTATTTGAAGCCCCACGGCTACTTCTTCTCGCCGGATCTCTCCACCTCCAACCGCGCCACCCTGGGCGGCATGGTCAACACCGACGCCTCTGGCCAAGGGTCGCTGGTGTACGGCAAGACCTCGGATCACGTGCTTGGCCTCAAGGCCGTGCTGGAAAACGGCGATCTCATGGCCACCGAGCCGGTGACCGGCCCGCGTCTGGCCGACAAGCTGGCCCTCGAGAACCGGGAGGGGGAGATCTATCGCACCCTCTATCGCATCGGTAAAGAGCGCCGTGCCGACATAGAGGCCACCTTCCCCAAGCTCAACCGTTTTCTGACCGGTTACGATCTCAAGCACCTCTATCAGCCCGATACCGACACCCTGGACGTCAGCCGGGTGCTGTGCGGCTCGGAAGGCTCCTTGGGCTTTATCACCGAAGCCAGGCTCAACATCACCCCCATCCCGCGCTACCGGACGCTCGTCAACGTCAAGTACGACAGCTTCCCGTCGGCCCTGCGCAATGCCCCCTTTATGGTCGAGGCCCATGCGCTGTCGGTGGAGACGGTGGACTCCCGGGTGCTGGGGCTGGCCCGCGCCGACATCATCTGGCACTCGGTCAAAGAGTTCATTCAGGAGGTGCCGGGCAAGGATCTGCAGGGGCTCAACATCGTCGAGTTTGCCGACACCGACGAGAATGAGCACAAGGCCAAGGTGGCCGAGCTGTGCCGGCGCATCGACGGCCTGCTGGCCAAGGGGGAGGCGGGGATCATCGGCTATCAGGTGTGCAACCACCTGGCCAGCATCGAGACCATCTACGCCATGCGCAAGAAGTCGGTGGGGCTGCTCGGCAACGCCGAAGGGCGCAAGAAGCCGGTGGCCTTCACCGAAGACACCGCCGTGCCGCCGGAATCCCTGGCGGACTTCATCATGGAGTTTCGTGCCCTGCTGGATGCCCACGGCCTTGACTACGGCATGTTCGGCCACGTCGATGCCGGGGTGCTGCACGTGCGCCCGGCGCTGGACTTGTGCGATCCCGAGCAGGAGGTGCTGCTGCGGCGCATCTCCGATCAGGTGGTGGCGCTGACCGCCAAATACGGCGGCCTGATGTGGGGCGAGCACGGCAAGGGCTTTCGCTCCGAATACAGCCCCGCCTTCTTCGGCGAGCTGTGGGAGGAGCTGCAACGGGTCAAGGGGGCGTTCGACCCGGCCAACCGCATCAACCCGGGCAAGATCTGCATGCCTTATGGCAGCGGCGCCGAGCTGGTGTCAGTGGATGGGCCCAAGCGCGGCAAGTTTGACCGCCAGATCCCGCTGGCGGTGCGCACCAGCTATACCCGTGCCCTCGATTGCAACGGCAACGGTCTGTGCTTCACCTTCGAGACCGACTCCCCCATGTGCCCCTCGGTCAAGATCAGCCGCGACCGCCGTCACTCTCCCAAGGGGCGGGCCGGCCTGATGCGCGAATGGCTGCGCCAGCTGGCCGAGCAGGGCTTCGATCCGCTGAGTGAGGAGGTGGCGCTGCAAAGCGGCGGTCTGCGCTTCAAGCAGATCGTCGACAAGTTTCGCAACACAGTGGCCCGCGCCCGCGGCGAGTATGACTTCTCCCACGAGGTGATGGAGGCGATGGAGGGGTGCCTGGCGTGTAAAGCCTGTACCAGCCAGTGCCCCATCAAGGTGGATGTGCCCACCTTCCGTGCCCGCTTCATGCAGCTCTATCACAGCCGTTATCTGCGCGGCCCCAAGGATTACTTCGTCGGCACGGTGGAAAGCTATGCCCCCCTGCTGGCCAAGGCACCGAAACTGGTCAACTTCTTCCTCGAGAAGGAGTGGGCCCAGAAGGCGACCGAGAAGAGCATCGGCATGGTGGACGTGCCGCTATTGAGCGTGCCGACCCTGGCCGAGGAGCTGCGCGACCATCGCGCCCGCTATTTCGATCTGCCGGGCCTGGAGGCCATGAGCCCCGAGCAGCGTCAAAAAGTGGTGCTCATCGTGCAGGATCCCTTCACCAGCTACTACGACGCCCCCGTGGTGCGTGACCTGGTGAAGCTCGCCAGCAAGCTCGGCCTGCAGCCCTATCTGCTGCCGTTCAAGCCCAACGGCAAGCCCCAGCACGTGAAGGGCTTCCTGCGCGCCTTCGCCCGTACCGCCGCCAGCAGCGCCCAGTTCCTCAACAAGGTGGCGGCGCTCGGCATTCCCATGGTGGGGGTCGATCCCTCCCTGGTGCTCTGCTATCGGGACGAATACGTGAAGGCGCTCGGCCCCGCCCGTGGCGACTTCCAGGTGCTGCTGCCCCAGGAGTGGCTGCTCTCCTTGCCGGCCGAGGCGTTGCCGGTGCGAGAAGCGGATGCCGGCGTCGAGCCCTGGTATCTGTTCGCCCACTGTACCGAGAAGACCGCCAAGCCATCGACCCACGGTGACTGGAGTACCCTGTTCCGCCGCTTCGGTGCCACCCTGCAACCGGTGTCGGTAGGCTGCTGCGGCATGGCCGGTACCTATGGCCACGATGCCAAACAGGTGGAGAACTCCAAGGGGATCTATGGCCTGAGCTGGGCCGAGCCCCTGGCTCGCCTGCCGCAAGCCCGTTGTCTGGCCACCGGATATTCGTGCCGCAGCCAGGTGAAGCGGATGGAGGGGGAGAAACTCAAGCACCCGCTGCAGGCCCTGCTGGAACTGCTCTGATGCTGACGCTGCCCAAGCGGTTTCGGGTGCCGCAAGCCTATCGGCACCCGCACTTCCTGCTGCTGCCGGTCAATCCGACCCAGGCGGTGGTGGAGTTCGTCGCCATGCTGCGCGAGCGCGAGCAGCTTCATCAGCTGTTTCGCCCGGACGATGTGTGGCCCTCCGCCAATTTCAGCCTGAGCCAGCACGAGGCCGATCTGGAGTGGCAGCACTCCGAGTTTCTGGCCAAACGCTCCTTTGCCTATGGTCTCTGGAGCCCGGCGCGGGAGCCCGAGTTCTGGGGCGGTGTTTACCTCTACCCCTCGGTGTTGCCGGAGGTGGCGATGGAGCTCTTCTTCTGGAAGGTAGCCGAGGCGCCGCTCACCGATGCCGAACTGGAGGCCGAACTGCGCGCCTGGCTCGGCAAGGTATGGCAGTGGCCTGAGCCGCGCCTGCCGGGGCGGGACCAGCCCTGGGTCGAGTGGCCAGGAGTGACCTATCCCTGGTGAGGGTCAACCTCGATGCAAGATGCCCCTGCGTGGGCATCTTTTTTTTTGCTCCTTTTTCGCCGACACTGCTGGTTTGCCGCTACGGCGCAGCGATAACCCGTTGATCACGCAAGGAGTCCGCTCACCATGAGTCAAGAAAGCAGCCCCATCTGGCGCAAACCCATGAGCCTTGAAGGGCTCAACGCCAGCTCTCGCAACACCCTGATGGCTCACCTCGACATCGTCTATACCGCCTTTGGTCCTGACTGGCTGGAGGCCACCATGCCGGTGGATCACCGCACCCACCAGCCGCTTGGCATGCTGCACGGCGGCGCCTCCGTGGTGCTGGCGGAGACGCTGGGTTCCTTGGCGGCCAACATGGCGGTCGGACCCGACAGTTACTGCGTGGGGCTGGAGGTCAATGCCAACCACCTGAGGGCCAAGCGGGAAGGGGTGGTGACGGGGCGTTGCGCGCCGCTGCATCTGGGGGCGACGACTCAGGTGTGGCAGATAGAAATTCGCGATGAACGTGGTCGTTTATTGTGCACCAGCCGGTTGACCATGGCGGTGCTCAAACACAAGCGGGACAAGGACTCTGGCGAAGCGTGATCTGCAATAACGCACTATGAGTGAAAAATAAGCAAGCCATAGTCGCAAGATCCCTCTATAATTGCCAACGTCTTGAGAGGCTTATCACATTTTTCAAGACAGCAGAACAAAGTGGCGCTATAATCGCCGCCTTTTTGCTATTCCGCGGTGTTAGCCGCCTGCCTTAATCTGGAAGAATCTATGTCTGATACCGAACAACTGCCCCTTTTTAGTGAGCTTGGACTGGCCGCGCCTGTACTGAAAGCGCTGCAGGACGTGGGCTATGAGCGCCCGTCCCCCATCCAGGCCGCAGCAATTCCCCACCTGATGGCGGGCCACGATCTGCTGGGGCAGGCGCAAACCGGTACAGGGAAGACCGCTGCTTTTGCCTTGCCTCTGTTGTCTCGTCTGGAAGCTGGTAACCGCAACACCCAGATCCTGGTGCTGGCACCGACTCGTGAACTTGCCCTGCAGGTGGCTGAAGCGTGCCAACGCTATGCCCACCACATGCCTGATTTCCACGTGCTGCCCATCTACGGCGGCGCCTCCTACGAAACCCAGACCCGCGCCCTGCGCCGCGGTGCTCAGGTTGTCGTGGGTACCCCGGGCCGCGTGATGGACCTGATCCGTCGCAAGAACCTGGACCTCTCTGGCCTGAAAGCCCTGGTGCTGGACGAAGCGGACGAGATGCTGCGCATG
The DNA here is from genome assembly GCF_000014805.1 of Aeromonas hydrophila subsp. hydrophila ATCC 7966. Lineage (NCBI taxonomy): Bacteria > Pseudomonadati > Pseudomonadota > Gammaproteobacteria > Aeromonadales > Aeromonadaceae > Aeromonas > Aeromonas hydrophila. The sequence goes on along the minus strand of NC_008570.1, from coordinate 2,950,146 downwards.
GGCTTCATCGACGACGTGGACTGGATCATGGAACAGTGCCCGGCTGGTCGTCAGGTTGCCCTGTTCTCTGCCACCATGCCGGAGCAGATCCGTCGTGTGGCCCAGAAGCACCTGAAGCAGCCCAAAGAGATCAAGATCGCTTCCAAGACTGCGACCGCTACCACTATCCGCCAGCGTTACTGGCAGGTGACCGGTCTGCACAAGCTGGACGCCATGACCCGTCTGCTGGAAGTCGAGCCCTACGAAGCCCTGCTGGTGTTCGTACGCACCAAGAACGCCGCCGAAGAACTGGCTGGCAAGCTGGCTGCCCGTGGTCACGCCTGTGAAGCGCTGCACGGTGACATTCCGCAGAAGCTGCGTGAACGTACCGTCGACAAGCTGCGCCAAGGCCAGCTGGACATCCTGATCGCCACCGACGTGGTTGCCCGTGGTCTGGACGTTGAGCGCATCACCCACGTGGTGAACTACGACATCCCCTACGACACCGAATCCTACGTTCACCGTATCGGTCGTACCGGTCGTGCCGGTCGCAAGGGCGAAGCCATCCTGTTTGTGGCACCGCGCGAGCGTCGCATGCTGCGCGCCATCGAGCACGCAACCCGTCAGGCTATCGAGCCGATGAAGATGCCGAGCACCGAGGACATCAACCAGCACCGTCTGGCCAAGTTCAAAGAGCGCATCCGCGAAACCATGATGGGCGAAGAGCTCGAGATCTACGTGAACCTGGTGAACGAGCTGATCGAAGAAGACTCTGCCGATCCGCTGGAGCTGGCTGCTGCACTGGCTAAGCTGGTACAGGGCGACCAGCCGCTGCTGCTGGATGACTCCATTCCGGATCCGGTGTTCAACGCCGGCAACGATCGCGGTGGTTTCGAGCGTCGTGACTTCAACGACCGTGGTGGCCGTGATTTCGCCGACCGTGGCGATCGCCCGGCTCGTCGCATGCCGTCCCTGGAGCCGCGTCCGCTCAAAGACAACCCGGACGTGGAAATGGAGCGCTACCGCGTCGACGTGGGTGCCCATCACGGCGTCAAGCCGGGCCAGATCGTGGGTGCCATCGCCAACGAAGCGAACATCGAGAGCCGCTTCATCGGCAACATCGACATCGCCGATGACTTCTCCACCGTCGATCTGCCCAAGGGCATGAGCGCCGAAGTGCTGGAAGTGATCAAGAAGGCCCGTGTCTGCCAGCGTCCGCTGCAGATCAGCCGCTACACCGAAGTGCCGGCCGGCAGCAACACGGCTCCCCGTCCGCCCCGTGGTGATCGTCCGTTCCGTGGCGACCGTCCTTTCAACAAGGATCGCCGTCCGCAGGGTGACCGTCCCTTCAACAAGGATCGCCGTGAAGGCGGTTTTGACAAGGGTCGCAAATTCGGTGGCAAGCGCCGCGACAGCTAAACCCTGACTGCTAGCTAAAGAGGCCGCTCATCGAGCGGCCTTTTTGTTGCCCGTCGTTCACCCAGGCGACGTTGCAGCGCCGCATGGGGGATGTGAAAGGGTCAGTCCATGGCACACCGTGGATATCGCCGATGGGTTGGCCTGACATCGTCCTGGGGGATGAGGCAGAAAGTAAGGGGCGGGCAAGCGAAGGGTAGCTACGGGCTGGGGCGAGCCACATCCTCATAAAAGGGAAGAGTGCAGCAGCAAGAACAGGTTGAGAGGGGCGCCCGAGCTGGATTGTCCGGCTCTATGTCATCGCGATGAAGGCAGCAAAAAGGCGACCCTGAGGGTCGCCTTTTATGTTTATGCATCTATCTTGGGGGCTTAGAGCACCATGGCGGCAATCCAGCCGAAGATGATGAGCGGGATGTTGTAGTGGATGAAGGTGGGCACCACGCTGTCCCAGATATGGTCGTGCTGGCCGTCGGCGTTGAGACCCGAGGTGGGGCCCAGGGTCGAGTCGGAGGCGGGAGAGCCCGCATCCCCCAGGGCGCCGGCGGTGCCGACCAGAGAGATGGTCGCCAGGGGGGAGAAGCCGAGGTGCAGGCACAGCGGCACATAGATGGTGGCGATGATGGGTACGGTGGAGAAGGAGGAGCCGATCCCCATGGTGATGAGCAGGCCCACCAGCAGCATCAGGAAGGCGGCCAGCCCCTTGTGGCCCGCCATCATGCCGGAGACGGCCTGTACCAGGCTCTCCACCCCGTGGGTCTCTTTCATCACGGCGGCGAAGCCGGCGGCGGAGATCATGATGAAGCCGATGAGGGACATCATGCGTACGCCCTGGGTGAAGGCATCCTGGCTCTCGCGGAACTTGATGACACCGCCACAGGTGAAGATGACGAAGCCCGCCAGCGCCCCCAGCACGATGCTGTTGGTCATCAGCTGCAGTCCCAGCGCCACGGCGATGGCCAGCAGGGCGACCCAGATGTGGTTGAGGTTGAGATCGACCGTCTCCGGCTCGGCGGCCAGGATCTTCTCCAGATCATACTGGCGCGGCTTGCGGTAGCTGAAGAAGACGGCGATCAGCAGGCCGACGAACATGCCCAGCACCGGAATGGCCATCGCCAGCGGCAGCTGGCTGTGCTCGACCGGTACGCCGTTGTCGATCAGGTTCTTGGCCAGGATGTTGTTGAGGAAGATGCCGCCAAAGCCCACCGGCAGCAGCATATAGGTCGCGGTCAGGCCAAAGGTGATGACGCAGGCCACCTGACGGCGGTCGATCTTCATCTGGGCCATGACGTGCAACAGCGGCGGGATCAGGATGGGAATGAAGGCGATATGGACCGGGATCAGGTTCTGGGAGGAGATGGAGACCCCCAGTACCGAGCTGAGCAGCAGGGCCTTGACCCAGAGGATGCGCGAGCTGCTGGCATCCTTGCCGAGTTGGCTGATCACTTTGCGCGCCAGCAGATCCGTGATGCCGGAGCGGGAGATGGCGACTGCGAAGGCCCCCAGCATGGCGTAGGAGAGGGCGATCTCGGCGCCGCCACCCAGGCCACCGCTGAAGGTGCTGAGGGTCTGCTCGAGGGAGAGACCGCCGATCAGGCCGCCGACGATGGCGCCGATGGCGAGAGAGACCACCACATTGATCCGCAGCAGGCTGAGCACCAGCATCAGCGCCACCGCGATAACAACAGGATTCATTTGCTTTCCTTATAGTTTGTGTTGCTGTCTGTCGTGTGAAAGGCAGTTAGTTTGCGAAAAATGTGACAAATGTCGAGTAAAAAATCAGGTGAATGGCCTATCTACAGCATTCCCGGCGGTTCAACCCAGGTAATGAGTCGGGAGAGGTAAAAAACGGTGCTGGATGGACCTTTTCTCGACATTCTGGTCAAACCAGATGGCGCAAGAAAAGAGGCTGCCGTGGCAGCCTCTTGGGAAGGGGGCGTCGTTACTCGCTGGCGTCGTCGGCCACCTCGTCCGGGTGGGCCGGGGGCCAGCCACCCAGGCTCTTCCAGCGGTTGACGATATGACAGAACAGCTCGGTGGTGCGCTCGGTGTCGTAGAGGGCGGAGTGCGCCTCTTTATTGTCAAACGGAATGCGCGCGCTCTGGCACGCCTTGGCCAGCACCGTCTGGCCGAGCGCCAGGCCGGAGAGGGCTGCGGTGTCGAAGGTGGCAAACGGATGGAATGGATTGCGCTTGAGGCCGGCCCGCTCGGCGGCGGCCATGACGAAACCGTGATCGAAGGTGGCGTTGTGGGCCACTATGATGGCGCGGCCGCAATCCTGCTCCTTCATTCCCTTGCGGATGCCCTTGAAGATCTCGGTCAGCGCCTCTTTCTCGCTGACGGCGCCGCGCAGCGGATTGAAGGGATCGATGCCGGTGAACTCCAGCGCCGCTTTTTCCAGATTGGCCCCTTCAAACGGCTCGACATGAAAATGGAAGATCTGGTCGGGCACGAGCCAGCCCTGCTCGTCCATCTTGAGGGTATAGGCGGCGATTTCCAGCAAGGCGTCGGTTCTGGCATTGAACCCGGCGGTTTCAACATCGATGACGACGGGGTAAAAGCCACGAAAACGGCCCTTGAGGGTGTGAACAGCGTCGGTCATGGTATCTCGGTCGGCGTGAAATGAGGCGGCATTATGGCAAAAAAGCCGGCCTTTGTCCCTCATCGGCCGCCATCGGCGCGCTGGCCGATTCTATTATCGACACGCGGGCTTATAATTGACCACTTCAACAATGGAATGGGGAGCAACGATGAAGAAGCTGGGATTGGCGCACAAGATGTTGCTGGTGGTCTGCCTGCCACTGCTGGCCTTGCTGTTCTTCTCCGGCCGATACGTCTATGAGCGTTATCGGGTCGAGCAGGAGATGAGTCAGGCCCAGGCCGCACTGGCGGTGGTGCGGGAAGCGGCGCAGCTGGCCCACGAGCTGCAAAAGGAGCGTGGCATGTCGGCCGGCTTCCTGGGTTCCGGTGGCAACAAGTTCCGCGATGCCCTGCCGGCGCAGCGCAAGCAGGTCGATACCCTGCTGCAGCGCTTTCGTGAGGATCCCGCCCTGCTGGCGCTCAAAGAAGTGCAGCAGGAGCTGGCCGGGCTCACCGCCATGCGCGAGCGGGTCAGTGCGCTGGGAGTCGAGGTGGCCGAGCAGGTCAGCTTCTATACCCGGATGATCACCCAGTTGCTGGCGGTGGTGGATCAGATCAGCATCAATAGCCGGGATGCCACCATAGCGCTGCAGACCAATGCCTATGCCGCCTTCTTGCAGAGCAAGGAGCGGATGGGGCTGGAGCGGGCAACCTTAAGCAACGTGTTTGGCCGCGACAGCTTCACGCCGGCGCTGTTGCAGCAGTTCATCTCCCTGTTGGCGGCCCAGAATACCTATCTCGAGCGTTTCCAGGCGGTGGCGAGCCCCTCCCAGCGCCAGCTGCTGGCCGACAGCCTGGCCTCGCCGGTGGTGAGCAAGGTGGCCGCCATGGAGAAGCTGGCGCTGGACAAGGCGGCCAGCGGCGGCTTCGGGGTGGATGCCGAGGCCTGGTTTGCCCTGAGCACCGACAAGATCAGCCTGCTCAAGGAGAGCGAAGATCGCCTCTATCAGCAGCTGTCCGAGCGGGTGGATCAGATGAGAGCGAAGAGCGCCAGCGACTTCTGGTGGGCCGCCACCGGGGTCTTGCTGTGCGTACTGCTCACCAGCTTCGTCTGCTGGCGGGTGGTGCGAGATCTGCATCTGGGCTTCATGGCCCTGCACCATACCTTCAAGCGGCTGGTGCAGGAGAACGATCTGACGGTGCGGGTCAACTGGCGATCCGGTGATGAGCTGGGGGCATTGTCGCGGGATCTGAACCACTTCCTCGAACATCTGGAGGGGCTGATGCTGGCGGTGCGCCGCTCCTGCGAGGTGCTGGCCCGCAGCGCCGCCGCCTCGGCCAACGTCATTGCCGAAGTCAACGCCGGGGTGGCCAAGGGGTTTGGCCAGGTGGATCTGGTGGCGACGGCCGCCACCGAGATGGCCTCGACGGTGGCCGAGATCGCGCGCAACGCGACCCAGACCTCGCTGGCGACCCAGCAGGCCATCGGCCGGGCCCGGCAGGGTGATAAGGAGGTGGATCAGACCATCGATGCCATCCAGCAGGTCGCGGGGACCTTGAGTGATACCCAGCAACTGGTGGACAGCCTGCATCAGGACACCGAATCGGTGGGCGAGGCACTCAACCTCATCAAGCAGATCTCGGATCGCACCAACCTGCTGGCCCTCAACGCCGCCATCGAGGCGGCCCGCGCCGGCGAATCCGGCCGCGGTTTTGCGGTGGTGGCGGAAGAGGTGCGGGCGCTGGCGTCGCGCACCCAGCAGGCCGCCGACGACATAGAACGGATGCTGGTGCGGCTGCGGCAGGGGGCCAATCAGGCGGTGACCGCCATGCACCTGGGGACCGAGCAGGCGGGGCTGAGCGTGACCGAGGCCAAGCGGGCGGGCAGCGAGCTGACCGACATCGTCAACGAGGTGCGCAAGGTGAGCGACATGACCGCCCAGGTGGCTACCGCTACCGAGGAGCAGCGCTATGTCACCGACGATATCCAGCACAACGTGATGACCATCCGCGAGGTGTACGAGGCACATCGCCAGCACTCGGAAACCCTGCAGCAAAACAGCGCCGAGCTGGATCAGCTGGCGCGGGAGCTGGCGGGGCGCATCGCCCGCTTCAAACTGATGGACGCTGCCTCGACCCACTGATCGGTTTGCCCTAAAGCTTGTCCTGCCCCTGCCGATATCTAACCTGAGATCGTGTGGAGGGCAGGCAGTTGAACGCTTGGATGTTGGGGTTGGTCAGCATATCCGTGAGTATGCAGTTACAGGCGGGAGTCACCGAGTTCGGTGCCGGCCTGGATCAATCCGTCTGGCGCTTGACCTCCGACACCCAGGTGGAGTGCCGGCTCGAGCACCCCATCCCCAACTGGGGAACGGGGGCATTCGTCAGCCGCGCCGGTCGCAAGATCAACCTGGATTTCGAGCTCAAGGGGCTGCGCCAGCAGGCCCAGACCCAGACGGTCAGCCTGGGCATCATGCCGCCGGTCTGGCGCCCCGGTATCGCCGGGCGGGAAGTGAGCCAGCTGCGCTTTTACCAGCAGTTTGACGGGCTGGTGGAGGGACAGACCGCATGGACCATGCTGGACGAGCTGGAAGGGGGCCGCATGCCGACCTTCCAGTACCGCGACTGGTATCGGCAGAATCGACCGGTACGGGTCTCGCTCTCCTCGGTCAACTTCCGGGTCAAGTATCAGGCCTTCGTGGATTGCCTCAATGGCCTGCTGCCCTACAGTTTCAACGACATCGCCTTCAGCGTGCTCACCTATGACAAGAACAGTGACGAGCTGTCGCTGGCCTCCAAGCGGCGGCTGGCGATGATCGGCGAGTATGTGAAGGTGGACAAGAGCATCGACGTGGTGGTGATCGACGCCTACAGCGACAGTTATGGCGGCCGCTGGCCGAACCAGAAGCTCTCCGAGAAACGGGCCGATGCCATCAAGAAGGTGTTTATGGATCTGGGCATCGAACCCGGCAAGATCTCGGTGGAGGGGCACGGCGAGAAGCAGCACATCGCTTCCAACGAAACCGAAGATGGTCGTGCCAAGAACCGGCGGGTGGTGATCAACATGGGCCGCAACGGCGCCATCTGAGGAAAACGAATCCATAAAAAAGAGCGCCTTGGCGCTCTTTTTGTTTTTCGGGGCTCAGTCTGGATCAGAAACTGTCGCCGAGGCCGCTGCCGGCATCCTTCTTGGCGATCAGCTCAATCTTGTAACCGTCCGGATCTTCCACGAAGGCGATGACGGTGGTGCCGCCCTTGACCGGGCCCGGCTCGCGGGTGATCTTGGCACCGGCGGCGCGCAGCGCCTCGCAGGTGGCATAGATGTCGTCCGCTTCCAGCGCGATGTGACCGTAGGCCGAGCCCAGCTCGTACTCGCTGACACCCCAGTTGTAGGTGAGCTCGATCACCGCTTCATCTTTCTCGTCACCGTAGCCGACGAAGGCCAGGGTGTACTTGTATTCGCTGTTCTCGCTCTTGCGCAGCAGTTTCATCCCCAGCACTCGGGTATAGAAGTCGATGGAGCGTTGCAGATCGCCGACGCGCAACATGGTATGCAGGATTCTCATTGCTCAATTCTCCGGGTAGTGGTTCTTGTGGTATGGGTGCCGCCCAGGGGAGCGGATACCGGCGCTTGGCTCAAGCCCGTGCTCGCCAGGAGCTGCGCCATGGCTGCACCGTTTGCGAGCTGGCAGCCGTGTTCAGCTCTCCGGGTAGACCTTTTCCTTGTACTCGCACAAGTCCTCGATGATACAGGAACCGCAGCGCGGTTTGCGAGCCAGACAGGTGTAGCGCCCGTGCAGGATCAGCCAGTGGTGCACATCCAGCTTGAACTCGGCGGGAACCACCTTGAGCAGCTTCTCCTCCACCTGATCGACGTTCTTGCCCACCGCAAAGCCGGTGCGGTTGGAGACCCGGAAGATATGGGTATCGACGGCGATGGTGGGCCAACCGAAGGCGGTGTTGAGCACCACGTTGGCGGTCTTGCGGCCGACCCCGGGCAGGGCCTCGAGGGCTTCGCGGTTCTCCGGCACTTCACCGCCGTGGAGCTCCAGCAGGATGGCGCAGGTCTTGATGACGTTCTCGGCCTTGGTGTTGAACAGGCCAATGGTCTTGATGTACTCCTTGACCCCGTCTACCCCCAGTTCCAGCATGGCCTGGGGGGTGTTGGCCACCGGGTAGAGCTTGTCGGTGGCCTTGTTGACGCTGACATCGGTGGCCTGTGCCGACAGCAGCACGGCGATCAGCAGCTCGAACGGCGTCTTGAAGTTGAGCTCGGTGGTGGGGTGGGGGTTGTCGTCCCGCAGTCGCTCCAGTATCTGCCTACGTTTCTGATTGTTCATGGCTCTCTCTTGGCTCAGAGCTGGGTCGCGCGGGCACCCGCGGCCGGCACGCTGCAGTGGGCCTTCTCGGCGCTCTGCTTGCGACCCATCCAGTCGTTGATGGCGTTCTTGCCGGCGATCATCAGGCCGAGACCGATGAAGCCGCCAGGGGGCAGGATTGCCAGCAGCAGGCTGGCATCGGCGTGGAACAGCTCGATGCGCAGTGACTTGGCCCATTCTCCCAGCAGCAGGTCGGCACCGTCGAACAGGGTGCCCATGCCGATGATCTCGCGCAGCCCACCCAGCACCAGCAGCACCAGGGTAAAGCCAAGCCCCATCATGAAGCCGTCGAGGGCCGCCAGCAGCGGCGGGTTCTTGGAGGCATAGGCCTCAGCCCGGCCGATGATGACGCAGTTGGTGACGATGAGGGCGATGAAGATGCCAAGCGCCTGATAGAGGCCGTAGGTGTAGGCGTTCATCAGCAACTGCACGCTGGTCACCAGCGCCGCGATGATCATCACGTAGACCGGGATGCGGATATCCTTGGGCACCAGGTTGCGCACCAGCGAGATGGCGAGGTTGGAGCTGACCAGCACCGCCATGGTGGCAAGGCCGAGCCCCAGCGCATTGGTGAAGGTGGAGGAGACCGCCAGGGTGGGGCAGAGGCCCAGCACCTGCACCAGCGAGGGGTTGTTCTTCCACAGCCCCTGCAGCATCAGCTCCTTGAGTTCTTCGCGGCGGCCATTGCTCTCGCTGAGCGGGCTCTGCCCGTCAATCACATCGACTTGTTCCATAGCTTGTGCTCCGGCGTTAGGGGGTGGCGTCACAGGCGGGGGCGTCGCGCAGCAACTCTGGGTGCTCCTGTTGCAGCAGCAACAGGTTCTTCACCGCCTTGACCACGGCCCGGGGGGTGATGGTGGCGCCGGTGAAGGCATCGAACTCGCCGCCGTCTTTCTTTACGGCCCAGCTGGCCTCGTTGTCGTGGCTGAGAAACTTGCCGACGAAGCTGTTGATCCAGTCCGACTTCTTCAGCTCGATCTTGTCGCCAAGGCCGGGGGTTTCCTTGTGGGCCAACACCCGTACCGCGCTCACGGCGCCTTTGGCATCGGTGCCCACGATGAGGCGAATGGCCCCACTGTAGCCGTCGGGGGCGACGGTTTCCAGCGCATAGCCGGTGATTTCACCCTGCTTGGTCGCGGTGTAGAGCGGCATGGCTTGATCGCTGCCCAGATAGCGTCTGCTCTGCACCAGCTTGCAGCTGGCGACCAGATCGTTGTCATAGCTCCCCTCCGGCAGCAGGGCGGAGAGGGTGCGCAGTTTCTCCAGTTGTTGCTGATGGGCGATCCGCCCCTGAGTCAGCTCGTTGGTCAGCACCACCACGGCGGTGCAGGCGAGGGCAAACAGGGCTAGAGTGACGCCGTTTTTGCGCATGCTCTTTAACATTGCATCATTCCTGAGGGTGAGGTGTGCGCGAGGATCATTTGCGACGGGCTCCGTAGACTTTCGGGCGGGTCAGGCTGTCGATCAGCGGTACGCACAGGTTGGCCAGCAGCACGGCAAAGGCGAAGGCATCCGGATAGCCGCCAAAGCGGCGGATGACATAGACCAGCACGCCGATGAGCACGCCATAGACCAGGCGGCCGCGCGGGGTGGTACTGGCACTCACCGGATCGGTGGCGATGAAGAAGGCCCCCAGCATGGTGGCGCCGCTGAACAGGTGGAACATGGGAGTGGCGGTGGCATCCGGGGTCATCAGATAACCCAGGGTGGCCGCCAGTAGCAAGGAGCCGAGGATGGCCCCCGGAATGCGCCAGTTGATCACCTTCTGCTGCAGCAGGAACAGGCCGCCCAGCAGGTAGCCGAGGTTGACCCAGCTCCAGCCGATGCCGCCCCAGCCTTCGAATACGGTGTGGGTCATCACCTCGCCGGCGGTGAGGCCCTGAGTCAGCCCGGTTTTCAGGGTGTCGAGCGGCGTGGCCATGGTCAGCCCATCCACCCCCTGCTTGAGCTGCGCCATGCTGTAACCGTCGAGGCTGAAGCCGGTGAAGATCACCGAGGCCGCATCGCCAAAGCCGATGTCATAGGCGGCGATGCTGGAGGGTGGCAGCCAGCTGGTCATCTGCACCGGGAAGGAGACCAGCAGCAGCACATAGGCCACCATGGCGGGGTTGAACAGGTTTTGACCCAGCCCGCCATAGAGGTGCTTGGCGATGATGATGGCAAACGCCGTGCCCAGCACCAGCATCCACCAGGGCAGCAGCGGCGGCAGGGAGAGACCGATCAGCACGGCGGTCAGGGCCGCGCTGCCATCCAGCAGGGCCGGTTTGACGGGGCGTCCGCGCAGGCGCAGCACCAGTGCCTCCGAGCCCAGTGCCGTGACCAGCGCCAGCAGGATCTGGATCAGGGTGCCCCAGCCAAAGAACCAGCTCTGCGCCAGAAAACCGGGCAGGCAGGCCAGGATCACCAGCAACATCAGGGTTTGGGTCTGTTTGCGGTTGTGGGCAAACGGCGCACTCGCGATATTGAACATGGATCAGTGGCTCTTGTCGGTCGATGGAGAAGGAGAGGCCTGGGCTGCTGCCTCGGCCGCCAGTTTGCGGGCCTTGGCACGGGCCACGGCGGCGGCAATGGCCGCTTTCTTGGGATCCGCATCGGCGGCTGGCTGTAACGCATCGGCAGCCGGTGCCTCCACGGTGGTCACCTCGGGCTTGGCAGTGGCCTCCTCGTCATGCACCTCTGCGGGCTTGGCAACGGCCTCCTCACCTGGCTCCTGAGCGGCCTTCTTGGCCTTGGCACGGGCGATGGCTGCTGCGATGGCCGCTTTCTTGGGGTCGACCTCGGCGGCAGAGTCAGGCTGCGGCGCTGCGGCAGGGGCTGCCACGGCGGCCTCTTCACCTTCGGTCACGGCTGCGTCCCCTTGCGCCTGAGCGGCCTTCTTGGCCTTGGCGCGGGCGATGGCAGCAGCGATGGCCGCCTTCTTGGGATCCGCGTTGGCGGCTGAGTCAGGCTGCGGCGCTGCGGCAGGAGTTGCCACGGCGGCCTCTTCACCTTCGGTGGCTGCGTCCCCTTGCGCCTGAGCAGCCTTCTTGGCCTTGGCACGGGCGATGGCTGCAGCGATGGCCGCCTTCTTGGGATCTGCGTCGGCAGCGGGGTCAGAGTGGGGCGCGTCTGCAGGAATATCCGCAGCCGCTTCATCGCCTTGCGTGCTGGCGGCTTTTTTGGCTTTGGCACGGGCAATGGCAGCAGCGATGGCCGCCTTCTTGGGATCTGCGTCGGCAATGGGGTCAGACTGAGGCGCAGCAGCAGGGCTATCCGCCACCACTGCTTCGCCTGGCTCCTGAGCCGCTTTTTTGGCCTTGGCACGGGCCAGCGCCGCTGCAATGGCGGCTTTCTTGGCATCCTGCCCGTCCGCTGCCGGCGTATCGGCCTGGACCGAGCCGGGCTCGCTGGCGGCCGCCTTGGCGGCGCGGCGGGCGATGGCCTCCTGCTTGCGCGCCTCGCGGGCGGCAATCATGGCGCTGTTGTCAGGCGCGAGTTCGCTGGCGCCAACCGGCGCAGCGTCCTGTTTGGCCTTGATGCGGGCCAGTGCCGCGGCCACCGGATCTTCTCCGCCGGCCGCCGTCATGGCCTGGCGACGCTGGGCGGCAGCCTCGGCATGACGGGCTTCGCGGGCGGCTTTTTCCCGCTCGAAGCGGGCCTGCTTGGCCTCGAAGCGCTGCTTGGCGCGCTCGGCCTTCTCGGCCTCGGCGCGCGCCTCGCGGATGTCATCCTTGGCAATCTTGTAGTACTGCACCAGCGGGATCTCGCTCGGGCAGACCCAGGCACAGGCGCCGCACTCGATGCAGTCGAACAGGTTGAGCCCCTCGGCCTTGTCGTACTCCTTGGCCCGGCTGTACCAGTAGAGCTCTTGCGGCAGCAGGTTGGCCGGGCAGGCGTCGGCACAGGCGCTGCAGCGAATGCAGGCCTGCTCGGGACCGGGCGGTGGCAGTTCGGCCCGGGTGGGGGAGAGCAGGCAGTTGGTAGCCTTGACCACCGGCACCATGGCATGGGGCAGGGTGAAGCCCATCATGGGGCCGCCCATGATCACCCGCTGATCCGCCTCGGGCTGCAGTTCGAAACGCTGCAGCAACCAGCGCACCGGGGTGCCCAGCAGCACCCAGGCGTTGCCCGGTTTCTTGAAGGCGTCGCCGGTGAGGGTGACGATGCGGGAGATGAGCGGTTCACCGTCGATGATGGCGCGCTTGATGGCAAACACGGTGGCCACGTTGAGCACCATGATGCCCATGTCCACGGCGCGGCCCCCCTTGGGAACCTGGCGGCCGGTGAGCAGCTCGATGGTCTGCTTGGCGCCGCCCGAGGGGTACTTGGTGGGCACCGTCTTGACCAGTACGTCTTCGTCTGTGGCATGACGGGTCAGCTCACCGATGGCGGCCGGCTTGTTGTCTTCCACCCCGATCAGGGTCAGCTTGGGCTTGAGCAGGTGCTTGAGCACCCGGATGCCCTCCATGATCTCGTCGGCATACTCCTGCATCAGCCGGTCATCGGTGGTGATGTAGGGCTCGCACTCCAGCCCGTTGACGATCAGGATCTCGGTCAGCTGACCGCGGCCATCGAGCTTGCTGTGGGTCGGGAACACGGCGCCGCCGAGGCCCGCGATACCGGCCTGCTGGATGCGCTCGAGCAGCTCGCCCCGCTCCAGATTCCAGTAGTCGCTGCGGCCCTGACGCTCGCCCCAGGCATCTTCGCCATCCGGGGTGAGGGTGATGCAGAGATCGTCGAGACCCGAGGGGTGGGCCACCGTGTGGTGACCGATGGCGGTGATGGTGCCGGAGGTGGAGGCGTGCACCGGCACGAAACGCCCCTTGTCATGGCGAGTGAGCGGCTGGCCTTTCTTGACCTGGTCGCCGACCCGCACCAGCAGGTCGCCGGCCGGGCCCGCGTGCTGGCGCACCGGGATGATGAGCTGGGGCGGCAGACCCGCGTCCACCACCGGGGTGAGACTGGATTGGTCTTTGTTCTCGGGAGGGTGAATGCCGCCGTGAAAATCCCACAGAGTGCCGGCTTTGATGCGTTCGAGTAAGGACTGCATGGTTACTTATTCCACTATCTTGACCGGAATGGCGACGTTGGCCAGATCCCACTTCCAGTTGTCGACCGTGGTCGGCACCGGGATCATTTCGATACAGTCGGTCGGGCAGGGATCGACACAGAGATCGCAGCCGGTGCACTCGTCGGCAATGACGGTGTGCATCGCCTTGGTGGCGCCGACGATGGCATCGACCGGACAGGCCTGGATGCACTTGGTGCAGCCGATGCATTGATCTTCATGAATGAAAGCGACTTTCTTGATGGGGGCGGCGGCCTCGGCGCCGCCCAGCGGCTGGGGCTCGACCCCCATCAGGTCGGCAATCTTGCGCATGGTGGCATCGCCACCTGGCACGCACTTGTTGATCTGGTCGCCATTGGCCAGCGCCTCGGCGTAGGGCTTGCAGCCCGGGTAGCCGCACTGGCCGCACTGGGTTTGCGGCAGCAGGGCGTCGAGCTGATCGACGATGGGATCGGCTTCCACATGAAATTTGACGGCGGCAAAGCCCAGGATGATGCCGAAGGCCAGAGCCAGCAGAGCCAACACCAGAACGGCAAAGAGTATGTGAGTCATAGCGCTATATCTTGATGAGGCCGGTAAAGCCCATAAAGGCCAGCGACATCAGGCCGGCGGTGATCATGGCGATGGAGACGCCGCGAAACGGGGTCGGGACGTCGGCGGCCACCAGACGCTCGCGCATGGCGGCAAACAGGATCAGCACCAGCGAGAAACCGGTGGCGGCGCCGAAGCCGTAAATGATGCTCTGGATGAAGTTGTGGTGTTCGTTGATGCTGAGCAGGGCGACCCCCAGCACGGCGCAGTTGGTGGTGATGAGCGGCAGGAAGATGCCCAGCAGACGATAGAGGGTGGGGCTGCTTTTGCGGATAACCATCTCGGTGAATTGAACCACGACGGCGATCACAAGAATGAAGGCGAGCGTGCGCAGGTAGGCGATGTTCAGCGGGATCAGGATATAGTGTTCCATCAGATAGGAACAGGCGCTGGCCAGGGTCATCACGAAGGTGGTCGCCAGCCCCATGCCGATGGCGGTTTCCAGCTTGCCGGAGACGCCCATGAAGGGGCACAGGCCGAGGAATTTCACCAGCACGAAGTTGTTAATCAGCACAGTGCCGACCAATAAAAGCAGGTACTCAGTCATTGCAGGTTGGTTATCCGGTGTGAAGGCGGCGGTATTATCTGATTTTAGGTGCCTTTTAACAACCGCAAGGCCGCATGGTTATTATTCAAATGGCCAATTTCATGGAGGAAACGTGCGCCCTTTACCTATTTTTACCCTGACCCTGGCGATGCTGCTCTGGTCCAGCTCCTTCATCGCGCTCAAGCACGTGCTGGGGGTCTGGGGTTTCGGTCAGGTGCTGTTCATGCGCATGAGCGTGGCGGCGCTCTGCTGGCTGTGCTGCTACCGCTATCTCGGCAATTTCCGCTATCAGAAAGGGGACTGGCGCTGGCTGGCGTTGATGGGGGCATTGGAGCCCTGTCTCTATTTCCTGCTGGAGGTCAACGCCCTGCGCTACACCAGTGCCGGCCAGGCCGGCATGGTCTGTGCCCTGTTGCCGCTCATCGTGGCGCTGGTGGCCTTCGTGCTGATCCGCGAGCGGGTGAGCCGGCGCCAGTTGCTCGGCTTTGCCATCGCCATCTTCGGCATCGCGCTGCTCGGTTTTGGCAGCGGGACGGATGAATTTGCCCCCAATGCCCTGCTTGGCAACAGCCTGGAGATGGCGGCCATGTTCTGCGCCGCCACCTACTCGGTGGTGTTCAAGAAGCTCTGCAGCCGCTACAGCGTGTTGACCCTGACTGCGTTGCAGGCGTTCGTCGGCACCCTCTTCTTCGCCCCCTTTGCCTTTGGCGAACCCTGGCCGACGGCCTGGGTCTGGCAGGACATGGCGGTCATCGTCTTTCTCGGCGCCTGCGTGACCCTGGGGGCCTACCTGCTCTACAACTGGTCGGTGACCCAGGTGAAGGTGACGCTGGCGGCGGCCTACGTCAATCTCATCCCGGTGTTCACCCTGCTGCTGGCCTATCTGCTGTTGGGGGAGACCCTCAACGCCTTGCAATGGGTGGCCTGTGGCGCCGTGCTGCTGGGGATCGCGGTGGGACAGCTGCCGGCCAGGCGCGTGCGGATGCCAGCGGCCACCACAGGCTCGTGACGGCCGCAAATTGACTAAAGTCAGGGCTGGTAGCAGCGAGGAGCGGGATCATGAGTGACATGAGGTTATTGGCGCAGGCGCGACTGCTGCTTGGCCACCATCCCTTCACCCTGGCCGATGCGCGGGCACTGGAGGCGCTGGAAGAGGAAGCGGTGGGCGAGGAGGGGCTCTGCATCGCCGAGCTGTGGGAGTGCGCCCTGCAGCAGGCGGATGATGAGGCCAGGCACTATCTGTCGGGGCGGGATTGACGCTTTGACCGGAAGATAAAACACACGGGGCCTGCCCCGTGTGTTGTGATGGCGAGGCCCTTAGATGGAGAGGCCTTTGACTGTGTCCGACACCGAGTTGGCGTCCTCGATGATCTCCTGAATGACGCCGGCGATGATGTCGGCCTGGGCCTGGCCCGCCATCGCCTTGTCCGATACCACCGAGACGGTCTGGGTGATCCTGGAGGTGATGTCAGAGTTGAGCCGGATGACGGAGACTATCTCACCGGTGGAGGTGGAGGTTCTGGCTGCGAGCTGGCGCACTTCATCGGCCACCACCGCAAACCCGCGGCCCTGCTCGCCGGCGCGGGCCGCCTCGATGGCGGCGTTGAGCGCCAGCAGATTGGTCTGATCCGCGATGCTGCTGATGGTCGAGATGATGGACTCTATGCTTCTGGATTGCTGGTTGAGGTTCTCTATCTGCCGGCTGACTTCACTGACCGAGCTGTTGATGTGGGCCGAGGTTTCCAGCACCTTGTCGATCACTTCCCGGCCCCTGGCGGCGCTCAGTACCGTCTCTCCGGCGATGGCGCAGGCCTTCTGGGCCGCTTCGCGCACCGAGATGGACTTCTCGACCCGTTCGCTGATGTTGCTCGCCAGCTTGATGATTTTGATCACCTTGCCCTCGTGGTTGAAGATGGGGTTGTAGGTGGCCTCCAGCCAGATCTTCTCGCCGTGGCGACCACGGCGCATGAAGAGCCCCGACTGGATGGAGCCCGTTCCCAGATCCCGCCAGAAGTTGGGATTCTGCTGATAGAAGGCCTCGTCGCAGAACATGCGGTGGGACTGGCCAACCACCTCGTCCAGCCGGTAGCCGAAGCAGTGCAGGAAATTCTGGTTGGCGGTGATGACGGTGCCATCGGGCTGGAAGTCGATGACGGCCAGGGATTTGTCCAGTGCCGCCAGCAGGGCCTGGGTGCGCTCCAGGGTGGATTGCTGCTCGGTGACGTTGGAGGCCACCTTGGCCACCTTGATCACCTTGCCATCGAGGAGGATCGGGAAGTAGCTGGCTTCGAGCCAGACCGCCTTGCCCGATTTGGCCTGCCGGATGAAACGGCCGTTGCGCGACTCCCCTCTGCGCAGATCCTGCCACAGCTGCTCATATTCGCGGGTTTTCACGTCCTCGGGAAAGCAGAGGGCGCTGTGGTGCTTGCCGATCACCTCCTCCCGGGCGTAACCCACGATGGCGAGAAAACGATCGTTGACGAAGGTGACCACCCCCTCCGGGGTGAACTCGATATAGGGAACCCGTGACTGGATGGCCTGCTTAAAGGCGCCAAGTTCTGCGATCTGTGCCGCTTGTTCACTCTGTTCACTTTTACCCGTGCGATTCCAAAACATGGCGGAGCTCCTTGTTAAGACCCTGACGAGCCTTTCATGACAATACCCGACCGGCTGAATACTAGTACAGGTTGTTTGGTCGTCGCCTCAGCCATCAGGGTTAATTGTTTGTTTTATCATTATCGATCTTGTCATGTTGGCAAGCCGTGCAGAGGGGCGGGGAGGCCGGTCCTGCTCCGCAGGCTGACGGCAGGCCCCTTGGGCGGCATTTGTCCCACGCTTTGCTCATTTTCCCCGCGATTCAACACATCAGAGCACCTTATCGCGGCAAGATGAGGTATCTTATGCCCCGATTTCATCCATTAAACGGATCCGAGACCCCATATGATCATCAAACCCAAGGTTCGCGGCTTTATCTGCACCACCACTCACCCGGTCGGTTGTGAAGCCAATGTTCGTCGCCAGATCGCTTATACAAAGGCCAAGGGCACCATCGAAAATGGTCCCAAGAAGGTGCTGGTGATCGGCGCTTCCACCGGTTATGGCCTGGCTTCCCGCATTGCCGCCGCCTTCGGCTCCGGCGCTGCCACCCTCGGTGTCTTCTTCGAAAAAGCCGGCAGCGAGACCAAGACTGCCACCGCCGGCTGGTACAACTCCGCTGCCTTCGACAAGGCCGCCAAAGAGGCGGGCCTCTACGCCAAGAGCATCAACGGCGATGCCTTCTCCAACGAGTGCCGCGCCAAGGTGATCGAGCTCATCAAGCAGGATCTGGGTCAAATCGATCTGGTGGTCTACTCCCTGGCCTCGCCGGTGCGCAAACTGCCGGATACCGGCGAAGTGGTGCGCTCTGCCTTGAAACCCATCGGCGAGGTCTACACCACCACCGCCATCGATACCAACAAGGATCAGATCATCACCGCCACCGTCGAGCCGGCGAACGAGGAAGAGATCCAGAACACCATCACCGTCATGGGCGGTCAGGACTGGGAGCTGTGGATGGCTGCCCTGCGTGATGCAGGTGTGCTGGCCGACGGCGCCAAGTCGGTGGCTTACTCCTACATCGGTACCGATCTGACCTGGCCAATCTACTGGCATGGCACCCTGGGCCGCGCCAAGGAAGATCTGGACCGCGCCGCCGCCGCCATCCGTGGCGATCTGGCTGGCAAGGGCGGCACCGCCCACGTGGCCGTGCTCAAATCCGTGGTGACCCAGGCCTCCTCCGCCATTCCGGTGATGCCGCTCTACATCTCCATGGCCTTCAAGATCATGAAGGAGAAGGGCATTCACGAAGGCTGCATGGAGCAGGTGGACCGCATGATGCGCACTCGTCTCTACGCTGCTGACATGGCGCTGGACGATCAGGCTCGCATCCGCATGGATGACTGGGAGCTGCGCGAAGACGTGCAGCAGACCTGCCGCGACCTGTGGCCGTCCATCACCAGCGAGAACCTCTGTGAGCTGACCGACTACACCGGCTACAAGCAGGAGTTCCTGCGTCTGTTCGGTTTCGGGCTGGAGGAGGTCGATTACGATGCGGATGTGAATCCGGACGTGAAATTCGATGTGGTCGAGCTCTGAGTCTGACCCAAGTGAAAACAGGGCCCCGCGGGGCCCCGTTTTTTTGGCAAAAATCCCGCTAAGTCGCGGAATTTTATTATCCGCGATCACCTTTTTCCCATATCAAACCCGCTAGTCTGGCGGTGATCGGATCACATGACGGCATTGCCGAGGTACGGAAGCTATGACCACTCCACATGAAGCGCCCAAAAAGCGCCAACTCCCTACTGTCTATACCCTGCTTTTCATCATCATCGCCCTGATGGCGGCCCTGACCTGGGTGCTGCCGGCGGGCAAATACAACTACGTGACGGCCAAGACCCAGCAGCCGATTGCGGCGGCGGCCGTGGCCGACTACAGCGGCGACGAGCGGCTGTTGCCGGTGCCCGGCAGCTACACCGAGCTCCCCTCCCAACCGCAGGGGGTATTCGATGTGCTCAAGGCCCCCATCCAGGGCTTTCACAAGGCGGCCGACGTGGCGCTGTTCGTGCTCATCATCGGTGGTTTCCTGGCGGTGACCATGCAGAGCGGGGCACTGGATGCCGGGGTGGGGGCCATAGTGCGCGGTTTTGCCGGGCGCGAGCGGCTGCTGATCCCGGTGCTGATCGCCCTGTTTGCCTTGGGCGGCTCCACCTTCGGCATGGCGGAGGAGACGGTGGCCTTCTGGGCACTGATCGTGCCGGTGATGATGGCGGCGGGCTTCGATCGCATGGTGGCGGCAGGGATCATCCTGCTCGGCTCCGGGGTCGGGGTGCTTGCCTCCACCGTCAACCCGTTTGCCACCGGCATCGCCTCCGGTTTTGCCGGCATTCCCATCGGTGAGGGGATTGGCCTTAGGGTTGTGCAGTGGCTGCTGCTGGTGATCTTCGCCTCCTGGTTCGTGATGCGCTATGCCAAGCAGGTGCAGCAGGACAAGTCCCGCTCCGTGCTGGCCGACATCGCTTATGACGACGAGTTCTCCCAGATGAAGAGCGGCAATCTCGCCTTCAGCGGCAAGCAGAAGCTCACCATGCTGGTCTTCTTCGGCACTTTCCTGCTGATGATCTATGCGGTGGTGCCCTGGTCGGATCTGGGCATCGACCTGCTGCCCACCCTGGGCTGGTGGTTCGACGAGCTCTCCACCCTGTTCTTCAGCGCCTCCATCCTGATCGCGCTGATCAACCGGATGCCGGAGTCCAACTACGTAGCGACTTTCCTCAACGGGGCGCGGGACCTCATCGGGGTGGCGCTGGTGGTGGCGGTGGCACGCGGCATCTATGTGGTGATGGAGCATGGGGTCATCATCGACACCATACTGCACTGGGCCGAGGGACTGGTGAGCGGGCTGTCGTCATCGGTGTTCATCCTGATGGCCTATCTGGTGCACATCATCCTGAGCTTCTTCATTCCGTCCACCTCGGGGCTGGCGACCGTCTCCATGCCGCTGATGGGGCCGCTGGCAGACTTCTCCGGGATCTCGCGGGATCTGGTGATCACCGCCTATCAGTCCGCCTCCGGCTGGATCAACCTGTTCGCCCCCACCGCCGCCCATCTGGTGGCGGGGCTGGCGCTGGCCAAGATCCCCTACGATCGCTTCGTGCGTTGGGTGCTGCCCTTCATCATCGGGGTAGCTCTCATCACCATGGCGGTGCTGGTGGCCGGTGCCCTGCTGCACGGTTGATGGCGCGGCTAGAAAATGACAGACAACAAAAAGGCTCCCGCGGGAGCCTTTTTCATGAGCCTTGCTTACTGCTTGTAGCCCTTGAGGAAGCGGGCGAGACGGCCGATGGCTTCTTCCAGCTCCTCTTCCCGGGGCAGAAACACCAGCCGGAAGTGATCCGGTGCCGGCCAGTTGAAGCCGGTGCCCTGCACCAGCAGCAATTTTTCCTGCTGCAGCAGATCGAACACCATCTTCTGGTCGTCGCGGATGTCGTACACCTTGGGGTCGAGGCGCGGGAACATGTAGAGCGCCCCCTTGGGCTTGACGCAGGAGACCCCCGGAATGTCGTTGAGCAGCTCCCACGCCTTGTCGCGCTGGCGGCGCAGGCGGCCGCCCGGCAGGATCAGCTCGTTGATGCTCTGGTAGCCACCCAGGGCGGTCTGGATGGCGTGCTGCATCGGCACGTTGGCACAGAGCCGCATGGAGGCCAGCATCTCCAGCCCCTCGATGTAGCCCTTGGCACGGCCCTTGGGACCGGTGATGACCATCCAGCCCTGACGGAAGCCACAGGCGCGGTAGGCCTTGGAGAGGCCGTTGAAGGTCACCACCATCACATCGTCGCACAGGGTGCAGACGCTGGTGTGGGAGATGTCGTCGTAGAGGATCTTGTCGTAGATCTCGTCGGCGAAGATGATGAGGTTGTGCTGGCGGGCGATCTCGATCACTTCCAGCAGGAACTCGCTGCCGTAGACGGCGCCAGTCGGGTTGTTGGGGTTGATCAGCACCAGGCCGCGGGTGCGCGGGGTGATGCGGGCGCGGATGTCGTCGAGATCCGGATACCAGTCGGCCCCTTCGTCGCAGCGATAGTGCACCGCATGGCCGCCGGAGAGGGTCACTGCCGCCGTCCAGAGCGGATAGTCGGGGGAGGGCACCAGCATCTCGTCGCCGTTGTTGAGCAGCGCCTGCATCGCCATCACGATGAGCTCGCTGGCACCGTTGCCGATGTAGATGTCGTCGATGTCGACCTTGCGCATCCCTTTTTGCTGGTAGTACTGCATCACCGCCTTGCGGGCCGAGAACAGCCCCTTGGAGTCGCAGTAGCCCTGGCTGAGCGGCATGTTGAGGATCACATCCTTGATGATCTCTTCCGGCGCATCGAAACCGAACGGGGCCGGGTTGCCGATGTTGAGCTTGATGATGCGGTGGCCTTCGTCTTCGAGACGGCGAGCTTCTTTATGCACCGGGCCGCGGATGTCATAGCAGACATCGTCGAGCTTGTGCGACTTGTCGATAGTGAACATGGTGACTGTGATTCCTTCCCCTGGGGGCGCGTTGGCGAAAAAGGCGTGTTTTAGTATCAAATTTCTTTTCCCCTATTCTTCACAGAATTGAATGCTAGAACAATCCTCTTTTTAGTAGAATTCCCTGATTTTTAGCCCTAAAACAGGGTTGCCAAAACGTTAAATTCAGCACGATCGTTTGTGGTAACCGAGTTTCACCAGTGAAAGATGAGGGGCTGATTAACAAAGCTACCCGACTGTGTTGAAATATTCACTCTCGCTGGCACGATTGGCTTGCGTGAAAAATGTCATTATTTTTGTCGGCGCCGGCCCAAAAAGCAGAGCATGTGGTCTGCGCGCCATGCTGGCGCCGCCCGGCGTCGATATCGAAGGAGTTCCCATGCAAGCCCCCGCAGTTGGTCGCTACCGCCATTTCAAGGGTGGGTATTATCAGGTGTTGACCCTGGCCCTGCACACCGAAACCGGGGAGCAGCTGGTGATCTACCAGAGCGAGCAGGATGGCGCCGTCTATGCCCGCCCGGTGGCCATGTTCATGGAGTGGCTTGAACATCAGGGAGACGTGGTGAGCCGTTTCACCCCGGTTGCCGGCTGAGGCTGACCATTGACCATGAAAAAAGGCGCCTGATGGCGCCTTTTTTCACAAGGTGAGCTTACTGGTAGAGACCCAGGTTCTCTTTGGCATAGGCTTCGAAATCGGTGCAGCCACCGATGTGCTGCTCGTCCAGGAAGATTTGCGGCACGGTATTGACCGGCTTGCCGGCGCTCTTGGCCAGATCTTCCTTGGTGATGCCTTCGGCGTGGATGTCCACGTAGCGGAATTTGAAATCGTCACGCTGTTCAACCAGCTGCTCGGCGATCTGCTTGGCACGGACACAATAGGGGCAACCGGGACGACCAAAAATCACTGCAAACATGTTCTCTCTCCATTCATATGAGGCTGGGGACAGGATAGCCCCGCCTCGTGACTAGTCAAAGTGGAAATTGTCGATACGGCCGTTCGCCATCTTCGATAAGGCGCGTTTCGCCGGCCGTCATCATCAATCACTTTGCGGTAGCTCAACCCTGATCGGCGATCTGGATCGGCTGCTGCTGATAGATGCTCTCCAGCACT
Source organism: Aeromonas hydrophila subsp. hydrophila ATCC 7966 (assembly GCF_000014805.1). NCBI lineage: Bacteria > Pseudomonadati > Pseudomonadota > Gammaproteobacteria > Aeromonadales > Aeromonadaceae > Aeromonas > Aeromonas hydrophila. The sequence goes on along the minus strand of NC_008570.1, from coordinate 2,927,446 downwards.
CCCTTCTCGAACACGGTCCAGGGCCAGGCGGCCTTGCTGGCGCGGTAGCGCTCGTGGGTCGCCGGATCCTGCGACAGGCCGCGCTGGAACATCACGAAGGCCTTGCGCTGGCCGCCGGCGGTGTCGATGAAGCCCACCAGGTTGGAGGTGCCGGTGATGGTGCCGGTCTTGGCATGCACCTTGTTCTTCATCATGGGGGCGGTGACGCTGCGCCGCCACGCCAGGGTGCCATCCACCTGGGAGCTTGGCAGCAGCTTGATGAGGCCAAGCTCGGCATCATTTTTCTGGATGAAGTTCAGCACCGACAGCATCTGGCGGGCGCTGATGAGGTTGTGGGCAGAGAGGCCCGAGCCGTCGGCCAGGGTGGCGTTGCCCAGATCGATGCCGTTCTTGGTCAGAATGGCGCGCACCGCCATGGTGCCGCTGCGATAGCTGCCCGGCTTGTTGTAGTAGTGGCGACCGACGGTCTTCAGGAAAGTATCGGCATAGAGGTTGTCCGATTTTTTCAGCATCTTGGCCAGCATCACCGGCAATGAGACCGAGTAGTGGGTGCCCAGCGTCTCGGCATTGTCCGGCGATTTGTGGGTCACCCGCAGCAGGCCGTCATGCTTGATGCCGGCACGGTCCATGGCCCAGCGGATGTTGTCCCAGCCCCAGGCCTCCACGTCGTGGATGGCGAAGCGCAGTCCCTGTGGCTCCTTGTTCGGGGTGATGCAGCCTTTGAGCTCGTAGAAGTTGCCCTTGGCCATGTCCACTTCCAGTGCGCAGAACTGGCGCGCCATGTCGCCATAGCTCATCACCTCCACGTTGTCGGCACCGATGCCGATGGGCACGCCGGTGGCCACGTTGCCGGTGGCCGGCTTGCCGATCTGGGTGGCGGTGATGGTGCCGTAGGCGCAGTTCTTGTCGATGATCACCGACGAGACCGGGGCGGCGAAACAGAGGGTCTGATCCCCCCACGACCAGCCGTTGCCGCGCTCGTAGCCGTTGTAGGCGCCGGTGTTGACGTAGACGTTGCCCTTGATGCGGTTCACGCCGAGCTGCTTGAACAGGGCCAGCAGATCCATGCGGGAGAGGGTGGGGTCGCCGACGAAGTTGATCCAGATGTCACCATTGATGGCATCACCCTGTTTGGCGCCGGGCTGAGCCTGAATGTCGGTGGCAAAGCGGAAGTCGGCACCGAGCTCGAGACGGGCCGCCAGCGCGGTGAGTACCTTCATGGTGGAGGCGGGGGCGATCATCTGATCCGCATGGCGGGCAAATTCAACCCCGTTGTTGCCCTGCACTATGATGGCGTACTGGCCACCCTGAGGGGGCGTCAGCGGGGCGGCCTGGGCCGCCAGAGAGAAAAGAGCACAAAAACCAATCAACAGCCGCTGCATAACATCCTCTAACGTGACGAAGGGGCCCGGCAGTTGTGCCGGCCCTGATAATTCAACCTTGTTTCACCCGCCGATACGGGATCGACCGTGGCAAAGCCATTCATACGATTTATGCCGGTCGCCAGCGGCCATCATGCCATCGAGTTGGCGGTGCGATAGCGACCCTCATAATCAAAAATCTTCTCTTTTATCTGCCAGAACCGCCCCGCTTTGCGGGCGATGACGAAATCGGGGTGGCGAAACTGGTTTTGGGCCGCCAGCACGCTCGCCAGGGTGGCAAACTCGGGTTCCAGACCCGGGGCGGGCCAATGATGACGCACAAAGACCTGTTGAAACAAGCGCCGTGCGCCCTGGGAGTGAAATCCGAAGTACTCATTGAGGGTGAGACCGTCCTCATCGTGATAAACCACTTCCAGTCGCTCCCCCTGTTTGCCACGGCCGGCACTCAGCGTCAGCCCGGCGCAGCGGATCACCATGCAATCCTTGAGATTGAGCGCCTCTTTGAGCTTGTCGTCAGGGTCCACCAGCAGCTGATCGCAGCTCTGGCAGCGGCGGGCGGCGATGTCGTTTTCGGCACCGCAAGCGGGGCAGATCTTGGCGCGAAAACGGTAGTCGCACTCCTCGCGGTTGCCCTCGTCATCTTCAAACAGCCCCTGACAGCGGCGGCCGTAGTGCTCGATCACCTTGCCATCCTCGTCGGTCTTGCCCCAGAAGGTGTTGGCAAAGCCGCAGGCGGGGCAGGGCACCTGCACCGGCTCGGTACCGGCGTGGGGGCGAGGCTCCCCCACCTCGGGGGCGAACAGGTTGAAGTTGTTGCCCGCATAGTCGAGCACCAGACAGTCCGTCTTGCCGGGTGAGAGGCGCAGGCCGCGACCCACGATCTGCTGGTAGAGCGACACCGATTCTGTGGGTCTGAGCATCACGATAAGATCGACGTGGGGGGCGTCGAAGCCGGTGGTGAGCACCGCCATGTTGACCAGAAACTTGAGCTCGCGCGCCTTGAAGGCGTTGATGAGGGCGTCGCGCTCCGGCCCCGGCGTCTCGCCGGTGATGAGGGCGGCCTGCTGGCTTCTGGCGCTCAGCAGGCCGTGAATTTCGCGGGCATGCTCGACAGTGGCGGCGAAGATCATCACCCCCTGCCGGTCGGCGGCATACTCCAGCACCTGGCTCAGGATATGGGGGGTGACCCGCTGCTGACGCTTGAGCTCGCCGTTGAGATCCGCCTCGCTGAACAGGCCGTTCTCCCGCGCCACCAGCTTGCTGAAGTCGTAGTGGACGATGGGGGCATCCACCATGCGCGGTGGCGTCAGATAACCATTTTTGACCATGAAGCGCAGCGGCAGCTCGAACACGCAGTCGCCAAACAGCCGCTCGCCGTGGCTTTTGACCATGCCGTGGTAGTGGCGCCGGTAGATCCAGCCCAGCCCGAGCCGATAGGGGGTGGCGGTGAGGCCGAGGATCTTGAGGGCCGGATTGGCGGTCTTGAGATGGTCGATCACCTGATGGTATTGGCTGTCGTCATCGAGCGAGACTCGGTGGCACTCGTCAATGATGAGCAGCGAAAACGCCCCGTCGAAGGCAGCCAGATTGCGTGCTACCGACTGTACCGAGCCAAACACCACCTGGGCGCTCGCCTCCTTTCGGGCGAGGCCGGCGGCGAAGATATCGGCCTTGAGCCCCCACGCCTCGTACTTGGCGTGGTTCTGCTCCACCAGCTCCTTGACGTGGGCCAGCACCAGCACCCGGCCGCGCGCCTTGCGGGCCAGTTCGGCGATCACCAGACTCTTGCCGGCCCCGGTGGGCAGCACCACCACGGCGGGATCCGGGTGCTGGCGAAAGTGGCTGATCACGGCGTTGACGGCGTCGGTCTGATAGGGTCTGAGGACGAACATGCAGGTTTGGGGGGATCTATGTGGAGTGGTGCAGGATGGCGCCATTATAGGGGTCTTGGCGCCAAAAAACAGCGGGCCGGCATGGTGCCGGCCCGCTGGCGACGACGTCTTCGCTTAGTGGAAGGGGAAGACGTAGTTCATCCAGCTGGCCATGCGCAGCAGCACCTTGCGCATCACCGAGACATGGTGGAAGTGCTTGGTGTAGATGGCAGCCTGGCCGCTGGCCCCGGCGATCACCTGATACTTGGGCCATTCGGGGTCGGTGATGGAGATGAGCACCGGCAGGCGGCCCGGCTGAACGGCACTGGCCTGATCGAGCAGGCCGGCGTTGGCCTGCACGTTGCCGGCGGCGATGGCCGGGATCACGGCGGTCACCTGGCCCTGGAAGATCTTGCCGGGGATGCCGTCGATCACCACTTCGGCCTCATCACCCACCGCCAGACGCTGCATGCTGTTCTGCCAGAACCAGCCCACATAGGCGGTCTCATCCTTGTGAATGAAGGTCATCACCGGGCGGTACATGAAGGGGGTGGCGATCATGCCGGGGCGCAGGGCCAGCTGCACCACGTGGCCGTCGCTCGGGGCATAGACCACGGTCTGCTCGACCTGGTACCTGGCCTCGTCGAGCTGGGCCTGCAGATCTTCCAGCGTCGCCTGTTGCTGCTCGATCTGGGCCACGATGTCGTCCACGTTGGCCTGGGTGACGTCGAGGTCGCGCTGCTTGCCGACGCCACGACGCATCAGGTCGCTGGCGCGATCCCGGTCGAGCTTGGCGGAGCGCAGCCTGGCCTCGATGGACTTGAGGTGGTTGCGGTTGGATTCAACCCGCGCTGTCAGGCTGTCCGCCCTCAGCTGGAAGGGGGCGGCATCTAGGCGAAACAGCACATCGCCCTTCTTCACCGGCTGGTTGGCCTGTACCGGCACCTCGATGACCCGGCCCTTGACCAGCGGCACGATCGGGGTGGAGACATAGTAGTTGCGCGCCATCTCGGAGTAGGGGTGGTTGTAGTTCATCAGCATGATCAGGGTGCCGATGAGCAGCACGCCACCCAGCGCGGCGGTGGGCACGGTCCACTTGTTGAGCGGGATACGGAAGATTTTGAAGATGGCCACGCAGACGGCCGTGTAGGTCAGGATCAGTAGCAGGTCCATGATTTATCCCTGTTGCTCGGTCTGTTCGATGGTATTGAGGCGGGCCTTGAGGTCGGCCAGCTCCTGTTTGAGCTGCTGGATATCATCTTCATCCTGCTGCAGCCGCTGGTTGAAGCCCCAGCCCCGCTCGGGACGATAGAGGGTGGCCCAGATCCAGAGGAAGGGCCACAGCACATGCAGAGTGAACAGACTGACCCAGCCGGCCACGTGAATGGCGTCCTGATGGGGGTGTTGACGATGTTTGGCTATTTCATAGGGAATGTCGTGAATGACGATGACCCCATAAAAAATGACCAAACCCACAAAAAAAAGCAGACCAAGAGCAAAATAATCGAGTGCCATTTACGCCTCCGCTGGCTTGACGCACCGCATTGTCATTGGGATCAGGGCTCTGCAAGGCAGTCAGCCACCTGATTTCCCTCCTGTCGGGCCCGAAATCTTAAGTTGTTTTGTTGTACTGAAGCTTAAGTAGTTTCCAAGTCGTCAAAACAGACGCTGATATTGTTGGGGGCAAGTCCGTAAAGTCGTATCCATGACAAGGACTTACGCTGGGAGTATGGCATTGCTGAAGGGAAATGTTCTGCAAAAAAAGGAGCCCTGACGGCTCCTTTTTTGACATGGTTGGCGTGGATCAACTTTCGCTGGGCTTGTTGATCAGCGCAGGCCTGAATTTCACCAGGAAGGCCACCGTGACGATCAGGGTGCTGGCCAGTCCAATTGTGGTGGAGATGCCCATCTCCAGCCCGAACCCGATGGGGGCGTTGGCCAGGTAGGTGAACACCACGGCGGTCATGAACATGGCGGGAATGGTGCAGACCCAGTGCAGCTTGCCCTCTTTGGCGAGGTAGGCCGCCGCCGCCCACAGCATCATCACCGCGGTGGTCTGGTTGGCCCAGCCGAAGTAGCGCCAGATCACCCCGAATTCGGCCTTGGAGATGATGAAGCCGAGGATGAACATGGGGATGGCGATCAGCAGTCGCTTGGCCATGGGCTTCTGGGTCAGTTTCAGGAAGTCCGCGACGATGAGGCGGGCACTGCGAAACGCGGTATCGCCGGAGGTGATGGGCAGGATCACCACGCCGAGGATGGCCAGGATGCCGCCGACGGTGCCGAGCAGGCTGGTGGAGACCTCGTGTACCACGGCAGAGGGGCCGCCGCTGGCCAGGGTGGCGTTGAGCGCCTCGGTGCTGTCGTAGAAGGAGAGACCCAGGGTGCACCAGATGAGGGCGATGATCCCTTCACCAATCATGGCGCCGTAGAAGATGAAGCGGCCGGAGCTCTCGTTTTGCATGCAGCGCGCCATCAGCGGCGACTGGGTGGCGTGGAAGCCCGACACGGCGCCGCAGGCGATGGTGATGAACAACAGCGGCCAGAGCGGCAGCTCGGTCGGGTGCAGGTTGGAGAAATCCATCCCGGTGTTGTAGAAGCCTTTGCCGGAGACGATGAGGCCGATGATGAGGCCGACCGACATGAACACCAGCAGGGCGCCGAAGATGGGGTAGAAACGGCCGATGATCTTGTCGATGGGGACTATGGTCGCCAGGATGTAGTAGGCGAAGATGGCCGCAATCCAGTAGACCAGATCGGTGGAGGTGAGGTTGGCCAGAAGGCCTGCCGGGCTCAGCACGAACACCACGCCCACCAGCATCAACAGCACCACGGCGAACAGGTTCATGAAGTGCTTGGCGGTGGTGCCGAGGTGCTCACCGACCACGGTCGGCACCGAGGCGCCCTTGGCGCGCACCGACAGCATGCCGGAGAAGTAGTCGTGCACAGCACCGGCGAAGATGCAGCCAAACACGATCCAGAGCATGGCGACCGGACCGTAGAGGGCGCCCAGGATGGGCCCGAAAATGGGGCCGACGCCGGCGATGTTGAGCAGCTGAACCAGATAGACCTTTTTGTCCGACATGGGGACATAGTCCACCCCGTCCGCCATGGTGATGGCGGGGGTTTTCAGCTCCGGCTTGGGGCCGAATATCCGTTCGATGAATTTGCCGTATACGAAATAGCCGGCCACAAGTAAGCCGACACAGAGGAAGAACCAGATCATTGCTACGCTCCTGCTTTGTTATTGTTGGGTGTGCGCGGCCAGTGTAGGGGCTTGCTCTGTTGACGGCAGGTAAAACGGCATGAGCGGTCATATGGCGGACCGAGCGGTCGGCGCTCGTGATCCGGCTCACATCGTGGGGCTTACTCCAGCCCCAGCATCTCCTTGAACTCCTTCAGGTAACGGCGGCTGACCGGCACCTGGGCGCCGCTCGGCGTCACTATCTCCGCCAGCTGGTTCTCCAGCAGCCGGATCTCGAAGATGGCGGCCGGGGCCACTAGGTACTGGCGGTGGCAGCGCAGCAGCGGGGTCTTCTCCTCCAGCGATTTGAGGGTGAGCTGGGTGTGAAACAGCTCGCCCTGGCTCGCCACGTGCACTCCGCCGAGATCGGAGAAGGCGTACTCCACCTGTTCGATGGGCAGCAGCCGTACCCGGTTGTGCAGGTAGCCCGGGATATGGCGAATGGCGGGGGCGAGCGCCGTCATGGGCTGGGGGCTGAGATCTTGCCTCAGCCGTGCCAGCGTCTTGGCGAGGCGCGCCGGCTCCACCGGCTTGAGCAGGTAGTCGAAGGCGTTCTCCTCGAACGCCTGGATGGCGTACTCGTCAAAGGCGGTCACGAAGACGATGCGGGGCAGGGGATCGAGCATGGCCACCAGCGCCATGCCGCTGAGCTTGGGCATCTGGATGTCGAGAAACACCACGTCGGGTTTGAGCCGCTGAATAAGCGGCAGCGCCTCGATGGCATTGGCGGCCGCGCCCAGCAGTTCGATATCGGGCTCGGCGGCCAGGTGCTGCATCAGCTCCTCGCGGGCATAAAGCTCGTCATCGACGATGAGGGTGCGGATCATGGGGGTCTCCTGCGTGGCTGGGGTGGTGGGTGAAGATGAAGTGGGACGGCGGCCGGATCATGGCAGATCCCTTGGCAGGGTGACGGAGACCCGGGTCCAGCAGTCGGGCTCGCAACTGACGCTCAGGCCATAGCGGTTGCCAAAGGCAATCTTGAGGCGCCGGTCCACCAGGGTCATGCCGAGCCCGTCGCCGGTCGGTTTCTCCTGCCAGGTGCCGGCATTGTCCTCCACGTGGATGGTGACCCGCTCTGCCGTCTGCTCGGTGTAGAGGCGAATGTGCCCCTGCTCCAGCAGGGTGGAGATGCCGTGCTTGATGGCGTTCTCGATGAGGGGCTGCAGGGTGAAGCTCGGCAGCTTGAGGTCGGCAAGGGCCGGCGGAATCTCGTTTTGCACCGTCAGCCGGTCGCCAAAGCGGGCCAGCTCGATCTCCAGATAGGATTGGCAGTGCTCCTGCTCCTCCTGCAGGGTGGCCAGGCCGCTCTGGCGCTTGAGGTTCTTGCGAAAGAACAGGGAGAGGTGCAGCAGCAGCTGGCGCGCCCGCTCCGGTTCGCGCCGGGTGATGGCGCTGATGGTGTTGAGGGTGTTGAACAGAAAGTGGGGATTGATCTGGGCCTGCACCAGCTTGAGCTCGGATTGCACCAGCAGCCGTTGCTGCTGTTCCAGCCGGCCGGTCAGCAACTGCTGGGAGAGCAGGTTGGCAATCCCTTCTCCCAGGGTGTGGTTGATCTTGAGAAACAGCCGCTTCTTGGGCTCATAGAGCTTGATGGTACCGATCACTCCCTCGTCGCCGTGCAGCGGGATCACCAGCACCGAGCCGAGCTGGCACTGGGGCGAGATGCTGCAGCGGTAGGGCTGGCTGTTGCCGTCGGCAAACAGCACCTTGTTGCGGGCGATGGCCTGCATGGTGATGGCCGAGGTGATGGGGGTACCTGGCTGGTGGTGATCCTCACCGATACCGATGAAGGCGAGGATCTTGTCGGTATCCGTGATGGCGACGGCGCCCACCCCGGTCTCCTCCTGGATGATGCGGACAATCTTGTGGCTGGCCTCTGGGGTGAAGCCCTGGCTCATGATGCCGACGGTGCGGTTGGCGATATTGAGCGCCTTGGCGGAGAAGACCCGGGAGAACTTCTCGTACATCTGCTGCTGATCGCGGATCATGCTGATGAAGAGCGCGGCGCCGCAGGAGTTGGCCAGGATCATGGGGGTGGCGATGGTGCGCACCAGCAGCAGGGATTTATCGAATGGCGTCGCCACCAGCAGGATGATCACCATCTGCATGATCTCGGCGTAGAGGGTGGTGAAGAAGGCGATGCGCGGCTCGAACAGTGCATCCATCTTGCCCGCCCGCATCAGCCGCCAGTGCACCAGCCCGCCCAGCAGTCCCTCGCAGGTGGTGGAGATGGCGCAGGCGAGATCGGTGAAGCCACCCAGGGTATAGCGGTGCAGGCCGCCGGTCAGCCCCACCAGAAAGCCCACCAGCGGGCCCCCCAGCAGCCCGCCCAGCACGGCGCCGACGGCGCGGGTATTGGCGATGGCGTCGTCGATGTCCAGCCCCACGTAGGTGCCGAGAATGCAGAAGCAGGAGAAGGTAATGTAGATGAGCACCTTGTGAGGCAGCCTGACCGAGTAGTTGGCCAGCGGACGCAGCAGCGGACTCTTGGAAAAGAGGTAGGCGATGACCAGGCTGACGCTCATCTGTTGAAGCAGGGAGAGGACCAACTGCATAAAAAACGTTCCTCAGAGTCCGTGCCGAAAAAAGCGGCAACCTTGAATAAATGTGATCAGGATCTTGTTCTGCGGGGCGCCAGGGCGGGATTGCGGCCGCAGTGTGCCAGAAATGTGAAATAAAACCATATTAAATCAGCATGTTAAATTGATATTTGTGTAATCGCCCAAGGGTTGATATTGCTGGATGGAGCATGAATGTATCCGCTGGATACGCCACACGGAGGTGGCATGCTCCGCCCGGCCCCTTGGCTGGGCGTTTTTTATCCATGGTGGATGGCGAACAATTTTGCGGGCAATCGAGTGATTATTCAGGTTTGTCCAATGAGTTATCCCCAGCTTCTGGGGATAACTCAGAAGGCAAAATAGTAACAGAAGCGTCGGGTCAGGTTGAAAAACAGCCGTTGCCCCTCATCCAGCTCTTCCTGCTTGATAAATGATTTGATGGTGCGCTCATCTTCCCGCAGGTCGATCATCGCCACCCCTTCCGGCCGCTGCGCCTTGATGTAGGGCAGCACCTTGGGCTTGAGCGGCATGGTGGGCTCGGTGGAGAGCACCAGCGCCACCGAGTCGTCGGAGAGCATCACCAGCGAACCGGGCGGATAGACCCCCAGCACCTTGATCAGCAGCTTGACCAGATCCTGGTCGAATTTCTTCTGCGACAGCTTGTAGAGCTGGCTGATGGCCTGGCTCGGCGCCGCCGGCGTGGCGCTGTTGCGCGGGTGCAGCAGCTCGTCATAGTAATCCACCAGCCCGATGATCCGCGCCAGCGGCGGGATCTCGCCTCCCTTGATGCCAAGCGGAAAGCCGCTGCCGTCGAGGCGCTCGTGATGCAGATGGGCCACCTGGCGGATCTTGGGCTCGAAGGCCTGCAACTGGGTCAGCATCTCCAGCCCGTACTGGGGGTGCATGTTGAGGAAGTTTTGTTCCGACTTGTTGAGCTCCCCCCGTTTCTGGGTGATCTGGGTCGGGATCTTCAGCTCGCCGATGTCGTGCACCAGACCGGCCAGCCCGGTCTCTTCGATTTCAATGGGGTTCATGCCGAGCTCGCGGGCCATCAACATGGCGATGAAGGCCACGTTCAGGCTGTGCTGCAGCAGGATGTCGGTGTGGGGGCTGCGAATGAGGTGCAGACCGAGTGGCCCTTCGTGGGCGCTGATGCGGGCGGCGGCGTTGCGCACTATCTGCGCCGTGTTGGCGAGCCCTTCGTCCGGCTTGAGGTTGAGTGCCCCCAGCGCATCGCGCAGCTCGGACATGGATTGGCCGAAGGCCTTGTCGGCGGCGCGCAGGGAGCGGCGAAAGGCTTTCTCGTCAAACGGGGCAGGGCCGCTCTCCACCAGCTCTTCGATGATCGAGAGGTCAGGCCCGGCGGAAGGAATGTCACCGCGCAAGATGGGTTCGATAGGCAGGTCGCTCTTGTCGGGATCCACCATCAGCAGGCTGAGATCGAGATGGCGAATGATGTCGAGTTGCTGCTGATCCTTGATCTTGAATGCATTGAACATAAAAGGGTGGTTGGTCCATCCCGTGGGAAGATGGATGTAGTGGCCTACCCGCAACTGCTCGATGGAGGCTTGTATCAGCGCCATACGCTAGCTCGCATTTCATGAATGCCTATGAACAAGCTAGCAAAATTAAGCAGATAGACAAACAAAAAAGCCCGCGCATGTGCGCGGGCTCTCGAGTCGGTTCAGCTTATCAGGCTTTGGACTTCTTCTTGGCTTCAACCTTGGCTTCAACCTTGGCTTCAACCTTGGCCGCTACCTGAGCGTCTTCGGTGAAGGGACGGCCGTAGTAGGTGTCCAGCAGGATGGCTTTCAGCTCGCTGATCAGCGGGTAGCGCGGGTTGGCGCCGGTGCACTGGTCATCGAAGGCTTCCACGGCCAGCTGGTCAACCTTGGCCAGGAAGTCAGCTTCAGACACGCCGGCTTCACGGATGGAGGCCGGGATGCCCAGGGTGGCTTTCAGCTCGTCCAGCCATACCAGCAGCTTCTCGATCTTGGCGGCGGTACGGTCACCGGCGGCAGTCAGACCCAGGTGGTCGGCCACTTCGGCGTAGCGACGACGAGCCTGCGGACGGTCGTACTGGGAGAACGCAGTCTGCTTGGTCGGGTTGTCGTTGGCGTTGTAGCGGATCACGTTGCTGATCAGCAGGGCGTTGGCCAGACCGTGCGGAATGTGGAACTCGGCACCCAGTTTGTGAGCCATGGAGTGGCACACACCCAGGAAGGCGTTGGCGAACGCGATACCGGCGATGGTGGCGGCGTTGTGTACTTTCTCGCGAGCAACCGGGTCGTTGGCACCGTTCTGGTAGCTGGACGGCAGGTACTCTTTCAGCAGTTTCAGGGCTTGCAGCGCCTGACCGTCGGAGTACTCGTTGGCCAGTACGGAAACGTAGGCTTCCATGGCGTGAGTCACGGCATCGATACCGCCGAAGGCACACAGGGATTTGGGCATGCCCATGACCAGGTTGGCGTCAACGATGGCCATGTTCGGGGTCAGCTCGTAGTCGGCCAGCGGGTATTTCATGCCGGTGGCGTCGTCGGTCACGACCGCGAACGGGGTCACTTCAGAACCGGTACCGGAAGTGGTGGTGATACAGACCAGTTCGGCCTTCACGCCCATTTTCGGGAACTTGTAGATACGCTTGCGGATGTCCATGAAGCGCATGGCCAGATCTTCGAACGCGGTTTCCGGGTGCTCGTACATCACCCACATGATCTTGGCCGCATCCATCGGTGAACCACCGCCCAGCGCGACGATCACGTCCGGCTTGAAGGAGTGGGCCATCTCGGCGCCTTTGCGTACTACAGACAGAGTCGGGTCGGCTTCTACTTCGTAGAACACTTCCACTTCCATCTTCAGGCCCTTGAGCAGACGAACCACTTCGTCGGCGTAGCCGTTGTTGAACAGGAAGCGGTCGGTCACGACCAGTGCGCGTTTTTTACCTTCCAGGTCGCCCAGGGCGATCGGCAGGGAACCACGACGGAAGTAGATGGATTTCGGAAGTTTGTGCCACAGCATATTTTCTGCCCGTTTTGCGACTGTCTTCTTGTTGATCAGGTGCTTGGGACCCACGTTTTCGGAGATGGAGTTACCACCCCAGGAACCGCAACCCAGCGTCAAGGACGGTGCGATGGCAAAGTTGTACAGGTCACCGATACCACCCTGGGTGGTCGGGGTATTGATCAGGATACGGGCGGTCTTCATCTTGTCGCCGAAGTACTTGATGCGGTCGGCGTTGCGATCCTGGTCGGTGTACAGACCGGAGGTGTGGCCGATACCACCCAGGTTGACCATGGTGCAGGCCATTTCGACGGCTTCTTCAAAGTTCTTGGCACGGAACATACCCAGAGTCGGGGAGAGCTTCTCATGAGCGAACTCTTCCTCTTCACACACTTCCAGACCTTCACCGATGAGGATCTTGGTGGTGGGGGGCACGGTCACACCGGACATTTCGGCGATCTTGGTGGCAGGCTGGCCCACGATGTTGGCGTTCATGGCACCGTTGATCAGGATGACCTTGCGGACCTTGTCAGCTTCTTCTTTGGTCAGCACATAACCGTTGTGAGTCGCGAAACGCTCTTTCACCTGGTCATAGATGGAGTCAACCACGATGACGGCTTGCTCGGAGGCACAGACCACGCCGTTGTCGAAGGTTTTGGACATCAGGATGGAGGCGACGGCGCGCTTCACATCGGCAGTTTCGTCGATAACAACAGGCACGTTACCGGCACCTACACCGATGGCAGGCTTGCCAGAGGAGTAAGCGGCTTTCACCATGCCCGGGCCACCGGTGGCCAGGATCAGGTTGATGTCGTTGTGCTTCATCAGGGCGTTGGAGAGTTCAACGGTCGGTTGATCGATCCAGCCGATGATGTCTTTCGGCGCACCGGCGGCAATGGCTGCATCCAGTACCAGCTTGGCAGCGGTATTGGTGGAGTTCTTGGCACGGGGATGCGGGGAGAAGATGATGGCGTTGCGGGTCTTCAGGGAGATCAGTGATTTGAAGATCGCAGTGGAGGTCGGGTTGGTGGTCGGTACGATACCGCAGATGATACCTACCGGCTCGGCGATGGTGATGGTGCCCATCTCGTCATCTTCACTGAGGATGCCGCAGGTCTTCTCTTCTTTGTACTTGTTGTAGATGTATTCGGAGGCGAAGTGGTTCTTGATAACCTTGTCTTCGATGATACCCATACCGGACTCTTCCACGGCCATCTGGGCCAGGGGGATACGGGCATTGCTGGCGGCCAGGGCGGCGGCACGGAAGATCTTGTCTACCTGCTCTTGCGAGAAGCTGGCGAATTCACGCTGTGCTTCTTTGACGCGGGCGACCAGTGCATCCAGTTCAGCCATATTGGTTACTGCCATGTTTATCTCCTGATGATTTGAAAACTGTTTAGTAAGACGTTGGCAATGCCCGGCAATTATAGATGCCCTGTCAAGAACAGAATCACCACAACGGGGTATTTACATGCCTTACTAAATCGCTTTCTGAGTCGATTATAGAGCGGGGCTGACTCAGAAAAACTTGATCTGGATCATGTGTAACAAAAGAACAAAAGAAATTTTGTTTCACAATACATGTTTGCCAGATGTTGTGCAGTTGTTGAGTGGGCCAGAAGCGGGATGAATGGGGCGTGAACATGGGCTCACGCACCATTTTTCAAGCAGTTAGCACGATTACGTCCCAGTGTCCCCGGTGCGGACGCTGGGGCAGTATGGGGGCGGCATTGTGATAGAAACGGCGATCATCCAGGATCAGATACTCGCCAGCGTTTAATTGTTGTTGAAAAAATGGTTGTTCTTTTAATCCATGATAGAGCTGCAAGGCACCGCCGCTGACCCCGTCACTGCCACAAAAGAACACCCCGATGAAATCAAAGCCGTCCTGATGCACGCCTTCCGGGGCGGGTGGCACGCTTTCACCTTCGCCGGTGACGATGCGCATCTGGTGAATGCCGATGGCCTGGCCATCCGCCAGTCGGGTATGGCGGGCAAAGCGGGCCAGCATCAGCTGGAAGGTGGGGTGGGCGACGAAGGCGGGATCCAGCTCGGCATAGGTTCTGGGCACGTCCCCCAAAAACTTGTTGATGGCGGCCGCCTGAAAGAAGACGCCGTTGTCGAGGGGGTAAAAGCGGCTGCCCTCTTTTTCAACCCGGCCGTAACGGCGTTCGCGAAAGCGGCCCTCGATATAGGGATCAACCGGCAGCCGGTCGAAGAAGCCCAGCAGCGGGGCGACACTGCCTGCGGGCAGTGAATCCAGATGCCATTGCAACTTGATGTCCGTATCAATCATTACAAAATCCTTTTTTACGAAGATGAAATGTTGCGCCAAAACTCCGTGGCCGCATAAAACTCGAAGTGATTTTATCAGAGTGTTAAATGGCGACAATCTTTATTAACAACTCGATATGTTGAATTTCGTCGTGACATTAGAGGAACTAACTGAAAAGCCACGAAAAGGGTGAGATTATTTGATTGGTGAAGGTTTCGGCCATGGTGTAAATTTACGCACGGTTTATCGGGGTGGCCCGCAGGGCCTCGTTCTACTTCTGGATGGCGCCTATGGCAGCAATTGACGTCTCTTTATATCTGAAGTTTTTCATCGGTTTGTTCGCAATCATCAACCCGCTCGGCCTGTTGCCGGTGTTTGTCAGCCTGACCAGCCATCAAACGCCGGAAGAGCGGATGAAGACCAACACCACCGCCAACATTGCGGTGATGATCATCCTGCTGGTCTCCATGTACATGGGGCAGCTGATCCTCGATGGTTTCGGCATCTCGCTGGCGTCGTTCCGCATTGCCGGCGGCTCGCTCATCACCCTGATCGCCTGGTCCATGCTGCAGGGCAAGCTGGGGGAGGTGAAGCACAACAAGCAGGAGAAAGGGGAGCTCGCCGCGCGGGAATCTGTCGCTGTGGTGCCGCTGGCGCTGCCGCTGATGGCCGGCCCCGGCGCCATCTCCTCCTCTATTGTCTATGCCAGCCAGAGCACCTGGTCCCAGATGCTGGGGATGTCGGTGGTAGTGATGGTGTTTGCCTTCTGCTCCTGGCTCATCTTCCGCGCCGCCCCCCTGCTGTTCAAGGTGATGGGCAACACCGGCATCAACGTGGTCACCCGGATCATGGGTCTCATCATGATGTCGCTTGGCATCGAGATCATGGTGGCGGGGATCAAGGGGGTCTTCCCCGGATTGATGTGATTCAGGTCTGTTTTGTTGGAGCCGGTCCTCGTGACCGGCTTTTTATTGTTTCTTTTTTGTTGGTCATTTCCTAGAATCGAGCGGGTTTGTATAAAAAACGTCCATCACGCGATATTTAAATTCTGAATAATTGGTTAAAAGCTGCTTTTTTGACCATGAAGTCCAGCCCTGCCTGACAATATCTATTGCATTATCAGAAATGTCAGGGAATTATGCTGGCAGCGGGGTACTTGTCCCGTTGATGGAAAATTGCATGGAATGTTCTTGTGGAGTATGGAAATGACTCATAAAAAAACAATGATTAATACCCTCTTGGTGGCAGCACTGTTCGGCGGTGTCAACGCGGCACAAGCCGCCGATGTTCCCGCAGGTACCAAACTGGCTGACGTTCAGCAGCTGGTAAAAGGCAATGGCTCCGAGCCTGCCACTCTCGACCCGCACAAAACCGAAGGAACGGTTGAATCCAATATTCTGCGTGACCTGTTCGAAGGTCTCGTTGCCTCCGGCCCCAAAGGGGAAGTGCTTCCCGCCATGGCCGAGTCCTGGGAAACCAAGGACAACAAACACTTCGTGTTCCACCTGCGCAAAGATGCCAAGTGGTCCAACGGGGATCCCGTGACAGCCCACGATTTCGAGTTCGCCTTCAAGCGGGCCGTGGATCCCAAGACGGCGTCTCCCTACTCCTGGTATCTGGAGATCCCGACCATCGTCAATGCCAGCGAGATCATCGCCGGCAAGAAAGCGGCCGACACCCTGGGCGTGAAGGCAGTGGACGACTACACCTTCGAGGTGCAGCTGGAGAAGGCGGTGCCTTACTTCGTCAGCATGCTCTCCCACACCACCACCTACCCGGTGCCGAAGAAGGTGATCGAGAAGTTCGGTGACAAGTGGACCCAGCCCGGCAACATGGTATCCAACGGTGCCTATGTGCTGAAGGATTGGGTGGTCAACGAGCGCGTCGACGTCGAGCGCAACCCGAACTACTGGAACAACGCCAAGACCGTCATCAACAAGGTGACCTATCTGCCGATCCAGTCCACCAACGCCGAGCTGAACCGCTATCTGGCTGGCGAAGTGGATCTTACCTACAACATGCCCATCGAGCGCTTCAAGCAGATGAAGAAGGAGCTGCCGAACGAGGTGAAGGTGAGCGGCTATGTCGGTACCTACTACTACCAGTACAACTTCAAGCACAAGCCGTTTGATGACGTGCGGGTGCGTACCGCCCTCTCTTATGCCATCGACCGCAACGTGATCGCCGACAAGGTGATGGGCAAGGGCGAGACTCCGGGCTATACCCTGGTGCCTGATTTCGTGGACGGCTTCAAGCCGGTGGCGCCGGCCTGGTCCAAGCTGACCCAGGCAGAGCGCGATGCCAAGGCGAAAGAGCTGCTGACCGAAGCCGGTTTCGGCCCGGGCAAACCGCTCAAGTTCGAGCTGCTCTACAACACCGACGACAACCACAAGAAAGTGGCGGTTGCCGTGGCCTCCATGTGGAAGAAGCTGGGCGTGCAGGTGAGCCTGGTCAACCAGGAGTGGAAAACCTACCTGGAAACCAAGAAGCAGGGTCAGTTTGATGTGGGTCGTGCCGGCTGGATCGCCGACTACAACGAAGCCTCTTCCATGCTGGATCTGATGCAGACCACTCACGGCAACAACGACGGCAAATACTCCAACCCGGCGTTTGACAAGCTGATGAACGAGTCGCGCAATCAGGTGGATGCCGATGCCCGCAACAAGCTCTATGTGCAGGCTGAAGAGATCCTGGCCAAGGACATGCCGATCGCTCCCATCTATCAGTACGTGACCTCCCGCATGGTCAAGTCCTACGTGGGCGGCTACCCGGCCAACCCGCTGGACAACCTCTACAGCAAAGACATGTACATCATTGCTCACTGAGTAAAGTAACACGTCGCATAACAAAGCAGGCCCGCCGGATGGCGGGCCTTTATTACAACCGCGACCCTTTGGAAGCAGTACAGGACAGGAATTGTCTATGTTGAAATTCATTTTTAAACGTCTACTGGAAGCGATCCCGACTCTGCTGGTCTTGATCACCGTCTCCTTCTTCATGATGCGTTTCGCGCCGGGCAACCCCTTCACCAGCGAACGCTCCCTGCCGCCGGAAGTACTGGCCAACATTGAAGCCAAATATGGCCTCGACAAGCCCATCGGCGTGCAATACCTCACCTATCTGGGCAACCTGGTGCAGGGCGACCTCGGTCCCTCCTTCAAATACAAGGACTTCACCGTCAACGATCTGGTGAGCCAGGCACTGCCGGTATCGGCCAAGATTGGCTCCTTCGCCTTTCTGTTCGCGGTGACGCTGGGGGTCACCTTCGGCACCATTGCCGCCTTGAAACAGAATACCGTCATCGACTACCTGTTGATGTCGTCGGCCATGGCCGGGGTGGTGATCCCGGGCTTTGTGCTGGCGCCCTTGCTGGTGTTGCTGTTCAGTATCCATCTCGGCTGGTTCCCGGCCGGTGGCTGGCAGGGCGGCGGGGTGCAATTCATGGTGCTGCCGGTGTTCGGCATGATGATGTACTACATCTCCGCCATCTCGCGGATCATGCGGGGCAGCATGATCGAGACCATGAACTCCAACTTCATCCGGACCGCCCGCGCCAAGGGCTTGCCGCTGCGCCACATCATCCTCAAACACGCGCTGCGTCCGGCCATGCTGCCGGTGGTCTCCTATCTGGGACCGGCGTTCGTGGGCATCATCACGGGTTCCGTGGTGATCGAGACCATCTTCGGCCTGCCGGGGATTGGCCAGCTGTTCGTCAACGGTGCCCTCAACCGTGATTACTCCATGGTGCTCGGTCTGACCATTCTGGTCGGCGCCCTCACCATCACCTTTAACGCCGTGGTCGATATTCTCTATGCCTTTATCGATCCCAAGATCCGTTACTAAGTCGGGAGTACATCATGGTTGTCACAACTGAAAAACGCGAAGCCGTCGAGGCGTTCGCCCAGCAAGTGGAAGTGGTGGAAGGACGCTCCCTGTGGAAGGATGCCCGTCGCCGTTTCCTGCGCAACAAGGCTGCGCTCACCAGCCTCATCATCCTGACCATCATCGGTCTGGCGGTGATCGTGGGACCGCATCTGTCCCAATACACCTTCGACGATCCTGACTGGGGCGCCATGCAGGCGGCTCCGGACATGGAAACCGGCCACTGGTTCGGCACCGACAGCCTGGGGCGCGATCTGTTCGTGCGTACCCTGCTCGGCGGGCGCATCTCGCTGATGGTCGGCATCATGGGGGCCATGGTGGCCGTCATCATCGGCACTCTCTACGGCGCGGCCTCCGGCTTTATCGGCGGTCGGGTCGACAGCCTGATGATGCGGGTGCTTGAGATCCTCAACGCCTTCCCCTTCATGTTCTTCGTGATCATGCTGGTGACCTTCTTCGGCCGCAATCTGGCGCTCATCTTCATCGCCATCGGCGCGGTGAGCTGGCTCGACATGGCGCGGATCGTGCGAGGCCAGACCCTGAGCCTCAAGAGCAAGGAGTTCATCGAGGCGGCTCACGTCTGCGGCGTCTCCAAGTGGAAGATCATCACCCGTCACATCGTGCCGAACGTGCTGGGTATCGTGGCGGTCTACGCCACCCTGCTGGTGCCGGGCATGATCATGTTTGAATCCTTCCTGAGCTTCCTCGGACTGGGCGTACAAGAGCCCATGACCAGCTGGGGTGCTCTGCTGGATGAAGGCTCCAAGTCGATGGAAGTGGCCATCTGGCAACTCCTGTTCCCCGCCGGTTTCATGGTGGTGACCCTGTTTTGCTTCAACTTCCTCGGGGATGGTCTGCGTGACGCCCTCGATCCGAAGGATCGCTAATCAAGGCGGCAAGTGGCTGCCCGCAAGAGCGCGGCCACGCATCGCTGACAGCGAATCGGATCGACAGGAAAACGTCACGAAAGATCGATAAGGAGTTTTTATGAAATTACTGGATGTAAAAGATCTGCGGGTCGAGTTCAAGACCCCGGACGGCAATGTGGTGGCGGTCAACGACCTCAACTTCTCCCTCGCTGCGGGCGAGACCCTGGGGATCGTCGGCGAGTCCGGTTCGGGCAAATCCCAGACCGCGTTCGCCATCATGGGGCTGCTGGCCAAGAACGGCGTCATCACCGGCTCGGCCAAATTTCAGGGCGGCGAGATCCTGAACCTGCCCGAGCACAAGCTCAACAAGATCCGCTCCGAGAAGATCGCCATGATCTTCCAGGACCCCATGACCTCGCTCAACCCCTACATGAAGGTGAAGGATCAGCTGATGGAAGTGCTGATGCTGCACAAGGGCGTCAGCAAGGCCGAAGCGTTCGAAGAGTCGGTGCGCATGCTGGATGCGGTCAAGATCCCGGAAGCGCGCAAGCGGATGGGGATGTATCCTCACGAATTTTCCGGTGGCATGCGCCAGCGGGTGATGATCGCCATGGCGCTGTTGTGCCGGCCGCAGCTGCTCATCGCCGACGAGCCGACCACCGCGCTGGACGTGACCGTGCAGGCCCAGATCATGACCCTGATGAACGAGCTCAAGCGCGAGTTCAATACCGCCATCATCATGATCACCCACGACTTGGGCGTAGTGGCGGGCATCTGCGACAAGGTGCTGGTGATGTATGCCGGCCGTACCATGGAGTACGGCAAGGTCAACGACATCTTCTATCGCCCGAGCCACCCCTATACCGAGGGCTTGTTGCGTGCCATTCCCCGCCTCGACACCGAAGGGGAAGAGCTGCCCACCATCCCGGGCAATCCGCCCAACCTGCTGCGTCTGCCCACCGGCTGCCCCTTCCAGGAGCGCTGCCACCGGGTGAGCGAGATTTGCGGCAAGCAGTCGCCAATTCTGACGCCGTTCAACGACGGCCGGGAGCGGGCCTGCCACTGGGTATCGGATGCCATGATCAAGGGAGTGAACTAAATGGGGACTGACAAGAAACTGCTGCTGGAAGTGTCCGACCTCAAGGTCCACTTCAGCATCAAGAGTGACAAGGCCTGGCCCTGGGCCAAACCCTCCGCCCTGAAGGCGGTGGACGGGGTGACCCTGCGCCTGTATGAAGGGGAGACCCTCGGTGTGGTGGGCGAGTCGGGCTGTGGCAAATCCACCTTTGCCCGGGCGCTGATCGGCCTGGTGCCGGCCACCGACGGCAAGGTAGTGTGGCTTGGCAACGATCTGACCAAGCTCGACCAGAAGGCGCTGCGCGAGAAGCGCAAAGAGATCCAGATGATCTTCCAGGATCCGCTGGCTTCCCTCAACCCGCGCATGACCATCGGCGACATCATCGCCGAGCCGCTCATCACCTTCTATCCCGATCTTTCCCGAGATCAGGTGAAGGAGAAGGTGCGGGCCATGATGAGCAAGGTGGGGCTCTTGCCCAACCTGGTCAACCGCTATCCCCATGAGTTCTCCGGCGGTCAGTGCCAGCGCATCGGCATCGCCCGGGCGCTGATCCTCGAGCCCAAGATGATCATATGTGACGAGCCGGTGTCGGCGCTGGATGTCTCCATCCAGGCGCAGGTGGTCAACCTGCTCAAAGCTATCCAGAAGGAGATGGGGCTGTCGCTCATCTTCATCGCCCACGACCTGTCGGTGGTCAAGCACATCTCGGATCGGGTACTGGTGATGTATCTGGGCAATGCGGTGGAGCTGGGGACCCGCAAGGAGATCTTCGCCAACCCCTTGCACCCCTATACCAAGGCGCTGATGTCGGCCGTGCCCATTCCGGATCCGGATCTGGAGCGCAGCAAGACCATCCAGATCCTGGAGGGGGATTTGCCGTCGCCGATGAACCCGCCGTCAGGCTGCGTGTTCCGTACCCGCTGCCCGGTGGCCGGCCCGGAGTGTGCCAAGACCCGGCCGCAGCTCGAGGGCAACTTCGATCACGCGGTCTCCTGCCTCAAGGCGGATCCGCTCTGAGGATGAGCAGGCGAAACAGGGCGCCCGGGTGGCGCCCTGTTTTTTGCAGCCGGGATGAAGATGCCTCTTGGCGTTATCTTTTTCCGCTGTTAATATCCGCGCAACAAGGGGAGTAACTTCTCGCCGGTTTGTCGTCATTACGGTGCACCCATATCCTGCAGTGCACCCGGCAGCCGGGCAGTTGACGCAAGTCGGCTGTAAGTGAGACCTTGCCGAGAGGCAAGGTGTATCTGCTCCAAACGCAAACCCACGCCTCTCGGTCGTGGGTTTTGTCGTTTTTGGGAGAAGTGAACATGGGTGAATGGTGGATGTGGGCCGGTTTCTTCAGCATAGTGCTGGTCCTGTTATGGATTGATATCCGCTTTGTCGGCGGTGGCAAGGCGCACAAGGTGTCGCTGAAAGAGGCAGGGATCTGGTCCCTCATCTGGATCAGCGTGGCGCTCTTGTTCAACCTGGCCATCTGGTTCTGGCTGGATCACAGTGCCGGGCGCGAGATTGCCAACCAGAAGGGGCTGGAGTTCCTCACCGGCTACCTCATCGAGAAGGCGCTGGCGGTGGACAACGTCTTCGTCTGGTTGATGCTGTTCGGCTACTTTGCCATTCCGGCCGAGCTGCAGCGCCGGGTGCTGCTGTACGGGGTACTGGGTGCCATCGTGATGCGGGCCGGCATGGTGTTCGCCGGCAGCTGGCTCATCGAGCAGTTCCACTGGATTCTTTACCTGTTCGGCGCCTTCCTGCTGCTGACCGGGGTCAAGATGCTGTGGGCGGCCGACAAGGAGCCGGATCTTGCCAACAACCCGCTGCTGGGCTGGATGCGCCGTCGCTTCAAGGTGACCGAGACGCTGGAGGGGGAGAACTTCTTCGTCTGGCGCGATGGCGTGCGTTACGCCACGCCGCTGCTGCTCATTCTGGTGCTGGTGGAGGTGAGCGATCTCATCTTCGCGGTGGACAGCATCCCGGCCATCTTCGCGGTGACCACGGATCCCTTCATCGTGCTGACCTCCAACATCTTCGCCATCATGGGTCTGCGTGCCATGTACTTCCTGCTGGCCGGCGTGGCCGAGCGTTTCGCCCTGCTCAAGTACGGTCTGGCACTGATCCTGATGTTCATCGGGGTCAAGATGCTGCTGCTGGATATCTTCAAGATCCCCACCGGCATTGCACTCGGGGTCGTCGCGCTGATCCTGCTGGCCTCCATGGGGCTGAGCCTCTGGGTGACCCGCAAGAAAACGGCATAATTGGCGAACAAGCAAAAGGGCTCCCGCGGGAGCCCTTTTTTATGGCAAAGACTGGCTTAGCGCTTGATCTTCTTGGGGTTGGTGTAGCCCCAGATGGTGTACATGTCCGCCAGCAGGGCGCCGTTGTACTCTTCCAGATCCGCCTGTTTCACCTCAGCCTCACCCTGGCGGCCGAACAGCACCACCTCGTCACCGGGTTTGACCCCTTTCAGATCGGTCACGTCCACCATGATGGTGTTCATGGAGGTCTTGCCCACCACCGGCACCTTCTGGCCCTGGATCAGCACATAGGCCTTGTTGCTCAGCGCCCGGCGATAGCCGTCGGAGTAGCCCAGCGGCAGGTTGGCGAGCCAGGAGTCGCGCTTGAGGGTGAAGGTGCGGTCATAACCGACGGTGTTGCCGGCCGGGTAGTGGTTGACGGAGGCAACCTGGGTCTTGAACGCCATCACCCGCTTGTACTCGGTGTAGGAGGGGATGGAGTCACCGTACAGCAGGCCGCCCGGGCGCACCATGTCGAAGTAGGCGTCCGGCACTTCCAGGGTGGCGAAGGAGTTGGCGGCGTGGATGGTGATCTTGCTGCGATCCAGCTTGCCCGCTTCCAGCAGCCACTGGGAGTCCAGTTTGAACTGGGCCAGCCCCATCTTGACGTCCTCTTTCTCCTCCACCGGGAAGTGGGTCATGATGCCGACCGGGGTGATCCCCTTGAGCTTGAGCATGGCCAGCGCGTCTTCCTTGGAGTCAGCCAGGCGCAGATCGATGCCGTTGCGGCTCATGCCGGCGGAGTTGAGCGCGATGTGCACCGGGATATTGGTGTGGTGGCGCTGGGCGATGTCGGCGATGCCCTGAGCACTCACCAGGCTGCCGATGAGCTCTTCCATCTTGTAGGGCAGGGCCTGTTCCACTTCGGCCGGGGTGGCGGCACGTACCCGCATCAGGCGGCCGGTGAAGCCCTTCTCACGGGCCACGCGGGCCTCTTCGTTGCTGGCGATGCCGATGCAGGGGATGCCGGCCTTGACCACCGAGGGCACCAGCAGGTCGATGCCGTGGCCGTAGGCGTCGGCCTTCATGATGGCGCAGATCTTCGGCCCTTTGTCACCGAGGCGATCCTTGAGGGTCTGGATGTTGTGCTCGAAGGCGCCGAGATCGACTTCCAGCCAGGCATTGCTGGCGGTCTGCACTTCGCCGTTGCGATGATCGCTGGCCAGCGGCAGGTAAGGGGCCGCGACGGCCTGACCGGCCAGCAGGCCCAGGATCAGCGTGGCCAGCAGTGTCTTCTTGTGCATGGGGTGGTTCCTTTTTTATTGTTTGGGTTGAGGTGCATGACGGTCGCTAGGGGGCCGTTTTCACGCAGATGGGATAAAGTGTAGCCAAGGCATTGTTATTGTTATGAACTTTGACAATTTTCCAGGGCGCTATTCCCGTCGGGAAGTGTAACGCAAGGTGCCGATCGTGGCACCCTCCAGGAGTCAATAGATGATGAGTCTTGAGTGTCGGGTGCCACCGCTGCTGCTGTTTGGCCTGATCGTGGCGGCCATGCTGGGATGGGGGGGCGTAGCAGAGAGCAATTCTGGCGCCGGTTGGTGGCTGGCTGCTCTGTTGCTGGCGGTGCTGGGCACTGTGTTTGGCTTGGGGGGCGTGCTGCGCTTTCGCCGCCAGGGCACCACGGTGACGCCGCTGCACCCGGAGCAGGCCAGTGCGCTGGTAACGGGCGGACTCTATCGCCTCAGCCGCAATCCCATGTACCTGGGGCTGCTCTGCTGGACGATGGCACTGGCCTGTTATCTGGGCGGGCTGCTGGTGTGGCTCGGCCCGCTGCTGCTGTGGGGTTGGCTCAGCCGCTGGCAGATAGTGCCGGAGGAGCGGGCGCTGCAGGCCCGCTTTGGCGATGGCTATGCCGATTATTGCCGGCAGGTGAGGCGTTGGTGCTGAGCCTTGCCGAGTCGCCATGAGACATAAAAAAACGGCCCGCATCTGCGGGCCGTTTTGATGGAGGTGATGCTGGGATCACGCCTTGGCGGTATCCACCTCACCCAGGGGTTCGGTTTCACCCAGGCTGTCTTCGCTCTTGGCGACCACGCTGGCGGCGATGGCGTTGCCCAGCACGTTGGTGGCGGAGCGACCCATGTCGAGGAAGTGGTCGATGCCGAGCAGCAGCAGGATGCCCGCTTCCGGAATGTGGAACTGGTTGAGGGTGGCGGCAATCACCACCAGGGAGGCGCGCGGTACGCCGGCCATCCCCTTGGAGGTGACCATCAACAGCAGCAGCATGGTGATCTGCTGGGCCATGGAGAGCTCGATGCCGTAGGCCTGGGCGATGAACATCACCGCGAAGGTGCAGTACATCATGGAGCCATCCAGGTTGAAGGAGTAGCCCATCGGCAGCACGAAGCTGGCGATGCGTTTGTCACAACCGAACTTCTCCAGACGATCCAGGGTTTTCGGGTAGGCAGCTTCGGAGCTGGCGGTGGAGAAGGCCAGCAGGATCGGCTCGCGGATCATTGCCAGCAGGGTCACGATGCGGCGGCGGATAAACAGGCTGCCCATGGCGATCAGCAGCAGCCAGAGGCAACCCAGTGCCAGGTAGAACTGCGCCATGAAGGTGCCATAGGTGGCGAGGATGCCGAGCCCTTCCTTGGCGACCATGGCGGCAATGGCGCCAAACACCGCGAACGGGGCGAAGTTCATCACGTAGCCGGTCACTTTGAGCATGATCTCGGCGGCGCTGGCCATCAGCATCACCACCGGTTTGGCGGCATCACCCAGCGCGGCGGCAGCCAGCCCGAAGAACAGGGAGAACACCACGATCTGCAGGATCTCGTTGGTGGCCATCGCCTCGATCACGCTTTTGGGAATGGCGTGGGTGACGAAATCCTTGAGGGAGATGGCGCTGGCAACCACGCCGGAGCTGGCGGTGTCGTCAGGCAGGGAGAGGGAGAGCCCCACGCCCGGTTGCATCAGAGTGACCATCACCAGACCCAGGGTCAGTGACAGCAGGGAGGCCAGCATGAACCAGCCCAGGGTTTTGGCGCCGATACGGCCCACGGTGCGGGTATCGCCCATTTTGGCGATGCCGACCACCAGGGTGGTGAACACCAGGGGGGCGATGATCATCTTGATCAGACGCAGGAAGATATCGGTCAACAGGGTGATGTCGCTGGCAAAGCCGGCGGCCTGGTCAGGGGCAAACATGCGATAGCCCTGGCCAGTCAGGATACCAACCAGCATCGCGATGAGGATGGCAACCGTCAATTTGTTCATTTTCATGGGGTGGGTCCCAGTTTTGATAAGTGCAGAGCGTTTCAAGCGGCAAGGGTGCCACTTCAGTCCGTTTTTGTGATCCGAGCCGTAGATTCCTGACAGCCGGTGTGCTGGCAGCATGCCTAATCCGGGGGGGTAAATCCAGCGCCTTGTGGCAGAATTTTATCTTGTCATTAGTTGTATGTGATATAGATCTTGCAATTTAGCTATATTAATCGCTGTTTATTTTAATGTTTGCAAGATAATCGGCTTTCATGGTTTGGTCGTTTTTCGCGCTGCGAGTGAGGGTGAAGATGAGCAACGCCGAGATGCGGTGCTCCACGGTGCGCTGATCCAGAAAGGGATCTGGCTCGTCGTCATCGAACCCGAACAGGGGGCGATTCGGTGTGACCCTGACCGCGTCCCGTTGCAGGGTCAATTCATTGACCTCAAGCCACTGATAACCTTCGGCTTGTGCCACTTCGCCCGCCCGTTTCAGCACATACTTGCGAGCGGTTTCCCGGCTCACCAGATCGTTGCCGACAAATTCCAGCTGCCACTTGTCAGGTCCGAGCCGGGTCTGGGAGAAACCGGTCCGGCCGTTCCAGAATGACGGCTGGCTGTGATAAGGGGTGGCGCAGCCGAGCAGCAGGAGAGCACAGAGGCCGAGCCACAGCAGACGCTGGCAAAAGGGGCGGGGAGAGGGCATCTCGAACACCGGTTGGCAATACAGGGCATCACTACAGCACAAACCGATCGGTGACACAATGCAGGCCCAGGCCACGTGGTGGCGCGCCGCGCCAAAAAGAAAAGGCCTTGTCGTCTGACAAGGCCTTTCTCGGGGAATTTGGTCGGTGTGAGAGGATTCGAACCTCCGACCCTCTACACCCCATGCAGATGCGCTACCTGGCTGCGCTACACACCGACGGAGTCAGCTCGGCTGACGGGGGCTGAGTTTATGGAGATGGACCCTACCTGTCAACAGTGGAAATTCCACTCCGGGATCGTTCGCCTGCTTTGCGAGCAATCTGCGCTTAAAGTGCCGCCAATCGCCGAAAAACCGCTCATTGCGGGGCCGTGAGCGGCTGCAAAAAATCAGGCCGCCCGGGTGGGCGGCCTGTGATGGCGCTGTGGTGACGGCGCACATAGAAGAGGGATCAGCGGGTGAAGGTGAGCCGCTTGCCCAGCACCTCGTTGGTGACCTGGCCGTTTTGCCAGGCGATCTGGCCGTTGACCAGGGTCATCTCCACCGTGCTGTGGAAACGGTAGCCGTTGAAGGGCGACCAGCCGCACAGATAGAGCAGGTTGCTGTCGTTGACCACGTAGGGCTTGCCCAGATCCAGCAGCACCAGGTCGGCGAAGTAACCCTCGCGGATGTAGCCGCGATCCTGCACCTGGAAGCGCTCGGCCACCGCGTGGGAGGTCTTCTTGACGATGGTCTCCAGCGAGAATACCCCGTTGTGGTAGAGCTCCAGCAGGGCCAGCAGGGAGTGCTGCACCAGCGGCACGCCGGACGGCGCCTTGAAGTAGCTGTTCTGCTTCTCTTCCCAGGTGTGGGGGGCGTGGTCGGTGGCGATGATGTCGAGCACGTCATTGCGCACCGCATCCAGCAGGGCGTGCTGGTCGGCGGCGCTCTTCACCGCCGGGTTGCACTTGATCTGGCTGCCCAGGGTGTCGTAGTCCGCCTCGTTGAAGAACAGATGGTGAACACACACCTCGGCGGTGATGTTCTTGTCCTTGAGATCCTTCAGATCCGGGGTGGCGGTGAAGAGCGACAGCTCCTTGGCGGTGGTCAGGTGCAGCACGTGCAGCTTGGCGCCGTACTGCTTGGCCAGGGAGACCGCCAGGCTGGAGGATTTGTAGCAGGCGTCGGCGCTGCGGATGCGGCCGTGCTCGCGCATCGGCACATCCTCGCCCCACTTGGCGCGAGCTTCGTCTTCCAGCACCTTGATGGTGGGGGTGTCCTCGCAGTGGGTGACGATCATCACCGGGCTCTCGCGGAAGATGGCGGCCAGGGTCTCCTGATTGTCCACCAGCATGTTGCCGGTGGAGGCGCCCATGAAGATCTTGATGCCGCAGGACTGTTTGGGATCGAGCTTCTTGATCTCTTCCAGGTTGTCGTTGGTGGCGCCGAGGTAGAAGCTGTAGTTGGCGGCGGAGGAGTTGGCGGCTATCTGGTATTTGGCTTCGAGGGCATCGAGGGTGGTGGTCTGGGGGTTGACGTTGGGCATTTCCATGAAGCTGGTGGTGCCACCGGCCACGGCGGCCCGGGATTCACTGGCGATGGTCCCCTTGTGGGTCAGCCCTGGCTCCCGGAAGTGGACCTGATCATCGATCATTCCGGGGATGAGGTGACGGCCCGCGGCATCGATCACCACTGCATCGGGCGCCTGGATATCCGGGGCGATGCGGGCGATCCGTTCCCCCTCGATCAGCACGTCGGAGGCATAGATGCGGCCTTCATTGACCAGGGTGGCATTCTTGATAAGCAATTTGTTCATGGGGGAGTCCGGTTCCTTTGTCAGTGATCGCGGGTCATAATAGCGCAAACCGCCCTTTCTCTGTAGCAAGGCCTGACTGATGAAGTTATTTGTAAAAGATTTGACCGTGATCGACTCCAGCTACCTGTGCGAACGCCGCGGTATGGTGGGGGAGAGCTGGCTGGTGGACATCGAAATGAGCGGCGAGCTCAACGAGATGAGCATGTTGCTGGACTTCGGCCGGGTCAAGAAACTGATCAAGTCGATCATCGACGACGAGGTGGATCACAAGCTGCTGGTGCCGACCGAGTGCCCTCTGGTGCAGGTGGCCCAGCTGGACGGTGACGAGAGCACCGTCGATCTGCTGCGGCCGGGTCGCTCCATTCACCTGCGCTGCCCGAGCCAGGGCTTTGCCTTCATTCCGTCCCCTCAGGTGGACAAGGAGTCCGTCACCCGCTATCTGCTGGCGGTGCTGGCCAAGCGGCTGCCGGGCAACATCAAGGATCTGTCGCTGACCCTGCGCCAGGAGGCCATCGACGGCGCCTTCTACCACTACAGCCACGGCCTCAAGAAGCACGACGGCAACTGCCAGCGCATCGCCCACGGCCACCGCTCTCCCATCGAGATCCACGTGGACGGCGAGCGCGACCAGGAGCTTGAGCTCAACTGGGCCGAGCGCTGGGCCGATATCTACCTGGGGACTGACGAGGATCGGGTGGCCCTCGGCGATCTCGCGTTGAGCGAGCAGGCCAAGGCCATCCTGCAAGAGGCTGGCGAACACTATGTCGGCTTCAAGTATGTGGCGCCGCAAGGGCTGTTCCAGCTGGCCATGCCGGCGGCGGAGGTGGAGATGATCGACACCGACACCACCATAGAGCTGCTGGCCCACTACATTGCCCGCGAAGTGAAGAAGAGCGTGGGCGACAAGTTTATCAAGATTGTCGCCTATGAAGGGGTGGGCAAGGGCGCCATCGCCTACGCCTGATCCCGCGCCGCTTGCCAGTAAAAAACAAGGCCCCGCATCTGCGGGGCCTTGTCGTTGCTGGGGCTGGCGTGGGCGTCAGGCGCTGAGCCTAAAGCGCTTGACCAGGCTCTCCTGCTGCTCGGCCAGTGAGTCGAGCTGCTGGCTGGTTTCGGCCACCCGCTCTATGCCCTGATAGTTGAGATCCGAGATGTCGGAGATGCGGTTGAGGTTGGTGGCGATGTCGGCGCTGGTGGCCTGCTGCTGCTCGGCGGCAGAGGCGATCTGGCTCGACATGTCGCTGATGAGCACCACTATGCCCTGTACCTCCTCCATGGCGTTGTTGGCGTGGGAGCTCTGATCCATGCAGCTGTCCATCTCGCGCGAGCACTCCTGCATCACGCTGACCGCCTTGGCGACCCCCTGCTGCAGGTTCTCGATCATGGTCTGGATTTCGCTGGTGGACTGGGCGGTGCGCCCGGCCAGGCTGCGCACCTCGTCGGCCACCACCGCAAAGCCGCGTCCCTGCTCGCCGGCCCGCGCCGCTTCGATGGCGGCATTGAGGGCCAGCAGGTTGGTCTGCTCGGCGATGCCGCGAATGACGTCGAGGATGTTGCCAATCTGGCCGCTCATGGCACTCACGTCGCCAATCACTTTGCCGGTCTGCTGCAGCTTGCCCGCCAGCTGGTGGGTGGTGGTGATGTTGCCGGCCATCACCTTGCGGCCGGTCTCGGAGGCTTTTTCCACGTCCATCACCCGCTCCAGGGTCTGGTTGGCGGCCTGGGCCACCTCGCGCACCGAGGCCTCCATCTGGGTCATGGCGGCGGCGACCGAGGCGGTCTCCTGGCGTTGTTTCTCCAGATCTGCCCGCACCGATTCGGTGGTGTGGCGGTTGTCGTGGGCGGCGTTGTTGAGCTGGGCCGACGCCTGGGAGAGCTGGCTCAGTACTTCGCCCATCTGCTCGATCAGCAGGTTGACCTGGCTGCCGAGCCTGCCGAACTCGTTGTTGCTGCGAAAACCGATGCGCTGGGTCATGTCGCCCTGGGTCACCTCGGTCAGCACCCGCAGCAGCTCCTTGAGCGGACGGCGAATGGCCTTGCCGAGGGTGTAGGCCACCAGGATGGCGATGGTGATGGCGATGACCAGCGCCACCCCCTGGGTGAGGGTGCTCTGGGTCTGTACCTTGCCGGAGGCGCGGATGCTGTTGTTCATCAGCTGCTGGCTCTGGGCGGTGATCTGCTCGAGCTTGCTCTGGATGTTGACGATGAGCTTGCTGGCCTGCTTGCTCTGCTCGCGCATCCGCTCCTGCTGCTGCATCAGCGCCAGGTACTGGGCCAGCACGCCGTCGCTGGCGGTGGTGTCGCGCACGAAGCCGTGCACGTAGTGGCCCATGTTGTTGTCAAAATCCTTGAGCTCGCCCTGCAGGTCCTTGATGGTGCTGTTGAAGCCCTCGATCTGCATCTTGTTGCGCTTGAGCGCCGCCTCGATGGGGGCGGGGATGCTCTGGTTGAGGGCATCCATGGTGGAGAGTTCAATGGCGGAGAGCTTGGTGGTCAGGGTCTCGGAGAGCATCTTGATGAAGCTGTCGTCGATGGTGATCATCATGTCTCCCAGGTTCTTCTTGAACTGGGGCAGGCTGACCTGGAACTGGCCCTTGGCCTGGTTCACCTTGTAGAGCCGGGTGAGCAGGGCCTGGTGTTCGGTGGGCAGGGTGTCGGTCAGTTGCAGGTAGTCCTTGACCAGCTGGTTGAGCGCGCCGAGCTCCCCCTGCAGCTCCGGGTGTTCCGCCGCCTGCCGGGCGAGGGTGGCGAGGGTCTGGTCGACCAGCGCCTTGGCCTGCTGCAGCTCGGCCACTTCGGCCGGGATCTGCTTGAGATCCTGCTCGGTCAGCACGTCGGTGAGCCACTTGTTGGCGCTGAGCAGGCTGATCTGGGTCTGGCTGCTGGCGATCACCAGCGGCATGGTCTGCCGGGTGACCTGATCCAGCGCCTGATTGAGCTCGCTCTGGCTGCGGAAGGTGAGTACCGAGGTGGCCGCCATCACGGCCACCAGGATGGCAAAGCCAAGATAGACCCTCTGCAAGATGGAGAGGTCTGACATTGTTTGTTTCATTATTGTCCCGCTGTATATGCAAAAGTCCCTTGCCTGAATACCCCGTCCATTTGATACCCTGCTACCACTGTGGGCGAGCAACGTCGGCAGACGTCTTCCGACTATCGGTATTTTTAACAATAACTGAAGAGAATGGGACAACGGCTGTGTCAAATGTCGGCTTGTGTCACACTTGCCGGGCCTCGATGACGGGCGTTGGAACCGCTTGAGACAGGCATTGAATTTTCTTTTTCATATAAAGGAGTTATCCATGGCGCAAGAAACCATTTTCAGCAAAATCATCCGCAAAGAGATCCCCGCCGACATCCTTTATCAAGACGACCTGGTGACCGCCTTTCGCGACATCCAGCCCAAGGCCAAGACCCATATCCTGATCATCCCCAACGTGCTGATCCCCACCGTCAACGACGTGGAGCCGGATCACGAGCTGGCGCTGGGCCGGATGTTCACCGTCGCCCGCAAGCTGGCCAGCGAGGCAGGCATTGCCGAGGATGGCTATCGTCTCATCATGAACTGCAACCGCCACGGCGGGCAGGAGGTCTACCACATCCACCTGCATCTGGTCGGTGGCCAGCCGCTGGGACCCCTGCTCAGCCTGTGATGCCGCGCCTTCCTCTGGCCGGTCTGCTGCTGGCCGGTTCCCTGCTGGGGGGCTGTGCCTCCCACTGGCAAGACATGTTCGTCTCCTATTCCGATCAGATGGTGCCGCTGCGCAACCAGCTGTTGCTGGGTCATGCCGCCGAGGCGCTGCCCGAGGTGCGCGACTCCACGCCGGGGGACGATACCTATGTGCTGGACCGGCTCGAGCAGGGGCGCATCGCCTGGCTGGCGAGTCAGGATGCCGCCAGCAAGCAGGCCTTTGCCGCCGCCGACAGCCGGCTGGCGTGGGAAGACAATCAGGCCGAGTACCGGGTCAGCCAGGGGCTGGCCCAGGCGGGCAGCCTGCTCACCAACGACCAGACCATGGTTTACCGGGCGCCCGATTACGAGCGCACCATGCTGCACCACTATCTGGCTCTCAACTACCTGCAGCGCGGGGATGCCGAGGGCGCTCTGGTGGAGGTGCGCCGCGCCAACCAGGTGCAGGAGCAGGCCCTCAAACGGCGGGCCGACGAGGTGCGCAAGGCAAAGCAAAAGAGCGAAGAGGCCGAGGCCGAAGGGGAGATGCGCCAGCTGATGTCGCGCGGCGCCCCCGAGCTCGACCGGCTGATCGGGCGGGTCAAGAACGGTTTTCAGAACGCCTACACCTTCTATTTCTCCGGCGTGCTCTATGAGGCGGCCGGCGATCTCAACGATGCCTGGGTCGACTATCAGCGCGGTTACCAGATAGCGCCGGACAACCGCAGCCTGCAGGATGCCTTGCTGCGTCTGGCTGTGCTGCGTGGCGCCGCGGACGAGATCCGCGAAACCGAGAAAAAGGTGGGTCGCAAGGCGCCGCCCTTGGCCAAGGATCAGGGCCAGCTGGTGGTGCTGTTTGAAGATGGGCTGATCCCGGCACGGCGCGAGCTGTTTCTGCCGCTGCCCATCGCCACCTCCGGCGGCGATTTTCGCACCTTTACCGTCGCTATCCCCTATTACGATAATCGGGCCAGCGACACTGGGCCGCTCACGGTATCGGTGGGCAAGCGGGTCGAGCAGACCAGCGAGCTAGTCAGGCTGGAGGCGCTGGCGGCCAAAGATCTGCAGGAGCGGCTGCCCGGCATGCTGACCCGCCAGGCGCTGCGGCTGGTGGCCAAGGAGCAGGTGCGGCGCACCGCGGCCAAGGAGGGGGGCGATGTGGGCAACATTCTGGTCGGCATCTTCAATACCCTCTCGGAGCGGGCTGACACCCGCAGCTGGCTGACGTTGCCGGCGCAGGCTGCGAGCTGGCAGGGGATGCTGCCTGCGGGTGACGTGAACCTTACCCTGGGGGCTGGTGCTGCCCAGCGGCAATTGCCGCTCACCATCCACCAGGGACGCACCACCCTGGTGTGGGTGCAGCGGCTCGGCGCTGGGTTGACGACCCGGGTGATGCCGCTGTGACGGCGAACGATGGCAATACACATGAGTGACCGGTCGGGCCCCTCGGGGTCGCCGGCAAGGAGAGCAAGATGAAAGCACACGGGTTGGCTCTGGGCCTGGTTCTGCTGCTGGCAGGCTGCGCCACCAATACCTCCGGCGTGGCGCTCTATGGGGCGGCGGGCGCCGCGCCAGTGGCAGAGCAGCATCAAAACGTCAATGTCACCCTGACCGAGCTCAGCCGGCGCGAACAAAACGGCCTGTTGCAGGTCAATGTGGCGGCGGCCAGCACCCAGCGCGGTGACAACAAGCTGCAATACCTGTTCTATTGGTATGATGAGGCGGGGCAGGAGGTGGCCAGCGATGGCCGCGGCTGGACGCCGCTCAAGCTGCACGGCTATCAGACCCGCACCCTGTCTGCCCTGGCGCCGAGCCCGGCCGCCCGGGGCTACCGGATTTACGTACGCGAAGTGATTGAGGAATCCTACTGATGAAAATGAATCATGCCCTGCTGATCCTGACTGGCGCCCTGCTGCTGGGCGGCTGCTCCAGCACCACCGTCAGCTATGGCGATCCGACCGAAACCGAGACGGTGACCGTCGATTACGGTTCCAGCGATCTGCAGGCCATCGCCGACAAGATGGCGGATTCCATGCTGGCGTCGCCAGCCACCAGCGAGATCACCGCCGGCGGCCGTCCGGTGATGTTCATGGACTCCATCCGCAACAAGACCTCCGAGCACATCGACACCGAGGCCATCACCGACAGCATCCGTACCAAGCTGCTGCGCGCCGGCAAGTTCCGCTTCGTCGACATGAGCAAGGTGGCGGCGGTCAAGCAGCAGCTCGAATACCAGCAGAGCAGCGGCATGGTGGATCCTGCCTCCATGGTGCGCCTTGGCAAGCAGACCGGCGCCCGCTACATGGTCTATGGCAACCTCGCCAGCATCGTCAAGGACAACGGCAAGGTGAAGGATGTCTACTACCAGATGACCATGAACCTGATGGATCTGCAAAACGGCGAGCTGCTGTGGGCAGACCAGAAAGAGATCCGCAAGCAGGCCAAGAAGTCCACCTTTGGCTGGTAAGTCGAGCGAGGCCTCTCAGGCGGCCGCCGAGCGCACCCTGCTGGCCAGCCTGCCGCCACCCTGGCGCTCGGGCCGGCTGGAGCCATTGGCCAGCGGCCTGACCAACTGCAACTATCGACTGCGCCTCCCCTCGGGGCGCAGTCACTTTTTGCGCCAGGGCCACCCCGATCCAGTGCGCCTTGGCATCGATCGGGCCACCGAATGGCAGCTCTATCAGGGGGCCGTGGGGCAGGGGCTGGCCTTGCCCTGCCATCACAGCGATCCCGCCACCGGCCTGATGTTGCTGGACTGGTGCGACGAGCCGAACTGGCTGGCGGCGCCGCCCCCGGCTGCGTTGCAGCCAGTGCTGCTGGCCGGGGTGCTGACGCGGCTGCACCGGCTGCCGGTGCCGACCGTGGTGATGGCGGTGCGGGCCCACAGTGCCGGCTATCGTGCCAGGCTGGCCCGAGTGCCGACCTGGCTGCCGGCGCTGGAGCGGGGGTTGCTGGCCAGCTGCGAGCCCGCCGATTGCTGGCTCCCTTGCCATCATGATCTCAATCCGGCTAATTTGTTGGGGAGCCGGCCCTGGGTCATCGACTGGGAGTATGGCGCCGCCGGGCATCCCGGTTTCGAGGTGGCCAGCATCCAGCGTACGCACGGCTGGCAGGATGCCCAGCGCGAGGCGCTGGAGCAGAGCTACTGCGAGCGGGCAGGGGGGCCGGTCGGACCGCGTGGTTTTCAGAGCCGGGCCTTTTTGCCCTGGGTCGATTACATAGGGCTGCTGTGGGCGCTGCTGATGGCCGAGCAGCATCCGGGGCCCGACTACCAGGCGCTGATCGATCTCAACCGGCAGCGGCTGGAGTAGGCATCAGGCATTATGAATCATCCGTTGCGTCAACCCTGTTTCATCAACATTGGAGCCTTGCATGGTGACCACCTTTTCCTGGCGCAAGCCCAGTAGCTGGAGTCTGCTGCTGCTCTGTCTGCTGCTGGCCGGCTGCTCCACCCGGGTCGTCTATTACTGGCTCGACGTGGCCATCGTCTGGCAGCTGGACGACTACTTCTCGCTGGATCGCGGCCAGAAGCGCTTGCTGGACAACGAAGTGAAGGGGCTGATGGCCTGGCACCGCCAGCGCGAGGTGCCCCGTTATGCCGACGATCTCGATGCGCTGGCCAAGGCGGTGGCGAGCCCCATGACCCCGGCCCAGGTCTCCCGCCATCTGGATGCAGCCCAGCAGAGCCTGACCCGCACCCTGGAGAACACGGTGCCACGGGCCGTGCGGCTGGCACGTACCCTGACCGAGGCGCAGGTGGCCATGTTCATGAAGGACAGGCTCACCCGCCAGGCGGAACGGGAAAAGGAGTTTGCCGACAAGCCCAGGGAGGAGATGCTCAAGGAGTTTCGCGACAAGATGAACGAGCGGCTGGTGTTCTGGATTGGCGAGGTGAAACCGGCCCAGGCCCCGCTGGTGGCCCAGTGGGCCCAGTGGCAGTACGAGCTGCAGGCCCCCTGGCTTGAGTTTCAGACCGCCTGGACCAAGGAGCTGGACCGGCTGATGAAGCAGCGCCAGAGCCAGGACTTCGGCGCCCAGCTCACCGCCCTGCTGCAACAGGGGGATGGCCTGATGGATGGCCGTTTCACCGGCTACACCGATCAGTCGCGCCAGCGCACCGTCAACTGGCTGAGCGATCTCAGCCAGTCGCTGGACATCTCCCAGCGGGCCCACCTCTACAGCCTGCTCAAGGGCTATGCCCGCGATTTCAGGCAGATGTCGGAGGGATAATGGCGCCAAGGGGGCCGCAGAGCGGGGGCCGGCCGGCCCCCATGCCCTTGTTCTGGCGGGGCCCCTGTGGTAGTTTGCCCTTTCTATTATGCGGGAATTAACTTTTTGAGCCTGACCGACAAAGTGAAACTGGCGCTGATGACTCTGCTCATCACCCTCGCTCTGTTGTTCTCTACCCTCTCGGTGGAGGGGTTCAAGCTGCCCGCAGCCCAGCAGTCGAGCCAGCAGGTACAGCTGATGGGGGATACTGTGGCGCCGACCGATGGCGCTCCGGTGATCCACAGTGCCAGCGACAGCGACGACGGGGTCGTCAAGTTCGTCAGCTCCCACCAGAATCACCTGTTGCGGCTCGAACACTCCCTGCGCAGCGATCATCAGCCCGGCAACGTGGTGTACCAGCTGATCATGAGCTGGTCCCAGCAGGCGATCCTGTTGCTGCTGTGCGGCCTGCTGTTCTATGCCGCCCTCTTCTATCGCAGACACAGTTTCCGCGATCGGTTTGCCACCATCCATCGGCACCGGTTGCAACGCCAGCACCTGCAATACCGTTTCTGTCAGAGTTACCTCGCCTGATCCCGATGGGGTCCGGTCCTTTCGCACCACCTCATCGCCTCCTGATGCCTGCTCACCGCGCGTGAACGGGCTGCTGTCTCATTCGTATTTTCTTGCGTGCCGCCTGCGTGGCGAGTGCGCAGCCTTCTCCTGACAGAGGCTGATTTCATGAGAAAAAAGAGTCGTATCACCTTGAACCGCATGAACATGTGGCAGTACGCCCTGCTGCTGCTCATGCTGTTCACCTTTGCGTTTTACTCCCTGCCCACCTTCTTCGGTGAGCAGCCCTCCCTCGGTCTGCACGGCCAGACCAGCCTGACCGAGGCGCAGCGTACCCTGCTGGCCGACAACCGCATCGAGCCACTCAAACAGGTGCAACAGGGCGAGCGGGTCGAGCTGGTGTTTGCCAGCCAGGCCGAACAGCAGCGCGCCAAGCAGCTGCTGGAGCAGCAGGGCTATGACAGCTCGGCGCTGACCCTGGAGTTCTACTCCAACGCCCCGGGCTGGATCAGCCAGCTCGGCGCCGCCCCCATCAAGCTCGGACTGGATCTGCGCGGCGGCTCCCAGCTGTTGATCGGGGTCGATCTGAGCTTTGTGGTCGACAACCAGACCAAAAACCTGGTGGACATGCTGCGCACCCAGTTTCGCGAGGCGCGCCTGCGCGGCGCCAACGTGGCCCGGGTGAGCGAGGGGGAGGTGAGGGTGATTTTGCCTGAGGTGGCCGATCAGGCGCCCTGGCTCACCATCATCAAGGATTCCGCCGGCACCCGGCAGGATCAGTGGACCCTCAAGCGCAGCGGCAACGAGCTGCGGCTGGTGATGAGCGAGGCCGAGCGTACCCTGCTGGCCAACAACGCGGTGACCCAGAACCTGTCGATCCTGAAAAAGCGGATCAACGAGCTCGGCATCGTCGAGGCCTCGGTACAGCGCCAGGGTCAGGACGGCATCCGCATCGAGCTGCCCGGGGTGCACAATCCCAAGCAGGCGAAAGAGGTGATCGGGGCCACTGCCTCGCTGGCCTTCTACGAGGCCCAGGCCGACAGCCGCTTCTTCATGGCGGATCGCAACGGCCAGGCGGTGGGGCTGGCCCGCAAGCCGGTGCTGACCGGCGAGCACATCGTCGATGCCCGCGCCAACATGGGCGAGATGGGGCAACCCCAGGTCAACATCGTGCTCGACAGCCTGGGCGGCAGCAAGATGAACCAGTTCAGCCGCCAGAACGTGGGCAAGCCGATGGCCACCGTCTTTACCGAGTACAAGACCAATGCCGAAGGCAAGCTGCGGGCCAGGAGCGAGGTGATCAACGTCGCCACCATCCAGACCGCCCTTGGCAACCAGTTCCGCATCACCGGGATCGGCAGCCTGCCGGAAGCCCAGGAGCTGGCCATGCTGCTGCGCGCGGGCGCCCTCACCGCGCCCCTCAAGATCCTGGAAGAGCGCAGCATAGGCCCGACCCTGGGTCTGCAGAACATCGAGGCGGGCTTCACCGCATTGGCGTTCGGCATGGCCGGCATGATGCTGTTCATGATGGCCTGGTATCGCAAGTTCGGCTGGGTCGCCATCACCGCGCTCATCGCCAACCTGTTGATGCAGGTGGGCATGCTGGCGGTGCTGCCGGGCGCCGTGCTGACCCTGCCGGGGATCGCCGGCCTGGTGCTCACCGTCGGCATGGCGGTGGATACCCATGTGCTGATCTTTGAGCGGATCAAGGACCGGCTGCGGGAAGGGGGCTCGCTGGCCAACGCCATCGATTTTGGTTACCGCTCGGCGTTTCGCACCATCTTCGATGCCAACATCACCACGCTCATCTGCGCCGTGGTGCTCTATGCCATCGGTTCCGGGCCGCTGCAGGGCTTCTCCATCACCCTGATCCTGGGCCTCATCTCCAGCATGGTGACCGGCATCTGGGGCACGCGCGCCATCATCAACCCCCTGTGGGGCAAGAGCAGCGCCAAGCTGCTGAGGGTGTGACCATGACTGACCACCACCTGTGTCATCGCGCCGCGCGTTCGAGCCTGCTCCGCGCCCGCGTCATGCGCTTCCCTGCGGGAAGCCCGAGCCATCTGCTGTCGAGGGAACAACAATGCTGAGAATGATCATTGCCATGGGGCTGACCCGCTGGCGTTACATCGGCCTGTGGGCCTCCGTGCTGCTGACCGTGGCGAGCATCGCGGTGCTCGCCATCAACGGCCTCTCCCTCGGTCTCGACTTTACCGGCGGCATCCTGCTGGAGTTTCGCATCCAGACCCTGAAGGAGGCCCACGAGCTCAACGCCCTGTTGACGGCCCCCCTGGCGGGCGTGGTCGAGCTGCACGGCGCCGGCGTGCCCGGCGAGTGGCTGATCAAGCTGCCGCCCCACGAGCTGCCCTGGGCGGCCGAGGAGCTGGCGGTGATGCTGGGTCAGCAGCTCAATCTGCCGGTGGAGCTGCTGCGCACCACCATCGTCGGCCCCCAGGTGGGCGCCGAGCTGTTCCAGCAGGGGATGCTGGCGGTGCTGGTGGCCTCGCTTGCCATCTCCGCCTACCTGGCGGTGCGTTTCGAGTGGCGCCAAGCCATCGGCATCCTGGTGTCTGTGCTGCACGACGGTCTGGTGGCGCTGGGGCTGCTGGCGCTGTTCAACATCGAGTTCGATCTCAACGTCATCGCCGGCCTGATGGCGGTGATCGGCTACTCCCTCAACGACAGCATCGTCATCTCCGACCGCTTGCGGGACTTGCTCAGCTCGCGCACCCAGATGGGGATCCACGACTGCTCCGACGTGGCCATCAAGGCCACCTTCAGCCGTACCATGATCACCTCGGGCACCACCCTGTTCACGGTGGGGGCTCTGCTGCTGTTCGGTGGCGACGCCCTCTACGGTTTCTCCTTCACCCTGTTCGCCGGCATCCTGGTGGGCACCATCTCCTCCATCACGGTGGCTTCCACCGTGCAGGAGCTGCTGGGTCTCTCGCCGCAGGCTTACCAGAAAAAAGAAGAGGAGCTGGCGGAGGCGGCATGACCCCGTCATTCCCATGCAAAACGGGCCCTCGGGCCCGTTTTTTTATGCGCATCTGAAATGAGCCTCAAAAGCCCGAGCCCGGTTGCAGCAAGAAGGCGGCCTCCTCGGCCGTGTCCTGGCGGCCCAGGATGGCGTTGCGGTGGGGGAAGCGGCCAAAACGTTCGACGATCACCTGATGGCGGCGGGCAAAGTCGGCAAAGCCGGCGAAGGTCTCCCGCGCCGGACCGTCGGCCTGCTCGGCCGCCAGCCCCTCGAACAGGGTCACGCTTCTGGCCTGCTGTTCGCGGGATTCGGCGTGCTCCAGCGGCAGGTAGAAAAAGACCCGCCCCAGCGGGGGCAGCGCCAGATCCGCCTCCAGAGAGAGCCCCTTGAGGCAGAGATCCCGCGCCTTGGCATCCTGGGCAAAGGCGGCGGGGGTGCCGCGGTGGATGTTGCGCGGCAGCTGATCCAGCAGCAGGATAAGGGCCAGCCGGCCCTCGGCCGCGTCGGCCCAGTGGGCGAGCTCGCCGGCGGCGGCTGCGGCGGCCAGTTCACCGAAGTGGCTGGCGAGCAGGGCGTCGGTGTCGCTGTTTTTGCCCCACCAGAGGGGCGCTTGGCGTTTGGCGCGGGTGACGTCGTCTGTCTCTTCGCCAAACCAGAATGTGATCAGCGGTTGCCAGGGTTGCATGGAATACTCCTTGGGCCTGCGGGCACCGGATGAATCAAGGCCAAATGACCCTGATGTGGTTGCTGCCGAACGGGCGGCTTCTGGTTACACTGTGCCATCTTTTCTCGCAATAGGGATCCCCCTTCGGCCGGAACCGGTTGGTCGGTCCTGTCGGATGACATGGCCAATGTACTCGATGGTGTGGCGCTGATGATGTGGCCAACAAGGGCGTGGTGTGCTGCGGGAAGCTCTCTTCTACTGACATAAGGATTTTCTGATATGGCCGGAACCAGTTTGTTGGCCCTGCTCGACGATATTGCCAGCGTGCTCGACGACGTGGCGCTGATGACCAAGATGGCGGCAAAGAAGACCGCCGGGGTGTTGGGGGACGATCTGGCCCTCAATGCCGAGCAGGTCTCCGGGGTGCGCGCCGAGCGGGAGCTGCCGGTGGTGTGGGCGGTGGCCAAGGGGTCGTTTCGCAACAAGCTTATTCTGGTACCGGCCGCCATCGCCATCAGTGCCCTGGTACCCTGGCTCATCACTCCGCTCCTGATGCTGGGGGGGGCCTACCTCTGCTTCGAGGGTGCCGAGAAGCTGGCCCACAAGTTTCTGCCCCATGAGGCGAGCGAGGGGGAGGCGCACACCGCACCCATTCCCGATGATCTGGTGGCGTTTGAACAGCAGAAGATAAAGGGGGCCATTCGCACCGACTTTATTCTGTCGGCCGAGATCATCGTCATCGCCCTTGGCACTGTACAGGGGGCGAGCCTGGCGCTGCAGCTGTCGGTGGTGGCGGGCATCGCCCTGTTGATGACGGTGGGGGTCTACGGCCTGGTGGGGCTCATCGTCAAGCTCGACGACATCGGCCTGCACCTGCTGCAAAAGCCCGATGGTGGTGCCTTGCGCCGGGCGGTGGGGCAGGGACTGCTGGTGACGGCGCCGCGGCTGATGCACCTGCTGGCACTGGTCGGCACCATCGCCATGTTCATGGTGGGGGGCGGCATTTTGGTGCACGGCTGGCCTTTCGTGCATCACCTGATTGAAGGGGCCGCCACCGCCGTGGCTACCCTGCCTGCGGTCGGCGCCGCCCTCGCGCTGATGATGCCGACCCTGCTCAACGCCTTGGCCGGCGTGGTGGCTGGACTGGTGCTGGTGCTGGCCATGACCCTGGTGAGCAAGCTCAAGCCCGCCAAATAGTGGCGGCGGGCTGACCCTCGCGGGGCATATTCCTGCGATGGGGGCCATTCCGTCAGATACTGTCTCGTCTGTTGCCTCGGATGGGGGCTAGGCAAGGGCCTGCCCCCTTCGTACTATCCGGCAGACACTCGCTCACAGAGGCGGGGTCAGCCCACATGGACGCAAACAGACAAGGAAGGTCATGAAACCACCCGTTTGGCTGGATGATCACATCTATGCCGCCCCCGACTGCCCGGCGATCGACGCCGATTTCCAGCGAGTCCGCGAGGCCCTTAACCGCCTGCCACCCCTGCTGGATGAACTGCCCAAGACCAACGACATCAATGCCTTGCGCCATCTGCTTCGGGCCATCCGGGCCTGCTGGCGCGAGGTGCGCCGGCTGGAGTGGAACTGCCAGACCTACGGCTACAACCGGCTCAGCCGGGATGGGCGCGACGAGGCGGCCAGGGTGCTGCTCTCCCGCGGCCAGCAGCTGCAGGCGAGCCTGGCCCAGCTTTGCAAGCCGGTGACCCTGTTCTGGGTGCGCGCTCCCGAGGAGCTGGTGCGCGCCCTGCTGCAGGATCCCGAGCTGTTCGAGCTCGCCTACGTCATTCGTCACGACCGGCGCCAGCAGGATCAGTGGTTGTCGCTCGAGAGCGAGCAGCTGATTGCGGGGTTGAGCGTGGATGGTCTGCAGGGCTGGGGGGATCTCTACGGCAACCTGGTAGGAAGGCTCAGGCCGGTGGTGGAGGGGCAGCCCATGGGGCTGGCTCAGGCGGACAACCTGCTGGCCCACCCGCAGCGGGCGCGGCGCGCCGCCGCCTGGCACGCTATCCAGGCTGCCTGGGGGGCGCAGCAGGAGACGGTGGCCGCCATCCTCAACGCCATCAACGGCTGGCGCAACGAGCTGGCCCGCCAGCGTGGCAGGGCACGCAGGTGGGATGCGCTCGACGTTTCCTGCCATCAGGGACACCTGGAGCGGGTGACCCTGGAGACCCTGATGACGGCAGCCGGCGAGCACAAGGCGCTGGGGCGACGGGCCCTGCGCGCCATGGCCTGCGCCCAGCAGATTAGTGATTTCGCCCCCTGGGATCTCTATGCCCCGGCGCCGGCTGTGGCGAGCGGCCTGATCAGTTTCGAGCAGGCGCTGGCCCTGGTGGCCGATGCCTTCACCGGCTTTGACCCCGAGATGGGGGCCTTTGCCCGCATGATGGCGGCCAATGGCTGGATTGACGCCGCCCCGAGCGAGCACAGGCGCAGTGGCGCCTACAGCACCGAGTATGCCGATCCGCCCGAGCCGCGGGTGTTTCTCACTTTCGAGGGGACCCTGGACAACGTCATCACGCTCGCTCACGAGTTGGGCCACGCCTGGCACAGCTGGCTGCTGCGGGAGTTGCCGCTGGAGCAGCGTGACTACCCCAAGACGCTGGCGGAGACAGCCTCTCTGTTTGCCGAGGCGCTGGTGCGCGATGCCCTGCTGGCGGCCACCGACAACATGGAGCAGCGTCGGGCCATCGCCTGGCTGGACGGGGAGCGCGCCGCCAGCCTGCTGCTCGACGTGCCGGCCCGCTTTACCTTCGAGCGGGCCCTGGTGGCGGCGCGGGAGGAGGGCTACGTGGGGGCCGGCCAGCTGCGGCAGATGATGAAATCGGCGCAGCAGCAGTGGTATGGTGACACCCTGAGTCAATATGACGAGCTGTTCTGGGCCAGCAAGGGCCACTTCTCCATCGCCGAGCTCGGGTTCTACAACTACCCCTATCTGTTTGGCTACCTGTTCAGCCTGGGACTCTATGCCCAGCAGGCGCGGGCGGGGCGCGAGTTCGTCCACGCCTATCGGGAGCTGCTGCGCGACACCGGCCGCATGAGCGCAGAAGAGCTGGTGGAGAAGCACCTGGGGGTCGACATCCGTGAGCCCGCCTTCTGGCAGGAGAGCCTCGATTATGTGGAAGAGGCGGTCGCCCGCCTCGAGCGGCTGGTGTAGGCAGCCCGGCGGTTTTTATCCTGGTGGCGGGCCCTGTGGCTCGCCACGCGCATTCAAAGGGGCTCGGCCCCGCAACCTGATGACGAGCATTTGATGCAGCAACGAATCTACCCACAACAGTGGCAAAACCAGCATATCTATCCCGCCCTCGACTGCCCGCAGGTGGCCGCCGATCTCGCCCTGGCGCGCGCCGGTGTGGACGAACTCGGCCTGTTCATCGAGGGGCTTGGCGCCGTGCGAGCCAATGCGCAGGCGCTGCAGGATTTCTTGCGTGAAGTGCGGCTGCGGGCCCAGCGCATTCGAAACATCGGCTGGAACCTGGCCGTGCTGGCAGCCTGTCAGGGCAGTCAGGATGCCCGCGACGAGCTGGCCAAGCAGCTGGCTTCCCGTGCCCGCGCCCTCAATGCCGATCTGTTCAAGACACTGGCCCCGGTCGAGGATCTGATGCTGGCGCTGCCGGAGGCTGAATTTGAGCAGCTGATGGCGGACTCCCTGCTGGGGGAGGAGGCGTACCGGCTGCGTCACGAGCGCCGCTTGCAGGATCAGCGCCTGCCGGTGGAGGCGGAGCAGCTGGTGATCGG
The DNA here is from genome assembly GCF_000014805.1 of Aeromonas hydrophila subsp. hydrophila ATCC 7966. Lineage (NCBI taxonomy): Bacteria > Pseudomonadati > Pseudomonadota > Gammaproteobacteria > Aeromonadales > Aeromonadaceae > Aeromonas > Aeromonas hydrophila. The sequence goes on along the minus strand of NC_008570.1, from coordinate 2,883,457 downwards.
TCTTGGCACCGACGGCCTGCACGCCTGGGGCAACCTCTACAACGATCTGGTGGGCAAGATCCGGCTGGTGATCGATGGCCGCGAGATGGGACTGGCCGAGGCGAGCAACCTGCTCTCCAGCCCGCTGCGGGCCCTGCGCCGGGAGGCGTTCGATGCCATCAGCGCCGGCTGGGAGGGGGAGCAGGAGACGGTGGCCGCCATCCTCAACGCCATCAACGGCTGGCGGCTTGAGCTTTCGCGCCAGCGTGGCCGCAGCCGCCAGCTCGATGCGCTCGATCTCTCCTGCCATCAGAGCCATATCGAGCGGGCGACCCTGGATACCCTGATGCAGGAGACCTGGCGCGCACGCGGGCTCGGTCAGCGGGCGCTGGGGCTGATGGCCGAGCGTCTCGGCATCGAGGAGCTGGGGCCGGAGGATTTGTTTGCCCCGCCGCCGGCCGCGGTGAGCCGCGAGATCCCGTTCGAGGAGGCGATCGAGATCATCGCCGAGGCGTTCTCCCGTTTTGATCCCGAGATGGGCGAGTTTGCCCGCATGATGGCCGAAAAGGGGTGGATCGATGCCGCGCCCACCCCCAACCGGCGCACCGGGGCCTACTGCACCAAGTTTGCCGAGCCAGTGGAGCCGCGGGTCTTCATCACCTATGCCGGTACCATGGACAACGTCATCACCCTGGCCCACGAGCTTGGCCACGCCTGGCACAACTGGCTCATTCGCGATCTGCCCATGAGCCAGCGCAGCTACCCCATGACGCTGGCCGAAACCGCCTCCATCTTCGCCGAGACCCTGGTGCGCAGCGCCCTGTTCGAGCAGGCGCAGACCCCCGAAGAGCAGCAGGCCATCGCCTGGGCGGAAGCGGACGGCGCCGCCACCTTCCTGGTCAATATCCCGGCCCGCTTCGATTTCGAGCGGGCCCTGGTGGCGGAGCGGGCGGCGGGCTATGTCTCGCCAGCGCGGCTCAAGGCGTTGACCGACGAGGCCTGGGGCCGCTGGTACGAGCAGAGTCTGTGCCGTTATCACCCCCTGTTCTGGGCGGCCAAGGCGCACTTCTCCATCGCGGGCTTGGGTTTTTACAACTACCCCTACCTGTTCGGCTATCTGTTCAGCCTCGGTGTCTATCAGCAGCTGATGCAGCGCCAGAAGGCGGGAGAACAGAATGTGGCCCAGGCCTACCGCGATCTGCTGCGCGATACCGGCCGCATGAGCGCCGAAGATCTGGTGGCCAAGCACCTGGGCCAGGACATCCGCCAGAGCGCCTTCTGGCAGGGGAGCCTGGCGCTGGTGGAAGCGGCGGTGGAGCGTTTCGCCCAGACCCGCGGCTAATGCAAGCTTGCGGAATGAAACCGCCGGGCAGCCACGCTGCCCGGCGGTTTTTTTATGGGGCGGGTTTGCCTGGCTGCGGCTGAGCGGGCGGGCGCACCGGCCCCACCAGCAGGGGCCTCGGCTGGTGGCGCAGATCTGGCTGGTAGCCGTTGAAGAAGAGGTTGAGCAGTACCGAGCTGAGGGTGGCCAGCAGGATGCCGCTGTGAAACAGCGGTTGCAGGGCGGCGGGGAAGTGCTGGAAGAAGTGGCCGGAGACGGTGGGGATCATGCCGACCCCTAGGCTGATGGCGACGATGTAGAGGTTGTGGCGATTGCTGTTGTAGTCGGCCCTGGCCAGGATGCGGATGCCGGTGGCCAGTACCATGCCGAACATCACGATGCCGGCGCCCCCCAGCACGAAGGGGGGAATGGAGGCGACCAGCACCGACATCTTGGGCACCAGGCCGAAGGCGAGCAGGATCCCCCCCGACATGACGCAGACCCAGCGGCTCGACACCCCGGTCACGCTCACCAGGCCGATGTTCTGGGAGAACGAGGTGTGGGGGAAGCTGTTGAAGATGCCACCGATGATGGTGCCGATGCCGTCCACCCGCAGGCCGCGCACTATGTCGCCCCGGCTGGCCGGGTGGCCGACGATGTCGCCGAGCGCCAGAAACATACCCATCGACTCGATAAAGGTGATCAGCATGATGACGGTGAGGGTGGCGATGGAGATGGGATCGAAGGTGGGCCAGCCGAAGGCGAACGGCACTATGGGGGCGAACCAGGCCGCTTCACTCAGGCCGTCCAGGCTCACTTCTCCCATGGCGATGGCCACCCCGAAGCCGAACAGGATGCCGAGCAGCACCGAGATGTTGCTGAAAAAGCCCTTGGTGAAGCGGGTCACCAGCAGGATGAAGGCCAGCACCAGAAAGCTGGTGCCGATGTAGCGCAGGCTGCCGTACTCGGGGTTGCCCTTGCCCCCCGCCATCCAGTCGATGCCCACCTGCATGATGCTGATGCCGATGGAGGTGATGACCACCCCGGTCACCACGGTGGGGAAGAGCGGCATCAAGCGGCCGATGAGGGGCACCAGCAGGGTGGAGAGGATGCCGGCGGCGATGGTGGCGCCGAAGATGCCGGTCAGCCCCAGCGCCGGGTTGGCGCCGATGGCCAGCATCGGCATGACGGCGGCGAAGGTGACCGACATGATGACCGGCAGGCGGATCCCGGCGAAGCGGCCGATGCCAAGGCACTGCAGCAGGGTGACGATGCCGCAGCAGAAGAGATCCGAACTGATGAGATACGAAATTTGATCCTTGGGCAGCCCCAGGCTGCCGCCGATGACCAGCGGCACCGCCACGGCGCCGGCATACATCACCAGCACATGCTGCAGGCCGAGGGTAAAGAGCTGGCCGGGGGGGAGCAGGCGCTCCACTTCGTCGATGGCGCGGCCCTTGGCCGCCCCGGGGGGCTGGGTCTGGTTCATGAACAGATTACTCCTTGCGACCCGGCGGCTCTGGCCGGGCAAGATGGGGCAGGCTGGCTGCCCCGTTCATGGATGGGGTCCGGGTCGCCCTGGATCCGGCCGCGCAGGCGAAGGTTGCCTTCACGCGGTATCGCAGGGGGAGTGCAGGAACCGTGCTCAGCCGGCAGGCATGGGTGTCTGTTGGCCCTGTTCATGCGCATTTTTGCAGGCGGGATCACGCTTGCTCGCGCCGACGGCTGACAATCGTTTGCCAGCCGATGGGGCCGGGCTTTCAGATTGGTAGCCCGGTTATCATTTCGGTCGGCCGGGCTCTCAGATTGATAGCAGGCAGTGGACGGCGGCGCGCCGTCTGGTTTCATCCGTAACCGAGGGCGTGATCCAAAGCAAGAAAGTAGGATGTTTTGGTGGCGCAGGGCCCCGCCGCTGGGGTAGTTTCGATAAAACCGACACAGATCCTGAGGTCTTATCCATGATCATCTATCTGCATGGCTTCGATGCCACCAGCCCGGGCAATCACGAGAAAGTGCTGCAGTTGCAGTTTATTGATGATGATGTGCGTTTCGTGCACTACAGCACGGTTCACCCCCGTCATGACATGAGCCACCTGCTCAAGGAAGTGAAGAAGCAGCTCGACATGAGCACCGATCCCAAACCCCTTATCTGCGGGGTGGGGCTGGGTGGGTACTGGAGCGAGCGTATCGGCTTCCTGTGCGGCATCAAGCAGGTGATCTTCAACCCCAACCTGCACCCCGAAATCACCATGCAGGGCAAGATCGACCGACCGGAAGAGTACGAGGATATCGGCACCAAATGTGTGTCTGAATTTCGTAGTAAAAATTCAGGAAATTGCCTCTGCATCCTTTCCGTTCAGGATGAAGTGCGCGATAATGGCGAAACTGAGCGTGAATTGAAGAATTATTACAACATCGTGTGGGATGAGCGAGAGACGCACAAGTTCAAGAACATCTCTCATCACCTGCAACAGATGAAGGCTTTCAAAGAAGCCTGATTGATCGTCACGTCATGGATTCAACTATCAAGGGAGCCGATGGCTCCCTTCGCTTTAATGGAACCGAGGTAATTAACCATGACCAATATTGTTGTCGTCGGCGGCGGTGCCGGCGGTCTGGAGCTGGCCACCAGCCTGGGCCGCAAGCTGGGCAAGAAGAACAAGGCCAAGATCACCCTGGTTGATCGCAACCGTACCCACCTGTGGAAACCCCTGCTGCACGAAGTGGCCACCGGCTCCATGGATGCGGGCATCGACGCCCTGAGCTACCAGTCCCACGCCAAGAACCACGGCTTCGACTTCCAGCTGGGTACCCTCACCGACATCAAGCGCGACGAGAAACGCATCGTGCTGGGGAAGATCGTCGACGATAACGGCGACATCGTGGTCAACGAGCGCGAGCTGCCCTACGACTACCTGGTGATGGCCATCGGTTCCGTCTCCAACGACTTCAACACCAAGGGCATCAAGGATCACTGCATCTTCCTGGACAGCCCCACCCAGGCGCATCGCTTCCACAACAGCATGATGAACCGCTTCCTGCAGTTCGCCACCGAATACCAGCCGGGCGACAAGGTGAAGATTGCCATCGTCGGCGGCGGCGCCACCGGCGTCGAGCTCTCTGCCGAGCTCTACAACGCGGTCGAGCAGCTCTACGCCTACGGCTTCAAGAATCTGACCACCGACAGCCTGAAGGTGACCCTGGTGGAAGCGGGCCCCCGCATCCTGCCGGCCCTGCCGGAGCGCATCAGCGGCGCCGCCCATCAGGAGCTGGTCAAGCTCGGCGTGGACGTGCGTACCGCCACCATGATCACCGAAGCGACCAGCGAGGGTCTGCACACCAAGGATGGCGAGCTGATTGAAGCGGACCTGATGGTGTGGGCGGCCGGTATCAAGGCGCCGGATTTCATGAAGGATATCGCCGGTCTTGAGACCAACCGCATCAACCAGCTGGTGGTGAAAGAGACCCTGCAGACCACCCGCGACGAGAACATCTTCGTCATCGGTGACTGCGCCGCCTGCCCGCAGCCGGACGGCAAGTTCGTGCCGCCGCGCGCCCAGTCCGCCCACCAGATGGCAACCCAGGCGTTCAAGAACATCCTGGCCAAGATGAACGGTGGCGAGCTCAAGCCCTACCTCTACCACGACCACGGTTCGCTGGTGTCCCTGAGCCGCTTCTCCACCGTAGGCAGCCTGATGGGCAACCTGATGCGCGGCTCCATGATGGTGGAGGGCTACATCGCCCGTCTGGTTTACATCTCGCTCTACCGGATGCACCAGATCGCCCTGCACGGCTACGTCAAGACCGGCCTCATCATGCTGGTGGGCCGCATCAACCGGGTGCTGCGCCCGACCCTGAAGCTGCACTAAGCCGCTTGGGGCAAACGTGCTGGGGTGGTAATGGCCCCGTGCACCATGAAACGCGCACTATGAAAAAGGAGAGGCCTTGGCCTCTCCTTTTTTGTTGCGGGGGTATCAGGAGGCATCCACCTGCAGGGTGCGCACCTCGGTGAGGGCAGCGGTGAAGAACAGCCGCGCCAGTTCCGGGTCTCCTTGCCCGGCATCGCGGGCGACGTTGGCAATGTCGCCGCCGAGCAGGGTGATGGTGTTGCCCACCTTGCTCACCCGATCGATGAGGGAGCCGAACTGCTGGGAGAAGGCCGTCGTCTGGCCGAGGAAGCCTTGCTGACGCTGGATCTGCCCCTCAATCTGGTTCACCTGTCCCTCCAGGCTGCTCACCTTATTCTGGGTTTGCGTCAGAGTGACGGCCAGGGCGATAAGACCCGGCAGCCCCAGCAATCCCAGCCCCAGCAGGTAGAGTTTTTTCTTGTTGAGGGAGTCCAGCTCCTGCCGGGCGCCATCCAGGTTGGATTGCAGCCCGGCGATGGTGGCTTGCAGCTCCACGCCGATCCGTTGCAACGCTATGTTGTCTTGCGTAATGCGATCGTTGGCGCTCTGGCTGGCGGTCAGGGTCTGGGCGGTCAGGGTCTGGATGGGGGCGATCTCCTGCTGGACCAGATCGACGAACGCCTTGAGTGCCTCGGGGTTGAACGGGCCGGTATTGGCCAGCTGCTGGGTCAGTTGCAGCTCCAGGCGGGCAGCAAATGCCAGGACTTGCTGCTGCATGGTTTGCACCTGAGGCAGCAGGGCGGCAACCACCTCACTGACGTTCTGCTGGATGTTGACGGCGTTTTGCGGCAGACCGCTGAAGGACTGAATGGTCGCTTCGGCCTGCTGCATGTTGGCAATGGATTGGGAAAGAATGCCGTTGCTCATGGGGTCTCCTTATGAAAGAGGGCGGCCAGGCCGCCCTCCCGGGGTTTAGGCGGCCAGGCGCGCCACGAAGTTGGCGATGGTATCGGTCTGCGGCACTTGAAGCGGGCTTACCCCGGCCATCTGGGCCTTGATGGTGGTCACGTCGGTGAGCACCGTCTTGACCGTGGTGTCGGCGGCGGTCAGCCAGAGCTGGCGGATGTCGTCGCCGCTGGTGATCCCCTTGTCCAGGTCGGTGATCAGGCTGCCCAGATCGGAGGTGAGGGAGTCCCAGGCGTTGCTCATCTGGGTGGCGGCGGTGACGGCGTTTTGCGCCTGCACCTGCAGCCCCTTGTAGCCGTTGCCGATCTGGGTGGCGATCAGCACCTCGCTGTTGAGGCTGCTGCGTTTCTGGTACAGATCCTGGCGAGCGCCCAGCGAGTTGTGCAGCACAATGGCGCCAGCCGTGATGCCGCCGGCTCCGGCCACCATCATGGCGACCCCGCCGATGACCACCGGGGTCGAGGTGCCGGCGGTGACGAAGTCGGCCACGGCACCGATGGCGGTGACGAAGGCGCCACCAATCACCAGCAGCCCCCCGGCGACGATGCCGGCGATGGCGCCGTCGATGGCCGCGTTCACCTTGTCAATGTCGCCGTTGAGCTGGGCGAGCACCCCGTTATTCCCCTGCACCTTGCTGTTGAGGTTCACCACGATTCCCTGGAAGTTGCTGGAGTCGGTGATTAGGTTGTTGTTGAGATTGACGATCACCAGGCGGGTGTCGGAGGAGAGCCGCTGATATTCGGTAGCCTGCTCCTTGATGACGCTCAGCTGCCTGAGCCACTGCGCCTTGGTGGAGCCGGGCGGCAGCACGGCCGGAATGGCGTTTTGCAGGGCAAAGTAGTTGGAGATGTTGCTGATGTTGGTGATGATCTGCGGCTGGATGGTATTGAGATAGAGGTCGGCGTGCCCCTTCGCCAGATCGAGCCCCTGGTTGATCTGGGTCTGGTTGTCCTTGAGGTTCGGGAACTGGCTGAAGTCCACCGGCACCTGTTGCTTGACGCTGTTGCAGTAGGTCTGGATCTGCATGGCTTGGGAAGCCTGGTTGGCCATACCCTGGTCCATGGTGATGGTTGTTGCGTTGGTCATTTGGCGTGTCCTTGCGTGGTGGGATTAAGCGTCGGGCAGGATGCCGTTGCCGGCGTAGGCTGCCTTGATGTCGTCAACCTGGCTCGAGAGCAACTGCCAGGACTGGGTGTTGAGCGCCACGGTGCGCCGCAGCTGGCGTACGTCGTCGGGGCTGTTGAGGTCAGTGACCACGGGCACAGCCCCTTGGTAGGCGTCGGCCACCTTCTGCCAGCCTGCGGGCAACTGGGTGATGGTGTCGGCAACCCGGTTGTAGGTGTCGACAAACAGCTGGTTTTGCGCCTGCACCGACTTGGCCACGGTCAGCAGGGTGTTGGTGGCGGCCAGCGCCTGATAGGCCTGGGCCAGCTTGTCGGTGTTGGTCTTGAGCTCGCGGGCCGCCTGGCTGGAGCCAGCGATGCCTGAGGAGAGCGCCTTGAGACCGGAGATCATGTACTGGGTCTGCTGATCGGTCTCTTTGGCTATCTCCTGCGACGTGGCGGGTTTGGCCCCCTTGTCGGCTGGTTTCTGCTCCAGCGTCAGCGAGGTGACGATGGCTCGCCCCAGCTGGTTGACGCCCTCACCGGCCTTGCCACCCTCATCGACGATCGCCTGGATATTGGCGGCGATAGCCTGGTTGAGGGCGTCAATGATCTCGGTCTGACGCTTGGCGTCGGCCATCAGATCCTGCTCGAGCTGGGTGATGACGCCGTTGAACTGGGTCATCAGGGGGCGCAGGGAGCCCCAGGCCACCTGCACGCGGGTATTGAGTGCCTGGGCATTGAGCCGGTAGCTCTGGGCCTGATCGACGAGGGACGTCAGTTGTTGTCCCAGCCGGGCCCCGCCCGCGAGAACGGCGGCGTCGTCTTCCTGACCCAGCAGGCGGTTGAACGCGGCGACCAGGGCATAGAAGTTGGAGCCGTTGCTCAGCAGATGGATAAGGCCGGACAGGTTGGTCTGCTGGTAATAGCGTGCCTGGTTCATCATCTGGGCCTGATAGGCCTCGATTTTTACCGCGAGGGTGGAGTCGATCTCGCTGTTGGCCAAGGACTGCTGCATCAACAGCAAGTTCGCATAGGTCTGGTTGAGCAGGGCGGGTGAGGTCGCCGACAGGTAGGCGGCCAGCAGACCTTGATCCCCCAGATCCAGGGTGGCGATTGTGGTCATGACATGGCCTCCATCGCGGTGTCGGCGAGCGGACTGGCGGGGGAACATGCCCCCGGTGCGAGGGTGGGGTGAGGTAGTCGGGTATCCTGCTGCATCATGCTGCTCTCCTCGTGACGAAGTGGGTCTGTCCCCGCGCTGGTGCCGGGACAGACTCACCCTAGGGAAAGGCAAAATGGGTCACAACTGATAGTTTTGTCACTTGATGTTTGAGCCGGATCGGCTAATGAAAGGGGCGTCTGCACGGGGTGTTTTGGCGGCCCGGCGTTGTCTTTTTGCCGATAACTTACCGCCGGTAAACAGGCCTGCCAACGGGCTGTGGCTGTGGGATATGGAGCAATATCAGCCAGGGTCTGGCTGGCACGTATCGAGTCTGCCTGCTTGCCTGGTCCCCTGCGCTGCTTTAGGCTGTCTCCCCAGTACACTCCACAAGGAAAGCAAGATGATCCTCTCAACCACTCCCACCCTGGAAGGCAAGACCATTCGCGAGTACCGCGGCATCGTCGTGGGCGAAGCCATTCTCGGCGCCAACGTGTTCAAGGATCTGTTCGCCGGCATCCGCGACATCATCGGCGGCCGCTCCGGCGCCTATGAAAAAGAGCTGGCCCGGGCCCGGGAAATCGCCTTCGACGAGCTCAAGGAGCGCGCCGCGGCACTGGGGGCCAATGCGGTGGTCGGTATCGACATCGACTACGAGGTGGTGGGGCAAAGCGGCAGCATGCTGATGGTCAGCATCAGCGGAACCGCCGTGCTGGTTTAAGCCGGCGCCCCCCCTGCTTTGGCAAAGGCCGATAACCTGGTTATCGGCTTTTTTGTGGGTGCTGGCGGTGCCGCTTCCCTGGCCATCAGCGGAAAATGTGCCAATGCATGCTCATAACTTGTTGATTGCTATCTTTAATATTTTTTAATAATGGCCCGCTGCCGATTTCATCTTTTTTAACTGGGCGACGGTGAGCCGTCAGCACTAGAGTGTGTGCCATCAGGACGACATCCGGCACGGATGACATTTCATCTCTCTCAAGGCGTATCAAGATGCACAAGAAATCAGCTCTGTTGACCATCATCACCCTGGCCATCACCGCCCATGCTGGCAGCGTTGCGGCGGCCGTGCCCAACTTCAGCGCCAGCTGCCCCATGAATATCCAGGTCAAGGGAGAAGGGGGCAACGTCTACATCAACGGCAAGAAGGCCACCCTGAAAACCGATGCCCCCAATGCCTATTCGGCCCAGAGCGGCAAGATCATGATCGGCATCACCTCGGATTCCGCCACCAGCGAGCCCAGCATCGACTACGCCATCAAGCACGACAAGCGTGCCAATGGCATCTGTACCGTGCAATCCTGGTCGGCAGGCAAGGCGGCCGCATTGCCGATGGTCAAGGGAAACTCTCCCTATCAGGGCAAGTGGACCGCCAAGAACAGCGGGACCGGTCAGACCGTGGCCGAGATCAGGATCGACGGCAAGGAGCAGGTGTGGGTCAACGAGGTCAAGGTGAAAGCCAAGCGCACCGACGGTGCCCTGCAGTTTCGTCAGGGGATGATCCTCTATACCCTGCAGGGCGATCCCCGTGTGCGCAGCGAAAGCAGCTGGCAGGATACGGATGCCGGCTCGACCGGTCCTATCTCCTTTGAATAAATTCGTTTCCCCATTCCAATAAAAGCGACGCAGGCCATGGCCTGCGTCGCTTTTTTTACTGGTCTGCTAAGGGGCGCGCTATGAGCGGTTACACTCCGGCCAGGGTATTGGCTTCGCCGTACCAGTCCAGCTTGTCTGCCAGGGTCACCACCGAGCCGATGATGATCAGGCTTGGGCTCTCCACCTGAGTGGCCAGCTGCGCCAACTGCTGCAGCTTGCCGCGTACCACCCGCTGCTGCAGGCGGGTGCCCTGTTCCACCAACGCTACCGGGGTGTGGCCGGGCAGGCCGTGAGTCTGCAGCTCGTCCTGAATGCGGCCGGCATGGGCCAGCCCCATGTAGAAGACCAGGGTCTGGCGGGGGGTCGCCAGCGCCGGCCACTCCTGAGCGATATTGCCCTCCTTGTCGTGGCCGGTGATGAACTGCACCCGCTGGGCGTGATCGCGGTGGGTGAGGGGAATGCCGCTGTAAGCGGCGCAGCCCGACGCAGCCGTGATGCCCGGTACCACCGAGAAGGGGATGCCCGCCTCGGCCAGGGTCTCCAGCTCCTCGCCGCCCCGGCCAAAGATAAAGGGATCGCCCCCCTTGAGCCTGACCACCTGTTTGCCGAGGCGAGCCTGCTCCAGCAACAGCTGGTTGATCGCCTGCTGGGGCACGCAGTGGCAACCCGCCTCCTTGCCGACAAAGATCCGCTCGGCATCCCGGCGCACATGTGCCAGCACCTCCTGCGACACCAGCCGGTCATAGACCACCACATCCGCCTGTTGCAGCTGCTGCAAGCCGTTCAGGGTGAGCAAGCCAGCATCGCCGGGGCCAGCCCCCACCAGCGTCACGCTCCCCTTGCTCTGTTGTGGCTCATTCAATAGCTCGGCGACGCTCTCTTCGGCAGCCTGCTGCTGGCCCCGCGCCAGCTGGCATGCCAGTCGCTCATGGCTAAAGAGCCGCTCCCAGAAGCGGCGGCGGGCCAGTTTGTCCGGTATGGCCTTGACCCGCTCGCGCAGCTTGCCCGCCAGGGTAGCGAGCTGGCCGAGGTGTTGCGGCAGCAGGGCTTCGATTTTCTCCCGCAGCTGGCGGCTCAGTAGCGGCGCCGAACCTGCGCTGGAGATGGCCACCATCAGCGGCGAGCGGTCGATGATGGCGGGCATGATGGCGCTGCAGTGGGCCGGAGAGTCCACCACGTTGCAGAAGATCTGGCGCCGATTCGCTTCGTTGAAAACCTGCTGATTGACCTCGGGCTGGTTGGTGGCGGCGATCACCAGCCATTTGCCATCGAGCAGCTCGGGGTGAAAGTCGGCGGCGCAGACCGTGAGCAGTCCCTGCTCGGCCCAGCTCATCAGCTGGGGCTCGAGATGGGGGGCATTGATGGTCACCCGGGCTTTGGCATCGAGCAGCAGGCGCGCCTTGCGCACAGCGACTTCGCCACCACCGACGATAAGCACCGGCTTGTGTTGCAGCTGACAGAAGAGAGGGAGAAAGTCCATAACGGGCTCCGGATGCGGGTCCGGCAGCGGAGGGCTGCGCAGGACGAAAAGAGGAGAAGGGGTTGAGGTGCAGTGAGAGGAAAAAGGGGGAAGCGTGATCCACGCCCGGGCCAACGACAGATCCCCACCGGTTGTCGGCCACTATGATCAGCTTCCCCAAACGAGGTTTTTCCTATTGCACCGCTTTGACATGCATGTTGGCGACGTACTGATCTTCGGCCCAGAAGATGCGGTCAGCGACCATGGCTTCCGGGTTGAGGGTGACGCCGCGCAGCACCCGCTCCTTGAACTTGTGATAACCGGCCCGGTCGATGAGATGTCCCATGTGCAGGTAGATGGGCTTGCCATCCAGCATCTCGGCCTCAAACTCGAACAGGTTCTTGATCACCGCATGCAGTACCTCTTCGGTCACCCAGTTGAGGAACAGCTTGCCGGTACGAGGGGTTTTCTTGCTGGTGCGTCCCCCCAGTTTGACCATATAAAGTTGCTTGGGATCCCGCTGCCAGGCCAGGGTCGGGCAGGCCAGCACGCACTCGCCACAGCCGATGCATTTGCTCTCCTCCTTGACCGCCTTGCCATGTTTGATGGCGAGGCAATCCACCGCGTGGTGGCTGCACGCCTTGACGCAGGCGCCGCAGCCGATGCAGCGTTCGGCATTGAAGTGGATCTTAGCGATGCCAAGGATGCCGAAGTCGGCCATGTTGGCCTTGGCGCAGTCGTTGGGGCAGCCGGCGATCACCATCTTGAGGTGATAGGGGTTGGGGTAGAGGTGTTTCTCCATCCGCTGGGCTAGCCCGGTGCAGTCGATATTGCCCTTCTGGCAGATGGTGTTGCCCTGACAGGCGACGATGTTGCGCCCGCCGATGCTCTGGTAACCGGCGGTGGTGTCATCCACCTCTATGCCGCAGGTCTCTACCTCGATCTCCTTGATAAAGGGTTCGAGGGCTGCGTTGACCTTGTCCATGTCCTGATACTTGATGCCGGGCATCGCCAGCTTCTGGCGGGTGGTGAGGTGGATCAGGCCGTTGCCGTACTGTTCAGCGATCTGCTGGGCTACCGCCAGCAGGTGGGCGGGCATGATCCCGCCGGGAATACGTACGCTGATCATCGCTTCGCCGCGCACCTTGGAGAGGCGGTATTCGTTCTTGGCGCGGGCCTTGATGATGTCGATATCGAGACTCATGGTGTTCTCCCTCAGTCGATCAGATGCTGGGCCTGGTCAAAACGAAAGACCGGTCCATCCACGCAGATATAGGTGTCGCCCATCCGGCAGTGGCCGCACTTGCCGACGGCGCAGGCCATGCGGCGTTCGTAGTCGACCCAGATGCGCTCCTTGGGGATGCCGCGCTCAAGCAGAGCGAGCACCACGAAACGGATCATGATGGGAGGGCCGACCACGATGGCATGGATATCCTCCTTGTCAGCGAGATCCAGCTGATCGATGTAGTCGGTGACCCGGCCGATGCGAAACTGCTCACTCTCCTCACCCTCATCCAGGGTGACGATGAGATTCTGGCGCTCGGCCCAGAGCTGCATCTCGTGGCGATAGAGCACCGCCTGCTCGTTCTTGAAGCCGAGGATCATATCGAGGGATTTCACCTGTTCCGGGTGTTTGCTAAAGCGGCGCAACAGCCCCTTGACCGGGGCGACGCCGGTGCCACCCGCCACCACGATGAGGTGCTGGTTGCGGTAGGTCTCCAGCGGATAGCCGTTGCCGTGGACGCCGCGCATCCACACCTGGTCGCCCACCTCGAGGGCAAACAGCGCATCGGTTACCTTGCCGACCTTGCGGATCAACAGATCCACATAGCCATCGCCATAGTCGGAGACCGAGATGGGCGCTTCGCCTACGGTGGGCAGGGAGATCTCCACAAACTGGCCGTAGTGGACATCAAAGTCGCGGGATACCCGAAAGTTCCACTCCAGCTCGGTGTGGCGCTCGATGGCCAGAATGGTGTAGGCCTTGGGCAGCAGTCGGTTTTCGACCACGTCCTGCTGCTGTTCTGCTGTTGCGGTTTGCTGGCACTGGCACATATCAGTTCGCCCCCTGCGCGTGGTCGACCGCGATGGTCTGTTCGACCACATCGGTCATCTTGTTGATGATGTTGCTAAAGGAGATGTAGTGAGGGCAGCGATCGTCGCAGCGGCCGCAGCCGACGCACATGTGCTCCTCCCCCTGACGGGCCTTGTAGTCGTTGACCTTGTGCAGGGCGCGATAACGCAGGCGCTCGCCGTGCTTGGCGCGAAAACCGTGGCCACCGGCCATGTCACTGAAACCATCCACCATGCAGCTGGCCCACTGGCGGCGACGCTCGCCCTGCTTGGGATTCTCCGCATAGGTGAGGTCGTGCACGCTGTAGCAGCTGCAGGTCGGGCAGGAGGTGGTGCAGCGGCCGCAGCCGATGCAGCGGCTGTCGTACTCGTTCCAGACCGGATGGGCGGTGAGGATCTGGCGAATGCGCTTGGGATCGTCACAGACGCTGTCCGGAGTGCGTACCTTGACCGGGTTGCTCTGGACAAACTCCGGGGTGAAGTCGTCGGGCTCACCCTGTTCGGCAAAGTAGCCGAGCAGCTCTGGATCTTTGACCTCGATGCGAGCTCCCTCATCGCTCAGACGAATGGCGGCGGCGTAGTCCCGGGTCTCGTTGCTGCCCATGGAGACGCAGAAGCAGTTCTCGAAGCTCTCGCGGCACTCCAGCAGCACCAGCTTGAGCTTGCTGCGCAGCCGGGCGTAGTAGACGTCGCTGTTATGGCCGTTTTTCAGGTAGACCTGATCCAGTCGGCGCAGGGCGTGGATATCGCAGCTGCGCAAGAACAGCAGGGTGGGCTTGGCCTCCACCTTTGATTCGCGCAGCTCCAGATTGTCGAAGTGGAACAGGGTCTGGGTGATGGGGAGCACCACCTCTTTCGGGGAGAAGTGGGACTTCTCCTGCCACACCAGATCGGCCGGATGACGGATGCTGTGATAGGTGACGTTGTCGGTGTCGGAGAAGCGGCCGCCCCGATATTCGGCCGCGGGCGCCATGATCCGGTAATCGGGCAGCAGCCGCTCGAACAGCTGCGCCAGCGCGGGATGGGTGAGAAGAAACGACATAAATAAACACCTTGTATGAGGGCGAGATGCCCTGGCATAGGGATGAGGAGCAGACCGCTCAGAGTGTCTGGCACCTGTGCTGGCCGCGCTTGCCTCGCCACGGTCTGTTTTTATGACTCATGTTGCTCAACTGACCCGATTGTTGTTGTGGGCGGCGCGTGCGTCGCGGCAGGTCGGGTCATGCCTGTAAAACCCTTGTCAATTGAGCAGGGCGGCCTGATAGCCGGCGCACTTGCCCATCACGTAACCGAGCTCCAGCTTGTCGGGATCACGGGTAAAGCGGGAGACCGGGAAGTAATCGGCCGGCGCTATCACCTCTATTTGGCAGTCCGCCGGCGGATGGGCGATAAAATCGAGCGCCTCGTTGTAGCTGCGATCTCGCTGCTCCAGCGCCTGCGCCAGGGCGGGGCGAGTTTTCAGCAGGGTGCGGATCATCCAGGGGAAGGGCATCGGCTTGAGCCGATAGCCCAGTGGTTCGGAGAGGATCACCGTCAGCTGACGGGCGCCGCGCCGGTAGGCCTCGATCACCGGGATGGAGTCGGCCACCCCGCCATCGGTCATCGGCACCCCGTGCACTTCCGGGTATTCACGAGAGGCGAGGGGAATGGCGCAGCTGGCGGGCAGCACCTCGTTCATGTTCTCCGGTTTGACCCGGATGTACTCCGCCTTGCCGGTCAGGGTGTTGGTCACCACCGCGTAGAAGGGAATGCCGCTTTGCCGATAGCTGTGTACGTCCAGCGGGTACTTGCGACAGCTGGTGTGCCATAGCCAGTGGATATCCACCAGATTGCCCCCCTTGGCGAAGCGCAGCGGATCCATGAACTCCTGGCGGCAGGCCAGCTCGGTCAGAATGTCGTGGCTGCGACCATGCTGGCTGGCGAGATAGGCCAGCAGGTTGGTGGCGCCCGCCGAGACGCCGATGGCAAAGTCGAAAGGGTGGTAATCGTGCTCGATGAAGGCATCCAGCACACCGCTGGCGAAGATGCCGCGCATGGCGCCGCCTTCGACGACCAATGCGTGGGGAGAGATGGTTCTGTTCATATGTGGGCCTCATCGCTGAGCCGGCAGTGCCGAGTCGTGTCGAAAATGCCAGCGCGGGGCTGACGAGCGGAGTGGGGCCATTCTAGGCAGGGGCTGTTGTTCGGGATATCTGTCAATTTCAAATCAGTCGTTTTGTTTTTATGAACAAAAAGACCCAAGGTGACCACTTGTGACGTCCGCTGGAACTGGACTAGGATGGAGACGATTTTTGTCCGTCGGCCCCGGGAGCGGGGCCCCATCATCTCTGTCAGGGAGTACGCAATTCATGGCTCTGCTCAAACCGCCTGGGCTCAGGCCCGGCGATACCATCGGCTTTTTTTCTCCCTCCAGTGCGGCCACCGCCTGGGCGCCAAACCGCTTTGCCCGTGCCGGAGCGTTTCTGGAGGGGCAGGGTTTCAGACTCAAGGCGGGCAGCCTCACCGGTCAGCAGGATCACTGGCGTTCCGGCTCCATCGCCGCCCGGGCTGACGAGCTCAATGCCCTGATTCGCGATCCAGCGGTGCGCTGCATCATGTCGGTGATTGGCGGCAACAACTCCAACGCCTTGCTGCCTTACCTCGATTTTGATGCGCTGAGGCGCGATCCCAAGATAGTCATCGGCTACTCCGACGTGACGGCCCTGCTGCTCGGCATTCATGCCCGCACTGGCCTGGTCACCTTCTACGGGCCGGCGCTGGTGGCCTCGTTCGGCGAGTTGCCGCCGCTGGTGGACGAGACGCTGGCGGGCTTTCGCCAGATCTGCCAGACCGGTGGCGCCACCGTGCCCCACACGGTGCCGACCCCGGCGCAGTGGACCGAGGAGCGGCTTGACTGGGAGAACCAGACCCGGGCCAAGCAGTGCCAACCCAACCGACTGATCTCGGTGGGCTCCGGTCGGGTGCGGGGCCGGCTTATCGGTGGCAACCTCAATACGATGGCGGGGATCTGGGGCTCCCCCTATATGCCGGCCATCGAGCAAGGGGACATTCTGCTGCTGGAAGACAGCCTCCATTTGGCCGCGACGGTGGAGCGCTCGTTTGCCCACCTCAAGCTGTGCGGGGTGTTTGATCGCATCGGTGCCCTGGTGCTCGGCAAACACGAGCTGTTCGACTGTCAGGGCAGCGGCCGGCGGCCGCTCGATATCCTGCTGGAGGTGGTGGGGGAGCCGACCTTCCCCATTCTGGCTGAGTATGACTGCGCCCACACCCACCCCATGCTGACCCTGCCCCTTGGCATCGAGGCGATGCTGGATCTCGATGCCCAGCGTCTCACCCTGTGCGAGCCCTGGCTGGGTGAGTGAGCCTGCTCCGGCTGCCATGGCCGGATAGGCAAATAAACAAAGAGGTCGCCTGGGCGACCTCTTTGTCATCTGTCCCGCGATAGCGGGTCTCAGGGCAGGGCGTCGGGCCGGAAGCTGGCGCGGATCTGCGGCACCAGGGGGGCGACATCGAATCCCTTCTCTTCTCCCAGCACCGGGTGGAGCAGGGCCAGATCCGGGATGGGGGTCATGTCGCCCGCCAGCAGCTGGCGAGTGGCCTGGCCCATCTGATAGAGCTGGCGCACCGGGGCAAACTGGGTCGCCAGATTGAGGGGGTCATCGGCGCGGGCAAAGGCCATCATGGGGATCTGGTAGCTGGCATCGCGGGGCGGCTTGTCGCCGTGAATGCCCTTGCCGGCGGACATCAGGAACGGCTGGTGATCGCCAAACGCCACCACCAGGTAGCGTTTGCCTGAGCGATCCAGGCTGGTCAGCAGATGCTCCAGCGACGCCATGGCATCCACCACGCCGGTGTAGTAGGTGTTGAGCAGCTGGCGATCGGCGTCGCTCTGATCCGGGCAGGCTTTGTCGAGCTGCTGGGCCTGGTAGCGATCCCCGTCGAAGGGGCCGTGCCCCTGCATGGTGACCGCGTAGGCAAACAGCGGTTTGTCATCCTGCTCGCTGCGCTTGAGCAGGTGCTCGATTAACGCATCATCCGAGATATAGAGCCCCTTATGTTCGAGTGTGGTGAAGCGGGTGTCGAACCAGCGCTCCTCATAGCCAAGGGCCGGGATCGCCTTGGCGCGGCCCCAGAACTTCTCCACATAGGGGTGGGCAAACAGGGTCTGGTAGCCACTTTGCTTCGCACTTTGCGCCAGGCCCGGCACCTGCTCCGAGAGGTAGTAGTAGGGCACCACCCCCTGTTTGAGCAGCCCCACCGGCAGACCGGTGTTCATCTCGAACTCCGCCAGTACCGTCATGCCGCCAGTGGTGGGGGAGTGGATGGTCTTGTGCCACTGCTGCACGCTGGCCGGCAGGCTCAAGGTGGGGGGCGGCGCGCAGATCTTGCCCTGCCAGCCGAGCCAGAGGGATTCATATTGCAGCACGATCACCAGATCGAAACGGGGCGGCTGGCTCAGGCTGACGTGGCTGAGCTGAGGGGTGAACTCGTTGATCTGCAAGGGATAGCGAAACACGCTGCCGCTTTGCAGCATCTCGTCCACCAGGTTGAACAGATAGAGGCCGGGCCCCGAGCGGATGATGTCCCTGTGGTAGTTGACCGCTCTGTCCACGTAGCGAATGTTGGGCCCCAGCAGCTTGTTGCCGGTCTGGGTGGCGAACACGCACAGCGCAAAGAAGGCGGCGGTGGCGGCCAGGGTGCGCAGGATCCAGCGCGACAGGGCGAAGCGCCAGCACAAGAAGAGGGCGAGCGCACCGCCCAGCAGCGGCAGCACCGGGTGCTGCTCCAGCAGGATGCGCAGCAGCGCCACCAGGTTGCCGAGATCGTCCCCCCCGAGCGGTACCCCGTAGATGGCGATCTTCATGAAATTCGCCAGCAGCCCGATGCCGGACAGCGCCGTGAACACCAGCCCCATATAGAGGTTGAAGCCCGCCAGCGCGCAGAGGCTCCAACCCAGCACCATGCTGCCCCAGGCCAGGTAGTAGTGCTCCGGGCGAAAGCCTGACCAGAGCAAAAATTCCCCCAGCTTGAACACCACGAAGCCGTGCAGCAGCACGAAGGTGAGGTTGCCGAGCAGCAGGCTGCCGGCGATGCGCCAGCGCAGATTGCGCCTGAGGCTGGGCAGCACCACCTTCAGCACGGCGGCGCTCAGGGCCAGCACCAGCAGCAGACTGGTGCAGAGATAGGTGAGGTTGAACCCCCGCTCCGGCAGGGTCTGCAGGATCTGGCTGAATTCACCGCTCTCGGGCCTCTCCTTGAGCAGCAGGCCGATCCGCAGCTGATAGCGGCTGGCCAGGGCGTCGTCGGGGGCACGCAGGGTGCTGTTGAGATCCAGGGTACAGCGCCCCTTGCGGCACTGCTGGCGCTTGTCCACCGGCTGGCTCAGCTGATCGATGCGCTCGCCCCTCTCATTGAGCAGCTCCACCCTGACCTTGTCACCCTCCTGCAGCGGCCCGCGCAACTGCCACTGGCTGCGAACCACCAGATAGAGGCCGCGGCTGTCGCTCTTGTAGAGCAGGGCGTGACGGGTGAGGGTGGCGATGGGGTTGTCCGCCGGCCCCAGCACCAGCGGCTGGGCCCGACCGAGCCAGCTGGCGGGGTTGATCTGCGGCAGCAACAGGGTCAGCAGCAGCAGCGCGGCCAGCAGGGCGAGCAGCACGGCGGGCAGAGCGGGCACCCTGGCTGACAAGCGCGCTGAAGTGGGGGCTTTCATATGGGCTCATCCTTTGAGCGAGTGGCAATGAAACATGGCTGCTGCATTTAATTTGACCCGATGGTGATGGGCTTGTTCCTTGTTGTCAATTTAATGACCGGACAATGAACATTGCGTGACCGTGAAACCATGCAAACTGTGATCCCGATCCGGGGGCCGCACTCATTCTGTGATGAAAGCGTCATCATGACGCTTTGCCACTGGCCTGCCCCTGCCTTGCTGCTTAGTCTCTCAATATGGATGGAGGTACATGTATGAATCCCAAAGTAGCGGCACGTCAGGCAAGATTGCTCCGCATGCTGGAGAGCAAACAGGAGATCCGGATCGGGCGCGAGCAGGACTGTCCCTTGTCCGTGGCCAAGCTGGTGCGACTCAAGGAGGATCATCCGGCGGTGCTCAAGGTCTATCGTCACGGCCTCACCGCCGAGGTGTTCCACCTCAAGGTGGAGGGACATCACTGGTGCCTGAAGCGGCGCCGGCACGACTCCCTGGTGGCCAACGTGGACGGCAGAACCGCCTTCCTGACCGAGCTGGAGCGCCGCCGCGAGATTGAGGCCCTGCGGGAGTTGCACCCCACCATCCTGGCCAACGTGGTCTGTACCTGTTTTGGCTCGGCCCGCGCCGGCGTGCTGGTCTCCCCCTGGCTGCGGGGCGTGCCGGTGCATGAACTGAACGAGCGCAACCTGGCGCAGATGCTGGCGGTGCAGGCGGAGCTGGCCCATTGGGGCTGGTTCGACTGGGATCCGAGCCCCGGCAACCTGCTCGACGACGGTCAGCAGATCAGCGTGTTCGACTTTGGCTACATGTGGCCCTTTGACCCCCGCCATGAATTCAACTCCAACGGCCTCACCGATCCCGCATTTCACGTGCCGGAGCGGCTGGAGACCCGCACCCTCTCGGGCCTGTGGCTCGACGAGCCGGATCCGCTGCCGCAGTTTCGTTACTGGCGCGGCCTGTGTATCAATTGGGCGCAGCGGGAGCTGCAACACCTGACCCGGGAGGGGGCGAGTGCACCCGTGCTGGCCCGCTTGCAGAGCCTGCTGGGGGAGTGGCGTTCGGCGCTGGCCAGCGAGGAAGCGCTGGCTGCCAACTGGTGGCGCGACATGTATCGCAGCCACCGGCTCGACATTGCCGACGATCTCAGCGGCAAGAGCTGCGGCCCGCTCACTCTGCGCCGGCTCGACTGGTTGCAGCAGGCGGTGACCGAACACTTCGCCGAGCTGGTGGACAACCTGGGCCCCGACGAGGCGGGCTTAAGTCAGGTGGCGCTGCTGAGCCGGCTGGAAGGGCTGCGCGAGGAGATCCGGGCCAACCTGCTGCCGGTACCGACCCTGGTGGGCTAGGGAGAACCGCACTTAGATTCCATCTGCGTATCACCCTAAATAAAAAGAGGGGCCAGCCGGCCCCTCTTTATTATTTCCATGCGGTGTCAGTACATCAGTCGAGCAGCTCCTGGTGGAGGCGGTTGACGATATGGCCCGCCTCGTCTTCCTTGACCAGGAAGCAGAGGTTGTGGGCGCTGGCGCCGTAACAGATCATGCGGATGTTGTGCTCGCGAATGGCGTCAAAGACCTGACTGCCCACCCCGGCCGCCTCGCTCATCCGGTTGCCGATGAGCGCTACCAGCGCCAGCCCCGTCTCCACCTGCACCTTGCACAGCTGGCCAAGCTCCGCCAGCACCTTGTCACCGAGGATGGGCTCGCCGTTGCTCTGGCTGCCGGTGTGATCCAGGGTCAGTGACACGCTCACCTCCGAGGTGGTGATGAGATCCACCGAGATGCGGTGGCGGGCCAGGATGCCGAACACCTCGGCCAGAAAACCGTAGGCGTGGAACATGTTGAGGCTGTGCAGGGTGACCAGCACTTGGTTGCGGCGCAGGGCCACGGCGCGAAACAGCGGATTGGTGCGAGTGCTGGCGCGGATCCAGGTGCCGCCAGCGGCCGGATCCTTGCTGGAGCCGACAAACACCGGGATGTCCTGGCGTACCGCTGGCTGCAAGGTGGCCGGGTGCAGCACCTTGGCGCCGAAGGTGGCCATCTCGGCCGCCTCCACGAAGCTGATTTCGGGGATGGGACGGGCCCGGGTGACCAGGCGCGGATCCGTGGTGTAGATACCGGGTACGTCGGTCCAGATCTCGATGGTTCCGGCGTCGAGTGCCTCGGCCAACAGGGCCGCGCTGTAATCAGAGCCGCCGCGGCCCAGGGTGGTGGTGCGCCCATCGCCGTCGGCACCGATAAAGCCCTGGGTGATGATGAGGCTGTCGCCAAGCAGCGGGCCCAGCGCGGCCTGGCAGAGGGCGCGGGTGGCGGCCAGATCCACGCTGGCCTTGCCAAAGCGGCTGTCGGTGCGCAGCAGCTGGCGCGCATCCTGCCAGCAGGCTTTCACGCCGCGCTGGCGCAGCAGCTCGGTAAAGAGGCGGGTGGACATCAGCTCGCCGCAGGCGATGAGGCGATCCGCCAGTTCGGCATCGGTGTGCAGATGAGCCTGGCGTGCCATGGTGCGGATCTCGCCGAGCTGGCCGTGGATGAGGTCACTCAGATCGCCAGGATCACCCAGCTCGGTCAGAATGGCCTGCTGGATCTCGGTGAGCCTGGCAAGTTGCGCCTCCTGGCCCGCCTCGTCCAGATCACCCTGAGCCAGTGCCACCAGCAGGTTGGTGACGCCGGCGCTGGCGCTCAGCACCACCACCCGGGTGGCCGGGTTGGCCAGCACCACCTCGGCGCAGTTGTTCATGGCTGCCGCGTTGGCGACGCTGGTTCCGCCAAACTTGGCGACATTGATCGGGCTCATTGCTTACTCCTGTCTTAATATGAAAATCCGGATCCATCGGGCAAAAAGAGAGGAGGAGGCTGAAAATGGCAGGAATGATCGAAGCTATCCCGGCCAGAAGCACTCCACCCGCAGAGCCCATCCCGTACCCGCCCCTGACGGGGCGCGGTGGGGGATGACCACTACCGATGACAACCCGGGGGATTCAGCCCCCGCAGCCGACACTGAGGTATCCAGTTGCCTCAGATGTCTCGGCGCTGCTCCCCCTGACCCAAGTTCACCGGACACTGGTGTCCTCCCTCGGGCTGCCTGGGCAGCGCTCCTCTTCTGGCTCCACCAGGGCGGTGGAGTGCATTTAGAAATACCTTGCGTTGGATTGCACTGTCAATCGAGTTTGTGAAAAAGTTCAAAAAGTCAGCCAAGCCAACGTAAAATCAATGACTTATACGATTGTCTTTGACAAAACCTTGGAGCGACGCTGCCAGTTGTAGAGGCGCTGGCGCGCCACCGGCAGATCTTCCACCTCCAGCGGATCGAAGCCCCGTTCCCGGAACCAGTGAATGGAGCGGGTGGTGAGCACGAACAGGCGGCGGATCCCGAGCCGCTTGGCCCGCTCGGCCACCTTGGCCACCAGCTGATCCCCCCGGTTGGAGTTGCGGTAGTCGGGGTGAATGGCGACGCAGGCCATCTCCGCCATCGCCTCTTCCATGAAGCAGTAGAGGGCCGCGCAGCCGATGATGAGGCCGTCGCGCTCGATGATGGTGAACTTGTCGATCTCCATCTCCAGCTGCTCGCGGGAGCGGCGCACCAGAATGCCTTCCTCCTCCAGCGGGCGGATGAGATCCAGGATGCCGCCGATGTCCTCTATGGTGGCGGCGCGCGCCTGCTCGGCGCTTTCCCGCACTATCTGGGTGCCGAGGCCATCGCGGCTGAACAACTCCTGCAGCATGGCGCCGTCATCCTGATAGCTCACCAGGTGGGAGCGGGGCACGCCGCCGCGGCAGGAGGCGATGGCCGCGCGCAGGTAGCGGGCGGTGCCGGACATCTCTTCTCCGGCCTGCTCCAGCTCCACCAGCAGCTCTTCGGCCTGTTCGGGGAAGAGCTCGGAGATGGCCTCGCCGTGGCGGTCCATCACCCCCTGGGTGCTGCTGAAGCAGATGAGTTTGTCCGCTTTCAAGTCCACCGCTACCCGGCGGGCCACTTCTTCCGAACTCAGGTTGAAGCTCTCGCCGGTGACCGAGCAGCCGATGGGGGAGATGAGCACCAGGCTCTTCTGATCCAGCTGGCGGGTGATCCCTTCCACGTCGATGCGGCGCACCCGGCCGCTGTGGCAAAAATCGATGCCGTCATCCACCCCGAGCGGCTGGGCGGTGACGAAGTTGCCACTCACCACGCTGATGCGGGCACCCTGCATGGGAGTGTTGGCGAGCCCCATGGAGAGCTGGGCTGTGATGTCGTACTGCAACCCGCCGCACACCTGCTTGATGATGGCGAAGCTCTCGTCATCGGTGACCCGAATTCGCTTGTGGTACTGGGCCTCGATGCCGGCGCGGGCCAGCGCCTCGTCGTTCTGCGGACGGGAGCCGAATACCAGCACCAAGCGTATCCCTAAGGTCTGCAGCAGGGCGATATCGCTGACGATGTTGGCGAAATTGGGGTGGCAGAGGGCTTCCCCCCCCATCATCAGCACGAAGGTGGCGCCTCTGTGCACATTGACGTAGGGGGTAGACTGCCGAAAGGCATAGACCAGGCTGGGTTCGCGTTCACGCACTTGAGGCTTCTTCCATAAAAAAACAGCAATGGGCTCAATATATGAAAATAAATGCACAAATCAAGATTAAATATTGATTTTGCGCGATTTTGTCATCGGGACGGCCTGGCGGCCCGAACAGCGGTGACACCAGGCGGGGCAGGGGTGTCAGCGGTGTGAGGGTACGCCTCAGGTTGATCCCGGCCCATAAACTGTTATCTTCGATATTCCTTTTCGTCAGCTGTGCGATCGCACAGGTTTTTATACAAGGACAGGGTGCATGGAACAGATTATTTCGCCGGCAGACGCGCTGCCGGGACGCCGCGAGGCGATGGTGATTGGCCAGCAGCATGCGGTCAATGGTCACCCGACTCAGGGACCCTGGCCTGAAGGGATGGCGGTGGCCTGGTTCGGCATGGGCTGCTTCTGGGGGGTGGAACGCCTGTTCTGGCAACAGACTGGGGTCTACTCCACCGCCGCCGGCTATCAGGGCGGGGTGACCCAGAATCCCACCTACAAGGAGGTGTGCAGCGGATTGACCGGCCATGCCGAGACGGTGCAGGTGGTGTTTGATCCCAAGGTGATCAGCTACGGCGACTTGCTCAAGCTGTTCTGGGAGCAGCACGATCCGGCCCAGGGCATGCGCCAGGGCGGCGACATCGGCACCCAGTACCGCTCCGTCATCTTCTTCGGGGACGACACCCAGGAGGCGATTGCCCAGCAGAGTCTGGCCGCCTACCAGCAGGCGATGACGGCCAGCGGTGACGGGCGTACCATCACCACCCGCATTCTGCCGCTGGCGCCCTTCTATTACGCCGAGGATTACCATCAGCAATATCTGGAGAAGAATCCGGACGGGTATTGCGGCCTGGGTGGCATCGGCGTCTGCTTGCCACCGAGCCTCAACCGCTAGGTGAAGATGACGGGTATCTGTGACTTGTCATTAATTGAAAAAGAAAAAGGCCGCGTTTGCGGCCTTTTTATCGGGCTTTGTCAGGAGAGTGAAAAAAATCATAAAAAAATGTGTCATGAGCGGGAACTAAATTGAACCCGCTTTGCCTAACCTAGTAGCCACCATGGATGGCGGCTAAGACCAGACACATTTCTTGCCTCGAAAATTCATAAAAGTCATTGAAAAGCTTGATGAGTTGAAATGATAGCAAGCAGGGCTGCCCGTTGAAGGCGGCCCTTTTCATGTTTGCGGTGCGGACAAATTTGCGGGGGAGTGGCGAACTGGGCGTTCGCCATTGTGATCAGCTGATGGCGCCGTCAAACAGGTTCTTGATGAGATCGATGAACTCTTCGAGGAAGGCTTTCTGCTCCGGGGTCGGGGCGCGCAGCCAGACGGCGGAAAGCACCTCTTCCAGATCGGCCACCACCGCATCGGCTTCCTGCATGATCACGAAGCGCAACTTGGGATCGAGCTGCGGGTTCTGCTCGCAGATGGCCATCAGGTTGCTGGCCACCCGGCCGCTCACCAGATCTTCGATGGTCTGTTCACCACTGCTCTGTTGCTGGGTTTCAAACAGTCCCAGACTCTCCACCAGATACTCAATCAGGGCGATATAGCCTTCGCTTTCTACAACCATGGCGGCCTCAATCCTCAACAATACGAAAAACTGTGCGTATTTTAGTGGCTGGACCTAGCTTGGCAAGCGGCAGTGCAGGCGATAACGGATAAAACCGACCCCGCCGCGCTCCACGCTCTCCAATCCGGTCAGCTCAAAGCCATACCGTAAAAATAGCCCATAGCTGAAGGCGCTGGCTTCCGTTGTCAGCTGTGCGAGTCCGAGCTGTTTTGCCTCGGCGAGGGCCGCAGCCAGCAGCAGGCCGCCATAGCCCCGGCGCGGGTGATCGGCGCTCACATAGAGCAGGCTGAGGTGGCCATCCTGGCTCAGGGTGACGAAACCGAGTGGCTCGTCACCTTGCTCCAGCACCCAGCCGTGGTGCTCGCGCAGCTGGCCGGCAAAGCCGGGATGATGGGCGCCGAGGGCCCACTGCTCCACCTGCTCCGGGCTGTAGTGCTGCGGGCCAATCCTTCGCACCGACTGCTCGAACAGGGCGCAAAGGGCGGGGATGTGTTGCTCGTTCAGCTGAACGAGCCTGGGCTCTGCCGCCATGGCGGGGCTCATTGCTGCGGCGCCTGCGGGCGCTTGGCCTTGGGCAGACCGGCCACCACCCGCTCGTAGGAGTGATGCACCCAGCCCTGCCAGAGATCGTCGGCCAGGCCGTCGCTGAAGGTGACCGTGTTCCAGTGCTGCTTGTTCATGTGCCAGCCCGGTTTGACCTCGGGGTGGAGTTCGCGCAGCAGCAGGGCCAGCTCGGGTTCGCACTTGAGGTTCAGCCGCAGCGGTTCGGCCTGCCAGTCCAGCAGGGCAAACATCTTGCCGGCGATGCGATAGACCAGGATCTCTGGGCCGAAGGGGGTATCCTCCTGAGCGCCCGGCAGGGTCAGCAGAAAGGATCTCAAACGGGTCAACTCCATGGTCATGCTCCTCGCCGCTTGCGGTGCAAACGTATTAGTCGGGTGAAAAAATCTGCTAAGATGCGCGCCTACTATACCCCAATGCCGTTGATGAGGGAGTCGCAAGATGCTGTATCACAAGACCTTCGAGCTGGGTCCCGAGCGGGATTGGGTAGTCTTCGTGCACGGGGCGGGCGGCAGCTCCTCCATCTGGTTCAAGCAGCTGCGCGCCTATCGCGAACACTTCAACGTGCTGCTGCTGGACTTGCGCGGTCATGGCCAGTCCCACAAGCTGCAGCAGGTGATCAAGGGCCACTACAGCTTTCGGGCGGTGACCGAGGATATCCTGCAACTGCTCGATCACCTCAACATTCGCCGTGCCCACTTCGTCGGCATCTCCCTTGGCACCATCCTCATTCGCCATCTGGCGGAGCTCTGTCCCGAGCGGGTCAAGAGCATGGTGCTGGGCGGCGCCATTTTGCGGCTCGACATCCGCTCGCGGGTGTTGGTGCAGCTCGGCCGCCTCGGCCAGCACATTCTGCCTTACATGTGGCTCTACCGGCTGTTTGCCTTCATCATCATGCCCCGCCAGCACCATCAGGAGTCGCGCAACCTGTTCGTGCGCGAGGCGCGCAAATTGTGCCAAAAAGAGTTCAAGCGCTGGTTTCGCCTCGCCACCGAGGTGAATCCCCTGATGCGCTACTTCAAGGAGCGGGCCCTGCCCATTCCGACCCTCTACGTGATGGGGGAGGAGGATCACATGTTCCTGGCGCCGGTGCGCGAGCAGGTGGCGCGCGATCCCTACAGCCGGCTCGAAATCATCGACGGTTGCGGCCACGTCTGCAACGTGGAGCGGCCCGAGCACTTCAACCGCCAGTCACTGGCCTTTCTCACCGCCCAGCCCGGCTGAATTGGCGCCAGCTGCCGATTTGATGCGGCCCTGGTGGCTTGAGCCTGCGAGGTCATGTCAGGTGTTGGCCGCCAATCGCCGGGTGCTAGTCCACTACTACCCGGCCGGCTGAGCCCTTGGTTACCCTGTGACTCCCATCACCAAGGAGTCCCTATGACCAAACTCATCCACACCATGATCCGGGTTCGCGACCTGGATAGATCCGTGCGTTTCTACCGCGAGGCCCTCGAGCTGGCGGTTCGGGATCACTTTCCCTTCGACGGTTTTTCCCTCACCTACCTTGCCAATGACCAGAGTGGCTTCGAGCTCGAATTGACGCACAACCAGGGCCAGGCCGAGCCCTATCGCCACGGCAACGGCTACGGCCATCTGGCGGTGACGGTGGAAGACATCGAGGCGGCGCATCAGCGTCTGACGGCACTGGATCTGGCCCCTGCACCGGTCAAGGCGATGTACCATGAGGGCACCCTGCTGGCCCGGCTGTTCTTTTTGACCGACCCCGACGGTTACCAGATCGAGTTCATCGAGCGGGCCGGCCGCTTCGCCTGAGCTTGAAGCGTGGAATAGGAAGGGGCCGCAGCCCGGTGCTGCGGCCCTTTTTTCATGAGGAAGGAAGCGGCGCCCCTCAGGCGGCGACGTCCGGCTCCTGTCTTGTTTCCAGATGGACCAGGCAGGAGCAGCGCAGCAGGGAGGCAAAGTTGCTCATCTCCATGCCGTTGCCGAGCGCCTCCTGATAGAGCTCGGAGAGAAACAGCCCCATGGAGCGCCCCTGGGCCTGACAGAGCTGCTCCAGGATGGTCCAGAACTTGTTTTCCAGCCGGATGCTGGTGCTGTGACCGCAGATCCGCACCGAGCGGGTGGTGCAGGCGTAGTGACTGGGATCCTGGCCGGAGAAGACGGTGCACATGGGCTGGTCCTGAGCGGTAAAGGGGAGGGCCATGGTAGGCAACTCTGCCGCCCGGGTCAAAAAAGCCCCCTGTTGGCACAGGATGCTCGCCATCCTCCGTCAGCCAAAGTAGTGGGCGATGTCGAGGTAGCGCTGTCGGATGTGCTCGATCAGCAGCCGGATCTTGCGCGGCGGCTGGCGGGTAAAGGGGTAGACGGCGTAGATGCCGAGCTTCTTGCCCACCTGATCGGGGAAGAGATCCACCAGCTCGCCGTTCATCAGGTCGTGATAGACCAGGCAGCGCGGCACATAGACGATGCCGCGCCCCCCCAGCGCCGCCTTGCGCAGAGCGCCGGCGTTGTCGGTGCAAAAGCTGCCCGATACCGACAGCAGGTAGTTACCCTCTTCCCCCTTGAAGGC
Organism: Aeromonas hydrophila subsp. hydrophila ATCC 7966; assembly: GCF_000014805.1. NCBI lineage: Bacteria > Pseudomonadati > Pseudomonadota > Gammaproteobacteria > Aeromonadales > Aeromonadaceae > Aeromonas > Aeromonas hydrophila. The sequence goes on along the minus strand of NC_008570.1, from coordinate 2,855,038 downwards.
CCACTCCGAGGCCCCCGTGCTCTGGTAGGCGTAGCGCAGGCAGTTGTGGGTGAGCAAGTCTGACGGCTCGCGCGGCGCCCCGAAGCGGCGCACGTAGGCGGGGGCGGCGCAGATCACCCACTGGGAGTCGAGAATGTGGCGGGCAATCAGGCTCGAGTCATCCAGATAGCCGGTGCGAATGACCAGATCGAACCCCTCTTCCACCAGATTGACGAAGCGGTTGTCCAGCGACATCTCCACCGTGAGCCCCGGGTGCTGCTGGCAAAAATCGGCCACCGCGTCGGCCAGCAGCAGCTCGCCGGAGATGGTGGGCACCGACATCCGCACATGACCGCTCACCTTTTCACCGAATCCCGCCACCGCGTCGAAGGCGTCCAGTGCGGCGGCCTTCACATTTTTGGCACCCTGATAGAGCGCCTTGCCCGCCTCGCTCAGAGTGAGCCGGCGGGTGGTGCGATAGAGCAGCTGCACCCCGAGTTCTTCCTCCAGGCGCCCGATCCGTTTACTAACTACCGAATTTGTCAGGGAATTTTGTTCAGCTACCTTGCTGAAGGAGCCGGCCTCCACCACCTGGGCGAAGAGGATGAGGTCGTCGGTACTGGCCATATTGATCAACTTTTGGAACGAATGTTGTTCATTATTTCCATATATCGCGAAAAAGGAACAGGGTAAGGTCACGTCCGCTTAACAAAACAACAACAAGGTGCGCCTCTGCACCGCTCGGACAAGGACGCAATGATGACAGACACCCTGCTGGCCCTGGTGGCCTTCTCGCCGATCCTGGTGGCCGCCGTGCTGCTGGTCGGCCTCAACTGGCCCGCCAAGCGCGCCATGCCCGTCGCCTTTTTGTTGACCGTGTTCATTGCCCTGTGGGGCTGGCAGATGAGCCCGACCCGGGTCTTTGCCTCCACCCTGCAGGGGCTGGTGATCACGGTGACCGTGCTCTGGATCGTGTTCGGCGCCATCCTGATGCTCAACACCCTCAAACACACCGGCGCCATCAGCGCCATTCGCGGCGGCTTTACCAACATCTCGCCGGACCGGCGCATCCAGGCCATCATCATCGCCTGGTGCTTCGGCGCCTTTATCGAAGGGGCTTCTGGCTTTGGCACCCCGGCCGCCATCGCGGCGCCGCTGCTGGTGGCCATCGGCTTTCCGGCGCTGGCCGCGGTGCTGCTCGGCATGATGATCCAGTCCACCCCGGTGTCGTTCGGTGCGGTGGGCACCCCCATTCTGGTGGGGATCAACAAGGGGCTCGACAGCCAGACCATCGGCCAGACCCTGAGCGCCGGCGGCAGCAGCTGGGAGGTCTACCTGCAGCAGGTGACCACCAATGTGGCCCTCATTCACGCCGTGGTCGGCACCCTGATGCCGGTGCTGATGGTGATGATGCTGACCCGCTTCTTCGGCCGTCACCGCAGCTGGACCGAGGGGCTCGCCATCCTGCCGTTCGCGATTTTCGCCGGGCTCGCCTTCACCGTGCCCTATGCCCTGACCGGCATGCTGCTTGGCCCCGAGTTCCCGTCCCTCATTGGCGGCCTGGTGGGGCTGGCCCTGGTGGTGACGGCGGCGCGAGCCGGTTTTCTGGTGCCGAAATCCAGCTGGGATTTCGCCCCCGAGCAGGAGTGGCCCGCTGAGTGGCTGGGCTCCCTCAAGCTCGATCTCAAAGAAGCCGCCGCCCGTCCCATGTCGCTGCTGCTGGCCTGGCTCCCCTATGTGGCGCTGGCCCTCTTGCTGGTGGCGAGCCGGGTGAGCCCGGAGTTCAAGGCCAGCCTGTTGTCGGTGAGCCTCGCCTTCACGGATCTGCTGGGGGAGAAGGGGGTCAGCGCCTCCATTGAGCCGCTCTACCTGCCGGGGGGCTTGCTGGTGCTCTGCGCCCTGCTCGCCACCTTGTTGCAATCGCGCTCTCTCGCCCCCTTCGGGCGCGCGCTGGGGGAGTCCAGCCGCACCCTGATCGGCGCCGGCTTCGTGCTGATCTTCACCGTGCCCATGGTGCGCATCTTCATCAACTCCGGCGTCAACGGGGCGGATCTCGCCAGCATGCCGGTGACCACCGCGAACTTTGCCGCCGGGCTGGTGGGGGAGTTCTTCCCGGCCCTGAGCGCCACCATCGGTGCGCTGGGGGCCTTTATCGCCGGCTCCAACACGGTGTCGAACATGATGTTCAGCCAGTTCCAGTTTGAAGTGGCACAGACCCTGGGGGTCTCCACCGCTGCCATGCTGGCGCTGCAGGCCGTGGGCGCGGCGGCCGGCAACATGATTGCCATTCACAACGTGGTGGCGGCGTCGGCCACCGTGGGGCTGCTCGGCCGTGAGGGGGCGACGCTGCGCAAGACTGCGCTGCCGACCCTCTACTACCTGCTGGTCACCGGCCTTATCGGGCTGGCGCTCATGTACAGCTTCCACATCTCGGACGTCCTGCTGCAGTTGAAGTAAAGGAGAGCAAGTGATGAAGGTAATGCGGGTCTATCCGGCCAAGCCGGCCGATGTCTATCTCTACGCCACCTGTCTGGTGGACCTGTTCGACCCGGTGGCGGGGCTCGATGCCATCGCCCTGCTCGAGCGGGAAGGGATAAGGGTGCACTTTGTCGAGAAACAGACCTGCTGCGGGCAGCCGGCCTACACCTCGGGCCATGAAGAGGAGGCGCGCCAGGTGGCGCAAAGCCAGATGGCGCTCTTCCCCGAGCCCTGGCCGGTGGTGGTGCTGTCGGGCTCCTGTGGCGGCATGATGCACCACCACTATGCGCGCCTCTTTCCAGAGAGCTCCGAGGTGGCGGCGTTTTGCGAGCGGGTGTTCGAGCTCACCGAGTTTCTGGCCCAGGTCTGCCGGGTGCGCTGGCACGGGGTGGGGAGGGCGAACATCGTCATGCACACCTCCTGCTCGGCCCGGCGCGAGATGCAGGTACACAGCCGGGCCCGTGCCCTGCTGGGCCAGCTCGATGGGGTCACCTTGCATGAGCAGGCCTACGAGAGCGAGTGCTGCGGCTTTGGCGGCACCTTCTCGGTGCGCCATCCCCACATCAGCCAGGCCATGGTGGAGGACAAGACCCGCCACCTGCTGGCCACTGGCGCCGACACCCTGGTGAGCGCCGACTGGGGGTGCCTCTTGAACATCAAGGGCTCCCTGGCCTATCAGGGCAAGACACTGCCCGCCATGCACCTGGCCAGCTTCCTGCTCGCCCACAGCGAGCCGGTGGCTCAGTGCTTACAAGAGCCAAAACAGGAGGCCCATCATGAGTGAGCATGCCAAGTATTCGCCGCGCCGCTTTCATCCCCAGGCCGAGGCGGCCCTGGCCGACCCCGTGCTGCGCCAGAACTTTCGCGGCGCCATGGATTACCTGCGCGCCAAGCGGCGGGATGCCTTCTCTGACCCCGCCGAAGAAGCGGCGGTGCGCGATGCGGCGGAGCAGATCCGCCAGCGTTGCCTCTCGCGCCTGCCCGATCTTTTGGTGCAGCTCGAAACCAACTGCGAGCGCAACGGCATCAAGGTGCACTGGGCCCAGACGCCGGCCGAGGCCAACGCCATCATCCTTCGCATCGCCCAGCAACATGGGGTGAGCAGCATCGTCAAGGGCAAGTCCATGGTGAGCGAGGAGGTGGGTTTCAACCACGAGATGGCGCGCCACGGCATCCGCTGCCTTGAGAGCGACATGGGGGAGTTTATCGTCCAGCTCGACGGCGATACCCCGTCCCACATCATCATGCCCGCCATCCACAAGAACAAGCAGGAGGTGAGCGACACCTTCGCCGGCAATCTGGCGGATTTCACCCCCACCACCGATGTGGACGAACTGATCCAGACCGGGCGGCGGGCCCTGCGCGAAGAGTTTCGCCGCGCCGGTATGGGGCTCTCCGGCGTCAACTTCGCGGTGGCCGAGACCGGCAGCCTGTGTCTCGTCGAGAACGAGGGCAACGGGCGCATGTGCACCACTGTGCCGAAAGTGCACGTGGCCATCACCGGCATCGAGAAGGTGGTGGAATTTTTAAGCGACGTGCCGCCCCTTTACAGCGCCCTGACCCGCTCGGCCACCGGCCAGGCCATCACCACCTACTTCAACGTCATCAGCGGCCCGCGCCGGGCAGGGGAGCTGGATGGCCCGGACGAGGTGCACCTGGTGCTGCTCGACAACGGCCGCAGCCAGGCCTATCGGGATGAGGAGCTGCGCAAGACCCTGCAGTGCATTCGCTGCGGCGCCTGCATGAATCACTGCCCGGTCTACACCCGCATCGGCGGCCACGCCTATGGCACCATCTACCCGGGTCCCATCGGCAAGATCATCTCCCCCCATCTGCTGGGGCTGGAAAGCACGAGCGATCTGGTGACCGCATCCAGCCTGTGCGGTGCCTGCGGCGAGGTGTGCCCGGTGCGTATCCCCATTCCCGACCTGTTGCAGCGCCTGCGGCGGGAGGCCAAGCACGACGCACAGCCCGGCCACGAACCGCTGGCGGGGCAGGGGGCGGCCAGGAGCCGGCTCGAGACGCTTGCCATGCAGGGCTTTGCCTTTGCCGCCACCCACCCGAGCCTCTATCACGCCGCGACCGGTGTCGCCGGTCGCCTGCGGGGGCTGATGCCCAAACACCTGGGTCCCTGGACCCAGTGCCGCGAGGCCCCCAAACCCGCCCCCCAGAGCCTGCACGCCCTGCTGCGCCAGAAAAAAAAGGAGTCTTGAGATGTCGAGCAAAGAGGCCATATTAAGCCGCCTGCGCGGTGCCGCCACCCCCATGGCCCACGCCCCCCATGGCTGGCAGCCCTGGCGTGGAGAGGATGATCAGGCGCGGCGCGAGCGCTTTCTTGGCATGATCAGCGCCAGCCACGCCGAGATCCTCACCGTCAAGGAGGAAACCCTGGCCCGGGATCTGAGCGCCTGGCTTGATGGGGAAGCAATAACGCATCTGGCCTGTGGCCAGGGGGGCCGCTGGCAAGCCGAAGTCGCGGCCGCCAGCGCCGGGCGCTCTGTGCTGACTCCGGCGGGGGAGTTTGCCGGCTGGAAGGATGAGCTGTTCGACGTTTGTCAGGCGGGCATCACCCATTGCGCGGGGGCCATCGCCGATACCGGTACCCTGGTGTTGCTGCCGGATAGCGGCGAGCCGCGCACCCTATCCCTGGTGCCCCCCTGCCATATCGCCCTGTTGGCGGCCTCCACCATTGCCGACAACCTGGCGGGGCTGGTGGCGGCCGGGCGCTGGCAGCAGGCCATGCCCACCAACCTGCTGCTGGTCTCCGGCCCCTCCAAGACTGCCGACATCCAGCAGACCCTGGCCTACGGCGCCCACGGCCCGAGTCGCCTGCTGGTAGTGCTGGTGGAGGATTGCTGATGGGCTGGAACCAGTTTGACGCCGCCGTGCTTGAGCGCATTCCGCCGGAGCGGCTGGTGAGCGACCCGGATCTTCGGCTGGCCCACGGCACGGACGCCAGCTTCTACCGGCTGGTGCCCGAGCGCATCGTGCGCCTCGACTCTTTGGATGAGGTGCGCTTCGTGCTGGCGGTGTGCCGCGAATTGCACCTGCCGTGCACCTTTCGCGCCGCCGGCACCAGCCTCTCGGGCCAGGCCCTGAGTGATTCGGTGCTCATCACCCTGACCGACAGCTGGCGCGGCCATCGCATTCTGGACGAGGGGGCGCGCATTGCCCTGCAACCCGGGGTGATCGGCGCCGATGCCAACCGCTATCTGGCGCCTCTGGGGCGCAAGATTGGGCCGGATCCCGCTTCCATCAACGCCTGCAAGCTGGGCGGCATCGCCGCCAACAACGCGAGCGGCATGTGCTGCGGCACCGCCCACAACAGCTATCACACCCTGCATGCCATGACCCTGCTGCTGGCCGATGGCACCGTGCTGGACAGTGGCGATCCCCACAGCCGCGCCGCCTTTGCGGCCAGGCGCCCGGAGCTGCTCACGGGGCTCGCCGCCCTGCGTGCCGAGGTGCTGGCGAACGCCGAGCTTGCCGCGAAAATTCGCCACAAATACCGGCTCAAGAACACCACCGGCTACGCCATCAATGCCCTGCTCGACCATGAGGACCCCATCGATATCCTCACCCACCTGATGATCGGCTCGGAGGGGACCCTCGGCTTTATCGCCGAGGTGGTGCTCGATACCGTGCCCGAATACCCCCACAAGGCCTCGGCCCTGCTGGTGTTTCGGGACGCCGAGCAGGCGTGTCTGGCCACCTCGCGCCTGAAAAACGCGCCGGTGGCGGCGGTGGAGCTGATGGATGGGCGCTCCCTTCGCTCGGTCGCGGGCAAGCCCGGCTTGCCGGGCTTTATCAAGACGCTGGATCTGGCGGCCTGCGCCCTGCTTGTCGAGGTGCATGGGGAATCGAAAGAGGAGCTGGTCGATCGCTGCGAGCAGGTGACGGCCATGGCGGCCGAGTTCGCCCAGGTCGCCTCTGTGCCCTTTACTGGCGACAGCGCCGGCCTGTGGGCCATTCGCAAGGGGCTCTTCCCGGCGGTGGGGGCGGTGCGCACCACCGGCACCACCGTCATCATCGAGGATGTCGCCTTTCCCATCGAGCGTCTGGCCGAAGGGGTGGCAGGGCTGCAAGCCCTGTTCGATCGCTTCGAATACGGTGAAGCCATCATCTTTGGCCACGCACTGGAGGGGAACCTGCACTTCGTCTTTACCCAGGGGTTCGATGATCCGGCCCAGGTGGCCCGCTACGGTGCCTTTATGGATGCGGTGGCCGAGCTGGTCGCCGTGCGCTTTGGCGGGTCGCTGAAGGCCGAGCACGGCACCGGCCGCAACATGGCCCCCTATGTGGAGCTGGAATGGGGGCCGGAGGGGATGGCGCTGATGCGCCGCATCAAGGCGCTGCTGGACCCCGATAACCTGCTCAATCCCGGCGTCATCATCAACGACGACCCCAAGGCCCACCTGGCCCACCTCAAGCCCATGCCGGCGAGCGATGCCATCGTCGATCCGTGCATCGAGTGCGGCTTTTGCGAGGCGGTCTGCCCCTCGCGCACCCTGTCGCTGTCGCCGCGCCAGCGCATCGTGCTCTATCGCGAACTGGCCCGCCGCAATCGTGCCGATGAGCCCTCCAACCAGCTGGCCCGGCTGTTTGACTATCAGGGCATCGACACCTGCGCCGCGACCGGGCTGTGCGCCGATCGCTGCCCGGTCGGCATCAACACCGGAGCGCTCATCAAGAAGCTGCGCACTGACAAGTACCGGCGCTTCGTACCCATTGCCCGCTGGAGCGCCGATCACTTCACCGGCGTTACCCGCACCGCTCGCGGGGCCCTCGGCCTCAAAGGGATTGCCGGCAAGCTGTTGGGAGACAAGGCGCTGGCCGGATTGGTGAACGGGGTTCGCCATCTGAGCGGCCAGCGCACACCCGCCTGGCTGCCCACCCTGCCGGGGCCGAGCCGCTACCGGTGGTCGCAAGGGGAGGGAAGCCATGGCGGATCCAGCGAGCGCGCTGTGGTCTATCTGCCATCGTGCGCCAGCCGGGTATTCGGCCAGCAGGAGGATGCCCCGTCACTGCCGGACGTGGTGCAATCCCTCCTCAAGAAGGCGGGCTGCCGGGTGATAGTGCCGCAAGGCATTGAGGGGCTCTGCTGCGGCATGCCCTATGACAGCAAGGGGATGGTCGAGGTGGCAGCCGCCAAGCGTACTGATCTGGCCGAGGCGCTGTGGCAGGCAAGCGAGCAGGGGCGCTGGCCCGTGCTGCTCGACACCAGCCCCTGTGTGCAGCGGCTGCTCTCGGGGGCGCTCGGCAAGGGTCTTCGGGCGTTCGAGCCCTCCGCCTTTGTGTTGGAACACCTGCTGCCCCACCTTGAGCTGACCCCCATCGATGAGACCGTCATGCTCCATATCACTTGCAGCAGCCGGCGCATGGGGTTGGAGGAGACGATGCTGGCGGTGGCCCGAGCCTGTGCCCGGGAGGTGATCGTGCCAGAGCATATCCAGTGCTGCGGTTTTGCCGGCGACAAGGGGCTGATGATCCCTGAGCTCAACGCCGCCGCCCTCGCCAGCCTGCCTGCCCAGGTGCCCGCCGGTTGCCGCCAGGGATTCAGCAATAGCCGCACCTGCGAGATGGGGCTCAGCCAGCACGCCGGCATTCCCTATCACAGCATCCTCTATCTGGTGGATCAGGCAGCGAAATAAATAACCCCCCGGCAGAATATATTCTGTCAGGGGGCTATCTCAAGAAGAGTGAGTGTTTTTTAGTAATTCATGTTGCCTTTGTATTGGTCAATGTTACTTAAATATATGCAGGCATCCTTTTCATTTCATATGACATTCCATGTAAAATCGGACTCTCAATTTTGGATGAAAAGCCATTCATGAAAACAGAGTTTACTTCGTGGTAGGAGTAAAACATTGATATACCACTGCGATATGAGCACTCTTCCCTGTTCCCCAGTCACATGGTTCTCTATTATATGTGGTGTAGAATAGGACACCACCATTTGGCATATCTTGTGCCTGTTTTGGGTTCATAACAGTCACACCATCCTCTGCTCCACCACATATACTATGCACACTAATAGAGCCAACACATTGTCCTTGAGGAAGGAATTGACAGTCATCCTCTTTCCAAGAATATCTATTGTCTGCTCTTTTAACCTCACCTACATTAAAAACCTTTTTACATTCAGTAATAAATGAGAATGGCAGCTTTGTATTTGCGTTAGCGAACGCTGGAATTGAAAACAATACCATTAGCAAAAGCTTTTTCATGTTTTTCCTCCAAAGTGAATAAGTCATGCTACAGATGGATTAATTGTGGGTGAAGTACCCATGTGGGGGGCAATATTGATCTAATTTATTTAAATCTTTAGTGATCTGTGGCATCCATTGAATTTTCTTTGCAGAGGGTAGTGTTTTTAGTTGATGGTGTTGTGAGCAGACATTAGCTTCGGAATGAAGGGGAATAATAAGTTATGCTGTTGGAAGAAGAGTAAAAAATCTGTGTGGTTCGCCATTTAAATGTTTTGTTTAATAATGGGATGCCGGTCATTTATCGTAGCATGGGTATATTTAGGTCCAGCTAATTTTCAGCCATCACGCTGACATTCCTTATCACAGTATTCTGTGAGACGAAGAGATACATAAAGCCCTGTTAGAGTGAGTTTTGGTGTTTTGTTGAGCAGCAGTGCCTGGTCACGCCTTGCAATGCCCCGTTGCATATATCCCTCTTGAGAGCCTTGTTACTTGTGTTTTTGTAATATCACTGTGCTGCATCGTCCGGCCAACCAAGTCATGTGTTATCTCTTGCTCATCAATGCCTTGTAACAGCTGGTTACAGATCTTGCGTCGACCGGCGAACCCTTCCTCCAGTAAATTCAGCGGCGATTGAATGCACCTCACATAACAAAGCAATTGCAAGGAACAAGAGTCATGAGAATGCACCACAAGGCCATGCTGGCCATCGCCTGCACCGCCGCCCTGTCCGCCTGTGACAGCGAGAAGGCGGCCAACAGCATCGCCAAGCGCGCACCGCTGCCGTTGCCCGATGCCGGCGTCTATGAGGCAAACCTGCTCAGCCGCGATGGCGATCAGGGGCCGCTGAAGATGATCAAGGGAGTGGAGGGATTGGCGCTGGTCTATCCCAAGGGGGATGGCGAGCAGCGCTGGGGCGTCTGGGTCGAGAACGACGGCAAGTCGATTACCTCTTCGCAATGGATGGGGCAGGCGGCCCAGAAAGAGAACAAGGATGGCATCTATCCGGTGCTGCTGGAGCGCACCTCGGTGCGGGGCAAGCGGCTCGATGCCCAGAGCAACGACCACAACCTCATCAGTTTTCAAGACAAAGCGGTAACCGATCTGGCTGGTAAGGAGGTCAGGCGCTGGACCTTTGACTTCAGCCGTACCGGCACCCAGTTCCGGGATCCGGATCAGAGCACCGCCCTCTATCGCGACTGGAGCGGCCACCTGGCCGTGGGCAAGCTCGCCACCCGGACAATCACCAACGACAGCTGGCGGGTGGCAGAGGACGCCGGCCTTGCTGATGCCATGGTGGGGCTGATCCGCAGCACCAACAATGGCGGCTCCCTGACCCTGGAGATCGAATTTCCCAAGGCGGGCTGTACCCTGACCGGCAAGGGCAGTGCAGAGTCTGGCAAGGGGCTCAGCAAGCTTAACCTGAGCGGGTTTGGCAAGTGCAGCTTCAAGGCATCAAGCGAACTCAGCCCGCTTGAGAACAAGTGGATGCTGGGCCTGGCCAAGGCCAAAGAGGGGGCAACGGCCTACGTCGCCGCGTTCGAGATGCCGAATACCCGCAAGACGACCCTGGTGGTGGGCTTCCCCGAACAGCATGGTCTGATGATGGTGGGCGACAAGCAGCCCTGATCCCGTCTTGATATCCCGCCCAGCACAGTGTTGTTACCCCGGCCTGGCCGGGGTTTTTGATGGCGGGGGGCTGTCACCAGAGGGCAAACAGGGGGCAAGGCTCAATACCCCGTCATCTCCAGATAACCGACCCCCTTGGCATCTCCCGAGACAGAGACGGCCCCTTCCCAGTAGTCAAAGCGCCCCGTCATGGCCTGATTGGGCTGGCGGGCACGGATGGTCAGGTTCAAATCGGCGGCCTTAAGCTGCCATTCGATGGGGTAGGCTTGCCCCTTGGGTCCGCGCCAGGTCTTGCCGGGGGTGAGAACGATGCTATCGGGGGAGAGCACTTGGCTGCTGCCGTCGCGTTCAATCAAGATGCCGTAGCGGTTCTCCGGTTCGGGGCGACCTGACTTGGTGCGAAGGCGAAACAGCATCAGCTCGCGGCCGTCAACAAATTGCAGGGAGAACCAGTCCCAGCCCGCTTGCCAATCGGCCAGCACCGAGCTGCTCCACTCGTGATCGAACCAGCCCTGGCCGCTGACGGTGCGGGTCTCGCCATCCAGGGTCAAAGTGCCGGTGAGCATCAAACGGGGGAAGGAGTAGTAAAACGAGGCGTTGCCTGGGCTCTTCTCGCTGTAACCCGCCTTGCCTTGCAGCACCGCGGGTTTGCGATTGCTCACTCGAAGATCCAACTGACCTATGGCGCTATCGACGTTGAGGCGTGCGGGAAAGAGCGCCGTTCCTTGGGATTTAAGTGCCCACTCCCTTAGCCAATACTCGCCTTGGCTGGCGCCCGCCAAGCCCGGTCCCTGGCGGCTGGTGCGCTCGTCCTGCAGATGCTGGCCGGTGGCGAGATCCGTGATGGCAAATTGCGCCAGCCAGAGCTGGGGGGTGAGCCAGGAATTGACGAGTGGTTGCTCTCGAACTGAGCCTTTCTTATCAACCACTTGCCAATCTACCCCTTGGCGAAACAGGGTCCACTGAAGGCCGTACTCACGCCCCTGCTCGTCTTTGAGGTTGCCGGTGAGATACCACCACTCGGATCTGTAGTCCGGATGGGCTGCGTGATCTGCGGGCAAGTTTATTGTCTGTCCCGGCAGCGCCTTCCTGAAGTGATCGCCGCCGCTGCCGAGCACGGCCCCGAGATCCTGGGCCTGAGCGCTCATGCCAAGCAGGGCATACAGGGCGGCCAGCAGCTTGGCCCGTAGTGAATGCTTCATACCACCCTCCTGGCGGCAAACCAGGAGGCCACTGATGAGATGAGAGAGCCAGCATGCTGGCTCTGGTTTCACTCCTTGGGTCATACCACTCTCCTTGCGGCAAACCAGGAAGCCAGAGCCCCACAGATGGGCGCCAGCAATAGCGCCGTGATGGCGTGAGTCGGGGCGGCTTCGAATGCCAGCCGCCAGCCGAAGGCGCGGGGGTTGACCACCTCGATGAGCACCCAGGCGAGACCATAACCCACCGGCAGGGCGAGCAGGGCGGTGAGCAGCCCCAATCCGGCGCCTTGCCACACCAGCAGCTGGCGACAGCGGTGGGGGCTTAAGCCAAGACTCTGCAGGGTCTGCAGCTCGGCTTTTCGGGCGAGCCCCAGCACCATAAAGGCGGAGCCGATGCCGACAAAGGCGATCCCCAGGATCAGCAATTTCAGCAGCTCGGTCACCACAAAGGTCTGATCGAACACCTTGAGCGCCGCGGCGTGGATGGCGGGGGCGGGCAAGAGAGTCACCTTCTCCCCAAAGCGCGCCCGCAGCTCATCGGCGAGCCGCTCCGGCTGAGGGCTAAACAGCGCCAGGGATTGTACGGGCCCGGTTTCAAAGCCGTGCAAGACCTGCCCCTTGTCGCTGCCGTAATCCTGATAGACGCCGGTGACTTGCACCGATCGCGGGCCCGACTCACTCGTGATCACAAGCGTCTGGCCGACCTTGACCCCTAGGCGCACCGTCAGCGGCTCGCTCGCCAGCACCTCGCCCGGCCCTGTTGGCCAGCGGCCGCTCAGCAGGGGATAGGCGGCTCTGAGTTCTGGGATGGCATCCATCTGGGCCCATTCGATGGGCTGCCCCTGCCAGCGGGCGGGTTGCACCGAGCGGCGCGAGGCTGCTTTGAGTTCGGGGCTGGCGAATATGGCGTCCAGAGTTGACTGGTCGAGCGTGCCCCGGCTGCCTGCCGCGCCCCTGGGGGCGCTCACATAGAGATCCGCGGCGAGGCGCTGGCCCAGCCAGATCTCCACGCTGGTGCGAAAGCTCGACACCATGACCCCGATGCCGATGGCGGCGGCGATGGCGAGTTGCAGCGCCATCACGGCGATGGCGGTGCGATCCAGATGATATTGGGTCTCGGCCACGGCCAGCCTCAAGGTGAGGCCGCCGCGCCGGCGCCGCAATAGACCCAGTACCCAGCGCAGGGCATCCGGCAGCCATAGGGCCATGGCCAGCAGCCAGCCGCCGGCAATCAACAGGGCGCCGGGGAGCCCTGTCTGGGGCAGCCACAGGCAAAGCGCGCAGACCAGCAGGATGGCGAGCGCCAGCAGGCGCCGGCGCCAGGGATGGGCGCTTACACGCACCTGGCCTTCACGCAGTTGCAGCGGCGATTGGCGCAGCAGTGCCCACCAGCCGGGCAGGTTGGCGGCGAGCGTCCCGAGCAGACCCAAGGCCGCGGCCTTGATGAGACCCGTGGGGGAGAGGCGCAAGAGATCGATGGGATTGGGACCGTATAGGTCTGCCAGCGCCTGGGTCAGCTGACCCATCAGCGCCTTGGCGAGCAAGACTCCGAGCACCAGGCCCAGCAGGGTGCCGAGGCTGGCGAGGATCAGGATCTCCAGGGTCAGCCAGTGCAGCAGCCGGCGCGGCGGCATGCCGAGGATGATGAGCTGGGCCAGCTGGGGGCGGCGCACGCTCTGCACGAAGCGCTGGGCGTTGAACACCAAAAACAATCCCACCGCCATGGCGAGCAGGGAGAGCGCCGTGAGGTTCAGCGCCAGCGCATCGCCGAGCTGGCTGGCATCGAGCGCCGGACTGATGGGCTCGAGCCAGAGCGGCTTGGGCAGTCTGGCTTGCAGCGCCTTGGCTTCTGCCTCGCTTAGCTTGAACAGGATGCGATCCAGCCGCCCGCTCTTGCCGAGCAGGGGCTGGGCGATACCGAGATCGGTGAGCAGCAGCCGCTCCATGGGCACGGCGCCGGGCTCGAAGGTGCCCGCGAGCGTCAGTTGGAGTGACCGCTCACCCTGCAAAAAGTGGCGGGTCTCGCCGACGGTCCAACCCAGCCGCACGGCTTCGGGGGTGGCGAGCCAGACGCCGTCGGCCCGCGCCAGGGAAAATGACTCCTTATCGCCGCCTTGTTTGTCCGAGCCGAGCAGAGGGCTCAAGGGGCCCGGGTTCAAGAGATCGATGCCGAGCAGCTGGAAGCTGCGCCCCTGGGGGTCTTTGAGCCAGGCGTGCAGCTGGGGCAGGGCCGCGAGGGCGCGCTCGCTTCGCACCAGTTTGACGTAGAGTTGCTCGTCCAGGCCGCCGCTCGGCGCCAGCCGGTAGTTTGCCTCCCCGGCGAGCTGGCTGCGGGCGGCGACGAAGTTGGTCTTGGCGCTCTGGTTGAGCAGCTCGATGGCGACCACCAGCGAGACCCCCAGCATCAGGCCGGTGAGGCTCATCAGCAGCAGCCAGGGGTGGGCGCGGTAGAGGCGCAGCAGCGCCTTCAGGGGCAGCACGGCTCGGCCCCTTGCGCGGGATCAGAGGTTTGATTCACCACCAGATCAGCCATGGGCAGCGCCCTTGAGTTCCACCAGCCGCCCGCCTTCCAGGCGCAGCACCCGATCGGCCAGGGCGCCATAGGCGGGGTTGTGGCTCACCAGCAGGAGCCCGGCCCCCGTCTCTTTCACCGCCCCCATCATCAGCGCCATCACCTGTGCGGCGTTGTGCTCATCCAGGCTCCCGGTGGGTTCGTCGGCGAGCAGCCACTGGGGTTGATGGATGAGGGCCCGGGCCAGGGCGACCCGCTGGCGCTGGCCGCCGGAGAGCTGCTCCGGCCAGGCGTGGCGTTTCTCTTCGATCCCAAGGCGTGTGAGCAGAGCCGTCAGCCGTGCAGGCTCACGGGGCAGGCCGTTGATATCGAGCGGCAGGCAACAGTTCTCCTCCACCGTCAGGGTCGGCAGCAGGTTGAAGTCCTGATAGACGATGCCAAGGTGGCGACCACGCAGGCGGGCCCGCTCGCCGCTCGGCTGGTTGTCGAGGCGGGTCTCATCGAGCCAGACCTCCCCCTCATCGGGGGCGATGAGCCCGGCGATAAGGTTGAGCAGGGTTGACTTGCCCGAGCCGCTCTGCCCCAGCAGCAGGCAGGCTTCACCGGCGTGAAGACGCAGATCCAGCCCCGCAAACAGGGGGGGAGAGTCTGCGTCAGTGTCGAAGGACTTGCTCAGGTTTTTCAGGCTCAGCATGGGATAACCGGTTGATGGCCAATGGCTTTCACAATGTCTGCCACTATGCCAGTTAGTGATCCCGGCTGCAAAAGGGATGAGGATCCTCGCTGGATCCCGTTCGCCAGAGGTGGTTAGAATAGGGGCCTCCATGGGTCACAGGATGAGCAAGGATGTTACACAAGCAAGTCAGTTTTATCGTCGACAGCAAGGGCACCAAGCAGGCTGCCGTGGTCCCCATCGACATCTACAACGAGCTGATGACCCTGCAAAAGGCGCTCTCCGACAACAAGCCCGGGGAGCGCGAGCTCTACCACTTCAACGGCAAGGGGGCCGAGGCCCATGGCTACCCGGTGGGTAAGCGGCAAAATCCCGGCTTCATGGTGCAGGCGGGATCCACCGCCAACGGCGAGGATGCGGCCTCCTTGCGCGAGGCGGTGATCGAACTGCGCCTCGAGCTGCTGGATAAAGGGGTGCTGAGCGCGCGGGCCGAAGGGGGCTTCGTGTTCGTGGCCGATCAACTGTTCAACAGTCCTAGCCTCGCCGCCAGTCTGGTGGCGGGCAACAACCGAAGCGGTCTGGACGCCTGGCAAAACAGCGCCGGCTATACCCTCAAGCAGTCGGGATTTGGCAAGAAATAACGGCGGGCGGCGAGGGTTTCCCCTCACGAATCTATGTGCTGCGGCTAAAAGAACGCGGCCCCTCCGTTGAGCGAGAGGGGCCGCGTTTTTTAATAGCTCATTTTTTCTTGCCGGTCAGCAGCCAATAGCAGAGCGCCGAGCCAAAGCCACAGCTGGCGATGGCGATGGCCATGGGCAGGGGGGATTCGGGCGGATCGAGGTTGACCAGGATCCCCACCAGGGCACCGACCCCGAAGCGCAATGTGCCGGCCAGCGCCGAGGCGGTGCCTGCGGATTGGGGGAAGTGACCCATCAGCCCCGTCATGGCATTGGCCCCCACCAGGCTGATGTGACCGACGAACAGCACCACGGGGATGACGATGCCCCAGAGGCCCCCGGTCTGGCTCCAGGCGTTGTAGATGAGCAGGGCGCCCGCGAGCGGCAGCATGGTCAGGCCGTATTGCAGCATGCGCTCGGCACCCACCCCCTTCACCAGCCGGCTGTTGACGAAGGTGACCACCATCATCAGCAGGATATTGAGGCCAAACAGCCAGCCGTAGTGCTCGGTCGGCACGTGGAAATACTCGATGTAGACGTAAGGGGAGGCGCTCAGGAAGGCGAACATGCCGGAGCTCGACAGGGCGCCGCACAGTACATAGCCCATGGCGCCGCGGTGGGAGAGCACCCCCCAGTAGTTGCGCAGCACCTGGCCGAGTCTGAGCGGCTGCTTGTGCTCGGGTTTGAGGGTCTCCGGGATCTTCCACTGCAGCACCAGACAGATGAAGAGGCTGATCCCCACCAGCAACCAGAAGATCACCCGCCAGTCGCTGTGGGCGCTGATGTAACCGCCAACCACGGGCGCCACCAGGGGGGCCAGCGTCATCACCAGGATGACGAATGACATGGCCCGCGAAAACGCATCCTTCTCGAACAGGTCGCGCAGCAGGGCATTGACCACCACGGACCCCGCGGCGCCGCCGGCGGCCTGCAGCATGCGCCAGGCCAGGAGCTCCGGCAGGGAGTCCGCCATGGCGCAGCCCACCGAGGCGACGGCAAACATGGAGAGCCCCGCCAGGATAACCGGCTTGCGGCCATAGCTGTCGGCGAGCGGGCCGTAGAACAGCTGGCCGATGGCAAAGCCGCCCAGAAAGGCGCTGATGGTGAGCTGGGCGCCGTCGATGCTGGTGGCCAGATCCCGGGCGATGGCCGGAATGGCGGGCAGGTACATGTCGACCGCGAGCGGGGTCAGGCCCGCCAGCGCGCCGAGCAGGATGAACAGAAAACGGGGGGAGAGGGGGGCGTGGGGCATAGGCTATCCAGTCTTGATGAGTGCGAAGTCAGGGAGTGACAAACATCCAGTCTACCAGTTTTGGTGACGGGGGTGATCCTGTATGCCGAGCCAAAGGCCGGGCTCGGCGTGAAAGCGGGGGGCAAACCAGACCCGTTGGCCGCCGGCGGGCAGATCTTCCGGGCCGAGGGGACGCCGGCTGAGCCGGCAGGCCCCTTGCGCCAATGCGAGGCGGGCATCCCCCTGATACCAGCCGTCGGTGACGGGCAGGGCCGTGGTTTCGCGCAGCAGCCTCACCCCCCACTGGGTTACCAGCGCCGGGCACGCCTGCTCGGCCAGCCTGGCGGCCCGGGTCATGGCTGGCGCCGCCGGTGGGGTGAGGGTGCAGAGCAGCAGCAACAGGGCTCCCAGCATGGCTGGCAGCTCGCTCCGGCGCGGCAGCCAGCCTGCCAGCAGCACCAGGCCGAGCAGGGTGATGGGGGCCAGATGGCGGGGATTGTCCGGGTTCTGGCCAACCAGAGTCCACAGCAGCAGGACGAGCCAGTAGAGCGTCCAGAGCACGGAGGGGGCTGCATTGTGATCCTTTGACCGTTGCCAGAGTGGCAGCATCAGCAAGGTTCCCATCAATAGGGGCCAGAGCGGGGTCAGCTGCTCGTTGAAGGTACGGGCCCAGCTCAGCAGTCGATCGCCGTGGGCCGCCGCCGTGTTGCCCCACAGGGTAAAGTGACCGTCGGTAAAGCGGCGCCCCTCGCTGAAATAGGCCCAGCCATCGGCCTGCCAGACAAAGAGCAGGCTGATAAGCCCCACCAGTGCGATGGGGAGCACAAATCTGACGCGCGACCCCTGCTGCGTCATTCCCAGCCAAAGGGGCAGCAGGGCCAGCACGAAGTAGGAGGGGCGCAGCGCCAGCATAAGGCCCAGCAGCAGACCCGCCAGCGCTATCTTGCGCTGTTGCAAGGCTAGGAGCGCGCCCAGCCAGGCGGCCAGCGCCGGCCCGTCCGAGAGGCCGGAGAGCGCCAGGGTCGGGGTGAGCGGCAGGGACAATACCAGCAGCCAGACCGGCGCCAACAGGCTTGGCCGCTGCCACAATCTGACCGCGAGGGAGGCGGCGAGTGGCGCCAGCAAACAGCTACCCAAGAGGCTGGCCCACTGCACCGCGCGGGCCGGCTCGTCCACCAGCAGATTGATCAGCCGCGCCAGCCAGATAAAGGCGGGGTAGCCCGGAAAGTGGGGGGAGAACTCCAGCACGCTGAAGCGCACTACCCCGTGGGCAAAGTTGAGGGCATCGTCGGAATCGAGCGCCACCGGGAAGGTCAGCAGCCAGCCGAGCCAGGCCAGTTGCAGCAGGGCAAGCAAGTAGGGTCGATTCGTGAAGCGTAATCGGTTGTGGTGACGCCCCCCTTCTCCCGCCGGGGGAGAAGGGGGCAAACCGACGTCCCGGTACATTTATCAGCTGGCCGTGCGTAGGGTGGGTAGCGCGCAGCGAAACCCACCGTTTGTCACAGCGAATTGGCGCAATGATTGGCAGATTGCCATCAAAGCGGCGCCAGCACGGCCATCAGCGCTTTTTCAGCCTCGGCGAAGGCGGCGGCATCGGCGGGTTTGGCGCCCACCCCGAACACCCCAGGGTTGCCGATGGCATCCAGCACCTTGGCCAGTGCCTGTTCGGCGGCCTTGCGATCCCCTTCGCTCAGGGAGGGGAGGATCAAGTCGAGGAAGCGCTTGCTCTTGACCACCAGCACCTTGGCGGTCTGATAGTCGCCAAGGTTCTGGCTGGCCCCCTCGAGACGGCGCTCGATCTCCGCCTTGTAGGCCCGGTTTAGCAGGGCGGCAGTGGCGGCCGCATCCTTGGCCTTGATGGCGGCAGCCAGCGGTGCTTGCAGTTCGACCTTGTGGTGCTGTTCCAGATAGGTCAGCTCCTCGGCAATCTCGCTCAAGGTGGCGCTGGCATCCTTGCCGTCAGTGGCGGCGCCCAGCAGTGTCTCGCGGGCATCGATCAGCGGCTCCTTGCCGGCGGCGGCGTAGGAGTAAGCCTGCGCCTGCCCGCTCAGGGCCAGCAGCAGGGTGAGGGTAAGTAAACCCGGGCGGATGGTCATCCTGTTCTCCTTACTTATGCCAAGAGGTTATGCCCATGGCGCGGCACTCAGGCCACGCTCTGGGTCTCGATCACGCTGTTTTTGTTGCGATGGTTGAAGGTGTTACGGCGTCTGTCCACCTCCCTCGTTCACCACATTCAGGGGCCATCAGGCCACGCTCTGGGTCTCGATCACGGTATTTTCATTGCGATGATTGAAGATGGCGTGACGTCTGTCCACCCCGTCTATCACCATGTCGGCCGCCATCATCCCCATCTCCATGGCGGTGTCGGTGAAGATGTAGCGGAATGTCCCCTGACGGCCGGTCATGATGAGGTTGGTGATGGGCATCAGCGCCTTGATGGCTTCGTTGCGGCGGGCCTGATAGCCGAGATCCATCAGCGGATAGGCGTACTCGCTACGTGCTTCAAAAGTTTCATCGCCAAGTTTCTGGGTGTCGACGCCGAGGCTGGCGAGATCAGCGGTAACCCGGCCGCGCAGATCAGAGAGCGGCGCCTGCCAGGTGGCATCCCCCGGGTTGCAGGGGATCTCCAGCATCACGGATGTTTGCCCCATTGGCGCCATAAAGGGGCTGCGGCGGCGCGGCTCCTGCAGGCGGGTGGCCAGAATATGGGGGTCGGAGAGGTACTGCCAGGTGTTGTCAGACAGGTTCTCCTGTTTGAGCGGCATATTGACGAAGCGAAGCGACCGGTAGTGCAGATCGCACGGCAAGCCCAGGTGCTGGCAGGTGAGCGGTAGCGGCAGGGTGGAGATGACCTGATCGAAAGCGGCGCTCTGCTCCACATTATCTTGTGACCAATACACCCGTTCGATGCGGCCATCGGTCTGGTCGAGTCGGGTGATGGTGGCGCCGGTTTTCAGCAGGACCCCTTCGGCAACCAGCCGCTCCCCCAGGGTGGTGAAGATCTGGCCGAAGCCGTACTTGGGGTAGCGGTACTTGCGGGCATAGGTGCGCACCGACATGCTGCCGTTGCGTCTTGGCAGCAGGCGGCGCGCCACGTCTTTGAGATCGATCAGGCTGATGCGCTGACCGGCCCAGTCGGCGGAGAGCTTGTCCGGGTTGATGCCCCACAGCTTAGCCGTGTAGCCCTCGAAGAACTGGCGATAGAGGGTGCGACCGAAGTGGCTCTGGATCCACTCGGCAAAGCTTGCCTTGGCAAAATCGGTGGGTTTCTTGGCAAAGGGCAACAGCAGCAGATCCTTCACCGCCCCGGCCATCAGGGCGAGCGGCGCCGTCTTGAGCAGGTTGGGCAGGTTCAAGGGGTAGTCATAGGTGCGCCCACCAAAGCGGATCACGCTCTTGCGCTCGGCGTGGAGCAGATCGTCCCCCATCAGTTCGTCGATAAAGGCGAGCAGCTCGGGGTTCTTGGTGATGAAGCGGTGGCCGCCGTAGTCGAAGCGATACTCCCCATCGCGCCCCTTGAAGGTCTGGGTGGCGCACATGCCGCCCACCACGCTCTCCTGCTCGAACAGGGTGACTGCAAAACCGGCCTGGCGCAGGCGCCAGGCGGCCATCAGACCGGCAGGGCCGGCGCCCAGTACCGCAATGTGTTGTGTGTTGTTGTCGCTCATGACTCTGTTATCCGAAAAGCTGACCAAAAGAGAAGACGTTGAAAAGGCGGCCCCGCTGAGCCGCCTTGTCATCCGCTGCTGCGCCGCGCTGGGCGATCAGCGCTGGGGACGATAGTTGCGATGCCAGACGGTGACGAAGATCACCAGGTAGCTGGCCCAGGTCAGCAACTGCAGGCCGGCTGGTGAGGCATTGTAGCCAAACAGGGCACGCAGGAAGGTACCAAATACCCCCTGATCGTCGAGAATGTGACTGATGTTGAAGACAGGCGTCGTCCAGAAGGTGATGAGCCCGGCTGCCTGCAACATGTTGACGGCGGACGACAGCAGCCCGGCGGCGATGATGATGATGAGCAGGCCGGTCCAGCGGAAGAAGGGGGCCAGCGCCACCTTGCGGGTGGAGCGCAGCAGCCCCCACACCAGCACCACCGACAGCAGCAGACCACCCAGCGCCCCCATCAGCCCCTCGTGCAGATCCACCCCTTGCCCGGAGTAGACCAGGGCCGAGAAGAACAGCACGGTTTCAAAGCCTTCGCGCATCACTGCCAGGAAGGCGAGCAGCACCAGACCAAACAGGTTGCCGCCGTCGATGGCGGCATCGATGCGCGCCGTCATGGCCCCCACCTGGGATTTGGCCTGCTTCTGCATCCAGACTGCCATGTAGGTGAGTACCAGGGTGGCGAAAATCAGGATCCCCGCCATCAACAGGTGGTTGTAGCGCTCGCTCTCGAACTGGCTCACCACCACCTGGAACAGGAAGGCGACGACGAGGGAGGCAAGCAGACCCAGCCCCACCCCCAGATAGACGAACTTGTTGTAGCGGCTCGCCCCCAGCTTGGCGAGGTAGGAGAGGCAGATGCCGACCAGCAGGAAGGCTTCCAGCCCCTCGCGCAGGGTAATGAGAAAACTTGCAAACATCAGGATTGAGGCTCCGTAGCGGGCGTGACTGGGAGAGGCTGCAGGGTGAGTTGCAGCCGGTTGAGCATTATTATGGGTGGCTCCGGCAAGCTCGGCTCGGCGGCGCGCACCGCATCATTGACCCACTTGGGGTAGGTGCGGAAATTGAGTTTGATATCGGCCTTGAAGGGCCCCTTGGCATCCGCCGGCAGCGGCCAGGCTTCATCGCGCCAGCCATCGGCCGGAATGCGGGTGTCTTCCAAGAGCTTGGCGTAGCGCCAGAACTTGAGCCCCACTGGCTTGCCCTCGGCATCGCCGAACACTTTTCTGAATAGCCGCGCATCGTCGGGCACGGCGCCATCCACCGGCTGGCCGCTGGCAAGCACCCGCTTGCCGCTGGCGTCGGTGACAGTCAGCTCGAGCCAGAGTTCACGGAAATCGGCGACCCCGGTGGGCAGGGCGTGGCCGGCGCCGGTATTGGCGACCCGCACCACCAGCTGCGGGCTAGCGGCCACCTGCTCGATCCGGGCCGAGAGGGTAGCGCTTGAGCGCAAGAGCGCCAGGCTCTCCTGCTCGAGGGTTGCACTTCTCAGCCCCACCAGCTGATGCTGGGCGCCGGTGAAGTTGTGGCGATAGAGCCGTTCTTTCACTGTGCCGTTTTCGGTGGACTGGCCCGCCACCGGCGCGCCGCCGTTGCCCGGTTCCGGGTTCATGTGGCAGTCGATGCAGGTGCGCCGCTTGGCGGGATCGTCCGCCTTGGCGAAGCTGGAGTTCTCCCACTCGTCCCAGGTGTTGACGATGTTGGCGCCGGTGCCGGGGGCAAACTCGTTGTGGCACGACTTGCACAGGGCGGCGTCGCGGTAGAAATCCTTCTGGTAGGAAGTCTTGTGCATGGCGGGGCGGGCGTTGATCTGCCGCTCCGCCAGCCAGTGCTGGAGGCTGCCGCCGGCGGCATCCTCGAACACATAGCTCTCGCGGTCTTTCAGATTCACGGTAAAGGCACTGTTGCCGCCGGCATCCTCGAGCCGGGTGATGCGATGGCAGAGCACGCAGCTTGTGCCTTCTTCCACCACGGGCTCGCCTGCTTTGTGGGCGGCAATGAGCGAGGCGCCGCCGCGCTCAAACATGTGGGAGCCCTTGGGCAGATCCTGCTGGCCGTTCATCACCTGCTGGGGCATGTGGCAGCCCTGGCACCACTGGCCGAAGGCTTCCCCCTCGGTTTCACGGGCCAACGCCTGCACCACCTTGTAGTAGGGGTGGGAGTTGCCCATCAGCCGGTGGTTGCTCTCGCTCCAGTCCTGGAACGCCTGTTGGTGGCAGTTCTGGCAGGAGGCGGAGTTGAGCCACTCCTTGGGATGAGTGGTCGGCGCCTTGGCAGGATCCCTGCGTGGGGCATCGAGCCTGAGCCAGTTGGCAAGATAGGGGAGGTTGCCATCGGCGGTGACGAAGGCGTGCAGATCTTCCATCATCGCCTTCACCTCAGGTTGGGGTTTGGCGGGGTCAACCGGCTCGGCGCCATCGCGGGTGTCATGGCCCATGCCGCCCTGGGTCTGCTGGGTCATGCGCAGGTATTCGCCGATAAAGTCCCCCGCCACCATGTTGGCGAGGTTGGCGTGGCCGTTGATGGCGTTGTCGCCGCTCTGCTGTCGGTGGGCCGCCATCAGATAGCGGTTGGTGAAGTTGAACCCGTCCAGATGGCAGGAGTTGCAGCTCATCCAGTTGTCCCCCGCCATGGGGAAGCGACTGTTGGCGGCAGTGTTGCCCAAGTTGAACAACCGCTCGCCGCGCTGAAGCGGTTCAGGGCGCGGATCCGTCTCCACCAGCTTGGCGAAGTGGGGCACATCCACGGTGACCCGGGCAAACGGGCCGCTGCCACCGGTGTTGAGGCGGGTGAGATCCTGCCCCATGACGCTGTGCACCAGGATGTGGTCGCCGTCTACAAACAAGTCCCGCGGATTCTGGCCCGGCAGGTGGCGAAGGAGCTGGGTCGCCTTGGCGCCGCCCTGGAACTTCTTGCGGCGGTGGCGGTTGCTGTTCTGCTTGCCGCTGCGCGACAGGTCGAACACCAGCAGATCCTCCGAGCCCGCCAGGGTCAGGTAGACCCGCTTGCCGTCGGCGGCGAAGCGCGCGGCGAAGGGGTTGGAGACGATCTGGCTGCGGTTGCCGACGCTGGGCAGGTTGATCTGCAAAAAGAGCTGCTTACGCTCGTCCACCCGCTCTTTCTCTTCATCCAGATCGATGATGGAGACGGCCGGGAAGACGGTGCTCTGAAACTGGAAGGGGTGATCGAAGCTCCACAGCACGTGGGGCAGCCAGGCCTCGCTGCCATCGGGGGAGAGGGCGATGCCGTCCAGCAGGCGCGGCAAGCCCTGCGAGTCGCTTGGGGTGTCGCTGTGGGTCTCGGCCAGGGTGATGAGCTTGGGCTTGGGCAGGGTAGCGCCTTTGGCGCCGCTGCCGAGTTTGGCGAGATCATAGATGGCAAGCTGGCCGGTCATGGCGTGGGTGAGCAGCAGGCGATCATTGTCGGTCAAGGCCAGTCCGCGCGGGGTCTCGGCAGTGGCCACATCCAGCTGCAGCTTGCCCGCCGTGTCATAGGCCTGCAGGCTAGCTGATTCGAACAGCGTGACCCAGAACCACTGCCGCTTGGGATCGAAGATGACCCCGTAGGGACGATGGCCAGTGGGGATCGCCTTGTCCAGGGTGAGATCATCATCCAGCAGCAGCAGGCGATCGCCGCGATAATCGCTCACCAGCAGGGTGCCGTCGTCTGCGCGGGCCAACTGGCGCAGATCGCCACCCAGTTGCACCTCTTTCAGCCGCTTGCCGCTATCGCGCTCAAGCAGGGTGACCGAGCCGGCGCTCTGGTTGGCGGTGACCAGGCGCGGAGCGTTCCCCTCGTCATAGGCAATCATGGCGGCGCCCATCTCCTGGGCCGAGGCGGCCCCCAGCAGCAGGGTGGCCAACATCAGGGATAACAACAATTTCAACATAAGATCAGGTGCGCCATTTCAAGATGGTCCAGCGCCAAGCGTGGCGCAGCACCAGGGGAGTCAACGCGAGCGCGCTCAGCCAGTGGGCCCAGCTGGCAAGGTTGCCCATGCCATCGCCCGGGGTGCCGTGCAGTACCAGCAGCAGCCCGCTGGCCAGACAGACCAGCAGCAAGGCTTCGATGATGCGGCCGGTGGTGCGCAAGAACGGCTTGCGGCTTTTGCGCAGCAGACTGCGATGGGAGAGCCAGAAGGCGCCGAACAGCAGGGGGAACAGGGTGAGCGAGAGGGCGACGTGCAGGAACAGGTTCCAGCGTGCCAGCGACCAGAGCGGGGTCAGCGGTTCCCACAGCAGCAGGCCTGAGAAGAACATCAGATAGAGGGAGCCCTCGGCGGCCTGATGGTGATAGGCCAGCCACTGCCAGCAGTGTCGTGGTGAGAGGGAAAGGCTTGTCATAGGTGCTCCAACGCCCGGGCAGTGCAGCCCGGGGGAGCAAGTTTACAATGCAGGAAAGGTAATGAAAAGAGTTATCAATTCCGCTCTTGATGAATAAAGGCTGAATGAAAACCGGCGCTATTTGTGGTCCGCCAGCCGCTCGGTCACCGCGTAGATGAGCGCCGCGGTGGAGAAGGCGAGGAACACGATCACCGACCACTTCATCTCCACCTCGTTGCCGACCCCGTCATCCAGGAAGGCCTTGAGCACTTCAATCCCGGCAATGGTGACCAGGGAGTTGATGACGATGAGCTTGAGGGAGGCGAAGTTGATCTTGCTGAGCCAGTTGTTGCCGAGCGCCTCGCGCTGCTCCTGGGTCTGGATGAACTGCACATAGCCGCAGATGGAGACCAGTATCAGCATCTGGGCCACCAGCACGAAGTCCACCAGGGTGAGTACGCCGGTGATGAGGTCCATGTAGTGAATGCCCACGATGTCGATGCACAGGGCATAAAGCAGCATGGCGAATTTCACCATCAGCAGGGCCACGCAGACCAGAATGCAGACATAGAAGGGGAACATCATCAACCGGCTGCCATTGAGCATGAAGTTGAAACGGCGCATGAAAACTCCTGAAGAGGGTGAGGTTGCGCTGATTATGGCGCGGATCCGCCATCGAGGGCATCCCTGTTTGCGCACAGAGGGCTGATGGCGGCAGAGCAAGGGGAAACGAAAAAAGCCCAGCCATAAGGCTGGGCTTTCGAATGTGGCTCCCTCGACAGGACTTGAACCTGTGACATACGGATTAACAGTCCGCCGTTCTACCGACTGAACTACGAGGGAATTGGCTCCTCCTACTGGACTTGAACCAGTGACATACGGATTAACAGTCCGCCGTTCTACCGACTGAACTAAGGAGGAATTGCCTGTCTCGTCGAGACGCTGCGGATATTAATGGCCCATCCGCCGGGTGTCAACCCGCGATCCGCTGCAAAAAGGGGATTTTGGCCCGTTTGCCCAAAACTTGGCCGCTGTGGACTATTTTCAGCACAATCAGCAGCTTGGCGCTGCCCTCTCGGGCTCATCGAGACGGCTTAATGGAATGAAGAGGGGATGAATGAGGATATGTCGATGCTCGGGATGGCATGGTGCGGGATAAGCAGCTGTCTTATGGCCGAACAATGGCAGAGATAAAGGAGGGGAGAGGGCAGGGGCACGCATAAGGGCGGGAGAAATTGGTTAGCAGGCGAAGTGAATGTGCTGCGTAATGGTGAGAAAAGTGGCCGATATGCTGACAATAAACGGTAATTCTGCGTGGTAACGGCCATTCATTGATCCCGCCCATCGAAATATTTCATCGGCTGGGGTATGGTTGGCCAGGATACCATCGCCGTGTCGACAGCTCTGCCGGCCCTTGATGATGATCGGGCGCCGGTTCAATCCGGCCTTTATCTCCCTCTTCTGGTATTACGAATACATGCACAACCAAGCACCTTTGCAAAGCGTGAAGCTGGCCATTGCTTTACGCCAATCCTGTATTGACGAACCCTACAGCGTTCCCCGCTTTGGCCGCGACCTGATCGCTGGCATCACGGTCGGCATCATCGCCATTCCGCTGGCCATGGCGCTGGCCATCGCCAGTGGCGTGCCGCCGCAGCACGGTCTCTATACCGCCATCATCGCCGGCATCGTGATCGCAGTGACCGGCGGCTCCCGCTTCTCCATCTCGGGGCCGACCGCCGCCTTCGTGGTGATCCTCTATCCGGTGGCCCAGCAGTTCGGTGTGGGCGGCCTGTTGATGGCGACCCTGATCTCGGGCTTCTTCTTGGTGGCCATGGGGGTGGCCCGGCTCGGACGCCTCATCGAGTACATTCCGCCTTCGGTGACCCTGGGCTTCACCGGTGGTATCGCCATCGTGATCGCAACTCTGCAGATCAAGGACTTCTTCGGCCTGCACGTGCCCGAGATGCCGGAAACCTACATCGGCAAGGTCGAGGCGCTGGCCCATGCCTTGCCCAGCTGGCAGTGGGGGGATACGCTGGTCGGCATTGCGACCCTGGCGGTGCTGCTGCTCTGGCCGCGCCTGCGGCTGCCGGTGCCAGGCCACCTGCCCGCCGTGCTGGTGGGGGTGGGCCTTGGCTTTGGCCTGCATCAGTTCGGGGTGGACGTCGCCACCATCGGCAGCAAGTTCAGCTATACCCTGGCCGACGGCAGTCAGGGCATGGGGATCCCGCCCATCGCGCCGACTCTGGTGATGCCCTGGGCCCTGCCGGGGCCGGATGGCTCGCCGGTGGAGTGGAACCTGGCCGCCATCGAGCGCCTGTTGCCCGCCGCCTTCTCCATGGCGATGCTGGGGGCCATCGAATCCTTGCTCTGCGCCGTGGTGCTGGACGGCATGACAGGTCGCAAGCACAGCTCCAACGCCGAGCTGGTGGGGCAGGGGCTTGGCAACATAGTCGCCCCCTTCTTCGGCGGCATCACCGCCACCGCCGCCATTGCCCGCTCCGCCACCAACGTGCGGGCCGGGGCAACTTCTCCCATCTCCGGCATCGTGCATGCGCTGGTGGTGCTGGCAGCCATCCTGGTGCTGGCGCCCTGGCTCTCCTGGCTGCCGCTCTCGGCCATGGCGGCCCTGCTGCTCATTGTCGCCTGGAACATGAGCGAGGCGCACAAGGTGGTGGAGCTGATCCGGCGTGCACCCAAATCCGACGTGCTGGTGCTGCTGGTCTGTCTGTCGCTGACCGTCATCTTCGACATGGTCATCGCCATCACCTTCGGGGTGATCCTCGCCTCCCTGCTGTTCATGCGCGAGATTGCCAAGATGACCAAGCTGCATGATCTGGCGGATCACAAGCGCTATGCCCATGAGGTCCCGGAACAGGCGCTGCTCTACAAGATCAACGGCCCGCTGTTCTTTGCCGCTGCCGAGCGGGTGTTCGGCGAGCTGGTGGCCCAGGTCAAGGGCCACAAGCTGCTGGTGCTGCAGATGGAGGCGGTCTCCATCCTGGACGCCGGCGGGCTCTCCGCCTTCCTGCAGTTTGAAAAGCAGATGGCCAAGGCGGGGGTACAGCTGAGGGTGGCCGAGCTGCAGTTCCAGCCGCTCAAGACCCTGGCGCGTGCCAAGGTGCGTCCGGTGCCCGGTCAGCTGGAGTTTTACGGCTCGCTGGAAGAGGCGCTCAAAGGCGAGCACTTGCACGAAGCGACCGGAAATTGATGGAAAGGGATACGAAACGGCATGTTTTTAGTCACTTGGTTCGGATAATGAGCAAACGAACGCAAAAAGTGAAAAATTGCATTGACCGCATGCCGTCGTATCCCGTACATTACGCCCCGTTCCAGCGCAACAGCGCAGCGAACATCGTGCTGGCTGAGCACGTTAAACAGCAGACCAAAATTTGGTGAGGTGTCCGAGTGGCTGAAGGAGCACGCCTGGAAAGTGTGTATACGGCAACGTATCGAGGGTTCGAATCCCTCCCTCACCGCCAAATTACAAAAAACCGACCTGATGGTCGGTTTTTTGTAATTTGGCGCAGCCATATCCGTGCTCGCCACCAATTGGCAAAGGCCCCGTCGCAAGACGGGGCCTTTTTGTTTATCAGGAGGCGTTGTTCATCAGGATACGCTTTGTCATCTCGCAGCGACCAGCCTCAGCCGTGCGGCTCCACCACCGTCATGGTAAAGCGCAGCACGCTGTCGCCTGTGTTGCGATAGGCGTGGGGCAGGTCGGTGCGGGCCACGGCCGAACAACCCTGAGTGACGGCAAGCTCGCCCGCTCCCAACTGCAGTTGCAGGGTACCTTGCTCGACGTGAAACAGCTCCACCGTGCCGGGCGGGTGGCCGTCAGAGTCAAACTGCTCGCCGGGGTACAGCTGCCAGTGCCACAGCTCTATCATGTCCGGTCCCCGGGTACCGGCCAGCAGGCGGGCCGAACCGCCGAGCGGGCCCTGCCACAGGGTCGGGATGGCTTGCGGCTCGATCAGGTGCACCGTCGGGGTGCTGGCTACGTCGACGATATCGGCAACCGATACCCCGAGCGCGGCGGCCAGCTTGCACAGGATGGCGATGCTGGGGTTGGCCGCCCCCTTTTCGATTTCGACCAGCATCCCCTTGCTCACCCCGGCCCGGCGCGACAGCTCATCGAGCGACAGTCGGCCCTGTTGTCTGTACTCCTTGAGCCGGCGAGAGACGGCGGCAGTGACATGCCCCACATCGGCGCCGGCATCGGTCGTTATATTGACTCTCTTGGTCATCGGTCATTATCATGAAATAAAATAGTCGATATAAGGATATTCCATGAGATCGGTACAACCGTCAATCGATCCCGCGCTGGCGACGCTGGCCCCGGGATTTCGGGCTATCAGCATTACTCTGCAGACCGACGAGATCGTCAATCCAGCTATCGCCACGGAGGCGTTGGCGCAGGCTTGCCAGCGGGTTCTGCACGACCCCGCGCCCTGGACCGAGGCGCATCTGGCCGCCTGGGCCGAGGTATTCAAGCGGTTTGGTGCCAAGCCCCAGCGTACACCCTGTTCGGCGGATGCCCTGCGCAAGCGGGTGCTGCGTGATGGCGCTCTGCCGAGCATCGATCCCGTGGTGGATCTCTACAACGCCATCAGCCTCGCCTACGCCCTCCCGGTCGGCGGGGAGAACCTGGCCGCCTATGTCGGGACGCCCCGGCTGGTCATTGCCGATGGCAGCGAAGCCTTTGACACCATGAAAGAGGGGGCGCCGGCGCAGGAGTGCCCGGAGGCGGGCGAGGTGATCTGGCGCGACGACCTGGGCGTTACCTGCCGGCGCTGGAACTGGCGTCAAGGGGTGAGAACGCGCCTGGATTGCGATGCCAGACAGATGTGGTTCATTCTGGAGAGCCTGCCCGAGATGCCGCTGGCGGCCTTGCAGGAGGCCGCTGCCAAGCTGGTGGACGGGCTGCGGCGCATGATGCCTGACGCCCGCATCGAGCAGAGCCTGGTCGGCTTCGAGCTTCCGTGAACTCGGCAGCAGGGGCGCCTTTTATCCCAACGCTGGGAGGAAGGGACCCCGCTGTGATGTTGCTGCTCTCGCTATGAGGCTGGGTAAAAGGCTTACCTGTTCCTGATGACGGGATGAAAGGCCCATATCACAGGCCCGTACCCGCTTGCTCAGGCCAGCTTCAACATCGGCATCTGTTCGCGCTTGTCACAGTACGTGAGATGGACCCGGCTGGTCAGGCGGGTCAGCAGTTCGTAGGGGATGGTGCCTATCTTTTCGGCCACCTGTTCCACCGGCAGCCCTTCCCCCCACAGCGTCACCTCGTCTCCCACCTTGTCGCGGGCCGCCGGCCCCAGATCGACGGTGATCATGTCCATGGAAACCCGACCCACGATGGGTACCTGGCGGCCATTGATCAGCATGGGGGTCCCTTCGGGCGCCATGCGGGGGTAGCCATCCCCGTAGCCCGCCGCCACCACGCCGAGGGTGGTATTTCGATCCGCTACCCAGTGTCCCCCATAGCCGACCGCTTCGCCCTGCGCGCAGGCGCGGGTGGCGATGAGCTGGCTCTTGAGGGTCATGACCGGACGCAGGTCATGGTCGGCGGCGAGCTGACCGGCAAACGGGGAGGCGCCGTAGAGCATGAGACCAGGCCGGATCCAGTCGCTGCGGGACGCCGGCCAGGCGAGGATGCCGGCGGAGTTGGCCATGGCCCGCTCGCCCGGCAGATGAGCAGAGAGGCGGTTGAACTCTTCGATCTGCAGCCGGGTGGCCTGGGTATCCTGTTCATCGGACTGGCTGAAGTGGGTCATGAGATGGAACGGCTGCACCACGTTGCGACAATGGCTCAGCCGCTCGATGAAAGCGGGCAGCTCCTCGGCGCGCAGCCCGAGCCGGTTCATCCCGGTATCGAGCTTGAGCCACACCTTGATGGGGGCGGGCAGACTGGCCTGCTCGAGCAGTGCCAGCTGCTCCCAGGTATGCAAGGTGGTTTGCAGTTCGTGTTTCGCCAGCAGCGGCAGCGCCTCGGCACTGAAGAAGCCTCCCAGCACCAGAATGGGCTTGGTGATGGCGTTGGCGCGCAGCACCAGCGCCTCCTCGACCCTGGCCACTGCATAGGCATCGGCCTGGGCGAGTGCGTGGGCCACCGGCAGCAGCCCGTGGCCATAGGCATTGGCCTTGAGTACCGCGATGATCTTGCTGTGGGGGGCATGGCGGCGCACCACGGCGAAATTGTGCTGGAGTGCATCGATATCGATGCTGGCCGTAACTGTGTTCATCATGGGGTCGGGTGTCTGCTCGATGAGAAGTTGGCTGCTGGTTTCAATCCTGATCCGGTGATCCTGGCTGCCGCGACGAGCAAACGGGGGGTCACCGAACCATGTTGTTTTATGTGCTTTAAAATGTAAAAAGATGTTATCAGTTGTTTTTTTGTTGGTAAATTATGTGGCAAATAGGAATGCGTAAATGCGCAAAATACGGGATATTCCTCTGTATAAATTTGCCTGCCAACGCTTTCTCTGGCTCCCTATGACCCAGTATTTATCACTGGTTTTGTCCCTCAAAACGGGAGGGGAATGAGGCTGTTTTGGGCCATTTCTGATGGATGGTTGAGTGAATGCCGTGCTGATGTCGGCACTCCTGCGCCGGACCTTCGGGAGCCCGTGGCAAAGAGGCGGGGTCAAGATGGGAGCTTGATGGCAGGATAAGGAGGAGAGACCCGCCAGGCCCATGGCCGGGCGGGTCTCAGCGTTTGTATTAGACCTTGAAGAACCCGATGCCCTGATTGAGCTGCTGGATGATGGTGGTCAGCTGGGAGGCGTCATGATTGACGCTTTCGGCGGCGGAGACGTTCTCCAGCGACATCTGGGTGATCTCTTCCACCGACTGGGCGATGAGCTGGCTGGCGGCGGCCTGCTCGTGGAGCATGGAGCTTATCTCCTGGATCAGCTCCACCACCTTGCGGGAGCTCTGATCCACCTGGGCCATGGTTTCGCTGGACCCCTCGGTGGTCTCCCGCACCGTGCTCATGCTGTCGGAGCAGGCGTTCATCCCCTTGACCGCGCTGGTGGCCCCTTGCTGGATGGAGGTGAGCATCTCGTTGATCTCCTGGGTGGCCTGGGTGGTGCGCGCCGCCAGGGTCCGCACCTCGTCGGCCACCACGGCGAAACCGCGGCCCATGTCGCCGGCCCGGGCCGCTTCGATGGCGGCGTTGAGCGCCAGCAGGTTGGTCTGATCCGCGACCCCCTGGATCATCACCGAGATCTGGCTGATGCGGGTGATGTCGTCAAACAGTCCCTGCACCTGCTTGGCGGAGTCGTTGACCGCCGTGGTGACCCTGAGCACCTCCTGGGAGGCGTGCTTGACCTGCTTCTCGCCAGCCTGGGCTATCTCCCCGGATTGCATCACCACGCTGTTGGCCTGATTGGCAAACGAGGAGAGCTGGGAGACGGAGGTAGTAAGCTCTTCGACCGAGGCGGCCGTGTTGGCGGTGGCGAGGGACTGCTGCTGGGAGCTGGTATTGACCTGCTCGGCCGCCGCCCCCAGCTGGGAGGCACTGGCGGTGAGGCTTTCGGCAGCATGCTGCATGGTCGAGACGATGTCGCGCAGGCTGCGGCGGGTGCTGATCATCGCCTGCTGCATGCGGGTCAGCTCGTCGTTGCCCTCAGCCTGATCCGGGGCGGTGAGCCGGCCCTGCGCCAGTTGTTGCAGATCCTGCATGATGGCGAGCAGCGGCTGGTTGATGCTGCCGCTGAGCAGCCAGCCCAGCAGCAAGGAGAGCAGCACCGAGATGGCGAGTATGGTGTAGGTGGCGGTGGTGATGTCGCTGGCAATCACGTCGCTCTCATCGTAGGCCTGCTTGCCCAGCCCCTGATTGATGTCGACCAGCTTGCTGAGCAGATCGTCCACCACCTGAAACGTGGTGGCGGCCTCGCCCTTCATCAGCTTGATGGCGCTGTCGTTGTCGTTGGCGTAACTTGCCGCCATCGCCTTGCGTGCCGATTCCTTGTAAAGCGGCCAGGCGCGGTCAAAGTCCGCCAGAGCCAGTTTCTCCGGTTCGCTCAGCTGGGTTGCCCGGTACTTGTCCAGCAGGGCGGCCATCTTCTGCTCGTGCAGATCCATATCCCTGGCAATCTTGTCCATGCCGCTTTGGGTCGGCTCGATGACGTAATCGAACAGCGAGCGGTTGTGATAGATGGCCTGCATGTTGGCGTTGGCGACATCCGTGATGGGGGTCAGGATGTTGAGGTACATGTCGTTAAGCATGTCATTGATGGTGTTGGTGTTCTGCTTGCCGTAGAGCCCGACCCCGATCAGGATGAGATTCAGCAACAGGAAGGAGACGATAAGCCGCGTCTTGATGGAGAGCTGGCGAAGTAGGTTGTTCATGGTAGCCTCATGCTTGTTTCAAGCGTCCATGCAGCGATGTCGATACTGCCGGTGTTGTTGTTATCCCGCCCTCTCAGAGCGGGGTTCCTCAATAGCGCAAAGGGACACGATTCAGGTCGCCCTGGCCTGCCATTCGGCAAACCATTTTTCAATCTGATCTACCGGCAGCGGTCGGCTGATGTAATAGCCTTGCGCCAGCTCGCAGCCGAGCAGTGCCAGCTGTTTCCAGTCCTCTTCGGTCTCCACTCCCTCGGCGACCGTCTTGAGGTTGAGCTTCTGGCTCATGACGATCGCTGAGGTCAATATAGCCAGCTTCTTGGGGCTGCTATGGGCGTCGTGCACGAATTCCTTGTCAATCTTGATCTCGGTGAAAGGACAGCGAGATAGCTGCTTCATGGAGGAGTAGCCGGTGCCATAATCATCCATTGCGATGCCAAATCCCCGCAGTCTCAAGCGTGCCAGGGTGCCCAGCGACATGGCGAGATTGGACATGAAGGTGGTCTCGGTGACTTCGATGATGATGGCGCTGCAGGGCAGTTGATGGGCCTGCACGATGGCAATCATGTTCTCGACCAGCTTGTCCGTCAGCAGCAGGCTGACCGGCATGTTGATGGAGCAGGTGGGATGCTCGGACAGTGCACCCAGGGTGGTGAGTGCCTCGCAGGTGGCGTGCAGGAACTGGTAGAAGAAATCGAGCGCCAGCTGCCCCTCTTCCAGATGATGAACGAAGCAGATGGGGGGAATGACCCCGTGCTCGGGATGGATCCAGCGCACCAGCGCCTCGAAGCCGTAGAGACTGGCGTCCGCCATCAGCACCTTGGGCTGCAGAAAGGGGATCAGCTGGCGGTTGTCCAGCGCCTGCTGTACATCCTCGGCGGTGAAGGTGAGCTGCATCCACTTCTTGTTTTCCCGGTGTGCCAGCGGATCGCAATGCTGCAGCATGTTGCGCAGATCGCTTTGTCGCAGCGGCTTTGACAGCACGCCGATCACCTCCAGGGTGCTGGCATCGGCGATGGCGTGGATCACGTCCAGCACGTCCCGCTCCACCCCGCTCATCACGGCCACAAACATCCGGTAGTGGGTGTTCTTCTCCAGGTTGCTGATGAGCTCGACCCCGTCCATACCGGGCATGTTGAGGTCGGTCAGCAGCAGATCGATGCGTTCGAGCTGCTGCAGCTTGTTCAGGGCATCCTGGCCATCATGGGCAACGTGGATCTGGCCGAACCCCAACTCCTGCAGCAGGCAGGTCACTTCGTACTGCTGGGTGCGGGAGTCATCCACCACCATGGCACTGCGGCCTTGCCATTTTTCCAATGACATAATTACACGCCTCGTAGATCCGGACGGCTGAGCGTCTGGGTAATGTGGGTGAGGGACATGACTTCATCCACTCCGCCGTGGGCTATGGCCTCTTTGGGCATGCCGAATACCACGCAACTGGCTTCATCCTGGGCGATGGTGCGTGCGCCCGTGTCGTGCAGCTCCCGCATGCCGCGGGCACCGTCATCCCCCATGCCGGTCATGATGACGCCGAGGGCGTTGCGCCCCGCACTCACCGCCACCGAGCGAAACAGCACGTCCACCGAGGGGCTGTGGCGGGAGACCGGCGGCCC
Organism: Aeromonas hydrophila subsp. hydrophila ATCC 7966; assembly: GCF_000014805.1. Classification (NCBI taxonomy): domain Bacteria; kingdom Pseudomonadati; phylum Pseudomonadota; class Gammaproteobacteria; order Aeromonadales; family Aeromonadaceae; genus Aeromonas; species Aeromonas hydrophila. The sequence continues at coordinate 2,820,492 of NC_008570.1, read as the reverse complement.
CTCTTTGACTTCCGCCAGATACTGGGTGCCGCTGCGCTGGATCAGCAGGTGCTTGCCCCCCGGCGCTATGATGGCGACCCCGGGCAGCAGGCGATCGCCGGTCTCGGCCTCTTTCACCTCCAGCTGGGAGAGGCCGTTGAGCCGCTCGGCAAAGGAGGCGGTGAAGCGGGCCGGCATGTGCTGGACGATGGCGATCCCCGGGCAGGTGGCGGGCAGGCGGGAGAGCAGGTACTCCAGCGCCTGGGTGCCACCGGTGGAGGTGCCAAGTGCAACGATCTTCTCGGTGGTGCGAAAGGAGATCCGCTCTGCCGGCGGGGAGAGTACCTCGTCGGCATTGCGCCTCGGGGTGACCGGCAGCGGGGCGGCACCGGGCAGCAGATTGCGCAGCTTGGCGCCGACGGCACCCCGGATCTCCTGAATGAAGTCGTTGGCCGACTGTTGCAGGAAGCTCTTGATGCCGACGCTGGGCTTGGTGACGATGGAGATGGCCCCCGCCGACATCGCCTCCAGAGTGATCATGGCCCCCTCTTCGGTGAGGGAGGAGCAGATGATGACCGGGGTGGGGTGCTCGGCCATGATCTTCTTGAGGAAGGTGAGGCCGTCCATGCGCGGCATCTCGATGTCGAGGATGATGACGTCGGGCCAGCACTTCTTCATCTGCTGCATGGCGAAGATGGGATCGAAGGCGGCGCCGATCACCTCGATATCCTCCGCCTTGCTCAGCATCTGGGTCAGTACCTCTCGTACCAGGGCCGAGTCGTCGACGATAAGCACGCGTATGGTCATGGCAGCTCCTTGGGCTGAAGGGGCAGGCAGCGGTAGCGGGAGGGGGCCTCCTGCACCAGCGGCAGATCCTGCTGGCGGATGATCTCGGAGTGGCCGACCAGCAGGTAGCCGTCCGGGCGCAACAGGTTGCAGAGCTGCGTCAGTACCCGTGCCTTGGTCTCGTCATTGAAGTAGATGAGCACGTTGCGCAGGAAGATGACGTCGAAGTTGCGCTCCGGATAGTCGCCGCATGTCAGCAGGTTGAGGTTGGCAAAGGTGACCTTGCCGGCCAGCTCCGGCTTGACCCGGATCTTGCCGGCGAACTCGTCATGGCCGCGCTGAAAATAGCGCAGCCACAGATGGGGCGGCACGTGCTGGGCCCGCTCGACCGAGTAGACGGCGCGGCGGGCAAAAGGGATGACCCGGGTGTTGATGTCGGTGCCGTGGATGCTCCAGCGATCATTGATGCCGAGCTGTTCGGCCAGCACCATGGCGGCGGAGTAGGCCTCTTCCCCGGTGGAGCAGGCGGCGGACCAGATCCGCAGCGGCTGGCGGCGAGTGGCAAGCAGCTGTTCGGCATGGTGCTTGAGCCAGCTGAAGTGCTGGGATTCGCGAAAGAAATAGGTCTCGTTGGTGGAGAGCAGGTTGATGGCGAGCTGCCGCTCGTGGGGATCACTGGATTGATTGATCCGCTCCCAGTAGGCGTGATAGCTGGTGAGGTGCAGCGCCCGCAGCCGCTTGGCGAGCCGGGATTGCACCAGCGCCCGCTTGCAGGGGGCAAGATCGATGCCGGCCGAATTCAGGATGAAGCGGCGAAACAGATCGAACTCGCCCTGGCTGAGAGTCGGGGTGAGTTCGGCGGTGAAGGGGGGCGCCACCATGGTCAGCCGCCCTGTTCCGGAGAGAACTGCTGCTCGGTGGCCGCCTCGGCCATGGCGCTCAGCTCGGCGATGGAGAGGGCCCTGTGCATGTCGAGCAGGATGGCAAACTGCTGATCGATGGTGACCACCCCCTGAATGAAGTCACCGCGGATGTGGGTGCCGAAGGTGGGAGCCGGTTCGATGGCGTCGCTGCGGATCTCCAGCACCTCGCAGACCGCATCCAGCAGCATGCCGATCTCCTGCTCCTCGCCGGTGCTGTTGGGCAGGGAGAGGATGGCGACGCAGGTGGTGGGCTGCAGCAGGGTCTGGCCCCGGCCGAAACGGATGGAGAGGTCGATCACCGGCACCACGGCGCCGCGCAGGTTGATGATGCCCCGTACGAAGCGCGGCATCATGGGCACCGGGGTCATCCCCTCGAACTCGATGATCTCGCGAATGCAGCCGATGTCGATGCCGTACAGTTCGCCGCCCAGCATGAAGGTGACGCAGTGAAAGTGGGCGCTGGTATCAGGGGCAAGCTTGTCTCTCATCGCCAGCTCCTAGTAGTTGGTGAACTTGCCATCGTCTATTTCTCGCTCCAGATCCTCTTCATGAAAGGGGTAGGGGCGGGAGAATGCCGACTTCGGTTTGCTGCGCCGGATGACATGGGCGCCGCCGTGCGGGGTATAGGGCTGGCGGGTGTTGCCACCGCGCAGGGTGAACTGCTGCATCAGCTCCTGCAACTGCAGGGCGGTGGAGCTCAGCTCTTCCGAGGTGGAGCTGAGCTCTTCAGCCGAGGCGGCCGAGGCCTGCATGCCGTCGCTTATCTGGGTCACGGCGATGTTGATCTGGGAGACGCTGGCCCGCTGTTCGCGGGAGGCGGAGGCGATCTCCTGTACCAGGGTGGCGGTCTGATCGATGCCGGGCAGCATTTCACGCAGCAAGGATCCTGCCTGTTCGGCGACGCTGACCGAGCGCCCGGCCAGCTCGCCAATCTCCTTGGCGGCAGTCTGGGAGCGTTCGGCCAGTTTGCGCACCTCGGCAGCGACGGTGGCAAAGCCCTTGCCGTGCTCGCCTGCACGGGCCGCCTCGATGGCGGCGTTGATGGCCAGCAGGTCGGTCTTGTTGGCGATGTCGTTGATGACGGTGATGCGCGACGCTATCTCCTTCATAGCGTGCACCATCTCGCCGACCGCCTTGCCGCTGTCGGTGGCGCTGCTGGCCGCCCGGGTGGAGATGTTCTCGGTCACCTTGGCATTGTCGGCATTCTGGCTGACGGTGGCGGTCATCTCCTCGACCGAGGCACTGGTCTGCTCGACGCTGGAGGCAAGCTCGGAGGAGGTCTGGGAGAGGGCATTGGCGGTGGCGGCCACTTGCTCGGAGGCCGAGCCGATGGCTTCCGACATGGCGCCCACCTCGTTGAGGGTGTCGGAGAGGCGGTGGGCCATGCTCTTGATTGCATAGAGCAGGCTCGAGGTGTCGTCGGCCTTGAGCAGCACCGGGGTGGAGAGATCCCCCTCGGCGACCCGGGCCACCACCTGCACCGTGTAGGAAGGGTCGCCCCCCAGCTGGCGCAATATGCTGCGGGTCACCAGCAGGGCCAGGATGAGACAGATGAGAAAGGCGGCACTGGCGATGGCGATGAGGATCTGCAGGTTGTCCTGATAGATGTTCTGGCTCTCATCCATGGATTGGGTGGCCAGCTCGGCATTCACCTTGACCAGATCGCTCAACAGGGAATCGGCGATGTCGAAGGCGGGGCGCCCCTTGTCACCCATCAGCCGAAAGGCGTTGCGCTCGGGCACCCCATCCTGGCCCGGTGTCTGAGCCAGCTTCAGGATCTCGCTGGCGTACTGCTTGTAAGTGGCCCAGGCCTGATCGAAGCGGGTGAGCAGGTCCACCTCCCGCTGGGTGAGATAGGTCTTGCGGTAGCTGGCCAGAAAATCCCACATCCCCTTCTCGAACTTGTCGACGTTGACCAACGCCTGGGCCTTGAGATCCGGGTCGACCTCACCGATGTAGCGATAGAGGGCCCGGTTCTGGTAGACCGCATAGATGTTGGCGTTGGCGATGTCCTTGATCGGCAACAGCTGGTTGGCGTGCATGTTGCTGACCAGCTGCACCATGGTCCTGGTGGAGTAATAGCTGGTGAGCGACAGCACCACCAGCAGCACCATGAGGATGGAGAACGAGAACACCAGCTTTGTTCTGACTTGCAAGTTGTGAAACCAGTCCATGGTCTGACTCCGTCAATTCCGTTGATGTGCTTAAGGTGTGTGGTCAATCTCTGAGGCTGTAGAGGGCATCGGCCTGTTGCCGGAGCGCATGTTGTTCCCGCCGCCAGGCCAGCTGGATGAGCTGGGGGACGTCGAGGATGAGCGCCGGCTGACCGTTGCCAAGAATGGTGGAGCCGCTCACGTAGCGCAGGGACTTGAACAGCTCGCCGAGCGGCTTGATGACGGCCTGCACCTCGCCAATCAGGCGATCCACCACGATGCCGGCACGATGGTCGGCATAGTCCACCATCACCACGAACTCGGGTTCGTCGGCAGGGGGCAGGGCAAACAGCTCGCGCAGGACGATGAAGGGCACCCATTCGCCGCGCACGTTGATCTGGCGGGCCGGGGTGCGCAGGGCATCCGGCGGCAGATCGATGCACTCGACCATCATGTCGAGGGGGATCACCAGGGAGGCGTGATCCACCTCGATGCGAAAACCGTCGATGATGGCCAGGGTGAGCGGCAGTCTCAGCCTGAAGGTGGTGCCCAGCCCCAGCCGGCTGTCGATGGTGGTTTCGCCGCGCAGAAACTCCAGGTTGCGCTTGACCACGTCGAGCCCGACCCCCCGCCCGGAGAGATCGCTGACATCGCTGGCCGTCGAGAAACCGGGCAGAAACAGCAGTTGAAAGATCTCCTGTTCACTCAATACCTTGCCTTCCGGCAGCAGGCCCTGGCCATGGGCCTTGGCGAGGATCTTGTCGCGGTCGATGCCGCGGCCGTCATCGCTGACCTCCACCACCACGGCGCCGGCATCGTGATAGGCGTTGAGGGTGATGGTGCCCTGCGCCGGCTTGCCGGCGGCGAGCCGAGCCTGTTGCTCTTCGAGGCCATGATCGGCGGCGTTGCGCACCAGGTGCATCAGGGGATCGGTCAGCTTCTCGACCATCGACTTGTCGATGTCGGTATCGGCGTTGCGGATCTGCAGCTGGATCTCCTTGCCGGTCTGCTGGGACAGTTCGTGCACCAGTCGCGGGAAGCGGTTGAAGATCTCGTTGATGGGCACCATGCGCAGGGTGAGTGCGTCGTCGCGGATCCCTTCCACCAGGGTGTTGACGATGGCGACTGATTCGATGAGCTCCGCATCCCCCCTCATCCTCGCCTGCAGGGTGGTGGCCGAGGTGGCGATCACCAGCTCGCCGACCCGATTGATCAGCCGATCGAGCTTGGCCGCCTCGATGCGGATGTAGTGCCCTTCCGCCCGCAGCGGTGCGGGTCTGGTCTGTTGTTGGGGGGCCTCCTGCGGCGGGGGGGCTGACTGGATGGGGGGCGCCAGGGCCGGTTCGACGTTTGCCGCGCCAGGCGTCAGTTCGCCTCGCGCGATGCAGGCCGCTTCCGCTTCGCTCAGGGCGCCGGCCTGCACCCAGCGCTGCAGCTGGGCCGCGAGCGGCTCATTGCGCCAGGCCGCCAGTTTTTGCCCCTGTTCTGAAAACTGCGCCAGATCCTGATGGGGGCTGAGCAGGCAGATGAGACTGGCGTGGGCAACGAAATCAAAGGTGCTCCGGATCCGCTCGGCCGGTTCGGCGCTGAGCAGGCCAATCTCGTAGCCGAGGAAACACTCGGTGGCATCGAGCAGTTGCAGCGGGGGCCACTCCTGCCAGACTGGCTGGATGACGTGGATCTCCCCCAGGTTGCCGAGGTAGCGAATGAAGGCCAGCAGATCGAAGCCATCCTGATAGAGGGCGGGATAAAAGCGCAGGGAGAGGTGCCAGGCGCGCCGATCCGTCTGATTGACCGGTGCGGGAGCCGGCATGATCAGCGGCTGGCTGGGCAGGGTCTGGTGCCCTTGCAACTGGGAGAGCAGGGCCAGGATCTGCTGGGTCTCGGTCTGTTGCAGCTCGGGGTTGTGTTCGGCTCCTTGCAGCAGGTCGCGCAGTTGATCGTTGCAGGCCAGCAGCAGGTTGATGAGGTGTTCGTCCAGCGCGATCTCGCCGCTGCGCAGCCGCTCCAGCATGTTCTCCATGGCGTGGGCGAAGCGCACCAGCATGGCCAGTCCCAGCATGCCAGCCGAGCCCTTGATGGTGTGGGCGGTGCGAAACATCAGGTTGTAGGTGTCGGGATTGGCCGGATAGGTGTCGCGATCCAGCAGGGCGTGTTCCAGATTGTCGCACTGCTCGTAGGCCTCCTCGAAGAAGAGGGCACGGGCCTTATTGATGTCCATCCGCGCGGCCCTCCCCATGGTCGGCTGGCCACAATCCCATCAGGCTCAAGACATGGCGGGCCTGGCTCCCTTCAGCGGCCTCGAGTCGCAGCTGCTTGCCCTGCTGGCCGGCCTCCTGCTGCAGGATGGCGATGAGCTGGGCACCGCAGCCATCGAGCATCTCCAGCGGGGTGAGATCCAGCGTCAATACCGAGAAATTGAGCAGACCGAACAGTTCATCCTGCAGATCCCCCAGCGTGATGACGCTGAGCTCGCCGCTCAGGGTAGCGGTCACCGGCGTCTGCCGGGTGTCGATCGCCAGGCTCATGGCTGCACCACCTTGCAGACATCGTCCAGCAGCTTGAGGGGGTCGAACGGCTTGGTGAGCCAGACCCGGGCGCCGGCCTCGAATCCTTCCCGCTTGATCTGCTCGGAGTCTTCGGTGGTCAGCATGATGAAGGGGAGGTAGCGGGTAGTCTGCTGGGCCTTGACCCGTCTTAGCAGGGTCATGCCATCCATGCCGGGCATGTTGAGATCGGAGATGATGAGGTGTACCCGCCGCTGATCCAGTTCGATGAGGGCGGCTTCGCCGTCGCCGGCCTCAATCACCTCAAAACCGGCGCTGGTGAGCGTCATGGTGATGGCCGCCCTGATCCCCACGGAATCATCCACCACCAGTATGGTTTTGCTCATCGGTCATCCTCATCGACTTCATGGATTCCTTGCCCTTAGCGCCAAGGGCAGAGCCCGCACAGGGCTCAGTGATAATTGTTGTTCAACAGCTTGATGTTGGAGAGATTTTTATGTCATCACTGACCAATAGAGACAAATGGCGCCAGTTGTACGGGCCAGGTGGCGCAGCCGAGCCGGGAAGGAGGGGGCGGGCCACATGTTGCAAGAGGGGGGAATAGGGGGGAAATGCAGATACCCTGTTGATGACAGTTAATTAATCAAGCAAGGGGGGGGGTATTTCTTGAAATAGGCAGAGGAGCCTATTTTAGAAGCTGATAATAAATATCGTTCGCGCGTCCATTCCACTTGTTTACATATAATAATACAAATATAAAGGTATATATTATCAGCCACTTTCGGCGAGGTAAAATAGCCTATGGCTGGTAACATAAAGACCGGGTCAAATAGTGTGACAACGCTTTCATTCTGATTATTTAACATCACGAATTAACGGGTAATTTAAATGAATTAAATTCATTAACACGCAAAATTACCCCCTAGTGGGTATTTTGGCGGTGTGCGCTATGCTTTCTAAGTCTATGCTACATATGAAATTTTTATATCCATGCTGATGAGTTTTCTATTTGAATAATGTTCCGTCACTTGATGGAGATCAACGCGGGGCAGGGGGGGAGTACTTAGCATTTCCGCTATTAAGCATTTATCAAACAAGTGCTCACTACGGGAATAAAAAGAATGGTCGAGGATACTTTTTTATCGGCTCATGGAATTAATCGCCGTGACTTTATGAAACTGTGCGCCGGGATGGCCGCAACCCTTGGATTAAGCCAGCATGCCGTGGCCAAGATGGCTACCGCGCTCACCAGCCCCGAGCGGCCACCGGTGATCTGGATAGGGGCGCAGGAGTGTACCGGTTGCACCGAATCGCTGCTGCGCGCCACCCACCCCACCATCGAGAACCTGATCCTCAACACCATTTCGCTGGAGTACCACGAGGTGCTCTCGGCGGCCTTCGGCCATCAGGCCGAAGAGAACAAGCACAATGCCATCGAACGCTACAAGGGCAAGTATGTGCTGGTGGTGGACGGCTCCATCCCGCTTAAAGATGGCGGCATCTACTGCATGGTGGCCGGGGAACCCATCGTCGACCATATTCGCCGCGCGGCTGCCGATGCGGCTGCCGTCATCGCCATCGGCTCCTGCGCCGCCTGGGGCGGGGTGCCTGCCAGCGGCGGCAACCCGACCGGTGCCGTCAGCCTGGAGGAGGCCCTCGGCAACCTCGGCACGCCGATTATCAATATCCCGGGCTGCCCGCCCAATCCCCACAACTTCCTCACCACGGTCGCCTACTACATCACCTACGGCAAGCTGCCGGCGCTCGATGCCAAGAAGCGGCCGCTGTTTGCCTATGAGCGGCTCATCCACGAAAACTGTGAGCGCCGCCCGCATTTCGACGCCGGCCGCTTCGCCAAGGAGTTTGGCGACGAGGGCCACCGTCAGGGCTGGTGTCTCTACCATCTTGGCTGCAAGGGGCCGGAGACCTACGGCAACTGCTCGACCCTGGAGTTCTGCGACGTCGGTGGCGGCATCTGGCCGGTGGGCATCGGCCACCCCTGCTACGGCTGCAACGAGCAGGGAGTGGGTTTCAGCAAGGGGATCTTCCAGCTCGCCAAGGTGGAGAATCCCACCCCGCGGGTGAACAAGCCCGACGTGGCCATCCAGGAGGGAGGACACATGTCGCCCACCGCCACCGGCCTTATCGGTGGGGCGCTCGGGGTGCTGGTCGGGGTGAGTCTGATGACGGTGCGCGAGCTCGGTCGCCAGCAGAAGCGCCATGAAGCCGGGCAGCACACCTCACGGGAGGAGTGACCGTGAACAGACGCAATTTCCTCAAATTCGCCTCCGTCGGTGCGCTGGCGGCGGGCACCACCGTCTCCGGCACTGCCCTGGCGGCGGCCGAGAACAAGCCGCCCATTCCCGGTGCGCTCGGTATGCTCTACGACTCCACCCTCTGCATCGGCTGCCAGGCCTGCGTGGCGGAGTGTCAGCGCCTCAACGGCAACCCGGCCAATCCGGCTGGGGAAGCGACCTGGTCCAACAACGACAAGCTGAGCCCCTACACCAACAACATCATTCAGGTGTGGAAGAGCGGCACGGGTGAGCACAAGGATCAGCTGGTGGATGGCTATGCCTACATCAAGAAGCAGTGCATGCACTGTGTCGATCCCAACTGCGTCTCCGTCTGCCCGGTGCAGGCGCTGACCAAGGATCCCAAGACCGGCATCGTCCACTATGACCCGGACGTCTGCACCGGCTGCCGCTACTGCATGGTGGGCTGCCCGTTCGACGTGCCCAAATATGACTACGACAACCCGCTGGGGGCGATCCACAAGTGCGAGCTCTGCAACCAGAAGGGGCTTGAGCGCATCGATCAGGGCAAGTTGCCCGGCTGTGTCGAGGTGTGCCCGACCGGCGCCGTCATCTTCGGCACCCGGGAGGCGCTGATGGCCGAGGCCAAGCGCCGGCTGCTGGCCACCCCGGGCAGCGAATACGCCTACCCGCGCCAGACCTTCAGCGCCAACGATCCCTACCTGCATGAAGTGCCCAACTACCAGCCTTACGTCTATGGCGAGAAGGAGGGGGGCGGCACCCAGGTACTGGTGCTGGCCGGGGTGCCCTACACCAAGCTCGACATGCCTGACTTGCCGGAGCTCTCCTCCGGGGCGCGCTCCGAGCACATCCAGCACACCCTCTACAAGGGGATGGTGCTGCCGCTGGTGGTGCTGACCGGGCTCTCGGTGCTCATTCGCCGCAACACCAAGGACCATCAGGATGGCGACGATCATGACTCGCACGCGGGCCATGACAAGCAATCAGGAGGCAAGGATCATGAGTAATCACAAGGCACATCCGCTGGGAGGCAGGCTGGTCAGCTGGCCGGTCATGGTGCTGGCGCCGTTCGTCATCCTGTGCGGCATGCTGATCCTCAAACGCCTCATCTTCGGGCTGGGCTCGGTCACCGATCTCAACGGCGGCTACCCCTGGGGGCTCTGGATCTCGTTCGATCTGCTGATCGGCACCGGTTTCGCCTGCGGCGGCTGGGCGCTGGCCTGGGCGGTCTACGTCTTCAACCGGGGCGAGTATCACCCCCTGGTGCGACCGGCCCTGCTGGCGAGCCTGTTCGGTTATTCGCTGGGCGGCCTTTCCATCACCATCGATGTCGGCCGTTACTGGAACCTGCCTTACTTCTACATTCCGGGTTTCTTCAACACCTCCTCGGTGCTGTTCGAGACGGCGGTCTGTATGACCATCTATATCGGGGTGATGGCGCTGGAGTTTGCCCCCGTGCTGATGGAGAAGTTCGGCTGGAAGGTCTCCCTTGCGCGGATCAACAAGGTCATGTTCTTCATCCTGGCGCTGGGGGCCCTGCTGCCCACCATGCACCAATCCTCCATGGGATCCCTGATGATAGTGGCAGGGGAGAAGATCCATCCGCTCTGGCAGAGCTACGAGCTGCTGCCGGTCTTCTCCTTGCTCACCGCCTTCATCATGGGCTTCTCCATCGTGGTGTTTGAAGGCTCCCTGGTGCAGGCGGGGCTGGCGGGGCGCGGTCCCAACGAGAAGCCGCTGTTCTACAAGCTGACCCAGGTGATCGACATCTTCCTGATCCTGTTCGTGGCGCTGCGCTTTGCCGAGATCGTCATCAACGACAAGTCGGAGTACCTCTCCCAGTGGGATCGCTACGCCTTGATGTTCTGGAGCGAGATCGCGCTGATGATCTTCCCGCTGCTGGTGTTCCACTGGGACAAGAGCCGCCGCGATTCGCGCATGTTGTTCCTGGGGGCCCTCAGCATGCTGCTGGGCGCCGCCCTCTGGCGACTGGACTACTCCCTGCTCGCCTTCAACCCCGGCAATGGCTACCACTACTTCCCCTCCGCGGCGGAAGTGCTGATCTCCTTGGGCTTCGTCGCCATCGAGGTGTGTGCCTATTTGCTGCTGATCCGGCTGCTGCCGGTACTGCCATCACTTGAACGTGTTCACCAAGATTATCAGGCCCGAGGGAAAGCCAACGTATGAGCCAACGTATCACCATAGACCCCATCACCCGCATCGAGGGTCACCTGCGTATCGACTGTGAAATCGAAGGCGGCGTCGTCACCAAGGCCTGGTCGTCCGGCACCATGTGGCGCGGGATGGAGGAGATCGTCAAGGGTAACGACCCGCGCGATGCCTGGATGATTGTGCAGCGCATCTGCGGGGTGTGCACCTCCATTCACGCCATCGCCTCGGTGCGGGCGGTGGAGAACGCCATCGGCGCCAAGGTGCCGGTCAACGCCCAGTACATCCGCAACCTGATCATTGCGGCCCACAACATCCACGATCACATCGTCCACTTCTATCAGCTCTCCGCGCTGGACTGGGTGGACATCACCGCCGCACTGCAGGCCAATCCGCAAAAAGCGGCCGACCTGCTCAAGGGGGTATCGACCTGGTCCCTCAACAGCGCCGACGAGCTGACCAAGGTGCAGGACAAGATCCGCGCCCTAGTAGCCAGCGGCCAGCTCGGTATCTTCGCCAACGGCTACTGGGGCCACAAGGCGATGAAACTGAGCCCGGAGGTGAACCTCATCGCCGTGGCCCACTACCTGCAGGCATTGGAGTGCCAGCGCGATGCCAACCGCATCGTCGCCATCCTCGGCGGCAAGACGCCCCACATCCAGAACCTGGCGGTGGGTGGGGTGGCCAACCCCATCAGCCTGGATGCGCCGAGCGTGCTCAACCTGGAACGGCTGCTCTATGTGAAGAGCTTTATCGACCGGCTCGGCGAGTTCATCGAGCAGGTCTACAAGGTGGATGCCGCCATCATAGCCGCGCACTACCCCGAGTGGCTGAACCTGGGGCAGGGGGCCAAGCACTACCTGAGCGTGCCTGAACTGCCCACCGACGGTGACGGCGGCAGCTTCCTGATGCCCGGTGGCTACATCGAGAACGGCGATCTGGCCGGCTATCGCCCCATCGAGAGCCATCAGGATGCCTGGCTGATGGATGGCATTGCCGAGAGCAACAAGCACGCCTGGTACAAGGATGACGAACCCCTCAAACCCTGGGAGGGCAAGACCGAGCCCAACTACACCGGCTGGCAGGATGACGGCAAGTACTCCTGGGTCAAATCTCCCACCTTCTACGGCAAGGTGGTGGAGGTGGGGCCGCTCGCAGACCTCTTGGTGAAACTGGCTGCCAAGCACCCGGAGACGGTGGCGCACTTCGATCAGCTGAACGGCCTCTATAAAACGCTCACCGGCTCTGCCATCAAGACCGAACAGCTGCACTCCACCCTGGGCCGCATCATCGGTCGGGCGGTGCGCTGCTGCGTGCTCAAAGACACCTTGTCCCATCAGTGGAAGGCGCTGGTGGACAACATCGGCAAGGGGGATTTCAGCGCCTACATCAAGACCGAGATCCCGGCGGACAAGGAGTTTCGCGGGGTGGGCTTTGAAGAGGCGCCGCGCGGCATGCTCTCCCACTGGATCGTCATCAAGGGCGGCAAGATCGAGAACTATCAGGCGGTGGTACCGTCGACCTGGAACTCGGGCCCGCGCAACTTCAACGACGAGCCGGGCCCCTACGAGCAATCCCTGGTAGGCACCCCGGTGGCCGACCCCGCCAAGCCGCTGGAGGTGGTGCGCACCATCCACTCGTTCGACCCCTGCATGTCCTGCGCGGTGCACGTGGTGGATACCCAGAGTGGTGAAACAACTCAGGTGAAGGTGCTGTGATGAACACCCTGATCCTGGGCGTGGGCAACCTGCTGTTGAGCGATGAAGCCGTCGGCGTGCGCATCGTCGAGGGGCTGGAGCGCGACTACCGTTTCGCCCCCGGCATCGAGCTGCTCGATGGCGGCACCGCCGGCATGGAGCTGCTCGAAGCGATGGCCAGTCGCGACCACATCATCTTGGCGGACGCGGTGCGCAGCGGCAATCCACCGGGTACCGTGGTGACCCTGAAGGATGAGGAGATCCCGACCCTGTTCGGTCGCAAGATCTCCCCCCATCAGCTGGGGCTGGCGGACGTGCTCTCGGCGCTGCACATGACGGGGGAATCCCCCAGGCAGCTCACCCTGATCGGGGTCGAGCCCGAATCCCTCGAGCCCCGCATCGGCCTCACCCCCGTGGTGGCGGCTGCCATGGGGGAGGCGACGGATCGGATCCTGACCCTGCTGGCCAGTCTGGGAGCACCCGCCATCCCGCTTTCTGAGCAGGAAAAAGCTGACCAAGTGCGGGAGGGCGTATGGCGCAATCCATTGTGAATGAGGCAGTGAACGAAGCCGCGCAAGAGCCGGCGCAGGAGTTTAGCGGTTTTGCCACCAATCCCGCGCCTCTGCTGGTAGCCCAGTACGAGCGGATCGCGCAGCAAGAGATGCAGGCGTTGCCCTTCTATCACCCTGCCATGCCCATCGTGGCCGAGTGCACCCTGTTTGAAGGGCAGTGGCTCGGCTGCGTGCTCACCCCCTGGATGCTGAGCGTGGTGGTGCTGCCGGGGCCGGATCAACTCTGGCCGGTACGCGGCAGCAGCGATCGGCTCGCCCTGCAGCTCCCCTGCGGCAACCTGACCTTTATGGTGGGGGCATTGCCCGAGACGGGGCAGTTGCTGGCCTGCTCGCTCATGTCCCCCATCGACCCGCATCTGGGGGCCGACGAGGGTCGGGCGCTGGTGAGCAGCACCCTCAAGATGCTGCTTTCGCTTCCGGTGCAGCAGGGGGAGGGCGGCGTGAACTTGAGCCGGCGTCGCCTGTTCAGCGGCCGGCGCACCGACGCTGTGGGCGACACCCAGCGCTAGGTCTCATCTGCAATCAGGTTTAGAATAGGGGCCGTTTTGGCCCCTCACTCACTTCTGTCGTGCCCCTGTTTTTTGGGTAGTGAGTGGTAAAACGAACAAGGGATCTTATGACCATTCAATGCTTTGGCTGCCACTCAGGCAGCAACGCCACCCGCCGCAAAGGCCTCTCTGTCACCGCGGCCGCCTTGCTGGCCCTGCTCTCGGGCGGTTTCTCTTCCATGGCGCTGGCGGCCCAGCCCGTCCCCGCCGAACTCAAGCTTGCCATCGGCAGTGAGCCCACCGAAGGGTTCGATCCGCTGCTTGGCTGGAGCCACGGCAGCTACCTGCTGCTGCACAGCCCGCTGCTCAAACAAAACGCCGATCTCAGCTGGCAGAACGTGCTTACCCAGGCGGTGACCCCGAACCAGGATGGCAAGGGGTGGCTTATCCGCCTCAAGCCGGATCTGACATTCTCCAATGGCGCGCCGCTCACCGCCGAAGACGTTGCCTTTACCTACAACAGCGCAGCCCAGGGCGGCGGCAAGATCGACATGGGCAACTTTGTCTCGGCCAAGGTGCTCTCGCCTACCGAGGTTGCCATAGTCTTAAGCGCCCCCCAGAGCACCTTCGTCAACGTGCTGGGATCGCTCGGAATCGTGTCGAAGCGGGATTACGATCCCAAGGCTTACGCCCGCCATCCGGTCGGCGCCGGCCCTTACCGGCTGGTGAGCTTCCTGCCCGGCCAGCAGCTGGTGGTGGAGGCCAACCCCCATTACGCCGGCGGCAATAATGACTTCAAACGGCTGGTGTTTGTCTTTATCGATGAAGAGAGCGCCTACGCTGCCGCCCAGAGCAGCCAGCTCGACTTGGTGCGCATCGCCCCCTCGCTGGCGCCCACAGTCCCTGCCTCCCTCAAGCTGTGGGTGCGGCCGAGCGTGGAGAACCGAGGCATCGTCTTCCCCATTCCACCGGCGGGTGGCAAGGATGCCAAGGGTTATCCCATCGGCAATGACGTGACCTCGGACGTAGCGGTGCGCCGCGCCATCAACTACGCCATCGACCGCAAGCTGCTGGCCGACCAGCTGCTGGAAGGGCACGCCATTCCCGCTTACAGCGCGGTAGAAGGCTTGCCCTGGCTGAATAAAGCCACCGCCTTCAAGGATGGGGATGCCGCCCATGCCAATGCCCTGCTCGATGAGGCAGGCTGGAAGATGGGGAGCGACGGCGTTCGCCACAAAGGCAATCTGCGCGCCGCCTTTACCCTCTGGTACACCAGCGGCGACAGCACTCGCCGGGATCTGGCGGAAGCGGTGCGGGCCATGCTCAAACCCATCGGCCTCGAGGTGAGCCTCAAGTCCGGCAGCTGGGAGCAGGTGGAGCGCGAGATGCACGCCAATCCGGTGCTGATGGGGTGGGGGAGCCTGGATCCCATGGAGCTCTATCACCACTACCAGAGCGGTTCCGCCGGCGTGGAGTTCTACAACCCGGGCTATTACCAGAATCCGGTGGTGGATGGCCACCTCAAGCAGGCGCTGGATGCCCCCGACTGGCAGGCTGCCGTGCCGTTCTGGCAGCAGGTGGAGTGGGATGGCAAGCGTGGCGCCGGAGTGCAGGGCGATGCGGCCTGGGCCTGGCTGCTCAACGTGCAGCACACTTATCTCGCCAACCGCTGCATCGACCTTGGCAAGGGAGCGCCGGAGATCCACGGTAGCTGGTCCTTGCTCAACAACCTGCAGGATTGGCGGTGGACGTGCCGTTAAGTTCGTCCACCATGATGACTGCCACTCTGAAAGCCCTGCTGCGTTTGGCAGGGCTGCTCTGTCTGGTCTCTGTTGCCACCTTTGTGTTGCTGAGCTACTCCCCCATCGATCCCATCAAGGCCTATATCGGCAACGATCTGCTCCATGTGCCGCCGGAGCAGTACGCCCGCATCGCCGCTCGCTGGGGGCTGGATCAGCCGCTCTGGCTGCGTTACTGGCACTGGTTCACCCAAGTGCTGCAGGGGGATCTCGGTTATTCCATGCTCTACAACGCGCCGGTGAGCGAGGTTATTGGCCAGCGCTTTGCCGCCTCTTTCCTGCTGCTGGCAGGCGCCTGGCTGCTCTCCGGCTGTTTCGGCATTTTGCTGGGCCTCTGCGCCGGTCGCTATCTCAACCGCTGGCCCGATCGCCTGATTCGCCGCTTTGCCTATCTGCTCGCCTCCTTGCCCACCTTCTGGGTCGGCCTCTTGCTGCTGGCGCTGTTTGCGGTGCACTGGCCGCTGCTGCCGGTCTGCTGCGCCTGGACGCCGGGGCTCGCTGCCGATGAGGCGGACTGGCTGATGCGGTTGCGTCATCTGTTGCTGCCGGTGGCGACCCTGACCCTGCTGGGGCTTGGCAATATCGCCCTGCACACCCGGGCGCGGGTAGCCGAGGTGCTGGCGAGCGACTTTATTCGCTATGCCCGCGCCCAGGGCGATGGCGGCTGGCCCATGCTGCGCTTTCACGTGCTGCGCCACGCCCTGACGCCGGCGCTCTGCCTGCAGTTTGCCTCCCTCGGTGAGCTGATCGGTGGATCCCTGTTGGCAGAGAAGGTCTTCTCCTATCCGGGGCTCGGGCAGGCCACCGTGGATGCGGGGCTGAGGGGGGATATCCCCCTGCTGATGGGCATAGTGCTCTTCTGTACCCTGCTGGTCTTTTTGGGCAACACGGCGGCGCGGGTACTGCTGACCCGCATCAACCGCGGTTGGGAGGGTATGCATGTTGTTTAATCCGCTCCCCTCCTTGCTGCGTCTGGGCTTTGCGCTGATCTGCCTGCTGCTGCTGGCCACTTACGGCTGGAGCCTCTCTCATCAGGATGTGCCGATGGATCTGCTGGCGCGCCAGCAGCCCCCCTCGCTGGTGCACTGGTTCGGCACCGATCAGATGGGGCGGGATCTCTGGCTGCGGGCCTTTCAGGGTACCCTCACCAGTCTGGAGCTGGGCATCAGCACGGCCCTGTGCAGCGGTCTGCTGGCCATGGTGGCGGCCAGTGTCTCGCTCATCCATCCCCGATGCGATGCGGCGGTGCGCCTCGTGATCGACGCCATGCTGGCGCTGCCCCATATGCTGCTGTTGATCCTGATCTGCTTTACCGCAGGGGGGGGCATGCGCGGGGTGATCCTGGCGGTGGCGCTCACCCACTGGCCCAAGCTGGCGCTCATTCTCTGTGCCGAGGCGCGGCGCATCGCCAGCAGCGACTACGTGGTGTTGGCCCGCAGTCAGGGGATGGGGGCGCTGCGCCGCTGGCGTACCCACCTGCTGCCGGGGCTGTTGCCCCAGTGGTTTATCGGCACCCTGCTGATGTTCCCCCACGCGGTGCTGCACAGCGCGGCGCTGAGCTTCCTCGGCTTTGGTCTGGCGGCCCACGAGGCCTCGCTGGGTCTGCTGCTGGCCGATGCCCTGCGTTATCTGGCCGGTGGCGGCTGGTGGCTTGCCCTCTTCCCCGGTCTGATGCTGCTGACGTTGGTCCTGCTGTTTGATCAGGCGACTCGTGCCCTGCAGCAACTCTGGTTTGGGGGAGAACCATGCTGATATTTGAAAGCGCCATCTGGCGTCAGCACAGTCTGGCAGGCGCGGTTGTTCGATCAGGTTACTTGCGCTCCTTGCAACAGCTGCTGTGGCACAGGAGTGAACCATGCTGAGTTTTGATCAGGTGACCATTGAGGCGGCCCACTACTCCTGGCTGGGGCGGCGCAGCTGGCAGCCATTGCTGACCGATATCTGCCTGCAACTGGCGCCGGGGGAGATAGTGGCACTGGTGGGGGGGAGCGGCGAGGGCAAGAGCCTGCTGCTGCAAAGCGCCCTGACCCTGCTGCCGGACAACCTGCGCATGCGCGGCACCATCTCCCTCGATGGCGTGCCCCTGTGCGACGCCAGCCGGGCTCGTCTGCGTGGCCACACCCTCTGTTATGTGCCGCAGGGGGTGAGCGCCCTCAATCCGTTGCTGACGGTGGAGCGTCAGCTGGGCCGGGCGGCGCGTCTGTGCGGTCAGAGCGGTTCTCGCGAGCGGCTCGGCGAGCAGCTGCTGCGCTACCAGCTGCCCGCCACCACCCTGGACAGCTATCCGCGCCAGCTCTCCGGTGGCATGGCCAAGCGCATTCTGGCCTGCACCGCGGCACTTGGCGGTGCCCGCTACATTCTGGCGGACGAGATCACCGCCTGGCTCGACGAGGGGCTGGCCTGCCAGCTGCTCGGCCAGTTGCGTGAATTGGCCAATCAGGGCAGCGGTATCCTCTGGGTGACCCATGATCTGGCGCTGGCGGCCCGTTTTGCCGATCGCATCGTGGCGCTGCATCAGGGGCAGGTGAGCGACACCTTGAGCTGCCACCATCTGCGTCAGGGGCAGGGGAGCGAGATGCTCCGTGCCCACTGGCAGGCGCTGCCGGAGTTCAACGCGCTCTTCTCTGTGCCGGAGGTTTCCTGATGTTGGAAGTACGAAATCTCACCATCGCCCAGGGGGAACGCTCCCTCTGGCAGGGGTTGTCACTGACGGTGAAGGCGGGCGAGCGGCTCGGCATCTCTGCCCCGAGCGGCCACGGCAAGACCACGCTGGGGCGGGTATTGGCAGGTTGGCAACCGATTGGGGCCGGCGGTCAGCTCCTGCTGGATGGGCAGCCTGTGCCTGAACGGATAAAAGGTTATAACCCCATCCAGCTGGTGCCCCAGCACCCGGAGCTCACCTTCAATCCCTATCGCACTACCGGGCAGGCGCTGTGGGATGTGTGGCGCCCCGATGAGGCCATGCTGGCCCGCTTTATGGTCAAGCCTGTGTGGCTCAGTCGTAAACCCGGCCAGCTCTCCGGTGGCGAGCTGGCCCGCATCGCGCTGCTGCGCGCCCTCGATCCCCGCACCCGTCTGCTGATTGCCGATGAGGTGACCGCCCAGCTGGATCCGCAAATTCAGCGCCAACTCTGGCGGGAGCTGATGATGGAGTGCGAGCAGCGCGGGCTTGGCATGCTTGTCTTCAGTCACCAGCAGGCACTGCTGCGCCAGATCTGCCATCGGGTGCTGCGCTTTGGTGAGATGCAGCCCGAATCTGGGGAGCTGACCGAAAGCGCGGCTTGATAGTTGGTTCCCCCTCATCCCCAGCCCTTCTCCCGCAAGGGGAGAAGGGGGCGGAAGGTGCTATCTCGCCTGGCTCGGGGTTTGGAAAACAGGGCTGGTTGTTATGCTCAAGCCACTCCTGAGGGGCCTGAGAGGAGCGTATTGTTGCAGCATGTTGTTGGCATTCACGAACCGGTTCCCTCTCCTTGGGGAGAGGGCCAGGGTGAGGAGACGCGAGTGTGAGAGGCTGGCCACTCTGGACAGATAGGACGGCCGACAAGGTCCACAGATAAAAGAGAGGGAGGCATCAGCCTCCCTCTCTTGTTTTCTACCGTTATCAGCGGCGTTTAACTGTTTCAGGCAGTGGCCAGCCAGTTGAGCCAGGCATCCATCCCTTCGCCCGTGGTGGCGCTGACCTGGATCACCTGGATATAGGGGTTGACCCGTTTGGCGTTCTCGATGCAGCGTGCCACGTCAAAGCTGACGTAGGGCAGCAGATCGATCTTGTTGATCACCATCAGCTGGGCGGCGGCAAACATATCCGGGTATTTCAGCGGCTTCTCTTCCCCCTCGGTGACGGAGAGGATCGCCACCTTGTACTTCTCGCCGAGATCGAAGCTGGCGGGGCAGACCAGATTGCCCACGTTCTCGATAAAGAGGATGCCCCCTTCATTGGCGGGCAGCTGGTGGCAGGCGTCGTGAACCATCTTGGCGTCCAGATGGCAGCCCTTGCCGGTGTTGATCTGCACGGCAGGCACGCCGGTGGCACGGATGCGATCCGCATCGGCGCTGGTCTGCTGATCCCCTTCGATCACCGCGCAAGGGCGCTTGTCGGCCAGCTGGCGCAGGGTTTCGCACAGCAGGGTGGTCTTGCCTGAACCCGGGCTCGATACCAGATTGAGCACCAGCTGGGCCGCCTCGTCGAAGTGCTCGCGGTTGTGGGCGGCCAGCGCGTTGTTTTTGGCCAGCACATCCATCTCGATGGCGATCAGCTGGCGCTGCCCCATGCCGGGGACCGACAATCCCGCTTCCCCTTTGCCGTAGTGCTGGTCACCCTGCTGGTGGTCATGGTCATGGTCATGGTCATGGTCATGGCTGTGATCATGGGGATGCGCGTGGGAATGGCTGTGGTCATGAGAGTGGGCATGCTCATGATGAAGGTCGTGGGGGTGATCGTGATGGTGCTCATGACCCTCTGCTCCCACTGGCGCCCGTACCCCGTGGTAGTGGTGATGGACATCCCCCTGATGGTGATAGTGGTGGTGAATGATCAGGGGGCGTGGCGCGCTCTGCTCGTGGTCATGATGGTGATGGGCGTCATGAGCATGATGATGGTCGTGTTCATGGTGATGTCCATGTTCATGATGATGTCCATGTTCATGATGATGCTCATGATCGTGTTCATGGCCGGCGATCCGCGCCTGGCCGCATCCGCATACGCTACACATATCAACTTACCTCGATGTCGGTGATGCGCAGGCTATCACCCTGCGCGACTCGTAATTTGTACCCGCCACACTCGGGACAGGCTTGCCCGCGCTCGGTGAGGGTGACCGTCTTGTTGCAGTCGTAACACCAGGCCTCTGCCGCCTGGTGCTGAAAGTGAAGCTGGGCTCCTTCGACGGCGGTGCCCTTGGCGGCAGCCTCGAAACAGAAGGCAATGGTGTCCGGGTCGACGCAGGAGAAGCTGCCGACCTCGAGCCAGAGGGCGGTCACCTTGGTAAAGCCCCGCTGGGTAGCCTGTTCGGCCGCCAGATCGATGGCGGCCATGGCCAGAGACATTTCGTGCATGGTGGCTCCTTAACCGATAGGGGGAAAAGCAGTGACTCCTCCCTGTAATTGACCGAACGGCATGGCCGCTCAACAGATCCGCGGCAGCAGCTCCCCTTGCGGCAGCTCCAGATAACGGCGGCTGCCCCAGGGGTTGCTCAGGATCACCTTGTGGCGATCGCTCGCCTGTACCACGCCGATCTGGCTGGCGGCTGGGTTGAATTGCCGCAAGATGCCCAGTGCGTCCTGCGCCTGTTCAGCAGGCAGGGCCAGCACCATGGTTCCCTCGTTGGCGAGATCATGGGGCTCGAAACCGTAGAGCTCACACAGGCCACGCACCGGATCGCACACCGGAATGGCGGACTCCTCCAGCTCGATGGCAACGCCGGAGGCGCTGCTCCACTCGTTGAGCACGGCGGCAAGGCCACCGCGGGTGGCATCGCGCAGGGCGTGCGGGGTAATGCCCGCTTTTAGCAGCGCTTCTACCTGTGGCCAGAGGGTGGTGCAGTCGCTCTTGAGATCAGATCCCAGTTGCAGGGCGTCACGGGCCATCAGGATGCAGGCGCCGTGGCTGCCGATATCCCGCGACACCAGAATGGCGTCACCGGCCTTGAGGTTGCGCACCGAGATGCCCCGGCTCTGTTCGGGCAGCGGGAAAGTGCCGACCCCGCTGGTGTTGATGAAGATCTTGTCGGCCGCCCCCTTGGGTACCACCTTGGTGTCGCCGCAGACGATGCGGGCACCGCTCTTGGCAAGCTCAGTGGCCATCGATTCGACGATACGGGCGAGATCGGCGTAGGGGAAACCCTCCTCGATGATAAAGCTGCAGCTCAGATACTCGGGCTTGGCCCCCATCATGGCGAGATCATTGACCGTGCCAGCGATGGCCAGCTTGCCGATATCGCCCCCCTCGAAGAAGAGCGGCGAGACGGTAAAGCTGTCGGTGGTGAAGGCAACGGGGCCCTCTACCGGCAACAGGGCGGCATCTTCACCGCGCAGCAGGATCTCGTTGCCAAAGTGGCGAAAGAAGAGCTGGTTGATCAGCTGATTCATTTCGACACCGCCGCCACCGTGGCTAAGTTGGATTTCTCTCATCGTTCCTGGATCCCCATATATCGGTAGTAGGCATTGCAGGCCCCTTCGGAGCTGACCATGCAGCTGCCCATGGGCTGGGTCGGGGTGCAGCCCCGGCCAAAGACTTTGCACTGGTTCGGCTTGGCCAGGCCGCGCAGAATGTCGGCGCACTGGCATGCCTTGTGGTCATCGATGGGGGTTTGATCAAGCTGGAAGTGGTGCTCCGCATCGCGTTTGGCGAAGGCATCCCGCAGGCGCAGGGCGGAAGCGTTGATATCCCCCAGACCCCGCCAGCGAAAGTGCTCGCGGGTCTCGAAAAAGCGCTCGACCAGCCGCTGGGCGGCGCGGTTGCCGCTGGCGGTGACCGCCCGGCTGTACTGCACCTCCAGCGCGTAGCGACCCTCCACCTTCTGGCGCACCATCATCAAGAGGGCCTCCATCACATCCACCGGCTCGAAGCCGCTCACCACCACCGGCACCTGATAACGATCGACGATGGGCAGGTAGATATCGGCGCCGGTGATGACGCTGACGTGGGAGGGGCCGATAAAGGCGTTCACCTTGGCCACCCCGTCGGCCATCACCGCATGAATGGCGGGCGGCACCAGCACATGGTTGATATGAAACAGGAGGTTCTCAATCCCTTGCTCTTCAGCGGCAGCCAGCAGCGCCGCCGTCATCGGGGTAGAGGTCTCGAAACCGATGGCGAAGAAGACCACGGTGTTGTCCGGGTTCTCACGGGCGATGCGCAGGGCATCGAGGGGGTCATAGACAGGGCGGATATCGCTCCCCTTGGCCCGTTGCTGGGCCAGCGTGCCCTTGGATCCCGGCACCCGGATCATGTCCCCCAGGGTGACCAGAATGACGCTGGGCTGGCTAGCCAGCTCGATGGCCTGATCGATGCGTTCTTTCGGCATGATGCAGACCGGGCAGCCGGGGCCGTGAACGAACTCGATGCTGGCGGGCAGCAGCTGGTGCAGGCCGTACTTCATGATGGTGTGGGTATGGCCGCCGCACACCTCCATGACCCGCAGCGGTTCGGACAGATCTTTGGCCAGTTCGGTGATCTGGGCGGCGAGGGCGCGGATCACCTCGGGCTGGCGAAAGCCCTGAAAGAGATCATTCAAGGTCAGCATGGCAAGATATCCTGGTTGGGCATCAGGGCCACCATCTGGCGGAAGCTCTCGAGGCTGGCCTGCGCCTCCTCCTGGTCAATCTTGCTCATCACAAAGCCGATATGGAGCAGCACATAGTCGCCAATGTTGAGAGGCTCTTCGAGCAGCATGCAGCTGACGCGTCGCTGCACCCCCAGGGTGTCGACGGTGACGCAGTTATCTTCGGGGTGCAGCTGCACCACCTGAGAGGGGATGGATAGACACATGGATTTCAGGACTCCGACAAGGTGGCACAACCGGTAGTGACAGGCTGATGCGTGGCAAGATGGTGGATGGCAAACCAGAGCTGACCGGCGGCGATGCCACCGTCATTGAGCGGCAGGGTTTCGCTGGTCAATACCTGCCGACCGGCGGCTTCGAGAGCGGGCACCAGCTGGTCCATCAGCACCCGGTTTTGAAAGACGCCGCCCCCGAGCGCCACCGGATAGCCGGGGAAACGCTCGGCCAGGGCGATGACCAGATTGCTGATGGCGCGGATAAAACCGGCAGCCAGGCTGGCGGTGGAGGAGCCTTTGCGCCGCTCGCTGACAAGGGTATTGATGAGCTCTGCCCATTGGATCTGCAGCGGCCCTTCCGCTGATTGGCTGAGATCAAAGGCGAGGGGGAAGGGCACTTCATCGGGGGCCAGCTGCAAGGCTGCCGCCTCCAGCAGGAGCCCCGCTTCGCCCTCGTAATCCGGGGTATCGATCACCCCCAAGAGCGCCGCCACCGCATCGAACAGCCGACCGATGGAACTGGTATAAGGGGCGTTGCGACCCAGCTGCCAGAGCTGGTGCAGGTTGCGGATCCGCTCTGCGGGCAGTTGCTTGATCGCCGGAATATCGAGGGCGCTGGTCTCATCCACGACATAGGATTCGAACAGCAGCCCCAGCAGTTGGCGCACCGGCTCGCGGATGGCTGCCTCGCCGCCGATCAACTTGAAGGGTTTGAGGTGCGCAACTCGTGTAAAGCCCTTCACATCGGCCAGCAGCAGCTCGCCACCCCAGAGGGTGCCGTCATCGCCAAGGCCGGTGCCATCGAAGGCAACCCCCAGCACAGGGCCCGTGATGTCGTGCTCGGCCATCACCCCCAGCAGGTGGGCGTGATGGTGCTGCACCTCGAGGTGGATTGCACCCTGATCGCGGCAATAGCTTTTGGCCCACTGGTGGCTGAGGTAGCCGGGGTGGCGATCCGAGACCAGCAGTTCGGGTTTGAGATCGTAGAGATCGCGGAAGGTCGCCAGGGTCTGCTCGAAGTGACTCTGCATCGGCAGGCTATGCAGATCGCCGATATAGGGGCTGTAGATGCGCTGGCGGCCGAAGGCCAGCGCCAGCTGGTTCTTCTGCTGCGCCCCGACCGCCAGCAGCGGCAAATTGACCGCCTCTTGCAGGCTGGGGGTGCAGGGGGCATAACCCCGGGCTAGCCGCAACGTCTGGCGTCGCCTGCCGGCCCACTGCACCAGACTGTCGTCGCACGGGTGCAGGATAGGGCGGTTGTGATCCAGGATGCCGTCAATCTCGCTGCCGAGTTCCCTGATCACCGCCTCGCACTCGATAAGGATCGGGCTGCCGCGACCATTGGCGCTGGTGGCCACCAGCGGGATGGCGCAGGCGTCCAGCAGCAGCTGATGGAGCGGGGTATAGGGGAGCATGACCCCGAGGTAGGGGATGCCGGGGGCGATCCCCTCGGCCAGCGGCGCGGTTGTCAGTTGGGATTTTGACGGTCGATCATCGTTTTTGCGCTTGCGCAGCAAGGTGATGGGTCTGGCCTGAGAGGCGAGCAGCTGCCACTCTGCCTCGCAGCCGGTGACATGCAGTTTGGCCTCGGCAAGGGAGCCCATCATCACCGCCAGCGGCTTGCGCTCGCGCCGCTTGAGTGTTCGCAATCTGGCGACACTCTGTTTATTGCGGGCATCACATACCAGGTGATAACCCCCCATGCCCTTGACCGCAATCAGCGCCCCCGCTTGCAGAGCGCTTGCTGCAGCTTGCAGCGCATCCTCGCGCTCGGCCAAGGCATCGCCGCGGCCACTGCGCCAGCTGAGATGGGGCCCGCACTCGGGGCAGCTCACCGGCTGGGCGTGGTAGCGTCTGTCCAGCGGGTTTTCATAGGCCGCCGCGCAGCGCGGGCACATGGCAAAGCCCGCCATGGCGGTGTGGGGGCGGTCGTAGGGGAGGCGGCGGATGATGGTGTAGCGCGGGCCGCAGTGGGTGCAGTTGGTAAAGGGGTAGCGATGGTGGCGATCGTTGGGGTTGGCCACATCGTTGGCGCACGCCTCGCACATTCCCTGATCCGGCGAGATGGCCACAGTAGCCGAGCTCTGCTGCTGGCTCGCTTTAATTCGAAACTGGCCATGAAAGTGGCCATCGTAGTCGGGACCATGAGCGAGGGGCAGTTCCCGATCGCTGAAATGATCGATGCGGCTGAGCGGCGGCGCCAATTCCCGCAGTTCGCGGGCAAAGGCGGCGAGCTGCTCAGGCGATCCTTCGGCGCCAATGGTGACGCCGTTGGCATCGTTCAACACATAACCGGCAATGCCGTGGCGCAGTGCCAGCCCATAGACGAAGGGGCGAAAGCCGACCCCCTGCACGATACCGTCGATATGAAACTCGCGGCGCAGCCGGTTGGCCACAGGATTGGGAGAGATAGCGGGGGCGGTGGCAGCGCTCATGCCAACTCCATTTCATCTTGAGTGGCTGGCAAACGCAGCACCCGACGCTCGTTCTCCTCGCGCCGCACCCAGCCATCCATCTCCATGCGCAGGCAGAACGGAATGGCGTATTTACGCGACAAACCGGTGATCTCCTTGAAGGATGCCATGTCGATCAGGTCTCCCACCTGCTGGCCCGCCAGCACGGCGGCGACCATCTGGTTGTAAAGGGCGGCGTCGTAGTAGATGGGGCCATCGAGCTGCACCAGATACTTGAGTCGCGCCAGGTTGCGCAGCTGCTTTTGCAACGCGCCTTTTTGTAGCAGGCCCTGCTGCAGGGCCGCGGGCAGCTTGCGGGTGATAAAGGGATCCAGCTCCACGCCGCCGGGGCCCAGTTTACCGGGCTCGTACCCCTCCTTGCCTTGATCTCGCACCACCTTGAGCACCAGCTGTGCCTCTTCCCCCAGATCATCTTCCGACTCGCCGCTGCCCGGTTGCCACTTGTCATGGTGCAGGCGAATGAGCTGCTCGCTCTTGAGCTGCTGGAGCAGGGCTTGAATGACCGGCAGGGCGATGCCAAAGCGGGTCGCAAGCTCTGCGGCGCTAAGCGGTTCGCTGGCCAGCGTGGCGAGCAGCTGGTCGCGGCTCTGGGCCAGCCAGCAGTTATCCAGCAGCCACTCACCGAGGGGGGTGACCTGCTCGGGCCGCTGGTCAAAGCGGCTGGCCGCCACATAGCCGTTGAGCCCCAGTTGCAGGGTGGCCGGGTTGTAGCGATCCAAGTCATCAGGCAGCTCGCCCAGCAGGGCGTGCAGCGTTTTGCGTCTGGCGGGATGGATGTCGCCGCACCAGACGATGCGGGCGCCGTGCAGCAGTTCGCTGCTGCCGTGGCGAATGATGGCAAGCGGCTGGCCAAAGAAGCAGGGAATGGGGCTGGCAAAGATCAGTCGTGCCAGCCGGGTATCTTTTATTGGCACAAAGCGCGCCCGGCCATGCCAGCTGCCGAGGGCCACTTCCACTTCGCGGTTGCGCTGTTCCCGGATGCTGCCGCCGACCTCGCAGAGTCGCACGATAAGGTGGGTTGCCGCCTCGCACTGGCCGGCAGCGCTGGTCAGGCAGTGGCCGCGGGCCACCTCCTTGTGGGGCACCTTTTTAAGGCCTACCGCCACTCGGCAGACGGCGCCGATCTCGTCGACGCTCTGATGATAGGCCTGCAGGGAGCGCACCTGCACCTCCCGATCGGCGGGGTAGAGGCGCAGCTTGTCCCCCACCTTGAGGCTGCCCTGCTGCAGGGTGCCGGTGAGCACGGTGCCGGTGCCGTTGGCGGTAAAGACCCTGTCTACATAGAGGCGCGGGGCAGCCTGTTCGCGGGGGGCATGATGCTCGGCCATATCCCCCAACTGGCGCACGATGGCGGTGTGCAGGGCGGCCATATTGGCACCGGTCTTGGCGCTGACGCTGACGATGTCGGGCACCATGCCGCTCTCGTCCATCACCCGCTCCAGCAGGCTCTCTTCAAGCAGTAAAAGCTCGTCGGGCGTTACCAGATCGCACTTGTTGATGCAGACCAGCAGACGCGGTACCCCCATCGCCTTGAGCAGGCGCAGGTGATCGCCGGTCATCGGCATCCACCCCTCGTCGGCGGCAATCACCAGCAGCACCAGATCCAGACTCCAGAGCCCCGCCACCATGTTGCGGATATAGCGCTCGTGGCCGGGCACGTCGATGACACCTATGGTGTTGCCCTGACCGTCGTCGAAGTGGGCAAAGCCGAGATCCTGGGTCATGCCGATGGCCTGCTCGTGGGCACGGGCGGTGGTGATGCCGGTGAGCGCCTTGATCAGCAAGGTCTTGCCGTGATCAACATGGCCGGCAAGGCCGATAACGGCGCGATAGGAGGTCATGGGATCAGGGCTCCTCGGTCGCATTTGTTGCATTGAACGGGGCGGGCTGCAGCAATTCCCTGAGTTGGGCGATCAACTGTTCCATCTCCGCCGGCAGCAGGGTGGCCATATTGAGCAGCACCTTCTGCTGGCGCACGGTGGCGATGACCGGCACCGGGAGTTCGCGCAAATCATCGAGCAGCTGCTGGGCCGGACGCGGGTCGGTGCATTCGAGCGCAGGCGCCGGGTAGAACTCGTCCGGCAGGGTGCCGCCGCCCACCACCAGCTGGGCGGGAACCGGCACAAAGCAGCCGGGCAGGGCGGCCATCAGCTGGGAGGCTCTCGCCTGCATGGCGGCCGGGTTGCTTAAGACTTGCTGGGCTATGCCCTCGCCGACGGGGGATTTGTTGAGCTTGTGGATGAGCAGGCGTTCAAGCAGGGAGTGAATGATGCGGCTTGAGCGGAAGGTGCGCATCATGGGATGTTTTTCCAGCCGCTTGATGAGATCGGCTCGGCCGCTGATGATGCCCGCTTGCGGGCCGCCCAAGAGCTTGTCGCCGGAGTAGCAGACCAGATCCACCCCCGCCTTGATGTACTGGCGCACCGAGGTTTCGTCCGGCGCAAACTCTTCGGTGGTCAAGCCGGAGCCCTGATCCACCGCCAGTACGACGTGCTCGGGCAGGGCGTGGGCCAGCTCGCCGATGTCGGCAGATTCGGTAAAGCCGCGAATGGCGAAATTGGATCTGTGCACCATCAGCACCAGCGCGGTCTGATCGGTGATGGCATCCAGGTAATCTTTGGCGGTCGTGATATTGGTGGTGCCCACCTCCACCAGCTTGGCTCCGGAGAGGGCCAGAATGTCGGGGATGCGAAAGCCGCCGCCAATCTGGATCTGCTCGCCGCGCGAGACGATCACCTCGCGCCCCTTGGCCACCTCCTGCAGCAGCAAAAAGAGCGACGCGGCATTGTTGTTGACCACCAGCGAATCCTCGGCCTGGGTGAGGCAACGGAGCAGGGGGGCGATCAGCCCCTTGCGCCCGCCGCGCTTGCCGGTGGCGAGATCCAGCTCCAGATTGTTGTAACCGGTGTTGAGGTCGCGCACCTCGTCCCACAGATCGCTACTTAACGGCGAGCGCCCCAGATTGGTGTGCACCAGGGTGCCGGTGGCGTTGATCACCCGGGTTTGACGCTGGCGCAGCTGCTGCTGGCAGCGCTTGGCAATCAGCGCTTCAAGGCGTTCAGAGGCGACGCCATGCTGGCGAAACGTCTCACTCTGGCGCAGTTCACTCAGGGTGTCGCGCACCGCCTGGGTCACCAGCGGGCGGCTCAGCGCCTCGATAAACCTAGCGAGAAAAGGTTGCTGCAGCAGCTGTTCCACTTGTGGCAAGCGGCGCTGGTTTGCGGGAGTCGCGGCATAAGAGGCGCTGGGGGCGAGGGAGGATACGTCAGACGGAGTTGGCATGAGATGACCCGGGCTGTGCGTGGGAGTGACATGCACGCCGCCTTGCCGGAGGAAGGCCGCTGCGACGCTGCTTATTTGCTGCTTTTAGCCATTCATGAATTAATTAAAAAGGCGAATGGATAAATTAATGTTTGAGCAGAAAAATAAGGGTGTCGGAGCGCATTCAGATTATATTGGCAATGCGACAGGCGCCTTGTTAGAACAATATGTGAAACAGTCGCCAACCAGCCTGAAACATAATTGACGGTTTCTCTCCAATATATGAAATTTGGCGGAAGAGGCAGGAATCGAACCTGCCAAAGCCTTCTCGGCTCTCATCGGTTTTGAAGACCGAGGAGGCCACCAGACCCCATCAGCTTCCGCAATGGCCACCATTTTGTGGCAATTTTCTGTGACTGGCAACGCTTTTTTATGTTTAAAAATAGCGAGTTGGCCGATTTTCTGAAAAATATCCGCGCGTTGATTCATATCAATTTCATGGCAATTAGCCCGATGTTTTTAATTTAACATCGGGCGTTTTTATATGCCTTTAGAGGGAGCGCAGACTGCTGCCGTTAACAAGCCGGCAAATAATCGGTGGCCGCGTTGGTCATATTCCACTGGGTCAGCCGGTTTATTAACAACTCGCTATCTTTAGCCTCTTCCAGGTGATCGTAAAGATAATCCATGGCGCCGCTCACCATCTCGGTCATCGGGAAGGAGAACGCCACTATGGCCGGTTGCACCCCGACAAAGATCACCTCGGGTACAAAGGTTTTGAGCTCGTCGATCAGGAAATTGAGCGGCATGTTGTGGGTCGAGAAGATAAACATCTCGGCGATGGTCTCGGGGGGGATCACCTGCAGGGTACCCGCCTTCTCGCCGATCTCGGCGGCATCTACCAGCACCACCCGCTCCGGTTGCAGCTCCCGCACCTTGTAGACCACATTTTCCGGCGCGATGCCGCCATCGATATGGATCCAGCCGGGCAGGGGGGCGGCCTGCAGCTTGTCGGCGAGATAGGGGCCGGCACCGTCGTCCCCCATCATGGCATTGCCCACGGTCAACACGAGATTGCAGCCCATCAGCGGCTCCTTACCATCAGGTACATATGGGGGTCGTTAAAGAGGGCGGTGAGCTGATCCATAAAGGTATTGGTCCAGCCCAGCTCCTGCTCATCGAGCAGATTGTCGGCTTTGCGCAGTCGGTCGAAGGCGCAGGCCAGCATATGGCAGTGCTCGCGATAGATGGTGATCTCGCCAAAGGTGAGAAATCCCTCCATTTTGCGGCGCGCCTCGCTCCCCTCTGGCAGCTTGGCTACCCAGTCGCGATAACCGGTCAGCGAGCAGACCAGGTCTGCTCGCAGGCAATCGACGATGCCGAGGTGGTGGCCGATGGCGAGGCTGTAGTACATCACCTCCTTGGCTTCCTCGGGGACATCGAACTGCTCGTCGACGAACTTGCGCGAGAGGCGGTAGAAAAAAACCTCGTCAGCCATGTACCGCCTCTCCCTTGCCGGCCGCCCGGTTGAGGCAGGCGTTTGCGAGGTTGTTGACGATCTCCGAGAGGCGCGGATCGTCGTGCTGATCGAGGTAGCTCTGGATGCGCAGATCCACATCCTGCTGGGTCGCCCCTTCGAGCAGGGCCATGAATTCGTCGGCGATGATCCGCCCCTGCCGGTAACCGGCCATGCGGCGCGCTTCGCGTTCGATCATCACCCGGATTTCATTGGGGATGCCGGTATGGCGCAGCTCGACCCGCTCACCCGGTTGCACCTCGTGGCTGGTGGCTTTGAGTTTTTGTTCAAGCAGACCGAGCGCCACGGCAAAGCCGTAGATGGTGGCGGCCGGCGTGGGCGGGCAGCCGGGGATATAGACATCCACCGGTACGATTTTGTCGGTGCCGCCCCAGACGCAATAGAGATCGTGGAAAATGCCGCCGTCACAGCCGCAGGCGCCGTAGGCGATGCAGATCTTGGGGTCGGGCGCCGCCTCGTAGGCGCGCAGGGCCGGTACCCGCATCGCCCGGGTCACTGCGCCGGTAAAGAGCAGGATGTCGGCGTGGCGGGGGGAGGCGACCACCTTGATGCCGAAACGCTCGGCATCGAACAGCGGGGTGATGGTGGCGAAGATCTCGATCTCGCAGGCGTTGCAGCCGCCGCAATCGACCCGGTAGACATAGGCCGAGCGGCGAATGTCCTTGAGCAGTGTCTTCTTGAGTTTGGTGGTCTCGGGATCCTGTGCCAGCGGCACGGCGCGGGTATGGGCATGGCCGACAACCGGTTCTATGCCTTTGATCTTGCTCATCACATCCACTCCTTTTGTGCGGCCATCGGTGTGGCTATCGGTGTGATCAGGGCCGAGTCAGGCTGGCTCAGCATGCTCTGTTTTCGTTTGCAGTCGGGGCAGTGATGCAGCCGCTCTGGGGTCGCGAGCGGTGTGCCCGCCTGCTTGAGGGTGTCCTCCACCAGCGCCACCAGCTTGCTCGGGGCAAAGTAGGTGCCGCACAGGGTGCAGGGGGCCAGCGCGAAGCGGGCCTCCTCATAAAGGTCGGCCTTGTTGGTCACCGCCAGCTCGAACTCGGGTGAGAGGGCGATGGCGCGGGTCGGGCAGACTTCCTCGCAGCGGCCGCAGAAGATGCAGCGCGCCATGGAGATCTCCCAGCGCCGTTCGCCTGTCTCCATGTCCACTTCCATCACCAGCGCGTTGGCCGGGCAGGCCTTGGTGCAGGCGGCGCAGGCGATGCACTGATCCGCCTGATATTTGGGTTTGCCGCGAAAATCCCGGTTCACCTCGTAAGGGGCGAAGGGGTACTTGGCGGTCGGGGTGCCAGCCTTGAGGATGGTCTTGAACAGCTTGATCATGATGACCCCTTATTTCAGCGGAGAGTTTTTGCGATCGATGCCGTAGCGCTCGATCTCCTTGTAGGAGACCACGGTGGATTTGCCCTTCTTGGGGTCGACCAGGGTGACCCGGTCGGTACAGGAGTAGCAGGGATCCAGACTGCCGATGATGAGCGGTGCATCCGCCACGGTATTGCCGCGCAGCATGTAACGCAGGGCGGGCCAGTTGGCGTAGGTGGCGGCGCGGCAGCGCCAGCGGAACAGCTTCTGGTTGTCCCCGGTCATGCTCCAGTGCACGTTCTCGCCGCGGGGCGCCTCGGTAAAGCCCAGCGCAAACTTGCCCGGCTGGTAGGTGAACCCTTCGGTCAAAAGCGGCCCCTGTGGCAGGTGCTCGAGGCCGAACTCAATCATGTCGAGGGAGTCGTAGAGCTCGTGGATGCGCACCAGCACCCGGGATTGCACGTCGCAACCCGCCTTGGTCTGGATCTCCATCGGCAGCTCGCGGTAGCCGGCAAAGTCGTGGACCCGGCGCACGTCGCGCTTGAAGCCGCTCGCCCGCACCATGGGGCCGACGCAGCTGAAATCGCGGGCAATCTGCGGGTCGAGCTTGCCGATACCGATGAGGCGGGAAGAGATGTTGGCGGTATCCAGCAGCATGGCCACCAGGGGTTTGAGCTCATTACGCAGTTCCCGTACCAGCTGGGCTCCCTTGATGCGATCTTCCTTGAAGATGTCGCGGCGTACCCCGCCAATCAGATTGAGGCCGTAGGTCTTGCGGGCACCGGTGAGCAGCTCGGCCAGGGTCATGGATTTCTCCCGCACCCGGAAGAACTGCATGAAGCCGGTGTCGAAACCGGTGAAGTGGCTCGACAGGCCGATGTTGAGGATATGGCTGTGCAGGCGCTCCACCTCCAGCAGCACGGCGCGGATCATCTTGGCCCGCTCGGGTACCACAATGCCCATGGCGTTCTCCACCGAGGTGGTGTAGGCGACGCTGTGGGTAAAACCGCAGATGCCGCAGACCCGGTCGGTCAGAAACGCCACTTCGTTGTAGCCCATCCGGGTTTCCGCCAGCTTCTCCATGCCGCGATGGACATAGAAGAGGCGGTAGTCGGCGTCGATGATGTCTTCGCCATCGACGAACAGACGAAAGTGCCCCGGTTCATCCGAGGTGATGTGCAGCGGGCCGACCGGCACGATGCGGTTGGCATCACTGCCGAGCTCGTTGACGAAGGGGTAGGTCTCGGTGTCGGTGGTGGGCATCGGGCGCTGGCGATAATCCATGGCGTCCTTGCGCAGGGGGTGGATATCCTCCGGCCAGTCGTCCGGCAGCACCAGACGGCGTTCGTCCGGCAGACCGATGGCGCGCAGGCCGTACATGTCGCGGATCTCCCGCTCGCCCCACACCGCCGCCGGAATGGTCGGGGTGATGGAGGGATACTCCTGGGTATCGGCATCCACCAGCACCTTGACGGTGATCCAGCACTTGGTGTCGCCCTCCATGGAGAAGACGTGGTAGACCGCGAAGTGGCCGTTGAGGCTGCGCTCGTCATTGGCAAAGGAGAGCGGAAGCCAGCCCCCCAGCTGGTGGAAGATCAGGCTGGCCGTCTCGACCAGACTGGTGGGCTTGACGGTAATGGTGGCCTGATCGGCGGTTTGCCACTCCTCGTCGACGATGGCGTGGGGCAGTTGGGCTCGCACCTGCTGGATATAGTCGCAGCCGATGCGATCCGAAATGGCGATGGTCATGCAGTTCTCACTTTAATGTTCGGGAATGCGCATTCACAAATGATGAAATCGGAAAAAGTCGCTGTGCTGGCGGGCATGATTCAGATCCCGACCAGATAGGCGAGCAGCGCCAGCAGGGCCAGCCCCAAGCCGTAGCGGGTGAGCTTGTGGGTGCGCACGAACTGGGTACGGGCCATGGCGTTTTCGATGATGCCGGCCAGCAAAAAGGCCACCAGCAGCTTGCAGGCGAGGATCAGCGCCGCACCGATGAGCGCAGGCAGACTCCAGTTGGCCGCCTTGCCGAAGGGGAGGAAAATCACCAGAAAGAGCTGCACCACCACCAGTTGCTTGAGGCCGATGGAGAGCTTGAGCAGGGCAAGACCCGCACCGGAATACTCGGTAAGCGGCCCCTCCTGCAGCTCCTGTTCGGCTTCGGCGCAGTCAAAGGGCAGCTTGCCCATCTCGACAAACACCGCGAAGGCGCAGGCGGCGCCAGCCAGCAGGGTGGCGATGGGCGCTGCCAGCGGCTGGGTCGCCACATAGCTGCTGATATTGCCCAGATCCGAGCTGCCCACCATCATCGCCATGATGAAGCAGGCGAGCACCAGAATGGGCTCCACCAGAATGCCGAGGGTCAGTTCACGGCGGGCGCCGATCCCTGCAAACATGCTGCCGCTGTCGAGCCCGGAGAGGGAGAAGAAGAAGCGGAATATCGCGAACAGATAGATGTCGGTGATGAGATCCCCGGCGATGGGGAAGGGGGACTCGTGAGTCAGGGTCGGCAGCGCCATCCCTACCAGCAAGAGGGCGGCGATGAGCAGCGCAGGCATCAGGTTGAAGATGATGCCGGCAGGCTCGGGGGTCACCTCCTGACGGCGCAGGAGCTTGGCGATATCCCGGTAATCCTGCAGCAGGCCCGGCCCCTGACGGGAGTGCATCTTGGCCCGCAGCACCCGGTTGAAACCGGTGGCGAGCGGCGCCAGCGCCAGCATGGCGATGGCCTGGGTCAGGGCGAGGGCAACCATGCCCCAGCTCGGCATTTCAAGAACAGGCATATCAGACTCCTACAGCCATCAGGATAAAGAGCGCCAGCACAACACCGTGCAGCAGCCAGCCGGTCGTCCCGCTGGTATCGCTCACCCCGTGCAGGGCGCTGGCCAGATCGAGCTGCGGCTGCTTGCGATAGAGCGGCGCGCAGAGTTGGCGCAAGGTGTGGGTGACACCACCAGAGGTGAGGCTCATGCGCTCCTCATAGGCGTAACCACAAGCCCACGGGGTGCCAGCGTGACGACGACCCAGCTTGGGCCCCTTGAAGATGGCCAATACCAGCAGCGGAATCAGGAACAGCCCCAGCAAGGTGATGGCGATAACGGGCGGGGAGAGGATCGCCTGGCTGCTATCGAGGGGCAGCAGGGTAGCGCCGGTGGCCACGTTCATTTGGCCGCTTACCAAGGCTTGGCCATAGCTGGCGATATGAGGGGCAATCCAGGGGGCGCCCAGACCCAGCACCAGACAGACGGCGGCCAGCAGCAGGGTGCCTGCCACCATGGCGCCCGGCACTTCGCGGGCGTGGCTCGCCTTCTCGCTGCGCGGGGCGCCGCAGAAGCAGATGCCGTACACCTTGACGAAACACATCACCGCCATGGCGCCGGTCACCGCCAGCATCACTACCGCGAGCGGCGCGACAACGGAGGTGCCGAGTTTGGTCATGGAGAGCAGCGACTGGTAGATAAACCACTCGCTGACAAAGCCGTTCAGGGGCGGCAGCGCCGAGATGGCCATGGCACCGATGAGGAACGCCAGCGCGGTCCAGGGCATCAGCTTGGCCAGGCCCCCCATCTTGTCCATGTCGCGGGTGTGCAGGCGGAACATCACTGAGCCGGTGCCCATAAAGAGCAGGCTCTTGAAGATGGCGTGGTTGAGCAGGTGATAGAGGGCGCCGAGCAGCCCCAGCACCACCAGTGCCGGCTGCTGGTTGGCGATGCCGATCATGCCGATGCCCATCCCCATCAGGATGATGCCGATGTTCTCCACCGTGTGGTAGGCGAGCAGCCGCTTGAGATCGTGCTCGGCCAGCGCAAACAGCACCCCGAGCACCGCCGAGCAGGCTCCGAAGATCAGCACCACATAGCCCCACCAGAGCTGGCTGGCGCCGAGAAAATCGATGCTGACCCGCAAGATGCCAAAGAGACCCAGCTTCACCATGACGCCGGACATCAGCGCCGAGATATGGGAGGGGGCAACGGGCTCGGCCACCGGCAGCCAGCCGTGCAGCGGCACGAAACCGGCGCGCAGGCCAAAACCGCAGAAGCTGAGCAGGAACACCAGGGAGGCCAGGACGCCCGCCAGATGGTGCTCGCGCAGCGCGGCGAACTCCAGCGAGCCGCTCTCGCGGCAGAGCAGCCAGAAGGCGATCAGCACCAGTGCCATGCCGATATGGTTCATCACCAGATAGAGACGGCTCTGTTTGGCGGCCTCGGGGTTGGTTTTGACCAGCCAGTAGGTGGTGAGGGTCACCAGCTCGTAGCAGAGCAAGAAACCGAGCGCATTGTCGGCCAGTACCATGCCCACCATGGCAAAGAGGAAGAGGTTCATCAGCGCGCCGATGGCCACATCGCCCTTGCCCTGATATTCGCGGATATAGGCAAAGGAGTAGAGGGCGACAGCGACGCCGACGGTGCTGATCACCAGCAGCATCAGTGCGGCCAGCATATCGAGGTGAACCGAGCCCAGCAGCCAGAGCTGGCCGTCGACGGGGGCGCCTTGGGCAAAGATCTGGATGGCGGCGACCAGACCCGCGAGCGAGCCCAACAGGGCAAAGCCACTGTTGAGACGGTTGGCCAGTGCGGGCAGTTTTTGCAGCAGCAGACCGGCGGCAGCGCCCAGCAAAAAGAGCAGGAGCGTGGCCATAACAAGGGGGGACAACATCAGCACGCTCCCTCTGTGGTGGATAAATCGGATGCGGGGAGCGCCGTGGCGGGCGCCGAGAAGGCAGAGGCCCCCTGCGGGTTGGTGTCGGCCGCTTGCTGGCGACGGATACGGGCGGCGCGTTCGGTGTCGCCGTCATTGACCAGCTTCAATGCCTGGGAGGGGCAGGCATCGACACAGGCCGGCCCTTCGGCACGAAATTCGCACAGGTCACACTTGACCGCGATGCTGCGCACGCCCGGCTCCCAGCTCAGCAGATCCTCGCCAAAGCAGCGCAGGCCGGCGGAGGTGGAGGGGTTGCTGGAGTGGATGGAGCAGGGGATATAGATGTCGTAACTGGTGGCCACGGCCACCGGACGGCTGCCGCCGCTCTGGATGGCGCCAAAGGGACAGGCCACGGCGCAGAGGTTGCAGCCGATGCAGAGCGACTCGTTGAGTTGCACGCAATCGCCGGTCTGGCGGATCGCCTCGACCGGGCACACCTTGCTGCAGGGGGCATCGTCACAGTGACGGCACTGAACCGGCATGGTCGCCTGCTCGTGTCGCATAACAGTTAAACGGGGGGCTTGTTGCAAACCTTGCGCCTTGTGTACCTCGCTGCAGGCCGCCATACAGGTGCCACAGCCGATACAAAGCTTGGGGTCAGCGATAACGAAGCGGTTCATAGCCTACCTTGTCGTGTCGCGAACGGAGAAAGTAGGGGCAGGTTGGCAAGATACGGGCCAGCTTGTTTTTGCTTGGCTGGATGAGTGTAAGTGTTTGTTTTTAAATGATGTTTAAAATCGCGCCGACGGGCGTCGAGGCCTTGTCCCACTGTCGAACCGTGACGTTCGTCACTTGTGACGAAGGGTAGGAGAGGGTTCGTCACCTTGGAAAACGCAGCATGAGTAGGGTGCAAAGAACGCAGTGAATTGCACCGCTATCAAAATATGTTCGCGGTGCACGGCGCTGCGCTTGTTGCACCCTACGGCAGCGAGTCTGTTCGGATAGAGACCGTTTGTCTTGAAACCGTAGGTTCGATTAGCGAAGCGTAATCGGACACACGAGAACGGAAACATATCGGCAGCATGCCGGGAGGTAGGGTGCAAAGAACGAAGTGAATTGCACCGTTTGCAGCATATGGTCGCCGTGGTGTGCTCCCTTCTTCCCTCGTGGGAGAAGGGCTGGGGATGAGGGGGCCGGTAATTGGGGTTAGTTACAAAATGAGAGAGGGAGGCCAATGCCTCCCTCTCTCTTTAGCGCAACTCACGCCATCAGATATCCACCTGGGATCCCAGCTCGATGACCCGGTTGGGCGGGATCTCGAACTGATCCGGTGCGCGCAGGGCGTTGCGCTGCAGCAGCATAAAGAGCTTGCCGCGCAGGTAGAGGTACCAGGGGCGCTCCTTCATGATCAGCGACTCGTGGGCCATGAAGAAGGAGGTCTCCATCATCCGGCAGCTCAGCCCCTCGGCGTTGCAGCGGTGGAAGATCTCCTCCACGTTGGGGGTCTCGCGCCAGCCATAGCTTGCCACCACCCGCCAGAAGGTGGGGGAGAGCTGCTCGATGCAGACCCGGCGCACGTTGTGGACGTAGGGCACCTCTTCCACCCGCAGGGTGAGCAGGATGATCCGCTCGTGCAGCACCTTGTTGTGCTTGAGGTTGTGCAGCAGCGCGTGGGGGATCACGTTGACCACCCGCGACATATAGACCGCCGTGCCGGCCACCCGGGTCGGCGGGGATTTCTCCAGCGAGGCGATCATCGGCTCCAGCGAGTTGCCGTGCTCGTTGAGGCGGCGAATAAGCTGAAAGCGCTCGCTCTTCCAGCTGGTCATCACGGTGAACATCACCGCCCCCAGGGTGAGCGGCAGCCAGCCGCCGGAGAAGATCTTGGCGAGGTTGGCGGCAAACAGCGGCACGTCGATGGCCAGCAGCGCGACAAACAGGGCGGCCACCAGGTACTTGTTCCAGTGCCAGCTGTGGCGGGCCACCGAGCAGGAGAGGATGGAAGTGAGCACCATGGTGCCGGTGACGGCGATGCCGTAGGCCGCCGCCAGGTTGCTGGAGTGCTCGAAGCTCATGATGACGATCACCACCGAGATATAGAGCATCCAGTTGATGACCGGAATATAGATCTGGCCGGACTCCTGTTCGGAGGTGTGCACGATGCGGATGGGTGAGAGATAACCGAGCCGCACCGCCTGCCGGGTGAGCGAAAAGACCCCGGAGATCACGGCCTGCGAGGCGATCACCGTAGCCAGGGTCGCCAGCAGCAGCAGCGGCAGCAGCGCCCATTTCGGTGCAAGCAGGAAGAAGGGGTTGGTGATGGCCTCGGGATGGGCCAGCAGCAGCGCCCCCTGGCCGAAGTAGTTGAGCACCAGAGAGGGCAACACCACCATAAACCAGGCGCGCCGGATCGGACTCTTGCCAAAATGGCCCATGTCGGCGTAGAGCGCCTCCACCCCGGTGATGGCCAGCACCACGGCGCCGAGGGCAAAGAAGGAGGCGGTCTGGTACTTGGCAAAGAAGCGCAGCGCCCAGACGGGGTTGAGCGCCCCCAGCACCTCGGGGTGCTGGAAGATGCTGTTCAGGCCCAGCACCGCCAGGGTGATGAACCAGGTGAGCATGATGGGGGCGAACAGCTTGCCCACGGTGGCGGTGCCGTGTTTCTGGATGGCGAACAGTAGGGTCAGCACCAGCACCGAGAGCGGCACTATATAGGGGTCGAGGGAGGGGGCGGCGATGTTCAAGCCCTCGATGGCCGACATCACCGACATGGCCGGGGTGATCACCACCTCGCCATAGAAGAAGCTGCCGCCAATCAGCCCCAGGATGATCAGCAAGGGGGTCCATTTGGCCGGGGTGTTGCGGGTGGCCAGCGACATCAGAGTGAGGATGCCCCCTTCGCCGGCGTTGTCGGCCCGCATCACGAAGGAGAGGTACTTGACCGAGACCACCAGGATCAGCAGCCAGAAGATCAGTGAAAGAAAGCCCAGGATGGAGGCGGGCTCCACCCCGAAACCGAACTGGCCGGAGAGGCACTCGCGCAGGGTATAGAGCGGGCTGGTGCCGATGTCGCCATAGACCACGCCGATCGCCGCCAGCGTAACGCCGGACAGGGCTTGTTTGTGATTACCGTTCATGAAGTTGTCTGTCAGTTTGATGGTGACGATTGGCCAGCACGGGCCGCCCCCGTCTATCGGGCGTGCGGCAGGTGCCGCAGGAACGCATTAATGGATTGCGATGGGAAAGGGAGCTAACTGGATATAAAGAGGCTCATCATGGGACACAGTCTGTTCATCTGCCGTTAAGGGTA
This sequence comes from Aeromonas hydrophila subsp. hydrophila ATCC 7966, assembly GCF_000014805.1. Lineage (NCBI taxonomy): Bacteria > Pseudomonadati > Pseudomonadota > Gammaproteobacteria > Aeromonadales > Aeromonadaceae > Aeromonas > Aeromonas hydrophila. The sequence continues at coordinate 2,781,117 of NC_008570.1, read as the reverse complement.
TAATGACACACCCGTCGTAGGTTTATGCTCAGGTATAAATAATCAAAAAGGGGTGGTTAACGAAATTATTAATTGGCCGCTGATTGAAATACCCCGTCCAGCCCCTGGCAAGTGATTGTTTTAGCTGGCTATCCATTTTTGCCAGCGTTTTGCATCAAGCTGGCTAAGAAATAAACGATAAAATGCTGACCAATAAATTAATGGTTAGGTGGGTAAAGAGGTTGGAATGAGGTAGCGATAGAGTCTTTTGGTTGGTGAAAGCGTATAGCCTATGATCACTGATGATCACAGGCTAAAAATTAGCTAGCATTAGATTTTTTATTAACTAATCTAATCGCATATGATAACTCAACCCCTCTCTCATCTATTAAATATTTATGTGTTTTGACCAACTCATACTTAATCATGAATGGAAGATTATCAATATTGTCTCTTTCATCAAAGGTCAGTATACATAGTACGACAGAGTAACTTGACGCATGAAGCTCTTGGCGCTTTTCAGGTATTAAAGATAGAAACAAAGTGCTGTCTTTATTTTCATTCTCTCGGTTTCTATTTTTTACTATGAAATCCCGCATAGATAAACGAGTTTCAGAATCTTTAATAAATGAATCAGTATAAAATCTAGCTTGTAGAAAAAGATGGCTTAGTGAGTTTGTGCCACTCTTTAATACTTTTACATGGATAAATTCTTTTTTTGAATGAAATAAATCACATATCTCATATTGTTTATTTCCAGCTATTGTTATTTTAGATTTATCAAATAGGTATATGTCTTTATTGTTACTTGCAACGTATGAATTATAGACATCTTCTCTGTATCTTTCCTTCGGTACACCATTCTCATGTACTTTACAATAAATTGATATATCATTTGGTAAGTAGTTATTTGTGTTTTCATTTATTTTTTCAGAAATGTATTGTTCAATGTTTTCTTTAAAGTCAGAATTGACACTTCGCCAAGTTCCAGCGCTTAGAATAAAAGTTGTTCCATTACATTCCACTTCAAAGTTTAAGCAGTCGTAAGCTCTTGAACTTGATATTTCATCAGAGGTGGAGACGGTGTAAATTCGCCAATGTTTTACTGTATTGATAGAGGCTTTTTTAGTAAAAAGCATATGAGAGTCCAATAGCTCCTGTATGCCTAGTGTTTCAAATCTTATTGCTTCTGGATGATTGGCGGGGTCTTCATATGTGTAGTAATTAACGTCATCCGACTCTATCCTGTTAGGCGATAAATGAATATTTGAAAGCTGTTTATCTTTTAAACGCTCAAATAATATTGAGTCAAGATTTTCAATCTTATCTGTATCGCTAACGTAATCTAACCTACCATATGTAGGGAATTTATTTTTGTATAAATCTGAACCGTAGGCATTATCTAGGCTTAATAATATATCAATTAAATCATCTTTACTTACTAAAACACTATTTTTGAGGTTTATTGTAATTGAATTTTTACCAGAAAATGATTTTATGTATGGGTAGTCATCATAGGTTAGCCCTGATATTGCGCGGAAAAATTCCTTTTCATCATTGATATCAAATATATCTAAGCTAGCCCCCTTACTTGCTTGGCGATCAGTCAGCGTTGATATTGATGAGTGTGTCGTAGTGTTCACTTTTTTCAAATTGTTTTGGTCGCAGATATTCATTGCGACCTTTATGCCGAAGTCACTTACTAGATAGTCTAAGTTTATAAATCTTGATGTGTGCATCCCAAAGGTAAGTAAGAAAAATTTAGTACCAATGGTTTTGTTTGATATTTTTAAACCCAGTACAGCTGAGGGCGTTTTATTTTTTGTTGAGAATTTAAAATTGAAGATACTATCTAGACTATTAACCATCATCATCCATGGGTAGTCGGCCTCAGTTTTTTTAGTACCGCCAACTTCGCTGTATTTTATAATGAACTCAACATTAAAATCTTTATATCTATATTTAAATTTTGGTAACGATTCTGTTGTTACATCAAAAATGAATGAAAAGCTTTTAACCGAGTCTTTTGCTTTATATATTGTGATTCTCTCTAATTTATTACCACTCAAAACAAAGCCCTCTAATGTTAGTTAATTTAAAAAATCTCTTAGATGTAAGACCTTATTGAAACACTGCGAGATAAAATTCTCATTAAAATATTAATGTGGTTCATTTTTGAAAATATAAAACTTTCTGAAAAGTCAATATTAATAAGTGTAATAGATAAATCTACGATCCAGTGATGAGGCTTCCAGTCTGTAACTGGTGATGCTCTACTATTTATTATCATGACTCCCACTTTCAATTGAGCTGGTTATCAGGTGAGCTATAGTAACTGGTCGGATAAAAAACAGAAGCGTGATGTATTAAAAGTAGGCTCCAGTTCAATAAATTTGTTAGTAGAGGCTCTTAGGTCGGCTTTGGCTTTACGTACTTCTCGTACCTTTAACCTAACTGGGCTAAGCCATGAGCAGCAGTTTTATTCCCTGCCATTACAATGCAAGCTTGCACAGCTGGATGATCTCGTGCCGCTAGCTACTTGTATGCCAAACATCCCACGCTTATAAAGCGGGGCAGAAGCTTGTCAGCCAGTGTCGACCTCGTCACTTTTGTCATGTCGAGCAGGGGGCTGGCCCCTTCGTTACCCTCGTCAGTTGCGACTAATACCTCCTTTATCATCCAGATTATCTCTTTATTTTCATATGCTTGTGATTTTATGACGGGCCATCTGCCCGTGTTGGTCTGATAAATGCTTTGTGGGGGCAGACCGCGTTGTCGCCTACCTGGTGGGTGAGGGCGGTCGGGTGTAACGAACCATTTAGGATCCCTCTCTATGAACAGCTTCGTGATTGCAGATCCCAGTCTCTGTATTGGGTGTCGTACCTGTGAGGTGGCCTGCGCCGTTTCACACCAGTCAGGGTCCTGCACTGGGACCCTTGAGCGGGAGGGCGGCCTGCATCTTGCCATCGAGGATGGACATCTGGTCTCCAAGGACAGCCATTTTCAGCCGCGCCTGAAGGTGATCGTGGGCAGCAAGGTGACCACGCCGGTGCTCTGCCGCCAGTGTGAAGACAAGCCGTGCGCCATGGCCTGCCCCAACAACGCCATCGTCAGCGAGGATGGCTGCGTCAAGGTGCTGCAGGCGCGCTGCATCGGCTGCAAGTCCTGCGTGGTGGCCTGTCCTTACGGCGCCATGGCGGTGGTGGTGAAAGAGGTGGCCCCCACGGCCGATTCGCTCTTCAAGCGGCCGCAGACCAAGGCACAGGCGCTCAAGTGCGATCTCTGCCAGCACCGCGAGGCGGGCCCGGCCTGTGTCGAGGTGTGCCCGACCCAGGCGCTGCGGCTGGTCACGCCGGCCCACCTTGACACCCTGAACCGGCAGAAGCAGCTGGCCAGTGCCGAGGCCCTGCTGGCAATGCCAGCGCGGGTGTGAGCGGGCTTGCCGAGCCGTTTTTCGTTAACAAACAAGAGTGTGAGTCATGAAAAAAGTCATTACCGTGTGCCCCTATTGCGGCACCGGTTGCAAGATCAACCTGCTGGTTGAAAACGACAAGGTGGTGGGGGCCGAAGGCGCCAACGGCCGGACCAACGAGGGGCAGCTCTGCCTCAAGGGCTATTACGGTTGGGATTTCTTGAACGACACCAACCTGCTGACCCCCCGTCTCAAGAGCCCGATGATCCGCCGCGAGCGCGGTGGCAAGCTCGAAGCCGTCTCCTGGGACGAAGCCATCGAGTTCGCCAGCAGCCGCCTCTCGGCCATCAAGGCGAAATATGGCCCGGACGCCATCATGACCACTGGCTCTGCCCGTGGCCCCGGCAATGAAGCCAACTATGTGATGCAGAAATTTGCCCGCGCCGTGCTGGGGACGAACAACGTCGACCACTGCGCGAGGGTGTGACACGCACCCTCAGTCTCCGGTCTGGAGACAACAGTAGGCAACGGCGCCATGAGCAACGCCATTCCCGAAATTCAAGAGACCAAGTGCCTGCTGGTGTTTGGTTACAACGCTGCTGACTCTCACCCCATCGTCGCCCGCCATATCCTCAAGGCGAAGGCAAACGGGGCCAAGGTGATTGTGTGTGATCCCCGAATGGTGGAGACCGCCCGCATCGCCGATCAGTGGCTGCCGCTCAAAAACGGTTCCAATATGGCGCTGGTCAACGCCTTCGCCAACGTCTTGATCAATGAAGGGCTCTACAACAAGGAGTTCGTCGCCAACTACACCGAAGGGTTTGACACCTTCAAGGCCACGGTGGCCAAGTACACCCCGGAATACGTGGAGGGGATCACCGGCCTCAAAGCCGCCGATATCCGCGCCGCCATTCGCACCTATGCCGCATCGCCTGCTTCCATGATCCTGTGGGGCATGGGGGTGACCCAGTACGGTCAGGCGGTGGACGTGGTCAAGGGGCTCGCGGGTATTGCGCTGCTGACCGGCAACTTCGGTCGCCGTGGCACTGGCTGTGGGCCGGTACGCGGTCAGAACAACGTGCAGGGTACCTGCGACATGGGGATGCTGCCGCACCAGTTCCCGGGCTATCAGTCGGTGAGCGATCCTGCCATCAGCGCCAAGTTTGCCAAGGCGTGGGGGGTGGATGCGCTCTCCCAGAAACCGGGTTATCGGCTGACCGAGCTTGGCCACAAGGTGGAGGAGGGCAAGTGCAAGGCCTTCTACATCTTCGGGGAAGATCCGGCGCAGACCGAGGCCGATCTCGGTCAGTTCCGCCGTACCCTGGCGGGGATGGAGCTGGTGATCGTGCAGGATATCTTCATGACCCAGACCGCCGAGATGGCGGATGTGATCCTGCCCGCCACCAGCTGGGGCGAGCACGAGGGGGTTTACAGCTCGGCGGATCGCGGCTTCCAGCGCTTCTACAAGGCGGTCACTCCCCCTGATAACGTGAAACCGGACTGGGCCATCTTCTCGCTGATGGCGACCGCCATGGGGTATCCCATGGAGTATCGCGACACCGAGCAGATCTGGGACGAGCTGCGCGGACTCTGCCCGCTCTACGCCGGGGTCAGCTATGACAAGATGGCCGATCTCAAGAGCGTGCAGTGGCCCTGTCCGACCGAGGATCACCCGGGCACCAGCACCCTGTTCGAGGGGAACGTGTTCACCACCCCGAGCGGCAAGGGTCAGCTGATTGCCTCCGAGTGGCGGCCGCCGCTGGAGCAGCCCTGTGCCGAGTACCCGCTGGTGCTCTCCACCGTGCGCGAGGTGGGTCACTACTCCTGCCGCTCCATGACCGGCAACTGCTCGGCGCTGCAAACCCTGGCCGATGAGCCGGGCTATGTGCAGATCCACCCGAGCGATGCCAAGAAGCTCGGGGTGAAGGATCAGGCGCTGGTCTGGATCTCGTCGCGGCGCGGCAAGGTGATCACCCGGGCCAACTACAACGAGCGGGTCAACGCCGGGGTGGTCTACATGACCTACCAGTGGTGGATAGGGGCCTGCAACGAGCTCACCATCGAGCACGTTGACCCTGTCTCCTACACGCCGGAGTACAAGTACTGCGCAGTGAAAATTGAGCGTATCGAGGATCAGCCGGGGGCGGAAGTGTACGTCCAGACTGAATACAGCGCGCTCAAGGCGAAATTGCGCAGCGCCGCCAAAGGGTAATCGTCGTTAATAAAGTGGATCCAGGCTCTGTATACAGGGCCCGGATCCGCTCATCCTTTTTTCAGCTGGCAGGTGTCCATCATGAAAAATGAATTAAATCTTTCGTTCGGGATCTTTTATGTCTCCGCTTATTTGCTGGTGATGTTGTTAGGGATTGGGTGTTTTCTATGGCACGACGAATTGATATTTCTGCTGGGGTTTGCCTTCTTCGGTTGTTTTATCGCCGCGCGCATCGCCATGAGCGCCGTGCTGGCGGCATTGAGCGTGCAGGCGGCCTGGCTCATCGCCTTTCTCTCCACCACCCTGGTCAACTGCCTGCTGGCGGGCGTGCTGGGGCTCGGGGTCTATCTCACTCATCGGGTGGTGTCGGTGGAAATAGCTGACAATATCAGTGGGTTATTGTTGGGGCTTCAGCTCTTTTCCGCCGCCTTCATCTTCGGTGGGCTGAAGCTGCACAACTACCGGCTGCTCTCCTCATGAGCCTGCGACAGCGGCAACAGGGGCAGAGGAGGGGCCAGTTGGCGGCGATATGCGGCGAATGACGGCGATAGTGACGCCATATTTGGGCGTGGTGAGAAATATCCGCTGACGGAGCTGTAATATGTGCCAGGGCCGGCTTGGTTGTAATGGGGATGGGGCTAACTTATTATGCCAGCCATCCTGCGATAATCTACGCGATGCTATTTCGCTGCATGTTAGTTTTTATAATTAAGCGTTAAGTTTTTAAAAATTAATTATAACATCTGACTGTGATGGCTGATGCATTGTTTACCGTTGTTGCCGTGCTGCAATTGGCCGGCAAGGGTACCCATCTAGATGTAATGCGAGGCCTGAATGCTGAATGTGAGTGCCATTCCGTTGACCGACATCTCACCCATCTGGGATGACGGCTTTCTCTCCCTCTCCAAGAACCTGCTCTCTGCCGTCACCCTGGATGACTTCATCAAGAAGCTGAACCGGATCCAGCCCTGCTTTCGCCAGGTGGATCGGGTCAACCTCATCCTCAACCTGGGGACGGGGGAGGAGGCGGTCTTCTACTACCTGGGGGAGCAGGGGCCGGCGCACCTCATCTGCCGCAAGGCCGATCTCCATTTTTCCCGCGAGCAGGCCATCGTGCTGCCGGCGAGCCGCTTTCGCCACCGCTGCGAACAGCTAGCGAGCACCCCGGTCTATGACGGTTTGCACTCCTATTGTCAGTTGCCCATCACCACCGCCCGCAGCCATCTGGGCGGGGTGGAGTTCATCAGCCGCGAGGCCAACGCCTTCCCCATGGAGACCCTGGCTAAGCTGACCCAGCTGGCGGCCATCGTCGCCATTGCGCTGGAGAACGTGCTGGACAAGGAGCGCACCCTGGAGCAGGCCAACTCCCTGCGCCTTGAGCGCGACAGCTGCAAGATCCTGGTGGACGTGACCAACGCGGTGATCAAACTGGTGCGCATCGCCGAGTTGCCCCAGAGCCTGTTCACCATCCTGCACCACCACTTTGGTATCAGCAGCCTGTGCCTGGCCGAGTACAACGCCACCTCCGACAGCTTCAAGAGCTACCTGGTCAATCAGCAGCAGCGCGAACAGCCCGGCATCATCAACCACTCGTGTTTTGAGAAGAACTGCCTGCAGGGGGCGCTCGGCCACAGCGAGCCCTTCTTCCTCTATCGCGAGCAGGGCCACGGCTGCCAGTCGAGCTGCCGTTTCACCTCCCAGATCCTGCCCCCCGACGCCGACAGCTCCTGCATCCTGCCACTGCGCTATCGGGGCAATCTGCTGGGGGTGTTGATCCTCTCCCACCCACAAGCGGATTTCTTCGCCGACCTCGATATCTCGCTGCTCGAACAAGTGGCGGCGCGCACGGCGATTGCCATGAACAACGTGCAGGCGCAGCAGGAGATCTCCAACACCACCGGTGCCAGGGAGAAGACGCTTCGGGTCGACGGACCGGCGCCGCAGGGGGACTTTGCCAACATCATCTACCAGAGCGCCGTGATGGAGAAGGTGCTGGAGAAGGTGAAGCTGGTGGCCCAGAGCGACTGCACCGTGCTCATTCTGGGGGAGACCGGCACCGGCAAGGAGCTGATCGCCCAGGCCATTCACGCCCTGAGTGCCCGCCACGATCACGAGATGGTCAAGGTGAACTGCGCCGCCATTCCCACCGGCCTCATCGAGAGCGATCTGTTCGGCCACGAGAAGGGGGCCTTCACCGGGGCGCTGACCCAGCGCATCGGCCGCTTCGAGCGGGCCCACAAGGGCACCCTGTTCCTCGACGAGGTGGGGGACATGCCGCTCGATCTGCAGCCCAAACTGTTGCGGGTCTTGCAGGAGCACGAGCTGGAGCGGGTGGGTAACAGCAACCCCATTGCCATCGACGTGCGGCTGGTGGCGGCCACCAACTGCGATCTGCTCTCCATGGTCAAGAACAAGCGCTTTCGCAGCGACCTCTATTACCGCCTCAACGTCTTTCCCATCGAGCTGCCGCCCCTGCGCGAGCGGCGCGAGGATATTCCGCTCTTGGTCAACTTCTTCATCAAGAAGATCGCCAAGCGGATGCGCCGCACCATCACCTCCATCCCGGCCGACGCCATGAAGATGCTGGTGTCGCTCCCCTGGTACGGCAACATCCGCGAGCTCGAGAACATCATCGAGCGGGCGGTGGTGATGACCCGCGGCCACGTGCTCAACCTCTCGCCGGACGAGCTGCTGCCCCTCAAGGGCTTTCACAAGATAGAGACCCTGGTCTATGACGAGCCGGCCCGGGAGCTGTTTCGCGAGCCGCTGCCCGCCTTGCCGCAGGGTGACGAGGCACAGGGAGAGGATGAGCGCGTCAGCATCATCCGGGCGCTGAAGGCGTGCAACGGCATCGTTGCCGGCGAGCGGGGCGCGGCTCAGCGCCTGGGCATGAAGCGCACCACCTTGCTGTCGAAAATGAAACGGCTCGGGATCTCGGCCAAAGATCCCCGCACCCTCAACTAAGGGGCCCCCAGATGTTGCTTGAACTCGACCCCGATACCCCGCAGGCGCTCAGCGCCCATCGCGAGGTGGTCCATTATCATCAGCGCGGCGTCACCACCGACAGCGCCATGCAGTTGCCCTGCGAAACCCCGGTGGCGCTGGTCTACAACGGCATCGCCCACAGCGTGATGATGTGCTCGGCCGCCGATCTGGAGGATTTCGCCATTGGCTTCTCGCTCTCCGAGGGGATCATCGACAGCCTGCTCGATATCCACGACATCGAGCAGCAGAGCGCCTGCGGCGGCATCGAGCTGCACATCACCCTGGCCAATCGCTGCGTTCATCGCTTGAAAGAGAAGCGGCGTACCCTGGCCGGGCGCACCGGGTGCGGCATCTGTGGCAGCGAAAGCCTGGAACAGGTGGTGCGCGCCCAGCCAAGGCTGCCCGACAGCCAGCGCTTTGCGGTGGGTCATATCGACAAGGTGCTGGCCGCGCTGCGCCCGCTCCAGCTGCTGGGGCAGAGCACGGGGGCGACCCATGCCGCCGTGCACGTGGATGGCGAGGGCAACATCCTTGCCATTCGCGAGGACGTGGGGCGCCATATCGCGCTGGACAAGCTGGTGGGGCACCTGCAGCGAAGTCAACGGCGTGACGGCGCCATCCTGGTGACCAGCCGCGCCAGCTTCGAGATGGTGCAAAAGTGCGCCAGCGCCGGGGTGGAGATCTTGCTCGCCATCTCTGCAGCCACCGAGCTCGCGGTCGAGCGGGCCGAGCAGACCGGGCTCACCCTGGTGGGCTTTTGCCGCCCGGGGCGAGCCGAGATCTACAGCGGTCGCCAGCGCATCCTGCTGGCGAGCGCGGCATCATCCCTCACTGCGGCAGAGGGCTGAGGACACAAGGCCATTGGCGCTCGGGGTTGGCTCGGGTATAGTCCTGCGCCAACAAGATAGGTTCGGTCGCGCTCCTTGCCCGTCAGGGCGCCGCGGCCGACACAGCGTCAAAGGATACCAAGCCCATGAAATTCAGCCCGCTGCTGGATGAGATGATGAAAGCCCTGCAGGTGCTGCCGGGTGTCGGCCCCAAGTCGGCCCAGCGCATGGCATTTACCCTGCTCGAGCGTGAGCGCAGCGGCGGCCTGCGGCTGGCCCAGCTGCTCTCTCGCGCCCTCACCGAGATTGGTCACTGCAGCCACTGCCGTACCTTCACCGAGAATGAGCGCTGCGAGATTTGCGCCAATCCCAAGCGCGAAGAGAACGGCCTGCTGTGCGTGGTGGAGAGCCCGGCGGACGTGGCCGCCATCGAGCAGACCGGCCAGTTCTCCGGCCGCTACTTCGTGCTAATGGGTCACCTCTCGCCGCTGGACGGCATTGGCCCCGAGGAGCTGGGGCTGGAGATCCTGGAGCGACGGTTGAAAGACGAGGCGATCAGCGAGCTTATTCTGGCCACCAACCCCACCATCGAAGGGGACGCCACCGCCTGGTACATCGCCGACATGGCCCGCGCCGCTGGCGTCAAGGTGAGCCGGATTGCCCACGGTGTGCCGGTGGGTGGCGAGCTGGAGCTGGTGGACGGCACCACGCTCTCCCACTCTCTGATGGGGCGTCAGCCCCTTAATTGAGTCAGCGTCAGCCCCTTAACTGAGTCAGCGTCTGTTCTTCAACAGGCCCTGCGTCGCGACTCAGCAGCAATACCAGAACCCGCCTCGGCGGGTTTTTTGTTGGGTAACAGGTTCGATTGGCGCAAAAATCGCCATTCGCACGCCTCGACGTTTTGTCCCCCTTGAAATGGCGATCGCCGGCCCCATCTTGGATCGGGAATATGTTCAACCCGAATCGCCTGAGGATAGTGTCGATGACCCAAAGCGTTCATGCCGAAACCCACGGGTTTCAGACTGAAGTCAAACAACTGCTGAGCCTGATGGCCCACAGCCTCTACTCCAACAAAGAAGTGTTCCTGCGCGAGCTGATTTCCAACGCCTCCGATGCGGCGGACAAGCTGCGCTTCAAGGCGCTTTCCGATGCCTCTTTGTTCGAAAACGACGGCCAGTTGCGCGTTCGCCTGGTGGTTGATAAAGAAAATCGGACCCTGACCATCTCCGACAACGGGATCGGTATGACCCGTGATCAGGTGATCGAGCACCTGGGCACCATCGCCAAGTCCGGCACCGCCGAGTTCTTCAAGAACCTCTCCGGTGATCAGGGCCGCGACTCCCAGCTGATCGGTCAGTTCGGGGTGGGCTTCTACTCCGCCTTCATCGTCGCCGACAAGGTGACCGTGGTGTCCCGCGCCGCCGGTACTGCTCCGGAGCAGGGCGTGCAGTGGGAGTCGGAAGGGGAAGGCTCCTTCACCGTGGCTGACGTGACCAAAGCCGGTCGCGGTACCGACGTCATCCTGCACCTGCGCGCCGAAGAGGACGAGTTCCTCGACGACTGGCGTCTGCGCTCCGTGGTCAGCAAATATTCCGACCACATCAGCGTGCCGGTGGAGATGTACAAAGAGGGCACCCCGGATAGTGTTGGAGAGGGCGAAGAAGATGGCGAGACCATCGTCGGCACCCCGGGCGAGTGGGAGCAGGTCAACCGCGCCACTGCGCTGTGGACCCGCAACCCGAAAGAGATCAAGGACGAGGAGTATCAGGAGTTCTACAAGCACGTCGCTCACGACTTCGAAGATCCGCTCTTGTGGGGTCACAACCGGGTGGAAGGGGCACAGGAGTACACCAGCCTGCTCTACGTGCCGGCCCGCGCACCGTTCGACCTTTACAACCGGGATCAGAAACACGGCCTGAAGCTCTACGTACAGCGCGTCTTCATCATGGACGACGCCGAGCAGTTCATGCCGGCTTACCTGCGCTTCGTCAAAGGGGTGCTGGACTCCAACGATCTGCCGCTCAACGTCAGCCGTGAGATCCTGCAAGACAACAAGGTGACCGTCTCCCTGCGCAAGGCCTGCTCCAAGCGCGTGCTGACCATGCTCGCCAAGCTGGCCAAGGATGATGCCGAGAAGTACGCCAAGTTCTGGAGCGAGTTCGGCAATGTGCTCAAAGAAGGCCCGGCCGAGGATTACGCCAACCGCGAAGAGATCGCCAAGCTCTTGCGCTTTGCCAGCACCGCCGGCGAGGGTGAAGCCCAGACCGTGTCGCTGGAGGATTACGTTGGCCGCATGAAGGAAGGCCAGCAGAAGATTTATTACATCACCGCCGACTCTTACGCTGCCGCCAAGAACAGCCCGCACCTCGAGATCTTCCGCAAGAAGGGTGTCGAAGTGCTGCTGATGTGGGAGCGGGTCGACGAGTGGCTGATGAGCCACCTGACCGAGTTCGACGGCAAGCAGCTGGTCTCCGTCACCCGTGGCGAGCTGGATCTCGGCGATCTGGAAGACGAAGCCTCCAAACAGGCGCAGGAAGAGGCCGAGAAAGCCAACGCCGGTCTGGTGGAGCGGGTCAAGCAGAGCTTGGGTGAGGCGGTAAAAGAGGTGCGCGTCACCCACCGTCTGACCGACTCACCGTCTTGCATCGTCACCGATGCCCACGGCATGAGCACCCAGATGATCAAGCTGATGCGCGCCGCCGGCCAGCCGGTGCCGGAGCAGAAGTACATTCTGGAACTGAACCCCGACCACGCCCTGGTGAAGAAGTTGGGCGCCATCGAAGACGAGGCGCTGTTCGGCGAGTGGGTCACCCTCTTGCACGAACAGGCCCAGCTGGCCGAGCAGGGCGGGCTCAATGATCCGGCGAGCTTCGTCTCCCGTATCAACCGTCTGTTACTCCAGGCATGATGTTTGGGCCCACTGCGTGCAGTGGGCTCTTTCTTTTCTGGCGCCTGCCCCGTCCGGGGTAGGCGCCAGTTGCGTGCAGCGCAGCTGCATTTTCACTCATTTTTCGTACACGGATCTGCGCCAATGGTCGTATTGCCATGTCGGAAAGATGGTGAAAAATAAGCCACTCACACGGGGCAAGCTTGTGAAAATGGGCGAAACCGTGTAGTTTTTTGCCTTCTCAAGAATTGAATAACCAATCAATAGGAGCGTGTATGCGCATTGTTCTGTTGGGGGCTCCGGGTGCCGGCAAGGGTACTCAGGCTCAGTTCATCATGGAAAAACACGGTATTCCGCAGATCTCCACCGGCGACATGCTGCGTGCCGCGATCAAGGCGGGCACCGAGCTGGGCCTCAAGGCCAAAGCCGTGATGGACGCAGGTCAGCTCGTCTCTGACGACATCATCATCGGCCTGGTCAAAGAGCGTATTGCCCAACCGGATTGCGCCAACGGCTTCCTGCTGGACGGTTTCCCGCGCACCATTCCCCAGGCGCAAGCCATGAAGGACGCAGGTGTCGCCGTGGACTTCGTGCTGGAGTTCGACGTGCCGGACGAAGAGATCGTCAAGCGCATGAGCGGTCGTCGCGTTCACTCCGGCTCCGGCCGTACCTACCACGTGGTGTTCAACCCGCCGAAAGTGGAAGGCAAGGACGACGTGACCGGTGAAGATCTGGTGATCCGTGCCGACGACGAAGAGACCACAGTGCGCAAGCGTCTGGATGTGTACCATCAGCAGACCGCACCGCTCATCGGCTTCTACGGCAAGGAAGCGGAAGCGGGCAACACCCGTTACGTCAAGATTGATGGCACCCAGCCGGTGGATCTGGTCAGCAAACAGCTGGCGACCATCCTGGGCTAAGCCCGCCATTGCCATCGTCCCCAAGGGGCCAGCGGCAATGTGCCAGTGAGACAAGGGCCCGGCATGGGCCCTTTCTTGCATTCAGACATAACAACAGAACGACAGGAAGCATACGTGACCACGAAAACCGGGATCTTGCTGGTCAATCTGGGTACCCCAGCCGCGCCCACCACGGCCGCCGTCAAGGCGTTTCTCAGCCAGTTTCTGCACGATCAGCGGGTCGTCGACCTGCCGCGCTACCTCTGGTGTCCTCTGCTCCACTTCATCATCCTGCCGACCCGCTCCCCCAAGGTGGCCAAGCTCTATCAGCAGGTGTGGACCGAGCAGGGCTCGCCGCTGATGGTGATAAGCAAGCAGCAGCGCGCGGCGCTGGAGCAGGAGCTCAAGCGCGAAGGGGTCGAGGTGCCGGTGGAGCTGGCGATGACCTACGGCTCTCCTTCGCTGGATGAGGGCTGGCAGGCGCTCAAGGCCAAGGGAGTCAACCGGGTGATCCTGTTGCCGCTCTATCCCCAGTATTCGGTCAGCACCACCGCCTCGGTGTTCGATGGCTGGGCCAAGGCGATGAAAAAAGAGCGCAACCTGCCGGTGGTGCGGCTCATTCGTGATTACCATGCTCACCCCGAATATATTCAGGCGCTGGCCATGAGCGTGCGCCGCCACTGGGAACAGCACGGCCAGGGCGAGCACCTGCTGATGTCGTTCCACGGCATTCCCGAGCGCTACGAGCGGGAAGGGGATCCCTATGGTCACCAGTGCCGGCGCACCGCCGCCCTGCTGGCCGAGGTGCTCGGGCTGGAGGCCAGTCAGTGGACCGCCAGCTTCCAGTCCCGCTTTGGCAAGGAGGAGTGGCTCAAGCCCTACACCGACGTGACCATCGCCGGCCTGCCGGCCACCGGGATCAAACGGCTCGATGTGATCTGCCCCGCCTTTGCCGCCGACTGCCTCGAAACCCTGGAGGAGATCCAGGTGCAGAACCGGGAGATCTTCATGGCCGCCGGTGGCGAGCAGTTTGAATACATTCCGGCCCTCAACAGCGATCAGGCCCACATCCGCATGATGGTGTCGCTGATCTGCCGCGAGCTGGCCTGACGGGGCATTGCCCGCATCACCCATTGGTGCGGGGCTCTGATCGTTGATTGTCCAAGGAGAAGGAGTTTCACCATGATGCATATCACCCTGATTTACGCCGGCCTCTTGGGGCTGCTGTTCCTCTTGCTCTCCTTCTGGGTGGTCAAGCGCCGGGCCCAGTTCAAGGTGATGATAGGGGAAGGGGAGGCGCCGGAGATGCGCGCCGCCATCCGGGCCCACGGCAACTTTGCCGAGTATGTGCCGCTCACCCTGCTGCTGATGGCGCTGTGCGAGCTGGCGGGCGTCGGGGCATTCTGGCTCCATGCCGGTGGCCTGGCGCTGCTGGTGGGGCGCATCCTGCATGCCATCGGCATTCAGATCCCCAAGGCACCCAACCTGCCGAGGCTGGTCGGCACCCTGCTGTTCTGGCTGGCGCTGGGGCTCTTCTCGGTGCTGGCACTGGCACAGGGGCTCGCCGCCGGCTGAGTCTTGTTCGCGGCAAAAACCACCTCCTTGCGAGGTGGTTTTTTTGATGGGTTTTGGTAAACGTTTTCCTCTGCAGCCCGTGTCTATACTGACTTCATATTTTAATCAGGCGACTTTTCGGCGCGGCGGATTGTGTTAAAATCCCGCCCCTCTTTCCCCCAGAGCACAAGAACATTGCCATGAAATTTCCCGGTCAGCGCAAGTCCAAACACTACTTTCCTGTGGATCGTCGTGATCCCCTCATCTCCCAGAGCGCGGTGCTTGCGGAGCGGGGCAAGGCCTATGTGGTCGGGATTGACCAGACGCTGGTTGACATCGAGGCGCACGTTGATCTGGCATTTCTCGAGCGTTACGGCCTGAGCCGAGGCCACTCCATGCTCATCTCCGATGACGTGGCCGAGCAGATCTACGACGAGCTCAAGAGCAACAACATGGTGGTGAGCGAATTTGCCGGCGGCACCATCGGCAACACCATGCACAACTACTCGGTGCTGGCGGACTCCCACTCCATCCTGCTCGGCGTCATGAGCCAGGACATCCGCATCGGCAGCTACGCCTACCGTTACCTGTGCAACACCTCGTCACGGGTCAACCTCGACTACCTGCAGCCGGTAGACGGCCCGGTCGGCCGCTGCTTCACCTTCATCACCGAAGGGGGCGAGCGCAGCTTCGGCATCAACGCCGGCAAGATGGACCATCTGGATGTGGCCCACATCCCCGAGACCATCATCAAGGAGTCTTCCGCCCTGGTCATCACCGCCTACCTGGTGCGCGGTGAAGATGGCACCCCGATGAAGGACGCGGCCATGACCGCGGTGCGCTATGCCCGCGAGGCCGGTGTGCCGGTGGTGCTGACCCTGGGTACCCGCTTCGTCATCGAGTCCGACCCCCAGTGGTGGCGCGATTTCATCAGCGAGAACGTCACCGTGCTCGCCATGAACGAGGAAGAGGGCGAGGCCCTGACCGGCTTCTCCGATCCGCTGGCTGCCGCCGACAAGGCGCTGGACTGGGCCGACATGGTGCTCTGCACCGCAGGGCCGGTGGGGCTCTACATGGCTGCCTACACCGAAGAGGACTTCAAGCGCGAAACCACGCTGCCGCTGCTGCCCGGTGTCATTCCCGAGTTCAACATGTACGAGTTCAGCCGCCCCATGACCCGCAGCGGTTGCCGCGTGCCCAAGCGCATCTACTCCCACATCTCTCCCTACATGGGCGGGCCGGAGAAGATCAAGAACACCAACGGGGCAGGGGACGGGGCACTCTCTGCCGTGCTGCACGACATGGTGGCCAACGCCTATCACCGCAGCGCCGTGCCCAACTCCGCCAAGCACGTGGCCGAGTTCCTCACCTACTCCTCGCTCTCCCAGGTGTGCAAGTACGCCAACCGGGTGAGCTACGAGGTGCTGGCCCAGAGCAGCCCGCGCCTGTCGCGCGGTCTGCCGGAGAAGGAAGACAGCCTGGAAGAGGTGTACTGGGAGCGTTGATCCCGCCCCTTGCGCTGAAACGCCTCCTTCGGGAGGCGTTTTGTCAGGTAAAACCCGACCGCGGGCAGTTTTTTGTGTGATAAACCCCAAGATGCTTGAGTCCATGTCACTTTTGCGACACCATTTGGCCACCGCATTGCCACTCGGCACTGCCGTGGCCGCAGCACCCGATAGAGAGAGAGCCCCATGAGTAAGTTAACTGACAATCTTGACGCCAATTTCCAACTGTTCATCGAAGAAGTCCGCGAGTCGGGTCAGGTATGGGGCTTGCGTTACGGTGAAGACTGGGTCGTCTGCCGCTCTGCCGAGTTCGAAGATGCCGACGTGATGCCGCTCTGGTCTGCCGAAGGGGATGCCCGCCTGCACTGCGTGGACGAGTGGGCCGATTACGAGCCGGAAGTGATCGAGCTGGAAGAGTTTCTCGACATCTGGATCAACGATCTGGACGAAGACGACGTGCTGGTCGGCCCGAACTGGAACGCCGATCTGGAAGGGCAGGAGCTCGAACCCATCGAGCTGGCCAAGGCGCTGGTGGAACTGGACGCCTGAACCACACTGCATTGAGCCGGGTCTTGGCCCGTCTGACGAGAACCGATATCCGCGAGGATGTCGGTTTTTTTATGGCCGGCTTGCAGAATACTGAATGAAAAGGCGATTTGGCTTTGCACCCGTCAGAGGGATGGTCCATCATCAACCTTTTGCCGAGCGGGAGGAGCCATGTTTGTATTCGACGTCACCGGCGTTGCAGGGGCGCGAGCCGAGATCCGGGTTCAGGCGCTGGACTGGGGGCAGAGCGGCCCCGTCACCTTCCGCTGCGATGACGATCAACTGGCGGTACTGCTGCTGACCGACTGCCGCTGCGATGCGGTGGGCTTCTTCAATCTGCTGGCGGGCTGCAAGCCGCTCTACCTGGAGCAGTGGCTTAGTTATCTGCAGGAGACCGGCCGCATCGCCAAGCAGAACTGCCAGCTGGAGAGCCCGGCCCAGGAGGATTACCTCGCCAAGGCCGGTCTTGAACACGAAGAGCTCAATGCCCTGCTGGGGCAGGTCTATCAGGTGGCGGGTTTCAACCGGCTGCAGATCAACCGTTACCTCAAGAATCGCCACAATCCCACCACCCTGGCGACCCGTTACGATCAGAAGGAGCTGGAGCGCTATCGCCAGCTCAACGACATCATTCTGACTCTGTTGAAGTTGAAGCATCCTCAGTAAACAGCCCGAGCTGGCTGATATCCGGCCGCAGCTGCTGGGGCTTGGCGATGAGATAGCCCTGCAGCCCGTCCACATACATGCCCTGCAGCAGCTGCTTCTGACCCAGCTGCTCCACCCCTTCCGCAATCACCTGACAACCCATCCGGTGTGACACGTCGACGATCATCCGCACGAACTGCTGGTTGGTCAGATCCTGCTCCAGCCCGGTGATGAGGGCGGGATCCAGCTTGATGTAGTCGGGCTTGAGCTCGCGAAACAGGTTGAATGACCCTATCCCCTTGCCGAAGTTGCAGATGGCGGAGCGGCTGCCATTGCGCCTGAGCAGTTCGAACACCCGCTTGGCCCCGGTCAGATTGCGCTCCAGATGCTCTTCATCCAGTTCGAACACCAGGTTGGCGCTGGTGTTGGGGTCGTTGAGCAGCTGCCGGTCAAGCCAGATCAGAAAGGCGCTGTTTTGCAGCAGGTTGCTGGAGAGGTTGATGCCCCAGCGACTCTGATTCGAGCCAAAGGCCCGGTACTGGCGCATGACGTGGGTCACCAGCATCTGTTCCAGCCGCATCACCATGTCCAGCCGCTGGGCCATGGCGAACAGGGTGTCGGTGGGCAGCACAGTGCCGTCGGCACTGCTGAAACGGGTGTAGATCTCGTTGTAGGCCAGCATGCTGCGGTGCATCGGCTGGATCGGCTGGTAGGTGAAGCTGATGCGCTCCTGCTCCAGCAGCTCGGTCAGTACCAGCTTCCAGTGATGCTGCCCCTGCAGCTCTACCACGCTGTCATCCTGCTGGATGGCCCAGCCGTTGACCGTCTCGGTCTGGGCGCGGGCCAGCGCCAGATCCGCCCTGGCCAGAATGGCCTCTATCTTTTGGCCGCTGCTGAGCCGGGTCAGCCCGGAGTAAGCGGCGCTCTCCAGTTCATGCTGCTGCTGATAGTGATCGAAGGCGATCTTCAGATCCCGCCCGAGCAGGGGGGGCGGGATATTGGCGACGGGCTGCACCAGCACCGCGAAGTCGGCCCCCGAGATGCGATAGACCTGATGGCCGGGGAAGCGGCTCACCACCCTGGTGATGATATTGGCGATATCCTTGATGTAGGCATCCCCCGACTGAAAGCCGCGCTGGGCGTTGAGCTTGCCAAGCTCGGTGGCGCGGATCAGTACCAGAGTCGCGGTCTGGGTGTCCTGATCCCGCTGCAGCAGCTCGGTCATGTCGCGGCGAAAGGCGTGGCGGTTTTGCAGCTGGGTCAGCTCGTCCTGGGTCGCCTGGTTGTGCAGCTCGCTGATCTGGCGGTGGGCATCGCGCTCGGCCTCGTTGAAGTGGGCGAGCAGCTGCTGCAGGGCGGCCTGGGCCTCGGGGGTGGTCAGGCAGGTGGGGTCGCGCAGCTGCAGCGCCCGGCACCACACCTGCTCCTGGTGGCTGCGCTCTGCCTGCTGGAGGCGCAGGGTCAGCATGCTCAGCAAGCCGAAGCCGAGCAGGCTGGTGGCGAGGATGATAAGCAGGGTCAGCAGCGTGCTGGTGAAGGCGAGCCAGAGCCCCTGCAACAGCAGCAGGGGAGCACAGAGGAGAGCGATCACCAGCAGCTGGTTGCTCCCGAGCTTGTTCAACATGGTGTCATCCTTGATGATGTCGTTGATGCTGAAATTCTAACCAAGCTCGCGCCGCAAAGCATGAGATCCCGCTCAACTCCTGGAAAAGGGCCAATTGAAATCAGTTAAATGTGAGTGAAACCACTTTCATGGCGCCGGAAACAGGCGAAGATGAATCGAAAATGGACCAAAACAAGGCAGAGGTAATTATGTTGTTAGAACCCGTAAATACTGCCAAAGCACGGCAACTATTGAACCAGAGTATGGCCTTGGTGCTCGCGGGGGGACGGGGCAGTCGCCTGAAGCAGTTGACCGACAACCGCGCCAAGCCTGCCGTCCATTTTGGCGGCAAGTTCCGCATCATCGACTTCGTGCTCTCCAACTGCATCAACTCCGGCATCCGTCGGGTCGGGGTGGTGACCCAGTACAAGTCCCACAGCCTGCTGCGCCACCTGCAATCCGGCTGGTCCTTCCTGCGCTACCAGATGAACGAGTTCATCGACTTGCTGCCCGCCCAGCAGCGGGTGGACGAGGTGCACTGGTATCGCGGCACCGCCGACGCCATCTACCAGAACGTCGACATCATCCGTGACTACGGCCCCAAATACATAGTGGTGCTGGCGGGGGATCACATCTACAAGATGGATTACGCCGCCATGTTGCTCGATCACGTGCGCCTCGGCGCCAAGGTGACGGTGGCCTGCATCGAGGTGCCACGGGCGGAGGCCTCCGCCTTCGGGGTGATGGACATCGACGAGCAGCGCAAGATCCGCGCCTTCGTGGAGAAGCCGGCCAATCCGCCCGCCATGCCGGGCAACGAAAACGTCTCCCTGGCCTCCATGGGCATCTACATCTTCGAGGCGGAGTACCTCTATCAGCTGCTGGAAGAGGACATCCACAACCAGGAGTCCAAACACGATTTCGGCATGGACGTGATCCCGCGCATCGTGGGGGAGGGCAAGGCGTTTGCCCACCCGTTCACCATGTCCTGCGTGGGGGCCAAGGAGGGACAGAAACCCTACTGGCGCGACGTGGGTACCCTGGATTCATTCTGGGAGGCCAACATGGATCTCGCCTCCGTGGTGCCCGAGCTCGACATCTATGACGAGAACTGGCCCATCTGGACCAGCCAGACCATGACGCCGCCGGCCAAGTTCGTGCAGGACAGAAACGGCCAGCACGGCATGACCATCAACTCCATGTTCGCGGGGGGCTCCATCGTCAGCGGCTCCTTCGTGCTCAACTCCGTGCTGTTCACCCATGTGCGGGTGCACTCCTTCTGCACCCTGGATCAGGCCATCATTTTCCCCGGCGTCGAGATTGGCTCGGGTTGCCGGTTGCGGCGGGTGGTGGTGGACAAGGGTTGCAAGCTGCCCGACGGGCTGGTGGTGGGGGAGAACGCCGACGAGGACAGCCGCCGCTTCTATCGCTCCGAGCAGGGTATCGTGCTGGTGACCAAGGAGATGCTGGCCAAGCTGGGGTGATGTCACGCCCAACGCCAGACGCCACAACTAAAAAGGGAGCCGATATGGCTCCCTTTTTCTATTCAGCGAGTGGCTGATTATTTCTCGGTGATCAGCGCCTTGGCGGCCATCACCATGGCGGTGCCGTGCTTGCCACCGGCTGCGGTGACTTGCGGGACGCCATCTTCGTCGGTGTCACCACCGGCCCCTTCGATGACGTTCTCGCCGGAGTCGCCGATCCACTCGGCCATCTGCATGCCGCCGTTGACGGTGCCACGGAACCAGCTCACGTAGCGTTGGGTCAGCTGGGCCAGCTCCAGCACCGGGGCTTTCTCGCCGCCTTCGTTGCGCAGGTTCAGCATGGCGGAGCGCAGGGCGCCGGAGATGGCAGCCTGGGTCCAGGGGGTGTATTCGCCCTGCTTGCCGGCGAGCCAGGTACCGGCCTTGGCATTGAAGTAGGCCTTGTCGGCGGCGATGAACAGCTCGCGCGCCGCCGTGCGGTACTTGGCATCCGAGGTCGCCAGGAAGGCGGCGGTCAGGCCGCGGATGGCGGCAAACTGGGCGTCGATGGACTGGCCGGCATCGAGCTTGCCACCCAGGGTGATCCCATCGTGCACCAGCCCATTTTTGCCCTTGAGATTGGCGAGGATGAAGTCGGCCTGCTGGCGAATGAGCACCAGCGCCTGCTGGCCCTGAGCGGTCTTCAGGTTCAGCTCGCCATTGTCACCAGCGGCGTAACCGACCGGCAGCGCATCCTGGGCGCGCTGGAAGATCTGCAGGGCGACCAGGCTGTAGGCGGCGTCAAAGGTGGTGACGTGCTTGCCCTGTTTGCCTGCTTGCCAGCTGTCCACCAGGGTACCGGCCTTGGGCTCGAAGTGCAGGGCATTGAGGTTCTTGAACACCATGCCGGAGAGGTTCAGTGCCAGGGAGAAGGCATCGTCACCCGCCACCAGCTTGGCGGCATCGCTGCCCTTGTTGGCGGCAGGTGTGGCGGCGAACGGGGCACCGTCGAACACGGCATGGAAGGCCGGGTTCTGGTTGGTGTTGGCGCTGCGCTGATCGGTGAAGGCGTAGAACTCGGAGAGCGGCCACAGCATCATCCAGGCGTCGCGCAGCTGGGCGGAGCCGTCCACCACCTCGAGCTTGCCGATGGCGCCGACGTCGTTCTTGCCGGTCTCGGTCACTTTCACCTGATGGGGGAAGTAGACGATACCCTTGGCCGGATCGTACTGCGGGGTGATCTTGGCACCCAGCTGCTTGCCGTCAAAGCCGAGCTGACCCTGCAGGATGGCCAGCTTGTCGATGGACTGCTCGGTCAGCATCATGCCGTTGAAACCGTCGGCGGCAGAGACCCCCAGCTTGTGCTTGCCGTCCTGATCCATGGTGGCGGACGCGGCTTCCACCTCTTCATCGGTCTCGGCCACGTGCATGCCGCCGAGGAAGTCCTGGGACCACATCACCTCTTTGAGCAGGATGCCGCCCACGGCCGCCGGCACCAGCAGGTTGTCACTGCCGCTCCAGCGCAGGGTGGCGTAGTCGCGGAAGTAGGCCGGTACCTGGGTCTTGACGCTCTTCTCGTTGCCCTTGGCGGTCTTGATGGTGATCTGGTCACCGTTGACCGGGGTGGCGTTGACGGCTTGCGCGAACTCCGGGTTGGCGGAGGAGTAGGGCAGGGAGAGGGGATACATGCCCTGCGGCACTTCATCGGCCGGGAAACCGACCGCCTCGGCCATGGCCAGCACCCGCTGGCCGAGGGAGGCCATGGTGCCGCCGCGAGCCTGGTTTTGCGGCCCGTTTACCAGATGGGGGCCCATGCCGGATTGGTAGTTGAGGGCGTACATCGCCTCTTCGGAGTATTCGTAGGATTCGATGCCGGCGGCGAAGTCGAACGGAGTCGGCTCATCGGCGCGGTTGGCGTCCAGTACATCCAGATCCAGACCGAGGGCCTCGGCCAGCGGCTCGCCGGAGAGCTCGAACTCGGTGTAGGCCAGCATGTTGGCGGCGGTGTTGAATGTCTTGTCTTCTACCTTGACGGCGGCGTGTGCGGCGCCGCTCAGGATCGCGCAGGCGATCGCCTGAACCAGTACGGTTTTTCTCATGTCCCTTCTCACCATATGTTTGATTTTATTATGACGCTTCTCATGAATCTAAATGAGAATGGTGTGCATTATGAGGCAAAGGGGGGAGCTTGAGAAGAAAAAACCGCGCCCCTGGAGTTGAAGAGAAGAGGGGCGCGGTTGGGGGTCAGAGCAGCTTGAAGGGGATGACCAGCCGGCCGGGCTCCACCTTGAGCGCCTCGACTTTATCTTTGATCCTGGCTTCGTTCTTGCGACTGCCGTCCAGCCGGTAGACGGGGGTCTGGGAGAGGAACAGCGAGAGCGACTGGTTGAAGGTGGGCAGCAGCGGAGTGAGAGCGGTGCCCACGTCGGCCGGCTCGGTCTTGACCGAGATGAGCTCGAGATCGCGCAGGTAGATGGCGCCCTGCTCGGCCACGTAGTCGGGGCGGGCGCTCAGGGAGAGGCGGATCTTCATCTGCTGGCTGCCAAGGGGACTCGCTACCTGCAGATCGCCGGCGGCATCCAGTTCGACCCGGTCGGCCTGGCGGCGACCGATGCGGCTTTGCATCTCGTCGAGGCGGATCTTGCTCAACATGATACCGGGGATCCCCAGCTGCTTTTCGAAGGCGACCCTCTCTTTGAGGTATTGGTTGATCTCCCCTTCGCTGACGTTGTACTGGGTGAGTGAACAGGCGGCCAGCAGCAGGCTGAGGGGGAGCAGAAGCAGGTGCTTTAACATCGAGGATCCCGTGGGTTGAGGCAATGGTCATAAAGATGGCGCCATCTTAGGGGGAAATGGCGTTCGCTGCCAGCGTGGGCGGCGAGCCCGCGGTTTTTGTCGCAGCCTCATATGGGGGGTTGGCTGCGGTGCTCATACGGGCAAGGCTGGCCGGACCTGCACGGTGGGCCGCAGCAGCCGTGGCACCCGCCATATCCACAGATAAGTTCCAGTTTTATCGGCATAAAAATCCCATTGACCGGGGGATTTCAAAGCGAGTATTTTACCGCCGCACAAATACAAACTGATAATCATTATCATTTTGAATCATATTTGAGGGTGTAACGTGGATACTCTTGTGATGGAAAATAGCGCGCCTGCCCAGGCTGCGTCTTCGCCCGAATTCTTGTTTACCTCGGGTCAGGGCACGCTCAGTGCCACTGACCTGGGCCAGCCTATCACCACCCCCGCCTGTGAATGGCCTTTGCTAGAGCAACAGATCGCCGACGCGCTGGCAGCGGCCAGCGCCGCCGGCCAGGCCAACCCCCTGCTGATCGGTGCCTTCGCGTTTGACCCGGCGGAAGCCTCCTGCCTCTATGTGCCCGGCCGCTATGAGCGGGGCGATCGCCCTGTCCCGCTGGCACAGGTTCCGGCAACAGCGGCGATGGCAGAGCAGGCTATTGAGACCAACCGGGTCATCTCGGTGCAGAGCACCCCGCCTGCCAGCGAATTCCAGGCCTCGGTCAGCGCGGCGCTGGATGCGTTTGCACAAGGCCGGCTCGCCAAGGTGGTGTTGTCGCGCAAACTCACCCTTACCCTGCACCAGCCCGCCGACCCTAAGCAGGTGATGGCCCGTTTGATGGCCCAGAATCCCCACGCCTTCCACTTCTCCCTGCCGCTCGGCCAGGGCCGCCGCCTGCTTGGCGCCAGCCCCGAGCTGCTGCTGCGGGTCAGCGGGGGAGAGGTGTTCACTCATCCGCTGGCGGGCTCTGCTCGTCGGGCGAGCGAGCCGGCGCAAGATGAAATGGTGGCCCGGGATCTGCTGGCCTCTCGCAAGGATCAGCATGAGCACCGTCTGGTGATCGACGAGATCCGCCGGGTGCTGACGCCCCACTGCCGCGAGCTGGCGATCCCCGCTCATCCCTCGCTGATGAGCACGGATACCCTCTGGCATCTGGGTACCCCCATCGCCGGTCGGCTCAATGGCGGCGAGGCATCGGTACTATCACTTGCCTGCCAGCTTCATCCCACCCCGGCCCTGTGCGGCTATCCCACCGATCTGGCCCGTCAGTTCATTCGTGAACAGGAACCCTTCCGGCGCGCCCTGTTCAGCGGCATCGTCGGCTGGTGCGACAGCCAGGGCAACGGCGAGTGGGCCGTGGTGATCCGCTGCGGCGTGCTCGACGGCCATCAGGTCGAGCTGTTTGCTGGCGCCGGCATCGTCGCGGGCTCGGATCCCGCCATGGAGTGGGCCGAGACCGGCACCAAGCTGGGGACCATGCTCAAAGCCCTGGGCCTGGATTTGGAGGTAGCGCAATGAGCCAGCGTCAATATCTGGGTTGGCAGAGTGGGCAGCCGAATCTGCAAGCCCTGGGCCTGAGTCCGGAGGTAGCGCAATGACCCAGTCCAACCGCTTCCTGCCCTATACCCGCTGGCCCGAGGAATTGGCCCGGCAGTACCGCGCCAAGGGCTATTGGCGTGGCGAGCCGCTGACCGCCATGCTGGCGCGTCAGTGCGAACTGGCCCCCGACGCCGAGGCCATCCTCTGCGGCGAGCGCCGCTTCAGCTATCGCGAGCTGGACACCGCCTCGAGCCGGCTGGCCGCGAATCTGGCTCACCACGGCCTGGGGGCGGGGGATACCGCGCTGGTGCAGCTCCCCAACGTGGCTGAGTTCTATCTGGTGTTCTTCGCCCTGCTCAAGGCCGGCATCGCGCCGGTCAACGCGCTCTTTAGCCACAACCGGCTGGAGCTCCTCTCTTATGCCGAGCAGATCACACCGCGCCTCTTTATCGGCTCGCTGGCCCATCCGCTGTTTGCGAGCAAGGGACGCGAGAGCGAGCTGCTGAAAACCATAGGCGCCGAACTGGTGCTACTGGATGGCGAGAGTGGGGAACTGGGGCTGACCCACTGGTTGGCGAAGGGTGCTGAGGGTGAGCCGGTGAAATCTGGCCCGACCCCGGCGGACGAGGTGGCCTTCTTCCAGCTCTCCGGTGGCAGCACCGGCACTCCCAAGCTCATCCCCCGCACCCATGACGACTACCTGTACAGCGTGCGCCGCAGCAATGAAATCTGTGAATTGGGGCCCCACACCCGCTATCTGTGCGCCCTGCCGGCGCCCCACAACTTCCCCCTGAGCTCCCCGGGCGCCCTGGGGGTATTCGAGGCGGGTGGCGCCGTGGTGCTCGCACCCGATCCCAGCCCCATCAGCTGTTTCCCGCTGATCGCCCGCCACCGGGTCAATCTCACCTCGCTGGTGCCGCCGGCGGTCTCGCTCTGGCTGCAGGCAGCGGAAGCGGACCCCACTGCGCGCACTCAGCTCGAGAGCCTCGACTTGCTGCAAGTGGGCGGCGCCAAGCTGGGGGAGGCGGTGGCCAGCAAGATAGGGCCGCTACTCGGCTGCCGGCTGCAGCAGGTGTTCGGCATGGCGGAGGGGCTGGTCAACTACACCCGGCTGGATGACCCCGACGAGAAGGTCATTCACACCCAGGGCCGCCCCATGAGCCCGGACGACGAGGTGCGCATCCTCGATGAGGCGGGCAACCCGGTCGCCCCCGGCGAGCCTGGCGCCCTGCACACCCGTGGCCCCTATACCTTCCGCGGTTACTACCAGAGCCCGGCCCACAACGCCCGGGTGTTCGATGCCGAGGGTTTCTACTGCTCCGGCGATCTGGTGGTACAGGATGCCGATGGTTACCTCACCGTGGTGGGGAGGCAGAAGGATCAGATCAACCGGGGCGGCGAGAAGATCGCGGCGGAAGAGGTGGAAAACCAGCTGCTGCACCATCCGGCCATCACCCATGCGGCCCTGGTCTCCATGCCCGACAGCGCCATGGGGGAGAAGAGCTGTGCCTTCATCGTCAGCACGGATCCCGCCTTGAAGCCGCTGGCCTTGCGCAAGTTTCTGCGCGAGCGCGGGGTGGCGGACTTCAAGCTGCCAGACCGTTTCGAAACCCTGGATGCCCTGCCCATGACGGCGGTGGGCAAGATTGACAAGCAGGGGCTGCGGGCGCGCATTGCGCACCTCATAGCCGCCGGCAATCCCCTGACAACAGCATAAAACTAAAAAGGAATCATGACGTTATGGCTATCCCAACCCTGAACAATTACGCCATGCCCAGCCAGTGGAAGGCCAACAAGGTCGACTGGTCCCTGGATCCCAAACGTGCCGCCCTGCTGATCCACGACATGCAGGAGTACTTCACCGCCTTCTATGGCGAAAACAGCCCGTTGATTGCGGCCCTGACTGAGCGCCTGGCCGCCGTGCGCAAGCAGTGCAAGGCCCTCGGCATCCCGGTCTTCTACACCGCCCAGCCCAAGGATCAATCCCCTGAAGATCGCGCCCTGCTCAACGACATGTGGGGCCCGGGTCTGAACAAGAGCCCCGAGCTGCAGCAGGTGGTGGCGGCGCTGCGTCCGGAGCGGGACGACACCGTGTTGGTCAAGTGGCGCTACAGCGCCTTCCAGCGCTCCGAGCTGGAGCAGATGCTCAAAGCGCTGGGGCGGGATCAGCTGATCATCGGCGGCATCTACGGCCATATCGGCTGCATGATGACCGCCTGCGACGCCTTCATGCGCGACATCCAGCCCTTCTTCCTGGCGGACGGGGTGGCGGACTTCTCCCTGGCCGATCACCAGATGGCGCTCGACTACGTGGCGACCCGCTGCGGCAAGGTGATCCCCTGCGAGGAGGTGCTGGCGCTTGCGCCGGTTGCCGCTTCTGCCGCCCAGACTAATCCGCTCCTGACCAATCCGTTGCTGACGTATGAGGGGCTCAAGGCGCGGCTGCTGAGCCATATCGACGAGGACGAGGGGGAGTTTGACCCCGACGAGAACCTTATCGACTACGGTCTGGATTCGGTGCGGATCATGGCCCTGCTCACCGAGTGGCGCGCCGCCGGGGTGGAGCTCGGCTTCGTGGATCTCGCCAAGCTGCCGACCCTCAACGGCTGGTGGCGCCTCATCGAGGCCAAGCTGGCAGCCCAGGCCCTGGAGGTGGCCCCATGAACCGCTTCCCCTTGACCATTCCCCAGCAGGGGCTCTGGTCCGGACATCTGTTAAACGACGACAAGGCGATGTTCAACACCGCCGAGTGCATCGCCTTCGACGGCAAGGTCGAGGCGGCCGTGCTGGCCGCAGCCCTTGCCAAAGCGGTGGGGGAGTGCGAGGCACTCAAGGGCTACTTCGAAGACGATAAGGAGGCGGTCTGCTTCGTCTCGCATGAGCTGCCCCTGGCCTATGAAGAGGTCTCCCTCGAGCGCGATGACGAGACGCTGGCCCGCGCCTGGGCCTGGGCCGATCTGCGCCGTCCGTTCGAGCTGACCCAAGAGGCGCCCTGCCGCTTTGCCCTGCTGCGCGGCCCCGGCCGCGATTATCTCTACAGCTGCGTGCACCACATCGCCCTCGACGGCTTTGGTACCACCTTGTTGTTCCAGCGCATCGCCGAGCTGTATGCAGAGGGGCTGGCCGGTGAGATGAACTCCCCATCGCCCTTCGGCTCGTTGGCGGAGGTGCTGGCGGAAGAGGCGAGCCGCGAGCAGAGCGGCAAGAACGCTGCCGCTCGCGTCTTCTGGCAGGAGCAGCTGCAAGGCTGGCCCGAGGTGAAGTCCTTTGGCGAGACCCGCGCACCGATTGCCGCCGACTTTATCCGCGAGAGCCGTCCGCTGCCGGCGGCGCTGTGGCAATCCCTGACCGGCTTTGCCGACGAGCACAAGCTGGGCTGGCCCGATCTGCTGCTGGCCGGCCTCTCTGCCCAGCTGTCGCTGTCAAGCGGCCAGGATAAGACCCTGCTCGGCCTGATGATGATGAACCGCATCGGCTCGGCGTCCCTGACCGTGCCCTGCATGCAGATGAACATTACCCCCCTTGCTCTGGAGCTCGAAGAGGGGCTGAGTCTGGCGGGAGCCGCCGGCGCCGTGGCCAAGGCCAAGCGCGGGGTGCGCAAACACCAGCACTACCGCTACGAGCTGCTGCGCCGCGACCTTGGCCTGGTGGGGGGCGACAAGCGCCTGTTCGGCCCGCTGGTCAACATCATGCCGTTTGATCACGCTCGCCGCTTCGGGCCGCTATCTGCCCATATTCTCAACATCAGCGCCGGCCCGGTTGAGGATCTCACCATCGAGGTGCAGGTTGGCGTCGATGGCCAGCCCAGGCTGGATCTGGACGCCAACCCCGGCTGCTACTGTCAGGCGGATCTGGCTGCCATCGCCGATATCCTGTTTGCCCTGCTGGGCCGCTGGCTGGCCGAGCCTGCCCAGACCCTGGGAACGCTCAAGGCCGACTGGCTGGCCGAGCAGCGGACCAGCGCCCTGATCGCTGGCCCCGCCCATGAAGTGATCAAGGCACGGCCGGTGCTGGAGGCGCTCTGCCACTTCGCCGCCCAGACCCCGGACAAGATCGCCTTGATTCAGAGCACGGAGCAGGGAGAGGCCCGCTTCAGCTACGAGGCGCTGCTGGCCAGATCTGAACAGATGGCGGCCGCCCTGCAGGCCGCAGGCGTCGCCCCCGGCGACAAGGTGGGGGTCATGCTGGCTCGCACCCCTCAGGCCATCTTCGCCCAGCTGGCGGTGCTGCTGGCAGGTGCCGTCTACGTGCCGCTCGACCCCGAGCAGCCGTTGGAACGTCAGGGCCATATTCTGCGGCTGGGGGAGGTCAAGACCCTGATCACCCAGGCCGAGTACCGCCACAAGCTGGCCAGCCTGTTTGAGGGGCGCACCCTGTTGGCGGGGGATCTGGTGAGCGATAACCGCTTGAACCAGCCAGCCGCCGGCCGCGCCGTCGCCTACCTGATGTTCACCTCGGGCTCGACCGGTCTGCCCAAAGGGGTGGCGGTCAGCCACGGCGCGCTGGATCACTTCGCCGCCGCCGCCCGCTGCCGCTATCACCTGGATGAAGACGCGCGGATGCTGCAATTCGCCCCCTTCAACTTCGACGCCAGCATCGAGGAGGTGTTCGCCACCTTGAGCGCCGGTGCCACCCTGGTGCTGCGCACCGACGCCCTGCTCGAATCCATGCCCGCCTTTGCGGCCGGGGTGGAGCAGATGGGGATCACCCACCTCGACCTGCCCACCGCGTTCTGGAATGAGTGGGTGGTGGCGCTGACGGCGGGTCAGGCCCACATTCCTGCCGAGCTTACCACCGTCATCATCGGCGGCGAGGCGGTCTATCCCGAGCAGCTGGCCCAGTGGCAGCGTCAGGGCCGCTCCGATGTGCGCCTGTTCAACACCTACGGCCCCACCGAGACCACAGTGGTGGTGACCACTCAGGAGCTGCAGCAGGAAGATCCGAGCCAGGCCCAGCTACCCATCGGCCTGCCGCTGCCCGGCATGCAGGCGCTCATTCTGGGGGCGGGGGAGCAACCCGCCAACGAGGGGGAGCTGGTGCTGCTCGGCCCGCAGCTGGCCAATGGCTATGTGGGGGGCGTGCAAGGGAGCTTTGGCACCCTGCGGGTTGGCGCGGAGCTGATGCCCGTCTATCGCACCGGCGATCGGGTGCGCCTGGTGGCTGGCCGGCTGGTCTACCTCGGCCGGCGCGACAACGAATTCAAGATAAGCGGCTATCGCATCCAGCCCGGCGAGGTGGAGGCCCAGCTGTTGGCCCTGCCGGGGGTGGATGAGGCCTGCGTGCAGGGGGTGAGCATCGGCAGCGTGCGCCGGCTGGTGGCCTTCGTGGCGGGGCCGGAGCGCGACAGCCGGGTCATCAAGGCGCAGCTGGCCAGGGTGCTGCCTGCCGCCATGATCCCCACCGACTATCGCCACTATGACCAGCTGCCCCGCACCGGCTCCAACAAGCTGGATCGCAAGGCCCTGCTGGCCGCCTACCAGGCGGGGGGCGAAGCGTTGACCCTGGGCAGCGAGACCGAGAACCGGGTCGGCGCCATCTGGCAGCAGATCCTGGGGCTCGCCACCATGGCGCCCGCCGACAACTTCTTCGAACTGGGGGGCCAGTCCCTGCAGACCATCCAGATAGTCAACCGGCTCGGCGCCGAGTTCGGGGTGCAGGTCAAGGTTTCCGACGTGTTCGATCACCCGCGCCTCGATGACTTCTGCCGTTTCCTCGACGGCCTGCTTGCCGAGGACGAAGAGAGCGTGGAGATGGTGTGGTGATGAGCAAGATGACGAAGGATCAGCAAAAAATGGCGTTTGATTTCACTGGCAAGCGGGTCTGGGTGACCGGAGCAGGGCGCGGCATCGGCTGCGAGGTGGCGACGCAGTTCGTGGCGGCCGGCGCCGCCGTGGTGGGGCTGGACCTGGCGTTTCTTGAAGCCGACTACCCCTATGCCACCCGGCTGCTCGATATCGGCGACTCGAAGGCGGTCAACGCCTGCTGCGCAGCGCTGCTGGCAGACGGCGGGCTGGATGTGCTGGTGAACGGGGCCGGGGTCTTGCGCCTCGGCCCCACCGAAACCTTAAGCGATGATGACTGGCACGACTGCATGACGGTCAACGCCAGCGGGGTCTTCTATCTGCTGCGGGCCCTGGTGCCCCACTTCAAGGAGCAGCGGCGCGGTGCCATCGTCACCATCGGCTCCAACGCCGCCCATGTGCCGCGCATGCAGATGGCGGCCTATTGCGCCTCCAAGGCGGCGGTCACCAGCCTGACCCAGACGGTGGGGCTGGAGCTGGCCCCTTTCGGCGTGCGCGCCAACCTGGTGTCGCCGGGCTCGACGGATACCCCCATGCTGCGCGGCATGCTGCCAAGCGAGGAGGCCATGGCCCGCACCATTGCCGGGTTGCCGGAGCAGTTCAAGCTCGGCATCCCCCTGCGCAAGGTAGCGACCCCGGCGGAGATCGCCCATACCGTCCTCTTCCTGGCCTCGGATCTGGCCAGCCACATCACGCTGCAGGATCTGGTCGTCGACGGCGGCGCCACCCTGAGTGCCTGAGGCTTGAGAAACAGATGAACAATATGATTTTGCTGTTGAAACAGCTGGAACGGCAGGGGGTGAAGCTGGCGCTGAACGACAAGGGCCAGCTTATCTCCCAGTCGAGCAAGGAGGCGGTGACGCCTGCCATCGGCGCCACCATCAAGGCCCACAAGGATGAACTGGTGCGCTGCCTGGCGGCCCGCGCCGCCTTCGAGGCGCCTATCGTCGCCGAGGGCGCCCGGCAGGGGCCGCTTTCGTCGTCCCAGAGCGGGCTCTGGTTTATCGAGCAGTACGAGGAGGCCTCCCACCTCTACAATATGCCGGTCTACTTCAGGGTGAGCGGCGAGCTGGACACGGCGGCGCTGGAGTTTGCCTTCGACCACCTGTTTGCCCGCCACCCCAGCATGCGTACCCGCTTCATCAAGGACGAGGCGGGCAGGGGGGCGCAGGAGATCCTGCCCCACGCCCCCTTCAAGCTGCAGATTGAGGACGTGAGCGCAGAGCCCGCAGCCGAGCGCGAGGCCTATGTGGCCCGCCGGGTGCGCGAGGAGATAGGCCGCCCCTTCTCCCTGACCCAGGGGGATCTGAGCCGGGTACACCTTATTCGGCTGGGCAGCCGCGAGCACGTGCTGCTGATCACCCAGCACCACATCATCTCCGACGGCTGGTCGGTCAAGAACATGTTCGCGGATCTCAAGCGCGCCTTTCTTGCCCACCAGAATCGCGAACCCCTGCAGGTGAGCGAGCTGCCGCTCACCTACATCGACTATGCCCGCTGGTTCAACTCGGACCGTTTTCTCGATTATCACGCCGAGTTCAAACCGTTCTGGGTCGACCGGCTCGGTGGCAGCCCCGAAGTGCACGGTCTGCCGCTCGACAAGCCGCGCCCGGCCCATCAGGACAGCGGCGGCGAGCTGGTCTTCTCCACCATCGACAACGATCTGTGGGAGAGTTTCAAGCGCCTGTGCCAACGCCACAGCACCTCCAACTTCATCGGTCTGCACGCCCTGTTTGCATTGCTGATGGTGCGCCAGAGCGGCGAGAAGGAGGTGGTGATCGGCACCCCGCTCGCCTATCGCGAGCGCCACGAGATCGAGTCGCTGGTGGGCTTTTTTGTCAACACCCTGGTGCTGCGCACTCAACTCAGCGGCAAGCCCAGCTTTGTCGACTATCTGCAGCAGTGCCGGGAGGAGGATCTGGCGGCCTTCGATCACCAGCTCTACCGCTTCGAGGCGCTGGCCGAGGCCATCGGCGCCGATCGCACTACTGCCATCAACCCCATCTTCCAGATCATGCTGGTCTATCAGGCCAAGGTGGACTTCAACGATCTCATCCCCGGCTGCCAGCTGGTGGAGGAGACCTCGCCGGTGCTGCCGGCCAAGACCGACATCTCGGTCAAGGTGACCGAGCTGATGGACTCTGTCAGGGTGGACTGGCTGTTTGCTACCGCCCTGTTCGAGCGAGAGACCATCCAGGCCTACGCCGATCGCCTGCTGCACCTGATGCGCGCCGTGGTGGCGGCCCCCGAGACCGATATCTGGCAACTGCCGCTGGAGGCGGGCACCGACCAGGCGGCGCTGGCCGCACAGCTTGCCGACCTGCCGCGGGACTACCTGAGCCGTGACACCCTGCTCTGTCATATCGAGCGGCGCGCTGGGAAGTGCCCGGACGCGTTGGCGGTCAGCGACGGTGCGCAATTGTTGACCTATGGCGAGCTGGAGGTGCGTGCCAACCGGCTGGCCTACTGGCTGCAGGCTCAGGGCGTCACCCCGGGCGCCGCCATCGGCATCCAGGCCAGACGCGATGTTGCCTTCGTCATCGCCCTGCTCGCCTGCTGGAAAGCGGGGGCGGCCTATGTACCCCTCGACCCTGCCTATCCCGCCGAGCGGCTGGCCCATATCCTGGGCGATGCAGCCATCAGCCTGGTGCTGGGTGGCGTGCCGGACCCGCGGCTTGGCGAGGCGCTGGCGGGCACGACTGCCGAATACCACAACCTGCACCAGCTGGCGCTGGACAAGATGTCAACCAGCACGCCCGCACTGCCCCGGGACGCCGCCATGCTGGCCCAGATCATCTACACCTCCGGCAGCACCGGCCTGCCCAAGGGAGTCATGGTAGAGCAGGGCAGCCTGGTCAACCTGATGGCGGATCACGGTGAGCGGATCGCCCTTGATCAGAATGGCGCCATGTTTAACTGCATGTCCCTCTCGTTTGATGCCGGCAACATGACCAGCTTGCTGCCCCTGTACTGCGGCGCGGCCCTGCACTTCGGCGAGCCGGGCGAGGGGGTGATCGGTGCCGCGATCGCTTGTGGTGCCAGCCATATGATTTTGCCGACCGCCTTGCTCGCCAACCTGCTGCCAGCGGCGGATCTCGGTTCCCTCAAGGCCATCGGCTTTGGCGGTGAGGCGTGCCCGAGCAGCCTGGTGGAGCGTTGGGGAGAGCGGGTGGCGCTGTTCAACATGTACGGCCCGACCGAGTGCACCGTCACTGCGCTCTGCGCGCGGCTCACCCCGGGGGCGCCCATCACAATCGGTCGACCCGTCAACCACCTGAAGGCGCTGATCCTGGATGAGGCGGGCAACCTCTGCCCGGTGGGGGTCCCCGGCGAGCTCTGCCTGGCGGGGCTGGGGCTGGCCCGCGGCTACCTCAATCTGCCGGAGCGCACCCAGGAGGCCTTTATCGAGCTGGCCTTAGATGCAACGAATGAGGAACGCACATATCGCCTCTATCGCACCGGCGATCGGGCCCTGCTGCGTCGCGATGGCAACATCCAGTATCTGGGTCGGATAGACGAGCAGATCAAGCTGCGCGGTTATCGCATCGAGCCGGGTGAGATAGAGACCCGGCTCGCCGAATTGTGCCCGGTCATTCGCCAGATCAAGGTGGTGGTGCAGGAGGGGCGCCTGCTCGCTTATGCCTGTTTGCAGGCCGGGGCAAGGGAGCCCGACGGGGATGCCCTGCTGCAGCGGGCCGGCGAGTGCCTGCCCGAATACATGGTGCCGGCGCGCCTCTGCTGGCTGCCCGAGATGCCGCTCACCCCCAACGGCAAGCTGGACTTGCGCCGCCTGCCCGCCATCGTCTGGCAGCAGAGCAAGGGCGAGCCGCAAAACGAACTGGAGCAGACCGTGCTCGCCATCTGGCAAGGGGTGCTCAAGCAACCGCTCGGGGTGGAGGATGACTTCTTCCGTCTGGGCGGTGACTCCATCCTCAGCATCCAGCTCACCACCCGGCTGCGGGATGCGGGACTGCACTGCAGCGTGAAGGACGTGTTCGAAGCCAAGACGGTGCGCCGCCTCTGCCGCCAGCTCGGCCAGCAGCAGGCGGTCAGCCACAGGAGCGAGCAGGGCAGCCTGACCGGCGAGTTCCCGCTCCACCCCATTCAGCACTGGTTCTTCGAGCAGGGCTTTGCCAAGTCCGGTCACTGGAACCAGGGGGTGATCCTGCGCCTGCCGGCCGGGGTGGATGATGAGGCCCTGCGCGGCTGGCTGGATGCGTTGCGCCAGCACCACGATGCCCTGCGTCTGGCGGTGACCCCGACCGGCCAGCGCTACCTGGCCGAACTGCCATTGCCGCCGCTGCCGACTCTGGATGCCGCCAATCTCGATGAGATAGAGCTACAGGCCCGCCTGACCGAGCTGCAGGGAGATTTCGACCCTGCCAGCGGCCATACCCTGGCCTGGGCCCGCCTGCGTAATCTCTCTCTGGAAGGTGAGCGGGAGGGCGAGCGCGAGACGGTGGAGGGGCTCTTCCTCGCCTTCCATCACCTGGTCATCGATGCGGTCTCCTGGCGCATTCTGGCCGAGGATCTGGCACGGGTGAGCAGGGGTGAGCCGCTGCCCGCCAAGGGCAGCAGCTATCGCCAGTGGGGCGAGGGGCTGGCGGCCTACGCCAAACGGGAAGAGGATCAGCTTGGCTTCTGGCTGGCTCAGGGGGAAGGCAGCCAGGGTCACCTGCTGGAAGCGGCGCGCGCCGCCGATGGCCGCGCCGCCGCCAGCCTGCTGCAACTGAGTCAGGAGACCACGGCCCGGCTCATCGACACCGCCAACCAGGCTTACTTCACCCGGGTGCCCGACCTGTTGCTGGCGGCACTGACCCGTACCCTGAACGAGCAGGGTTACGGCAGCCGTCACTGCGTGATGCTGGAAGGGCACGGCCGCGAGGCCATCGATGCGGAACTGGACGTGAGCCGTACCCTGGGCTGGTTCACCAGCACCTACCCGTTGGCGCTGGCGGATGCC